>JBKICU010000021.1:0-154732 GCA_046566965.1 Acidobacteriota bacterium
GACAAGTCCCGCACGGCCAGGGCGTCTGAGTCCTCGGTGTAGGCCAGGTCGACGCTGGTCAGTTCTACGAATCGGTTTCTCACCGGATAGGCTCCCAATGCAATACCGCGTCATGTGGATGCAGACTCAACCCGCCCGCGCACGACGCGAAGCGGAAAGCCGGGTCCAGGGGGAGGCTTCTCCCCCTGGCGGGTCAAGGGCAGAGCCCTTGCGGGTCTGGGCGGAGCCCAGTTTAGAATACCTTGCGATCTTCCTTGGCAGGCATGAAGGACGCGTCGAACACCTGCTCGGGCTTGGGGGTGGTCTTCAGGCCGAAGGAGATCGAAGCCTCCTCGATGGCCTTGGCCAGGCGCGCCGGGTCCACGCCGCCCATGCCGTTTTCCTTCACGAAGGGCGTGGCGATGCACATGTCCACGCAGAGCTTCAGGCGTTTTTCTTCCAGGGCGGCGTCGATGAGGCCGTCCTTTTCCTTGACGAAGGCGATGGCGGCCTTGGGGTCGGCGATGGCTTCCTTCCAGCCCTTGGCCACGGCGGCCAGGAATCCCTTCACCAGTTCGGGCTTTTTGGCCATCTCGGGGCTTATGATGATGGCGTTGCCGTAGAGTTTCACGCCGAAATCCGGGTACTTGAAGATGTTCAGGTCCTCGGCCTTGACCCCGGCCTTTTCCAGATTGAGCAGGCTCGTGAAGTAGAAGCCGGAAATGGCGTTCACGTCGCCGCGGATCAGCATGGGCTCGCGCAGCGGCGGGTCCATTGTCTGCCAGGTGACGGAGGCGGGGTCCAGGTTCACGGCCTTGGCGAAGGCGGAGAAGGTCTTGCGGGGGGCGTCGAAGATGGGCGCTCCGAGAGTTTTTCCGGCCAGATCGGCGGGCTTGGCGATTCCGGCCTTCTTCATGGAGAAGATGGCGAAGGGCGGGTAATCGTAGACCATGAACACGGCCTTGAGGGC
Organism: Acidobacteriota bacterium; assembly: GCA_046566965.1. Lineage (GTDB taxonomy): Bacteria > Desulfobacterota > Desulfovibrionia > Desulfovibrionales > Desulfovibrionaceae > Fundidesulfovibrio. The sequence goes on from JBKICU010000021.1 coordinate 950, forward strand.
CTTGTCCGGGTTCTGGGCGTTGAACTCGATAAGCGAGTTGATGTCCGCGAAGCCGATGTCGTAGGCCCCGGTGGCCACGCGGTTCACGGCTCCGGAGGAGCCGTTGCCGGAATCGATGGTCACGTCCAGGCCCGCCTGCTTGAAGTAGCCCTTGGCGGCGGCGATGAAGTACGGGGCGGCAGGGCCTTCGAACTTCCAGTCCAGGGTGAACTTGACGGGAGTCTGGGCCAGGGCCGGCAGGGCCAGGCACAAAACGGCGGCGGCAGCGGCCAGCGTGCGGAGGGTCTTGCCTATCATCGGTTCATTACTCCTTGGGATGAGTTCCGGGTGGTTCGTTTTGAACGGGTGTCGATTTGCGCGCCTAGCACATATTCACAAAAGCGAAAAGCGCGGACTGGGAGGCTCATTTTTTCAGGCAGCTCTCCACGGCGTTGACGATGGTGGTGTAGCCGGTGCAGCGGCACAGGTTCCCGGCGTGGCCGCGCCGGATGTCCTCGCGGCTGACGGGCTTTCCGGCGTGCTTCTCCACGAAGGCGGTGGTGGTCATGACCAGGCCCGGCGTGCAGTAGCCGCACTGCACGGCTCCGGCCTCCAGGTAGGCCTCCTGCACGGGCGAGAGTTCGTGCCCGCGCGCCTCGCCCTCGATGGTGCGCACGGCCTTGCCGTCGGCCCACACCGCCAGGAACAGGCAGGAGTCCACGGGTGTGCCGTCCACGAGGACGGTGCAGGCCCCGCACTCGCCCACGCCGCAGCCCTGCTTGGTGCCGGTGAGGCCCTGGGCGCGCAGGAAATCAAGAAGCGACATGCCCGGCGTTATCCGGGCGGACTCGAGCTTGCCGTTTATCGTGACTGTGATGGTGAGGCTCACGAGATGCTCCTTCGGGAGCGGCTGGCGGCCTTGTCGATGGCGCGGGCGGCCAGCTCCCGGATGATATGCAGGCGAAAGTCTGCCGGAGCGCGCCAGGAGGTGCGCGGCGACACGTCGGCGGCCACGGCCTCCTGCACGGCGGCAATGGTATTGGTGTCCAGATGCTGGCCCTGCGCTGCGGCCTCGGCTGCCGGACAGCGCACGGGCGTTGGCGCGGCCACGGAAAAGGCCAGCTTCAGCCACTGGATGCGGTCGCCATCAAGCAGGATCGAGGCGGCGCAGCCGATGGTGGTGATGTCCATGGCCTGGCGCATGGCGTACTTGATGCTGGCCGCGCCGAACGCGCCGGCCGATTTAGGGGGGGCTGCGGGAATGACGATGCGGGTGAGCACCTCGGCATGGCCGCGCGCCACCTTGCCCGGTCCGGTATGGAAGCCGCGCAGCGGGATGCGCCGAAGGCCCTGCGGCCCCTGGAGCTCAAGTTCGGCGTCCAGCACCAGGAGCGGCGGCACGGAGTCCGCGCACACGGAGCCGTTGCAGATGTTGCCGCCCACGGTGCCGACGTTCCTGATCTGCGGCCCGGCCACCCAGGACGCGCCCTCGGCCAGCACCGGGCTGTGGCGCTGCACCAGTTCGGACTCGATGACCTGGGTGAAGGTGGCCCCGGCGCCCACGGCCAGGGAACCGTCCGGCTCCAGTGTGATGGGCGTCAGCTCCGGCATGGCGTGGATGTCCACCAGATTGGCGTACTCCCGGTGGCCTTCGCGCAGCTTCACCAGGATGTCCGTGCCGCCCGCAATGGGCACGGCGAAGGGGTCTGCGGCCAAAAGGCGCACGGCCTCGGCCACGCTTTGGGCCTTCACATACTTTTCAACCGCGAACATGGCGTCCGCTCCTTGCGTTGGAAATCATAACAGCCCCGCCGCCTTGAAGTGTTTGAACAACACCTTGGGGGTCATGGGGATTTCGTCCACGCGCACGCCCGTGGCGTCCCACACGGCGTTCCTGATGGCGGGCGCGGGGGAGAGAAGCGGCGGCTCGCCCAGGGACTTGCTGCCGAAGGCGGAGCTCGGCTCCCGGGTCTGGACAAACAGGGCCGAGAGTTCGGGCATGTCCATGCAGGTGGGGACTTTGTAGTCCAGCAGGTTGTTGTTCAGCACCTTGCCGGATTTGGCGTCCACCAGGATTTCCTCGCTCAAGGCCCAGCCCACGCCCATGGCCAGCCCGCCGTGCACCTGCCCTTCGGCCAGCTTGGGGTTCATGAGAACGCCCGCGTCGTGCACGTTCAGGATGTCCACCACGCGCGCCCGGCACAGGGGAACGTCCACTTCCACCTCCACGAAGGTGCAGCCGAAGGACGGCGGATTGGCCGTGACCTTGTGGGAGCACTCGCCAAAAAGCTGCCCGCCCCGGTCCTTGTGGTAGAAGGCGTCCATGGACACCTCCTCCAGGCTGGCCAGGGCCTCGTCGCCGCAGACCACCACGGCGTCGCGCACGTCAAGCGTGGCCGCGTCGCGCCCGGTCATGGCGGCGGCGTGCGCCAGGATGCGTTCGCGCAGATGCTCCGCCGCGCCCTTGACCGCCGGGGCGCAGGTGAAGGTCTGGCGGGAGGCGTAAGCCCCCGGATCGAACGGGGTCAGGTCGGTGTCCTGGGTGGAGACCACGTTCACGTGGTCCATGGGGATGCCGAGCACCTGCGCGGCCATCTGGGTGAACACGGTGTCCGAGCCCTGGCCGATCTCCGTGGCCCCGACCATGAGCTGCACCGTTCCGTCCTGGTTCATGAGGAGGCGCGCCCCGCCAAGCTCCGTGGACACGGGATACACGCCGGTGTTGAAGCTGAAGTTGGCCACGCCCAGGCCCCGGCGGACAGGCCCGCCAGCGGCGTTATGCGCTTCGATGGCGGCGCGGCGGCGCTCCCACCCGAAGGCGTCGCGGCCGGTGCGCAGGCACTCGGAGACGCCGTGGGTGGTGATGACCCGCTTGTTCAGGGGGTTGGTCTCGCCGGGCAGGCCGACGTTTTGAAGGCGAAATTCCACCGGGTCCATCTTGAGCTCGCGGGCGGCCTGCTCCACAAGGCTGTCCAGGGCGAAGTGCACCTGGGGCGAGCCGTAGCCGCGCATGGCTCCGGCCACGGGCAGGTTGGTGTACACCGTGGAGGCCGCGAACTCGAAGGCCGCGCGCGGATAGAGCGAGGGGCACTTCGCGCCGCCCGCGGCCGCGATGGAGTGGCCGTGGGAGGCGTAGGCCCCGGTGTTGGAAAAGGCCTCCAGGCTGATGGCCGTGATGCGGCCCTCGCGCGTGACGCCGAGCTTTCCCGTGATGTCGAAGGCGTGGCGGGTGCGCGTGGCCAGCATGCACTCCTCGCGGGTGAGCTCCATCTTCACGGGCAGGCCGCCAAGCTTCCAGGTGAGAAACGCCAGCATGGGCTCCAGCACCACGTCCTGCTTGGCCCCGAACCCGCCGCCCACGCAGGGCTTCACCACGCGCACGCGGCTCCAGGGGATGGACAGGGCCTGGCCCACCACGCGGCGGCAGATGTGGGGAATCTGGGTGGAGGACACGATGGTGATGCGCTTGTCGTCCTCCATGTAGGCGTAGGCCACGTGGTTTTCCAGGTGGCAGTGCTGCACGATGGGGGTGTGGTAGCTGCCGGATACCACGACGTCCGCCTGGGCCAGCAATTCCTGCGGATCGGAAACAGAGGCGCCCGGGGGCGCGCAGGCGAAGCGGTGGCTTTTCAGCAGGTTGCCGGAGGGGTGCAGTCTGGGCGCGCCCTCGGCCAGGGCTGCCCGGGGGGTGGTGACCACGGGGAGTTCCTCGTAGTCCACCTCCACCAGCCGCGCGGCCTGTTCGGCGGTGAGTTCGTCGCGGGCCACCACCACGGCCACCTCGTCGCCGTGGTAGCGCACGTGCCCGGTCAAAAGCACCCGATCGGCAACGTCGCGGTGGCCGGGGTCCAGGTGCCAGGGGTGCCCCGCCGTGGGGAACAGCACGTCCGGCACGTCCTGAAAAGTGAAGACCGCGTCCACGCCCGGCAGGGCCAGGGCCTTGGACGCATCGATGCGCGTGACCCGCCCGTGGGCGATGGGCGAGCGCACGTACTTGGCCCAGCGCATGCCGGGCAGCGCCAGGTCGCCGGTGTAGCGGGCGCGCCCCGTCACCTTGGACGGGCCGTCCACTCGTCTTACGGAGTCGCCGATGGCCACGGGGCTCCCTCCTCCTGCCCGCACTGGCCGGGCCCGGTGTTGTATCGTTCCAATATGGCTTCCAGCACGCCGCCGCCGATGGCCAGGGCCTTGTCGGAGACACGCGCGCAGTCCACGGCGTGGCCGCGCGGGTCCACGTCGCCCAGCTTCATGCCTTTCGCCACCTGGGCCTTATGGGGCAGAAGGCCGCGCAGCACGCCGGAAATCTGAGAGATTACAGGCTCTCCCGCCACCACGCCCACGGACTGCCCGGCGCTCACCATGTGACCTATGTCCAGCCCGGTCGTGAATATGCCGTCCGCCGGAGCGCGCAACACCCGCTCGGACGCGTAGCCCATCACCGAGGCGGGAACGCCGGTGTTGGGCTGGGCCGCGCCCGAGGCGATCACCCGCCCAAGGCCGATGCCCCGGTGCGTCTCCACCACCCGGTGGACGTCCTGCCCGGCGGTGAACCCCGGCCCCAGGCCGATGACCAGCGGCGCGTCATGGATGGTCGTCCCCAGGTTGCGCTTGGCAATGACCGCGTCCACCAGCACGTCGGGCTTAAGCAGGCCCAGCGCGAGGTTCTGAGGGTCCACCAGCACGGGGATGCGCCCCTTTGACTGGATCAGTTCCACATCGGCGGGATTATCCGCCAGTTGGGCCGTGACGCCCTCCACCGAGTGTTCGCCAAGGCGCACGGCCTCGCAAAACGAGGCCCGGCGGCGCACGGCCACGGGGTTCGCGCGCTCGAGCATCGCCAGCCGGGTAAAGCCGGAGCGGTGCAGGCGAAGGGCCACGCCCGTGGCCAGATCGCCAGCGCCCCGGATGACGATGCGCAGACAGCTCAACATGAAGGTTCCGATAAAATGGGGTGGATCGTGAGCGCGAGAGCATACAGCATGGCGGCCTGGGCCGCCAGTGCCAGTTCGGCCCTCAGGACGCCGGAAGCCAGCGTCACGGAGGCCGCTTCCAGGTTTTTGGCGTCCAGAAGCGCCGTGAATTCCGGCGTTTTCACCTTCAGGACCGCGCGCCCGCCGAAAAAGGTGGAGGTCACGGACATGGCCGAGCCCTGGATTACGGCCTCCATGCTCCAGGGTTCGCGGAACCAGGCCCCCTCCCCGGCAGCCTCGAAGCTCTCGCGGGAGAGGTGCAGGCGCGGCTTGTGGCGATAGGGCGCGCCGGAGGTGGGGCAGAACACGGCGCAGTTGCCGCACTCGTTGCAGAAGTCCGCCAGGTTCACCACCTGGACGCGCTGGGCCACAGGGACGCTCCCCAGCGTCTCCACGGCGACGGTTTCGCCACGGCGCACCGCCCGCTGCACCGGGTAGTACAGCGGCCAGGAGTCCTGGCGGCGCACGGCGATGTTGGCCCGATTGGGGCAGACGGTGACGCATATGGAGCAGACCTGGTCGCAACGCAGGCAGCGCGAGGCCTCGCGGCTGGCGTCCACGGGAGTGTCCACACGCTCGGGACCAAGGCGGCGGGTGGCCTTCTCGCGGGCAAGATCCTGAAAATCCAGCGGATCCATTAAGCCGGGGTGTTGCGCCTGAAAAGCATGGACTGAGGCGATTGTACCTGAAGCCGGTGCGGCCTGGCCCATCTGGGACATATGGGACATCACGGGTTCGTGCGTCGTGAGGTAGGCCAGGGCTGCTGCCCGGCCTCGTCCCACGGCGGCGGCCAGTGCGCCCGGCTCCGTGGCGGCTCCGGCATCAGCTCCTGCATTCAGGCCGGACGAACTGTCAATTCCTGCGCAATCCAGGGCGTGCGCCGGAGCCTCGCCGTCAAGCAGCCGCACGCCCGCAGCCAAAATGGCCTCAACGTCGCGCTTGCCCGCCGGGGAGGCCAGCAGCTTGGCCTGACTCTTCGGGCAGGGGCCGTACACATCCACGCCGACGCCGGATCGCGCCAGATAGTACGCGCAGCTGAGCCCGGCGAGACCCGATCCGCGCACGGCGACGCGCTCTGCCCCTTGTCCCGTCTCTGCGGCCAGCCCAGCGGAGCCAGTCTCGCCCTCCTTCCCCTCCGAAGGGGTGTGGGTCGCCGCCTCCAGGCCGATCCCAGGCGCTGAAGCCCCCGCCTGCGCGGCCACGCGCTTGACCTCCCGGATGCGCACCGGGCGGTCCATATGGATGCGGTTGCAGCGGGGCTGGCAGAGGCGGTCGCAGAACGCGCCCAGCAGGTTCGGGAAGGGGTTGGTGGCCTTAATCACGGCCAGGGAGTCGTCGAAGCGCCCCTGGGCGGCCTGCCGCAGATAGCCCGGTATATCCTGCCCTGCGCCGCAGGCTTCCATGCAGGGTGCAGCCGCGCAGTCGAACGGCGTCAGATCCCGCGCGCCCTTGATGGACGGGTACGGGTGGGCGTCTTTGCGGTAACGCGGATCGTCCGCCGCCTGGAGCGCGTACTCGGAAATATCCAGCTTGGGCGCGTTGCGCATGGCCTCCACGCACTGGCGCAGGCGTCCATAGCCGCCGGGTTTCAGCAGGTCGGTGCATACCGTGACGGGGCTCAACCCCGCCTCCAGCACCGCGCCTGCGTTGAAGGCGTCCACGCCCGCGCAGAAGGAGATGTCCAGGCCGTCCCCGAACGTCTCCCGAAGTTTGGCTGCCAGGGCGATGCTCACGGGGTGCAGGGCGCGCCCGGACAGATAGAGCATCTTCTCGCCTGCGGGCAGGCGCCCGGCGTTGACCACCTCCAGGGTGTTGGTGAGCTTCACTCCGAAATGCGCGCCGCTCTTTTGCGCCGCCTCCTGAAGCGAGCCGATGAGGTCCACGGCCTCAGCGAACCTGAGGTCGTGCCCGAAGGCCTCGTCCGGGATGGTCACCGGGTAGCCGAGCTTCCCGTTCACCAAGCCGCGCACCGCGTCAGGCCCCAGCAGCGTGGGATTGAGCTTCACGCAGGTGTGCATGCGCCGCTCATCCAGGAAGTGCCGGGCGATGCGCTCTATCTCGTCCGGGGGGCAGCCGTGCATGGTGGACAGAGTAAGGTTGTCGGACACGAAATCAGGCAGAGTGAGCGTTTCCAGCCGGGGATAGAGCGGGATGAGGCTCGCGCGCAGCGCCTCGACCTCTTGCGGGCAGGAGGCCATGCGGTCCAGGAAGCGGCGCATGGTGGGGCTTTTCAGGCCCTCCAGGTTGTAGCCCGCGCTCATGTTCAGGATGAAGCCCGGCCCGTCTCCACTGTCTATGCGCGGATGCCCCAGGGCGTCTCGCAAAACGCACAGCAGGACCATGGCCGCCAGATACTGGCCGAAGGATTCCTCGAGCCTCAGTTCCTGGGACCACTCGCAGTTGTAGCCCTCGTCGCGGGCCTCGATGCAGGGTTTGGTGACGTTGAGCTCGTCCAGCACCTGCACGGTTTTGAGCTCGATGAAGCGCGCCCCGCACAGCCACGCGGCCACGATATTCTGGGCCATCTGGGAGTGCGGCCCGGCCGCCACGCCAAGGGGCGTTTCCAACAGCCTGCCGAAACGGCTGGTGCGGAAGGGATCGGCGGTATTGGGCGTGAAAAACAGGCTGCGGGCGATGCCGAATATTTCGCCGCGCGTCAGATCGTCCAGCATCCAGCCCAGAAGCGTTGCGGCTGAGGCGGGAAAGAAGGCGTCGGATTTCTTCATGAGGTCTCCAGAGAGCGATGCACGAACCGGCCCCAACCCGGTTCTCCTGCGAACTCGCCGTCCCTGACCACGGCCCACCCGCGCGAGAGCACGTGCCGCGGCCAGCCGCGCGCGGCCATGCCTTCGAAGGGGGTGTAGTCCACATGCTGGCTGAGAGTCGCTGCGCTGATCACACGTTCGGCCTGCGGGTCCAGCACGGTTATGTCCGCGTCGAACCCAGGCTCCAGGCGGCCTTTGCTCGTTAAGCCCATGACGCGGGCCGGGGCGGTGCAGCACACCTCCACGAAGCGCTCAAGCGTTATGCGCCCGGCCAGGACGCCGAAGGTATAGAGCAGCGGCAGGCGGGTCTGCACGCCGGGGATACCGCCGGGGCAGTCAAAAATGTCGGGTGCGGCAGGCCCGGACCGGCCAGCCTCTCCCGTTGCTTCGGAAGCGTCGGAAACCCTGGACGCTTCGTTCGACCCGGCCACGCCAGAATCGTCCGTCACCCCTCCCAGCCGGAGCTTATCCGCCAGGGAGAAGGCGCAGTGGTCGGTGGCCGCCACGGAGATCGAACCATCGCGCAGACCGCGCCACAGGGCTTCCCGGTCCGCCGCGTGCCGAAGCGGCGGGGCCATGACGCAGGCAAGCCCGTCCGGTCCCTGATAGCGCGTTTCGTCCAGCAACAAGTACTGCGGGCAGGTCTCGGCGACGACCCGCACGCCCTCGGCCTGGGCTTCCTGCACCGCGCGAAGGCCAAGCGCGCTGGAGAGATGCACCACGTAGAGCGTGGCCCCTGCCGCGCGGGCCAGGGCCGCAGCCTGTCGCACGGCCAGGGCCTCTGCGTAGTCCGGACGGGAGCGGGCGTGGCTCATGGGGTCATGCGGGGCGCGGCGGCGATACTGGGCGGCCAGATAGCTCACCAGGGCGTGGTCCTCGCAGTGCACGGCAACAACTACGGGCAAGGGCGAGGACGCTGCCGCTTTCATCAGCGCGCCCAGGGCGTCCTCGCCCAGGCGTCCGCCATATGTGGTATAGGCCTTGATGGAGGGACACCCGGCGCGGGCCAGTTCCTCCAGGCCGTCGAAATGCCCGTCCCCCTGGGCCACGCCGTGCAGGCCGTAGTCCACGCAGCATCGCCCGTCGGCCAGGGCCTTGAAGGCTTCGATCTGGTGCAGCAGGCCGCACCCAGCCGGGCCGAAGCCCGGATGCTCCACGATGCAGGTGACGCCGCCCATGGCCGCAGCCTTGGTGCCGTGATAAAAGTCGTCGGCAACGTGCGCGAAGCCAAGGTCCAGGCCGAAGTGCGTGTGCACGTCCACCCCGCCGGGCATCACCAGCAGGCCCGAGGCGTCCAGAACCTGCGCGCCGTCACGCGCCAGATTCTCGCCCACCTCCAGGATGACCCCTCCCTCGGCCCGCACATCCGCCCGGAAGCTGCCGGACGCAGTGGCTACCGTGCCTCCGGCCACAAGGATTCGCATTGGGTTAACCGGCCTCATGATACTGTCACGTCACTTTGTTTGGCGGGAGAGTTCACCGAAAATGCCGCCTCGCGTGCATACCCGAACAAGCCCCGACGAACCCTATAGGGGGATTCGTCCCTTTGGCCGCCGGAGGCTTCCCACACGACCCACCCAACGCTCACCCCGCACTCGCCGACACAAACGCTACCTCTCCTCCAGCGCCGCCCACAGCCTGCGGGCCTGCTCGCGGGCCTGGGCCAGGATCTCGCCCTCGTCCACGCTGACCAGCCTGCCCTCCTCCACGATCACTTTCCCTTGCGCAATGACCGTCCTCACATGCCTCGCATCCAGGCCGTACACGAAGTGGCCGGGGAAGTTGGCCTGGGTGACGTCGGTGGGGCTGTCGTAATCGAGCACCACCAGGTTGTTGCCGGTGTCGCCCGGCGCGCCGGTCCCGGCGATGAGCGCGTGCACGGCCCGGAATCTGCGATAGGCCTGGAGCGACGAGACGCCCTCCAGCGCCTGCCCGGCCAGATAGGCGGCCCTGGCGGAGCGCAGCATGTCCGAGTGCATGCCGTCGGTGCCCAGCATCACCCGCATGCCGAAATCCGCATAGCCCGTGAGCCCGACCGCGTTGTTCTGGTTGCTCTCGGTGTTCTGGACCACCCAGGCCTGGGAGTTGCGCACCAGCTCGCGCTCCGATTCGTCCAGGTGGACGCAGTGGGCCAGGATGGAGCGCGGCAGATCAAGCGCCCCGGCGTCGCGCAACCGCTCAACCACGCGCTTGCCGTAGGTGTCCAGGCAGTGGCGCTGGTCCGCGGCATCCTCCGCCACGTGGATGTGGATGCCCGCCCCGTGCTTGCGGGCCAAGTCCACGGCGCGGCCCAAAAGATCGTCGTCCACGGTGAAGGAGGCGTGCAGGCCCACGTGGCCCTTGCGTCCGCCAGCCAGATAGGCGTCGGTCTCGGCCAGCCCGGCTTCCTTCACGGCCTCGCCGTCGCGGCAGCTCATCTCGTAGCAGAGCAGATGCCCGATGCCTACGCGCTCGAACGCGGCGGCGATGGTCTTCAGGCTCCCTTCCACGAAAGCCGGCGAGGCATGGTGGTCGATGACGAAGGTGACGCCCGCTTTGGCGCAGGCCATGGCTGCGGCCAGGGCCGAGGCTTCCACCATGTCGCGGTCCAGGCACTTGTCCAACCGCCACCAGATGTTCTCCAGTATCTCCACAAAGTTCGTTGGCGTCTTGGGCGCTGGCGGCATGCCGCGCGCCAGGGCCGAATAGATGTGGTGATGCCCGCAGGCGAAGGAGCGGGTCACCAGCCGCCCGGCGCAGTCCAGGACCGGTTTGTTCGGCGGGATGGCGGCCACGGGGGTGGCGTTGCCCAAGGGGCCCTGGTCCACGGCCAGATGGGTGGTGGTCAGGGCGAAGCTGGCGGGATCGAGCCAGGTGGCGTCTTTCAGGTACAGGGTCACGTCTTGTCTCCGGCTGGTTTCGTCAATGGCAGAGTGCGCCTGGGTTTGGCATCGAATCGGTAAAAGGCGTTGGCCACTGCGGCGGCGGTGGGGATGCAGCCGATCTCGCCCACGCCCTTGGCTCCGTAGGGGCCTTCCGGGTCCGCGCCTTCCACCAGGATCACCTCGATTTCGGGCACGTCGGTGATCTTGGGGATGCCAAGCGCGCCGAATTTCTCCGAGGTCAGGCGGCCCTTCTCCACGGGCATCTTTTCCGACAACGCATAGCCAAGGCCCATGACCACGCCGCCCTCCACCTGCCCCTCGCAGAGCATGGGGTTGACCACGCGCCCGGCGTCGTGGGCGGCGACGATCTTTTGGACCTTGCCAGATTCGTCCAGAATAGCCAAATGCGTGGCGAAACTGTAGGATACGTGGCTGCGCACATTGCCGGGAGGGCCGTCGGCCTGGGTGTCGTCGCTGACGTAGCGGCCCTGGAACACCTGGCCCGCGAGCGCCTCAAGATTTGCCGCACCTGCGATCCCCGCCGCCAGGGCGCGTCCGGCCTCGATGACCGCCCGGCCAAGCTGGAAAGTGCCCCGGCTGGCCGTGGTGGACCCGGCCAGCGCCTTGGAGGACGTGTCCGCCACCACGTCCACGCGCGAAATGTCCGTCCACCCGAGCGTCTCGCACAGCACCTGCGCGGCCACTGTGTCGATGCCCTGGCCCATCTCGGTCCAGCCGTGGTCCAGGCGCACCCGTCCGCCGTCCAGCACCGCGAGGCGCACCAGGCATTCTTCCAGGATGCCGCCGCCGATGCCGGTATTCTTGATGGCGCAGGCCAGGCCCGCGTGCCGTGCTCCCTTCCAGGCCTCGCGCACGGCCTCCAGCGTGCGGCGAAGCCCGATGCCGCCGCCCAGGCGCTGGCCGCTGGCGGTGATGCGCCCCTCGTCCAGGGCGTTGTCCCAGCGCATCTGCCAGGGGTCGAAGCCGCCCTTGGCGCAGAGTTCCTCCATCAGGCTCTCCATGGCGAACGTCACCTGATTCACCCCGAAACCGCGCATGGCCCCGGCCGGGATGTTGTTGGTGAACACCGCCACGGACTCGATGTCCACGCAGGGCACGCTGTAGGCTCCGGTGGCGTGGTTGGCGGCTCGCGCCATCACCGGGCCGCCGAGCGAGGCATAGGCCCCGGTGTCGCCTGTGATGCGCGCCTTGAGCGCGGTCAGGCGGCCCTCATGGTCGCAGCCCAGGGCGTACTCCATGCGCATGGCGTGGCGCTTGGGATGAAATCGCAGGGACTCCGGGCGCGAGAAGCGCACTTTGGCCGGGCGTCCGGTCAGAAACGCCAGGAGCGCCGCGTGTCCCTGGGCCGAAAGATCCTCCTTGCCGCCGAAGGCCCCGCCAGCATCCACGCGGGTGACGCGCACCGCGTCCTCCGGCAGGCCCAGCATGCGGGCGATGTTCAGCTTGTCGTGCCAGATGCCCTGGCTCTGGCTGTAGACGCGAACTCCATCGCCCTCGGGCTGGGCCAGGCCGCACTCGGTCTCCAGGTAGCCGTGCTCCACGGCGGGCGTGATGAACACGCCGCGCGCCACGAGGTACGACGCCGCAAGCGCGTCCTCCACCGGGCAGCCGCGCGTGATCGTCTTGCGGGCCAGGACGTTGCCGCCCTCGTGCAGCAGCACGTCGCCGGTGAGGGCAACGTCCACGTCCGTGACCGGCTCCAGCACCTCGTAGGAAACCCGCACCAGCCTGGCCGCCGCCCGCGCCTGGGCTTCCGACTCTGCAGCCACCAGGGCCAGAACGTCGCCGATGTAGCGCGTGGTCTCGCCTTCGGCCACCAGGATGGGCCAGTCCTTGCGCAAGATTCCCGTGGTGCGCTCGCCCGGAACGTCCGCAGCCGTGACGATGCGCACCACGCCCGGCGCGGCCAGCGCGCCGCTGACGTCCACGGAGAGCACCCGCGCCCGTGGGTGCTCGGAGAATACCGCCGCGCCGTGCACCATGCCGGGAAGGTACATGTCCGCCGTGAAGGGGGTCTGCCCAAGGGCGCGCTCCACCGCGCCGATCTTGGCCACGCGCCCGCCCATGCCGGGTTTGTCCGGCAGGATAGGCTCGTCGCCGTCACGCAGGGCACGCGCCGCTTCAAGAACCGCGTCCACGATCTTCACGTAGCCGGTGCAGCGGCACAGGTTGAAGCGCAACGCCTTGGCGATGTCCTCGCGGGTGGGGGTTGGGTTGGAAGCCAGCAGAATCTTGGTGCGGGTCAAAAATCCGGGCGTGCAGAAGCCGCACTGGACAGCGCCTTTTGCCGCGAAAGCCGCACCCAGGGTGCGCCTGAGCGCACCGGGAAAGCCCTCGATGGTCACGACGCTCGCGCCCGCGAGCTTGGACATGGGGGTGGAGCAGGCCAGCGCGGCCTTGGCGTTTATCTCGACGAGGCACGCGCCGCAGGCGGCCTGGCCGGAGCAGCCGTCCTTGGGGGAGAGGATGCCCATGTGGTCGCGCAGCCAGGAGAGAAGCGGCAGCGCCGGGTCGCCGGAGTAGGAGGCCGGTTGGCCGTTCAACGTGAGCTTAATCATCGGCGTGATGCTCCCATGCTGGGGCGCTGCCCCGGACCCTGCAAATCAGCTTCTCGTCGGGTGCTGCGGGTGGGGCTGTCCCGTTCGCGCCTGCGCGGCGGGCTAGAACCGATTTGAAGACGATTCGTCGCCCGCCGCGCAGGACACGACCGTGACAACCCCCACCCGCCGCCGAAACCCCGTACTGCCGCGCTCAGATGCAAGACAACATGAGCGAGCCACACGGTTTGTTGCCTGTCTCGCCGAACGCGACTGCCACAATACATATCAACAGCAGAAGCACCATTCTATCTCATCAAAACATGAATCAACGAGAAGGTAGTTCTTTGCTCCCTGTACGCGAGACGAGAGACGAGAGTTGCAGTCCCCAGCACGACAACAAGCACGCTCAAAAACAGCTGAATGCTCGCTTCGGCATCAACTGTACGGGACGCGTCCGCTCCCTACCTTCTCCCAAACGACATACTGCCGTGCTCGAATGCGAAGCCCACTAAAAGTTTTTGAAGGAGAGTCCAGAGAGGAAAACTTTTTTCCAAAAAGTTTCCTCTCTGGCCGCCGGAGCATTCCCCCTCCCCTACTTCACTCGCTCTTTCCCCTCTTCCAGCAGCCTTTCAAGCGTCTGGGCGGGGTTCCTCTTCTTGGCCAGGAGCATCATGGCCGCGATGGTGTACGGCTTGTAGCTGGCCTGCTGGTACAGCGGCACGCGGTAGCGGTCGAACACGCTGGCGGCCACTTCGCCCTGCTCGCAGGACACGCCGGTGATGTCCGCCGGGAGGCAGTGCAAATAGAGCCCCTGGCCGTTCTTGGTGGTGGCCATGAGCTTCTCGTCGCACTCCCAGTCCTTGTGCTTGGCGTTCTCGGCCAGGAGCTTCTTCTCCAGGGCCTTGATGCCGTCCCAGTCGTTCTTTGCGTACAGGTCCGTGCGCTGTTCCATGGCGGCAAACGACGCCCAGCTCTTGGGGTAGACGATGTCCGCGTCAGCGAAGGCCTCCTGCATGGAGTTGGACGCGCTGAAGGTGCCGCCGGAGGCCTTGGCGTTCTTCGCGGCCACGTCCATGACCTCGGGCATCATCTCGTAGCCCTTGGGGTGCGCCAGGGCCACGTCCATGCCGAAGCGGGTCATGAGGCCGATGACGCCCTGGGGCACGGACAGGGGCTTGCCGTAGGAGGGCGAATAGGCCCAGGTCATGGCGATCTTCTTGCCCCTCAGGTTCTCGACGCCGCCGAAATGGTTGATGAGGTGCAGCATGTCGGCCATGGCCTGGGTGGGATGGTCGATGTCGCACTGCAGGTTCACGAGCGTCGGGCGGGTGGGCAGCACGCCCTCCTGGAAACCCTCGCGCACGGCCTTGGACACTTCGCGCATGTAGGCGTTGCCCTTGCCGATGAACATGTCGTCGCGGATGCCGATGACCTCGGCCATGAAGGAGACCATGTTGGCGGTCTCGCGCACGGTCTCGCCGTGGGCGATCTGGGATTTGCCCTCGTCCAGGTCCTGGGGGGTGAGGCCCAGAAGGTTGGCGGCGGACACGAAGCTGAAGCGGGTGCGGGTGGAGTTGTCGCGGAAGATGGACACGGCCAGCCCCGAATCGAACACCCGGCAGGAGAAACCAAGCTCGCGCAGGCCGCGCAGTATCTCCGCCACGTGGAAGGTGGCCTGGATTTCGGCGTCGGACTTCTCCCAGGTGAGCAGGAAGTCCTGGTCGTACATGCCCTTGAAGTTCAGGCGGCCAAGGGAGCGGATGAGTTCTTTCACGCGCACGGCGTCCATGTGTTCTCCTTATCGTATGATATGCGTGCCTGCGTCCCCTGAAAGGGCGCGGCCCAGTGTTGCCGGCTTGGTTATGATCACTTCTTCGCCGCCCGCTTCGAGAAAATCAACGGCGGCCTGGATTTTGGGGGCCATGGAGCCGGGCGCGAAATGCCCCTCTGCCAGGAAGGCCTTGATGGTGGGCAGATCCACGCGCGAAAGCGGCGTCTCAAGCGGGGTGTCGAAATTGAGCGCCACCCGCTCCACGGCGGTGGAGATCACCAGGAGCTTGGCTCCGAGCTGACCGGCCAGCCTGGACGAGGCCAGATCCTTGTCCACAACGGCGTCCACGCCGGAGAGTCCCTGCGGAGTGCGCACCACAGGAATGCCCCCGCCGCCTGCGGCCACCACGTGAAAGCCCGCGTCCAGGAGCGTGCGCACGGCGTCAAGCTCCAGGATTTCCACAGGCTTGGGGGACGGCACCATGCGCCGCCAGCCCCGTCCGGCGTCCTGCCTGAGCACCCAGTCCGGGTGCTGGCGGATGAGGTCGTCCAGCTGGCCGTCGGTGTAGAACTCGCCCACGGGCTTGTCCGGCGCGGCAAAGCCGGGGTCGGCCGCGTCGACGAGCACCTGCGTGACCACGGTGACGGTGCGGCTTTCAAGGCCGCGTCTGGCCAGGGCGTTGTCCATGGCCATCTGAATCTGCCAGCCGATCGCGCCCTGGGTGTCGGCCACACAGCTGACCAGCGGCACCATGTGCAGCCCGGCCACCTCGCGGGCGATCTCCGAGCGCAGCATGATGAAGCCCACCTGCGGCCCGTTGCCGTGGGTGACCACCACCTGCCAGCCGTGGGCCGCCACCTCGGCGATGTGCTCCACGGTCTCGCACAGGGCGCGATACTGGTCCTCCACGGTGCGCAGGTCCTTGCGCTTGATGAGCGAGTTGCCCCCGATGGCCACCACGGCCAGCCTGGCGGGCATTGCTGGCATGGCGCGCTACTCCTTCCCGGCGGCGTAGGCGTGGACCATGCCCGCGTACATGGCGGCGCAACGGACCAGATCGGCCTTCCAGGTCTTCTCGTTGGGGGCGTGGGCCTGGTTCTCCTTGCCGGGGCCGAAGCCGACCACCGGGATGCCGAACATGCCCATGATGGACACGCCGTTGGTGGAGAAGGTCCACTTGTCCACGCGCGGGGCCTCCTCGAACAGACACTTGTACGCGGCCACGGCGGACTTGCACACCGCGTGGTCCTCGGGCAGCACCCAGGTGGGGAAGTAGCAGTCCGTGGGGTAGACCAGCCCCGTCCAGGAGGGGGCCTCGTAGGTGTACATGGACACCACTGCCCGGTCCCCGGCGGCCTTCACCGAGGGCAGCTCGCGGATTTGCGACAGGGCCAGTTCCTTATCCTCGCCGTGGGTGAGGCGGCGGTCGATGGACACCGAGCAGCCGTCGGCCACGGCGCAGCGCGAGGGCGAGGTGTAGAAGATCTGCGACACGGTGAGCGAGCCCTTGCCCAGGAAGGGGTCGTCCTTCAGGCGCGGGTGCAGCTCTTCCAGTTCGCCCAGGATCTTGCCCATGCGGAAAATGGCGTTGTCGCCGCGCTCCGGGGCCGAACCGTGGGACGAGACGCCCGTGACGTCCAGGCGGATCTCCATGCGCCCGCGCTGGCCGCGATAGATGCCGCCGTCGGTGGGCTCGGTGCAGCAGACGAACTCCGGCTTCAGGCCGTACTCCTTGACGAGGTACTGCCAGCACAGGCCGTCGCAGTCTTCTTCCTGGACTGTTCCCACCATGACCACGGTGAAGCCTTCGGGAATGCCGATCTCTTTCAGGATTTTGCCCGCGTAGACCATGGAGGCCATGCCGCCTTCCTGGTCGGACGCGCCGCGCCCGCCGATGGTCTCGTCGTCCTCGTAGCCGTCGTAGGGGTCGAACATCCAGTTGGAACGGTTGCCCACGCCCACGGTGTCCACGTGGGCGTCGAAGGCGATGAGGCGCGGGCCGTTGCCCAGGTACCCAAGGACGTTGCCCATGGGGTCCACCTCGACGCGGTCGAAGCCCACGGCCTCCATCTCGGTCCTGATGCGGCGGATGACGCCCTCCTCCTGGCAGGATTCGCTTGGTATGCGGATCATGTCGCGCAGGAAGCGGGTCATATCGGGCAGGTAGTCCTGGGCCATCTGGCGTATGCGTGTGCTCTCGGTATTCATGAGTCGGATTCTCCAGCAATGTGATCGCCTGGTCGGCGTGCCTGCCGGGGCAGCAAAAGAGAGACCACATCCTCTTCTTGTCGGAACATTTTTTAGAATATGAATTCAATAACTTAACAAGTTGCCGAAGCCCGCCCCCGCGCAGTGCCCACTTCTTATAATGCAAACATTCTCAGTTCGAGAACAATCGCCCGGATAATCGGACCCCACACTCGAAATTCTAACGACGCATGGCAAATATCTAAGAAGCAATACGAAAGGCTTTCCTCAGTGAGAGGAATTGCGTATCGTCGTCCTGTCTCTCCATGCTCATCCCACGGCAAGCCGCAGGAGGCGCTGCGATGAAACACCTTTCCCTGAAGCTGAAACTGCTTCTCCCCGTTGCCGCTCTGTTCGCCCTGGTGACGCTTATGTTCGGCGCGACGTTGTTCGTATCCCAGGGGCAACGCAAGGACGGCATGGTCATCAACCTGGCCGGGCGCGAACGGATGCTCAGCCAGAAGATGTCCAAGGAGGCCCTGCTGCACGCCCGTCTGCTGGCGGAAGGGAAGACCGACCAGAAACTGGACGCCAAGTTCAAGGCATCCATGTTGGTCTTCGAGAACACTCTCAAGGCCCTGGCCCAAGGCGGTGACGCCCCGTCCACCCTTGATCCGTCCGGGCCGACAGCCACTCTGCCCAAACCCACCACCCAGGCCCATGACCAGCTCATTGCGGCCGTGACGGCCTGGAACGCCTTCAAACCGCTGCTCGTCGCCACCCAGGCAGGGGGGCAGGGCACGGACTTTGCCGAGTTTCTTGTCCGCAGCGAGGCGGTCAATGTCGAGATGGACAAGGCCGTCTCCATCATGCAGCGGGAATCCGAAGCCCGGGTGACGCAGCTTCTCAGCGCCCAGGGAGGATTCGTGCTGGCGGCGCTCCTCCTGGCCGTGCTCATCGCGGTCGCCACATTCCTCACCATCCTGCGCCCCGTGGGGGAGGCCGTGGCCTTCGCACGGCAGTTGGCCCGTGGCGACCTGACCGGCAGGCTGGACATCCGGCAGCGCGACGAGATCGGCATGCTGGCCAAGACCATGCAGGAGATGGCCTCGCGCATCAGCGAAGCCGTTACGGAGATCGTGGAAAGCTCCCGGAGCGTGTCCACCGGCGCGAAAGAACTGTCGGACGCATCCGAAAGCCTGGCTCAGGGAGCCGCACAACAGGCGGCCAGCGTGGACCTGGTGTCATCCTCAGTGGAAGAGATTTCCTCGAATATCCAGCAGAACGCCTACAACTCGGTCCAGACCGAAACCATGGCCCGCAAATCCGCGCTCGACGCCCGCAACGGGGGAGAGGCTGTGGCGCTCACCGTGACGGCCATGAAGCAGATCGCGCAGAAGATTGGCATCATCGAGGAAATAGCGCGCCAGACCAACCTGCTTGCCCTGAACGCCGCCATCGAGGCGGCGCGTGCCGGTGAAAACGGCAAGGGATTCGCCGTGGTGGCCTCCGAAGTGCGCAAGCTGGCCGAACGTTCCGGGCAGGCGGCTTCGGAGATATCCGGCCTGTCGGGCGGGTCGGTGGCCCAGGCGGAGAAGGCGGGGGCCATGCTCGGCGTGATCGTGCCGGACATCACCCAGACTGCCGAGCTGGTGAAAGGCATCTCTGCCGCCTCCCAGGAACAGAACGCGGGCGCGAGCCAGATAAACTCCGCCATCCAGAGCCTGGACAGGGTCATCCAGCAGAACGCGGCGGCTTCCGAACAGGTGGCCTCCACCTCGAGCGAACTCTCCACTCAGGCGGACCGGCTCATTCTGGCTGTGGGGTTCTTCAAGATCGGGGCCTGACTCCCCAGGTGCGCATCTTCCGGTGGCGCGCCGGAAATATCGCGGTCCTGCGTCCAGTTGCCGGCACGCTGCGACCGGAATGTCTTGCCCGTGGAGTTGCGTTCGGATAGCGTGTCACGTGTGGGACGTGCCCCGTGAGCTCGAACGGAGGACCCGAACACTGTGCAAAGATTCTCCCGGTACCCAGCAGGACTGTTTGTCGCGGTGCTGTTCATCACAACAGCCACCGCTTCCTGGCCTGCCACACCGAACAGCTACTCTGAAAGAGTCCTGATTCTGCATTCCTACCACGCCGGATTCCCCTGGACCGACGAAATACAGAACGGCATCCTCTCGGAATTCCGCCGCAACGAACCCAATTTCGAGCCCTACGTCGAATACCTGGACTGGAAGCGCTTCCCCGATAAGGACAACCGGGAAACCGTCTACCAGTCGCTGCTGCGAAAATACGCGGGGAAGAGCTTCGGGGTGGTCATCGTTTCCGACAACGCCGCCCTGGAATTCGTCCTGAAATATCGCCACGACATCTTCATGGGCGCTACCATCGTGTTCTGCGGCGTCAACGGCTTCTCGGAGGCCATGATCGAAGGGCACGACGCCGTGACCGGCGTGCTGGAGGACGTGGACGCCGCCGGAACCCTGGAAGCCGCACTGGCCATCCTTCCCGGGACAAAAAAAGTCTTTTTCCTGGTGGAGAACACCGAAACCGGCCTGGCCCAGATCGCCGAGATGGAAAAGGCCGCACGCGCTCACGAAGGCAAGCTGGAACTGACCGTACTGGACGGTCCCACCCTGGAGGAAGCCCTGGTGCGCTGCGACGGCGACGCGGCCCCGGACGCCGTCCTGCTGCTCGGTTCCATCGGCAGGGACCGCTCCGGCAGGATCTTCCCGGATTTTGCCATCGACCTGCTCTCCACCGGATGCGGCATTCCGGTCTTCGTGATGTGGGACTTCCTCATGGGCAAGGGCGCCACAGGCGGAAGCGTGATCTCCGGCAAGCTCCAGGGCCGCGAGGCGGCCCGCATGGCCATGCGCCTGCTGGATGGCGAGCACTCCATCTCCGTGCTCAAAACCCCGCCAACCCAGCTGATGTTCGACAACATGCAGCTTCAGCGGTTCCAGATCGACATCAGCCTGCTTCCCAAGGGGAGCCTGCTGTTGAACGAACCGGTAACGGTCTACCAACGCTACAGGCAGCTGGTTCCCTTCGCTCTCGCCTGCATGGCGCTCATGGCCGGGACCATCGCGGCGCTCTCGATCAGCATCATTGCCCGCAGGCGCGTGGAGCGCGAACTGGAAAAAACCAGGGCATTGCTGAGCGCGGCCTTCGAGCACAGCCCAGCGGGCATCATGGTGGCCGAGACGCCGGACGCCTCGCTCACCCTGGCAAACCCGGCGGCCAGACGCATCCTGGGCATTCCCGGAGGCATGGAGGAACGGCTGGGCTACCAGCGCGCGCAAGACTTCCCATGGACCGCGATCAAGCCGGACGGCTCCCCGTATGCCGTGGACGAACTGCCCCTGTCGCAGGCTGCTCTGCATGGGGTTTCCATGGAAAACACGGAGATGCGCATCCGGCGACCCGACGGCCAGGACGGCTGGCTGCTGGTGTCCTCGAGCCCCGTCCGGGACAAGTCCGGCAGGATGATCGCGGGAATCGTGGTCTTCGCGGACATCACCGAGCGCAAGCGCATGGAGGATCTGGTCGTCCAGTCGGAAAAGATGATGTCCCTGGGAGGACTGGCTGCGGGAATGGCCCATGAAATCAACAACCCCCTGGGCATCATCGTGCACGCCGCGCAGAACGCTCAGCGCAGGCTTACCGGCGCGCTCGCGGCCAACGAACTGGCCGCCCGGCAGGCCGGTATCACCCTGGAATCGCTCGATCGCTACATCAAGGAGCGACACGTCGACGTCTACATCCAGGACATCATGGAAGCCGGACACAGGGCGGCACGCATCGTGCGCAGCATGCTCAACTTCAGCCGTCCGCGCCAGGCCCACCGCGCCCAGGTGCGCATGTCCTCCATCCTGGAAAAGGCCCTGGAACTGGTCCAGGGCGATTTCGACCTCAAGACGGAATACGATCTGCGCAAAGTCACCATCGAGCGCAACTATGACCCATCCGACCCCAGCGGCTATTTCGACGAAACCGAAGTGGTCCAGGTGTTCCTGAACATCATCAAGAACGCGGCCCAGGCCATGGGCACGAAACAGTACGGCAAAGACGAGACGCCCCACATCCGCCTCACCACAGGCGTGGAGGACGGCCTGATCCGGGTGGACATCGAGGACAACGGCCCCGGCATGGACGAAACGACATGCAAGCGAATCCTGGAGCCGTTCTTCACGACCAAGCAGGTGGGCCAGGGAACCGGCCTGGGACTCTCGGTGAGCTATTTCATCGTGACCAATTCATACGGCGGATCCCTGCTGGTGGACTCAGAACCCGCACGTGGCACGATCTTCACGGTGCGGCTGCCAAGAGGGAGGGTCGGGGACCATGCATGATGCCGTTGCCGAGCCGGGAACCGGCATCACCATCCTCGTTGTGGACGACGAGGTCCTCCTGCGGAACAGCCTGCGCGACTTCTTCGAGGACACGGGCTTTACCGTGCTCACCGCCAACAGCGGCGAGGAAGCCCTTCAGATGCTGCGCTCCGGCACGCACGCGGACGTCTGCAGCGTGGACATCCGCCTGCCGGGCATGACCGGCAACCAGTTCATTTCGGGGGCGCACGCGCTCAGGCCCAATCTGAAATTCCTGGTCTACACCGGGTCCTGGAACT
The DNA here is from genome assembly GCA_046566965.1 of Acidobacteriota bacterium. GTDB lineage: Bacteria > Desulfobacterota > Desulfovibrionia > Desulfovibrionales > Desulfovibrionaceae > Fundidesulfovibrio. The sequence goes on from JBKICU010000021.1 coordinate 22,683, forward strand.
ACGAGCTTCCCTCGGAGCTGGTCAGCCTGGGGCTTGGCCAGGAGCAGGTGTTCAACAAACCCTGCATGGACCTCGACAGCATACTCCACGCCATCCTGAAGCTCCTGGACAGGTCCGGTACCGCCCGGGAGGGATGAAGCAAGGCTCGAAACCACACAATCATCTGTTCACCGCCCGAAGAACCGTCGAACTCGTTGCGGCACGCCCCGGCCTCCGTTATCCTGGCCCGGACAACCAATACCCAGGAGGCTCTCATGTCCGAACGTATCGAGGCTGCCGGACTCTCGGTGGCCAGGCCCCTCGCCGAGCTGATCGACAAGGCCGCCGCCGGAACCGGGATCACCCCGGATATCTTCTGGAAATCACTGTCAGACGTCTTGTCTCGCCTCGCTCCCAGGAACCGGGAGCTGCTTGCCAAACGTGACGCCATCCAGGCCCGCATCGACGCCTGGCACAACGAACGCAAAGGCCAGCCTCACGACGCGGTTGCGTACCAGAATTTTCTGAAAGAGATCGGCTACCTGGTGCCGGAAGGCCCGGCCTTCTCCATCGAGACCAGCGGCGTTGACCCGGAAATCGCCTCCGTTCCCGGCGCGCAGCTTGTGGTGCCCGTCACCAATGCGCGCTACGCCCTGAACGCGGCCAATTCCCGCTGGGGGAGCCTCTACGACGCGCTCTACGGCACGGACGTCATCCCCGAAGCGCCCGGCACGGAAAAGGGCATCGGCTACAACCCCGGACGCGGGGCCGCCGTGGTGGACTACGCCGCGGGCTTCCTGGACAAGGCCTTCCCCCTGGCCAAGGGCTCCCACGCCGGCGCAAAAGCCTACGCAGTGTCCGGCGGAACGCTGTCCGTGACCCTGGCCGACGGCAGCGCAACCGGGCTGGCCGATCCCAAACAGTTCGCCGGGTACGCGGGCGCGCCCGAGCCTAACGTGATCCTGCTGGCCAACCACGGCCTGCACTGCGAAATCCGCATCGACCGCAGCCACCCCATCGGCAAGGACCATCCCGCCGGAGTCAAGGACGTGGTGCTGGAAGCGGCCATGACCACCATCCTGGACTGCGAGGACTCCGTGGCCTGCGTAGACGGCTACGACAAGGCCCAGGCCTACGCCAACATCTGGGGCCTGTTCACGGGCGAGCTGTCCGCCAGCTTCTCCAAGGCCGGAAAAACTGTTGAACGCTACCTGAACCCGGACCGGGCCTATTTCAGCCCCGACGGCAAGACCTTCAGCCTGCCGGGGCGCAGCCTGCTGCTCATCCGAAACGTGGGCCACCTGATGACCACCGACGCCGTCACCATGGACGGCAAGGAGATCCCCGAGGGCATCCTGGACGCCATGGTCACGGGCTTTCTGGCCATTCATGACCTGAAAGGCCTGGGCAAACTGAAGAACAGCCGGACCGGATCCGTGTACATCGTCAAGCCCAAGATGCACGGCCCCGAGGAAGTGGCCTTCACCTGCGAACTGTTCGCCGCCGTGGAACAGGCCCTGAACCTGCCCTGCTGCACCATGAAGGTGGGCATCATGGACGAGGAGCGGCGCACCACCGTGAACCTCAAGGAGTGCATCCGCGCCGCCAAGGATCGCCTCATCTTCATCAACACCGGATTTTTGGACCGCACCGGCGACGAAATCCACACCAGCATGGCCGCCGGGCCCATGGTCTCCAAGGACGCCATGCGCAAGGCCCGCTGGATTTCCGCCTACGAGGACTGGAACGTGGACTCCGGCCTGGCCTGCGGCATGCACGGCAAGGCCCAGATCGGCAAGGGCATGTGGGCCAAGCCGGACATGATGGCCGAAATGGTCGAGGTGAAGATCGGACACCCCAAGAGCGGCGCGAACACCGCCTGGGTGCCCTCCCCCACTGCGGCCACGCTGCACGCCATGCATTACCACTTCGTGGACGTGATGGCCGTGCAAAAGGGGATGATCGGGCAGAACCGCGCCAAGCTGGAAGACCTGCTGACCATCCCGCTCATGCAGGCCGGGACGCTCACGCCCGAGGAGGTCCAGCGCGAATTGGACAACAACGCCCAGGGCATCCTGGGCTACGTGGTGCGCTGGGTGGAACAGGGCATCGGCTGCTCCAAGGTGCCCGACATCCACGACGTGGGCCTGATGGAAGACCGGGCCACGCTGCGCATTTCCAGCCAGTATCTGGCCAACTGGATCGAGCACGGCGTCTGCTCCGAGGCGCAGGTGCTGGAGACCTTGAAGCGCATGGCCGCCGTGGTGGACCGCCAGAACGCGGGCGATCCGGCCTACCACGACATGGCCCCCAACTTCGAGGACAGCGTGGCTTTCCAGGCCGCCTGCGACCTGGTGTTCAAGGGCAAAGCCCAGCCCAACGGCTACACCGAGCCCATCCTGCACGCCCGCAGACGCGAGGCGAAGAAGAAGCTGGGGCAGCTGTAGGTTGAACGAGAAAACGAAATGAAGAAGGCCGCCGGGCGAGAGTCCGGCGGCCTTCTTCATTCCTATTAACCATCTTAGATGATTTACCTTTCAATAAAATATCAAAAAGTTCTGCCTTAATCCGGGGAAAACCCTGTCCCCGAAGGCTTGAGTCTCCGTCCCAGAATTCCCTGGGCAAAAGGAGACAGTGTCATGAGCAAATCTAAGTTCAGGCGATTGGGCACAACAGTGGCCATGCTAATTGGCAAGGTATTCCTCAGAGTCTTCTTCGAAGAAATCGTTAAAGCAGGGATTGGTTACTTTTTGAGGTAAGATGGGAAATAATGCCGGGCTCTCCGAAATGGTGAGTCCGGCCTAGCCGCCCCTTGTCAGGACACTGTCCGTACACTATAGTCTCTTCACTTAAGGAGAGACCCCCTCATGCCAGCTGCTGCGAAAAACGAACGCATAGACATCCGCACTTCCCCGCTTGCCAAGCGCACCTTGCAGGACGCCGCCACGGCACGGAGCAAGACCGTATCCGAGTTCGTGCTGGACGCAGCGCTCAAAGAGGCCGACGCCGTTCTCGCCGAACAGGGACGCTTCATCCTGACCGGCGAGGAGTGGTCACGGTTCGTGCAGGCCCTGGACGAGCCCGCCAAGCCCAAGCCCCGGCTGGAGAAGCTCCTTCAGGAAAAGAGCGTTTTCGATTGAGGCAAGCGCCCGGCCTAAAGATCGAGAAACTGCACTCGGGGTTGGACACCCGCGCCTTCGATTGCGGACGGGCCGAACTGAACCGCTATCTCCAGGTCTTCGCCCTCATGAATCAAAAGGCCAACAGTGCCCAAACATACGCCGCGCACCGCAACGGCTTCGTGGTGGGCTATTACAGCCTGGCTGTCGGTTCCGCCGAACATCAGGACGCGCCGGAACGAATCTCAAAGGGGCTGGCCCGGCATCCCATCCCGGTGATGATCCTGGCCCGGCTGGCCGTGGACCTCAGGGAACAGAAGACGGGAATCGGCTCCGGCCTCTTGAAGGATGCGCTGCTGCGGACAGCCGGGGCGGCGAAAATCGCGGGAATACGGGCCGTGCTCGTCCATGCCAAGGATGAAGCGGCAGCGGCGTTCTACCGGCGTTTCGACTTCGAGCCGTGTCCGTTCGCTCCGAACAAGCTGATGCTTCTCATGAAGGAACTGGAACGCCTCGTCGAGTAGCGCCTGCCGTCGCTCCCTCCAAAAAAACCAAAGGCCGCCGGACTCCCGTCCGGCGGCCTCTTTCATTCTGCCATCGTCACGCCGTCACTGGCGCTCCGCCTACTCGGGCACGACCTCCAGCACGGGGTCGCCGTAGGGGTCGCTCACGGTCTTGTTGATCTTCAGGAGGTGCAGGCAGCGCTTTATCGCGCCGATGATCACCAGGGTCATCAGCACCATGACCACGATGGCCAGGGTGCTCAGCAGGTACAGGTTCTTGGGCATGAAGTTGGTGGTCACGTTCAGGTAGCCCGCCCACATGGTCATGCAGACCAGCGCGAAGCCGGGTACGGCTGTCATCCATACATACCGGGTCTTGTTCATGCGGATCAGCATGACCGTGCCGATGATCAGCCCCACCGCGGCCAGCAGCTGGTTGGACATGCCGAACAGCGGCCAGATGGTGGAGATGTCGCCGGTATACACCAGATAGCCCCAGGAGAACGTGAACAGGCCGCTGGTGACGACGATGCCGGGCACCCAGCGCTTTTCCTGAAACTTGGGGACCACCTGCCCGATCATCTCCTGCAGGAAGAAGCGTCCCACGCGGGTGCCGGTGTCCACGGCGGTCAGGATGAACACGGCCTCGAACATGATGGCGAAGTGATACCAGTAGCCCATGAGCCCCTTCATGAAGGGAATGGACGAGAAGATGTAGGCCATGCCCACGGCCAGCGACACCGCGCCGCCGGGACGCCCGGCCAGGGTCTCGCCCACGGCGGTGGAGAGCTCCGGCAGGTTCGTGGTGGTCATGCCGAGCTTGGCGAACACCGCAGGGGCGGTGTTGATGGCGAAGTAGTCGCCGGGGACCATGACGCAGGCCGCGATCAGCGCCATGATGGCCACGAAGCCCTCCACCAGCATGGCCCCGTAGCCCACGAACAGGATGTTGCGCTCGTTGTCCAGCATCTTGGGCGTGGTGCCCGAACCGATGATGGCGTGGAAGCCGGAGATCGCGCCGCAGGCGATGGTGATGAACAGGAAGGGGAACACCGCGCCGGGGATGATCGGGCCGCCGCCGCTGACGAACTTGGTGAAGGCTTCCATCTGGAGGTCGGGCCTCACCCAGAAGATGCCGATGGCCAGCATGGCGATGGTGCCGATCTTCAGATAGGTGGACAGGTAGTCGCGCGGGCACAAGAGCAGCCACACCGGCAGCACCGAGGCCACGAACCCGTAAATGGGGATGCTCACGGAGATGCTGTTCTTGCTCAGGGTGAACCAGCTGGCCAGGGTCGGGCTCTCCACCACGTACGGCCCGGCCAGGATGGCCAGCACCAGGAGCACCAGGCCCATGAGCGACGCGCCCTTGACGTCGCCGTGGCGCCAGACGTGCAGGTACACGCCCATGAGCAGGGCGATGGGAATGGTGGCGAACACGGTGAAGGTGCCCCAGGGGCTGTGGAACATGGCGTTGACTACGGCTATGGAAAGACCCGCCAAAGTGAGGATGAGGATGAACAACACGGCGAAGGAGGCAACACCGCCCGTGAACTTGTCCACTTCCTGGGTGGCGATGTAGGCCAGGCTCTGTCCCTTGTGGCGCACCGAGGCGAACAACACCACGGTGTCGTGCACGCCCCCGGCCAGCACGCAGCCGATGAGAATCCACAGCGCGCCGGGAGCGTAGCCGAACTGGGCGGCAAGCACCGGCCCCAGAAGCGGACCGGCTGCGGCGATGGCCGCGAAATGGTGGCCGAACAACACGTACTTGTTGGTTTCGACGTAATCCACACCATCAGCCTGTTTGATCGCCGGGGTCAGCCGGGTCTCGTTTACTCCTAGAACCTTTTTGGTGAGAAAAAGCCCGTAAAAACGATAGGCTATGGCGAAAAGGCAGAGCGCCGCAAACACCAACGTCAACGCATTCATGTGGTTCCTCCTCCTTGGTTCGGGATGCTTCCTTTTGGCATAAATACTCGGAAGAACTCAACACCTATCTCCAGACGTTGCCCATCCGGAAAAGGAGAAGGCCGCCGGGGTGTCCGCCCGGCGGCCTGCTCAAGGAGGATCCCCCTTTCGAGGGACGAGTGCGGGAGCCGTTACTCGGGAACCACTTCCAGCACGGGGTCGCCGTACTGGTCGGGAACGGTCTTCTGAACCTTCAGGAGCTTCATCACGCGCTTGAAGGCCCCGACCATGACGATGAGCATGAGCGTCATGACGATCACGGCAAGGGTGGACAGCAGGTACAGCTGCTTGGGCAGGAAGTTGTTCATGATGGACAGGTATCCGGCCCACATGGTGATGCCTGCCAGTCCCACGCCCGGAACGGCGGTGATCCAGGCATACTTGGCCTTGCCCAGGCGGATGATCATGACGGTACCGATGATGAGGCCCACCGAGGCCAGCAGCTGGTTGGACATGCCGAACAGAGGCCAGATGGTGGAAATGTCGCCCGTGTACAGCAGATATCCCCAGGACCCCGTGAACATGAACGAGGTGATGATGACGCCGGGCCACCAACGCTTGTCGTTGAACCGGGGAGCGATGGTGCCGATCATCTCCTGGAGGAAGAAGCGGCCCACGCGGGTTCCGGCGTCGATGGCGGTCAGGATGAACACGGCCTCGAACATGATGGCGAAGTGGTACCAGTAGGCCACCAGGGTCTTCATGATGGGGATGGACGCGAAGATCTGCGCCATGCCCACGGCCAGCGACACCGCGCCGCCGGGACGGCCTTCGAGCTTCTCGCCGACGGCCACGGCCAGGTCGTTCAGGTGCACGGTGGTCATGCCCAGCTTCTGGAACACCGCCGGGGCGGAGTTGATGGCGAAATAGTCCGCCGGGACCATGGTGCAGGCCGCGATGAGCGCCATGATGGCCACGAACCCCTCGGTCAGCATGGCTCCATAACCCACGAAAAGCAGGTTGCGTTCTGAATCGAGCATCTTGGGGGTGGTGCCGGTGGCGATGATGGCGTGGAAACCCGAGATCGCGCCGCAGGCGATGGTGATGAACAGGAAGGGGAACACCGGACCGGTGATGATGGGTCCGCCGCCGGAGAAGAACTTGGTGACGGCCTCCATCTGGAGGTCGGGGCGCACCCAGAAGATGCCGATGGCCAGCATGGCCACGGTGCCGATCTTCAAATAGGTGGAGAGGTAGTCGCGCGGGCACAGCAGCAGCCACACCGGCAGGATCGAGGCGGCCACGCCGTAGATGGGCACGGCCAGCGACAGCGCCGTCTTGGACAGGGTGAACATGCTCGCAATGGCGGGAACGCCGGTGATCCAGTTGCCGCCCACCACCGCCAGGGCCAGCAGGATGACGCCCATGATGGACGCGCCCCGCACGTCGCCGGGACGCATGTACTGAAGGTACAGGCCCATGAAGATGGCGATGGGGATGGTGGCGAACACGGTGAACGTGGCCCAGGCGCTGTCGTGCATGGCGTTGACGCAGGCGATGGACAGGCCCGCCAGGGTCAGGATCAGGATGAACAGCACCGCGAACGAGGCCACGCCGCCCGTGAACTTATCGACTTCCTGGGTTGCGATGTAGGCCAGGCTCTGGCCCTTGTGGCGCACCGATGCGAACAGCACCACCAAATCGTGAACCGCGCCGGCCATGACGCAGCCCACCAGGATCCACAGCGCACCGGGCAGGTAGCCGAACTGCGCCGCCAACACCGGCCCGAGCAGCGGCCCGGCGGCGGCGATGGCCGCGAAATGGTGCCCGAAGAGCACGTATTTGTTGGTTTCAACGTAGTCCACGCCGTCGGCCATCTTGATGGCCGGGGTCAGACGGGTCTCCTTCACCCCCAGCACGTGCTTCGCTATGAACAAGCCATAGAAGCGGTAGCCGATGGCGAAGACGCAGAGTGCCGCGAATACAAGGGTCAACGCGTTCATAAAACTGTCCTCCTCGCTCCTGCGAAATGATGACCCCTGCCTCGCACGCGCGAGGTGATCCGGACTACTCTTCCGGCGCGAAAGGGAGGATCTTGGGATCGAAAAGCACCTTGGCGGGACTGAAGCGGCGGGACGAAAAGGAGAAACAGGCCTGCGCCGGACCAAAGGAAATGTTCCCGCCAGGGACCCCGGCGGGATTGGCGCCCCACCCCCGGACCGTGTGCGCCGTGCCCCTCCAATCTGGAATGAAACTTTTCGTGATATCCCCAGGAAGAAAATAATCCCCCTTTTGCTTTAAAACATGTATTATGGATAATATTCCCATGATTTCGGATGCATCCCGGACGATTCATCCTCAAGGCGGGAGGGCACGAAGCCTTCATTCAGACATAACACTCTAACATTACAGACAATCTCACATAATGAGACCAATACACACACTGCGTTGCTTCATTCACCAACCGCTTTTTGCTGACAGTCATTCTTCAGCACGGGCCAAACCCTCGTGTTCGCCAGCTAAGACGTACTGAATGCGGCGGCATTTCAGGAGTATACAATGCCTGGACTTGCCCGACTTATAGCTCTTTATCTGCCCCAGTATCATCCGATACCGGAAAATGACGAATGGTGGGGGAAAGGGTTCACGGAGTGGACGAACACGGCAAAAGCCAAAAAGCTTTTCCGCAACCACTACCAACCGCATGTCCCCGCCGATCTCGGTTTCTACGATCTGCGCCTGCCCGAAGCGCGGCAAAGCCAGGCTGACCTTGCCAGGGCGTATGGAATAGAAGGCTTCTGCTATTATCACTACTGGTTCGCGGGGCGGCGCATTCTGGAAAGACCATTCCAGGAGGTTCTGGAATCGTCACAGCCGGACTTCCCGTTCTGCCTGTGCTGGGCGAACGAGACCTGGTGCGGCGTATGGCACGGCGCGCCCAACAAGATCCTCATCGAACAGACCTATCCAGGCCCCAAAGACCACGAGGCCCATTTCGCGGCGCTCCTTCCGGCCTTCGCCGACCCCCGCCACATACGCGTCGACAACAAACCCCTGTTCCTCATCTACAAACCGGAAAAACTGCCGCACAGCAAACAAGCCCTGGCCCAATGGCGGGCCATGGCCAAAGATGCCGGCCTCGACGGACTGTACCTGCTGGGCGTCAATTCCAGCAAAGCCTGGAATCCTCTGGAGCACGGGTTCGACGCCAAGGTATTCCCGCCACCCTTCCATCTGCGCAAGTGGGTCTCACGCCGCAACCCCCTGAGATGGCTCCAGAACCGCTACGAGCTGTGGAAAGGACTGCCGACCTTCCACCCGTTCGGGAAGCTCCTGCAGCATGAAGCGGAACATAGGGATGAACCCTACGAGTGTTACTCCTGCGCCATCCACGCCTGGGACAACACGCCACGGTCAGGCAGCAACGGCGTCGTCGTCACAGGATCGAACCCGGAACAGTATGGCCGTTTGCTGCGGGCCTGCATCCAAAAAACGCAACATCTCGACCCGGACCACAGATTGATATTCCTGAAATCCTGGAACGAATGGGCCGAGGGAAATCATCTCGAGCCGGACATACAGCACGGACACGCTTATCTCGAAACGATCAGGACTGTGCTGGACACCTTTCAGAACTCCGGACCGGCTGACCGGTCGGATGAAAGCGCGACCCGGAAGCCATCTTCCCCGCCGGTGCATGCTGGACGTCCCATGCACACGGGTCACGAGGCTCTGGACCCGCAGCGGGACAGCCGTCAGTGACGCAGAGGACAGCCCGCAACAAGCTTGCACATGCTTGTGCTCGGCATCCGCGCCTTTCAACTCTGCCTTCGTCGCGACAAAAACAACAAGGACGCCCATGAAACCTGAATACTATTACAACAACACGAGAGTCGAAATATTGCAGTATTTGCCCAAGGCCATAAACAGACACCTGGACATCGGATGCGCCGCCGGAATGTTCGGGAAAATCGTGAAGAAGAAATACGGGTGCGAATCCTGGGGCATCGAGTACACGCCGCAGGTTGCGGAATTGGCGAAGCAGAACATCGACCACGCCTACAGCGGCGACTGCAAGGAGATACTTCCGAAACTGAACGAGCGGTTCGATTGCGTCACCATGCTCGACGTGTTCGAGCACATAGCTGAAGGAGACGGCCTGCTCAAACTGATACGCACCGTCATGGACGACGATTCAACCCTTGTCATATCGGTCCCGAACATCCTGTACGCGAGGGTGGCTCTGGACCTGTTTTTCCACCGGGATTTCCAATACCAGGAATGCGGCGTCCTGGACGACACGCATCTCAGGTTCTTCACCAGGAAATCCATCTGCCGCCAGTTGGAGAACGCCGGATACAAAATCGACGCCGTCCACAGCATCAACGAGACGCAGGATTGGCGTTTCCCCCTGAAGGTGCTGGACAAGCTCACCCGGGGACGATTCAACGACTTCAGGTATCAGCAGTATGTGATTTCCGCCACCGTGTAGGATGCGTGCCTTTGCCCGGCTGGCGGCGTTTTGAGCAACATTGTTCTATTCCGCCGGCCCAGGCCGTGCCACAGGTACGCAAGCGCGGCATGAACGGGCCGGGCGGACCGCACGGCGGCCCTCGCCCCGCCCTCTCCGCGACTTCAGCGCGGCGAGGTTCGCGGAAAATGAACATCCTTGCGTTCCTGTCCTACTGCATCATCGTGACGTTCACGCCCGGCCCGGCCAACGTGGTCATACTGGCCACGGTCCAGAACCACGGAACGGGAAAGGGCGTCCAGTACGCCTCAGGAGCCACCCTTGCCTTCGGGCTTCTTCTCGGTCTATCCGCAACGCTCAGCGGCACGCTGGCGGACATCATGCCCTGGATCGGCCCGGCCATGGGATTTGTCGGCGCGGCCTACATGCTCCTGCTGGCCTACGGAATCTGCACCGCTGGCGGACCTGCCGACACGGACGGCACAGCCCAGGACGGCGTGGGAAAGAGTGCGTTCAGAACGGGTTTCATCATGCAGTTCATCAATCCGAAGGTCATCCTGTTCACTGTGACGGTCTTCCCGGGCTTCGTGACGCCGTATTACTCCTCCCCCCTGCACCTGGGAGCGTTCGTCATGCTCCTCACGGCCATTGGCTGCTCCGCGTTCATGTCCTGGGTCCTGCTGGGGGCGGTGCTCAGGCGCTTCCTGCTGGCCTACCGGACCGCCGTGAACATCGTCCTGGCCCTGTTCCTGGCCTACAGCGCCTTCGTGGTCTCCGGGCTTGGGCCGATACTGCTGTCGTGAGATGCCATGGAACGGTTCACCTACACCAAGGCCATCGGCCTCACCGTCCTGTCGGCGTCCATGACGGACTTCGTCTACAAGCGCCACGCCCACGAGGAGTACGCCCTGGGCGTCACCCTCAAGGGAGTCCAGCAATACCACCTGGGCGGGACGTTGTACTCTTCGCACCCCAACGGGGTCATGCTCTTCAACCCGGAGCAGGTGCACGACGGATGCTCCGGGGACCCCGGGGGCCTGGAATACGTCATGCTGTACGTCCCGACCGCACTGTTCGCCCAGGCCTGCGGGTTGCGCGACGCGGTCAGGTTCGACGCGCCGGTTGTCTACGACGGCGGGCTGGCGGCGGGCATCCTGCGGCTGGCGGGGAGCGTCGCCGCCGGGCGCGACCCGGCGCTTATCAGCGAACAGCTCCTGGACGTGGCCAGCCGCGCGGCCAGGACCAGCGTCTGCGTCCAACCAGGCAGAAAGGACGCCGCTGTGCGCAGGGCCATGGAGTTCATGCGGGCGAGCCAGGACGGCCACCTGCGCCTGAGCGACCTGTGCGGGGAAGTCCGGATGTCCAAATATCATTTCATCAGGCATTTCAAAGCATTGACTGGAATATCCCCCTACCAGTTCTTCCTGAACTGCAAGGCGGAGCAGGCCAAGAGGCTGCTGGAGGAGAGCGGGGACGTCTACGCGGCCGTGCTGCGGCACGGCTTCTGCGACCTGTCGCACCTGAACCGGCATTTCAAACGGATATACGGGGTGACGGCGTCGGAGTACGCGCGGACCTTCGCCCGAGGTGCACTTAGGGCTCCTTCCGCGCTTCCCTGCGGCCCCACCGCGCACCGCGAAGGCGGCGGCGAGAAATTCCGCGCCTTGCCCGCCAGCCTCCCGCACACGACGCGAAGCTAAACGCAGGGTCCAGGGGGATCATCCCCCTGGCGGGTGCAGGGCGGAGCCCGCCGGGTCAAGGGCGGAGCCCTTGCGGGTGCAGGGCGGAGCCCGCCGGGTCAAGGGCGGAGCCCTTGCGGGTGCAGGGCGGAGCCCTGCCTTGCCTGCTCCCCTACTGGGGAATCCTCAGGCTGATGCTGGTGCCTTCCCCCACGGTGCTGACCACGTTCAGCCCATAGGTCGGCCCGAAGAGCTGCACGAGCCGCTGGTTGGAGTTGCGCGCGCCGATCCCCTCGGAGAGCGACTCCAACGTTCCGGCGCTGGATATGGCCCGCACCTGTTCGTCGGGCATGCCCGCGCCGTCGTCGTGCACTTCAACCAGCAGATGCCCGTTCTCGCGCCAGGCGGTCAGGCGCACCAGCCCGCCCTCCTCCTTCGCCAGGATGCCGTGGCGCACGGCGTTCTCCACCAGCGGCTGGATGAGCAGCGGCGGCACGAGGCAATCCTGCGCGCCGGGTCCCAGGTCGATGTCGGCCTTGATGCGCTCGCCGAAGCGCGCCCGTTCGATGGCCAGATAGGCACGGGTCTGGTCGATCTCCTCGCTCAATCGGATGAGCCCCCGGCTGGAGTCCAGGTTGCGCCGCATGTAGCGCGAGAGGTCCAGGAGCAGTTCGCGGGCCTGAGCGGGCGCGGTGCGGCAGAAGCTGGCGATGGTGTTCAGGGAGTTGAACAGGAAGTGCGGATTGATCTGGGCCTGGAGACGCCTGATCTCGGCGTGCGCCAGGAGCTGGTTCTTGATGCCGATGTCTTCCAGTTCGAGCTGCGTGGAAAAAAGATCCGCGAGGCCCTTGGCCAGCTCGAACAGGGTTTCGTCCAGGGGGAGGCGGTGGGTGCCGTAGAGCTTCAGGCACCCGAGGATGGTCTGGCCCTTGCGCAGAGGCACGATGATGGCCTCGGACAGGGGGCAGCCGCGCTCCGAACAGGCGATCTCGCCCTTGCCGCGTATGAACAGCGGCTCGCCGCTCTCGATGACGCGCTGGGTGGCCTGGGTGAGCACGACCCCGCCGCTCTCGTGATGGTCCTCGCCGGCTCCGGCGTGGGCCAGGATGGTCTGGCCGGAGGTCACGGCCACGGCGGCCACCTGGGCCTCGTGCATGATGATGGCCGCGGTGGCCTTGGCGGAATCCACGGTGAGGCCGGAGCGCAGGTAGCCCACGGTCTGGTTGGCGATGGACAGGATCTGGCGGGCCAGGTCGCGGTCCTGGGCCTGCTTGAAACGCATCTGAAGGTCCAGCGCCTTCACGAAGAGCGCCGCGCCCATGGAGTTGAACACGATCATGGGCAGCGCGATGACCCGTACCAGGGCGACGGCTTCGTCCAGGGGCTGGGAAAAGAGCAGCACAAGCCCCATGTGCAGGGTCTCGCCGGCCAGGCACAGGCCCATGGCGAGACGCCAGTCCAGGCTGTTGCCGGAGTAGCGCCTCGCGATGAGGCCCGCCACGGTGCCTTCCAGGAGCGTGGCCAGCCCGCAAGGCAGGGCGGAAAACCCGCCCACGTCGATAAGGTAGCGATGCGCTCCGGCGATGAAGCCCACTCCGAAGCCCACGCCGGGTCCGCCGAAAAGGCCGGCCGTGATGACCACCATGGCCCTCAGGTTGGCGAACGACTTGAACACTGCGTTGCCGGTGTAGGTGCCGAGCACCCCGAACAGCCCGAACAGCAGCACCAGGAGCGCGGTGGCCCACAGGGGCCTGTCGCGGCGCGGCCCGAGCTTGTCCAGGGAGGTGACGGTCATGATGGCGAAGCCCCCTGCGAGCAACAGCCCGAACCGCTGGGAGAGGTTCAGGAACAGCTCGGGGACTTCGGGATTGAAAAGGTCGTTCATATGCCAAGCCGCGCTTTGAAGTCGCGCACGCGGTTGCGGCTGACGGTTATTTCGGTACGGTCGGCGTCGTTCATGACCACATGGTACTTGCCGCCGAACCAGGGCGAGAATTCAGCGATGCGCTCGAGGTTTATGAGCTGGGCGCGGTTGGCCTGGAAGAACGGCAGCCCCTCCAGGCGCTCGCAGGCCTTGGCCAGGGTGGACAGGCCGTGGCAGGGCAGCGCCCCCATGTCGGTCACGGCCAGCACGCGCTTCTCGTCGGCTTCCACCAGGATGACCTTGGACGTGGCCACCAGGCTGATGCGCCCCCCCTGCTCCACGGCCAGGCGCGGCAAGGGTCGGGCACGCCCCACCGAGGACAGCAGGCGCTCCACGGCCTCCCGCAGGGGCTCGGTTCCGGGAGCGCCGGCATGGAGCGGATCCTCGTAGTGGTGGGAGGACGAAGCGTCGCTGCGGCCGGTATGCGCCGCATCCTCGACCGGTCCGACAGCCTCGTGGACAGGGGCATGCGACGCTCCCTGGTCCAGCGTCCCTAGCAGCTTGCGCACGCGGTCCAGGCTCTTGGCCAGGCGCTCCGGGGAGACCGGCTTCAACAGGTAGTCGGCGGCGTTCTCCTCGAAGGCGCGGATGGCGTGCTGGTCGTAGGCGGTGACGAACACGAACACCGGCGGGTGCTCCAGGTTCTGAGCCTCGGCCAGCACATGGAAACCGTCCTGCCCGGGCATCTGGATATCCTGGAATACCAGGGTGATGTCTCCGCGCTCGATGGCGGCGAGGGCCTCCTGGGCGGTGGACGCCTGCACGGCGCGCACGTCGGGGTGTTCCTCCAAGAGATAGGCCAGTTCGTCCCGGGCCGGGGCTTCGTCATCGACGATGAGGGCGTTCAGCTGCATGAATCTGTGCGCTACCTTCGAACGCAAAGGCTGTAAAGGGCGCGGGGCAAACGCCGCAGCAGGCCCGTCATTTGAAGTACTCGCCCACGGGGGTGACGTCCCTCAAGGTCACCGGAGCGCCGCGCGGGACGATGAACTCGCTCGCGCCCACCACGTCGGGAGCCGCGGGGTTCCAGTTGTAGGTATATCCCAGGCCGGTCCAGGGGTACGGGCCGCCGGGGACCGTGAACTCGTAGATGACGCTCTGGCGGTCCAGAAACCAGGAGGCATAGTCCGGCACGGAGGAGAAGCCCGGCGCGGGAGGGTCCTTGGGGAGCGCGGGAGCCGGGGTAAGCGGCACGTTCTGCAGGGTCACGGGGAAGGAGGTCTCGAGCTCGTGGGTGCCGGTGCGCGGGTCGATGGCCGGTCGCAGGAGCGCGGCCGGGTCCACCCAGAGCGAGACCACGGCGTCGTTGGTGTTTCGGGGCGGAAGCCCCAGATACTGCGAGGCGGCCAGCCTTGGCGCGAGCTGCGCCCCCAGGGGGTCTTCGGCCCGGATCTCCGTGTACAGCTGCGGGGCCGGGACCACCCACAGGTCCACCGCCGCGGGAATGGTCTGGCCGGGCTGGAGGTTGGAGTAATAGGCCGACTTGGTGAAGGTGGTCACCAGCACCTGGCTCGCGCCGGGCTCGCCTTTCCATATGAGCGCCTTGTTCTCCGGGCTGATGTCCTGGATGACGGGCGCGGACGGAGGCTGCTTGAGATGCGCCAGGCTGGCCTTCGCGTCCAGCACGCTCGCGGCGTAGAAGGCGTCGAAGGGCGCGAACAGCAGGTCCGTGATGTTCTGGGATGCGGCCGGGGCCTGGGCAGCCGACGTTCCCCCGGCGGCAGAAAGCAGGCCCGCCAGGAAAACGGCGTGCAGGGCCAGCTTCATCACTCTGGACAATATCACCTTCATGAGGCCCTCCTGCGGTCCATTTCGGCCCGCCGACAGGCAATACCCATGTTCCTCACCCGACGTCCACGCGCCAATTCCACCTTCCAGGTTCCCCGCCCATGGCGCAACAACGCATTTATCCTGGATTTTACCAGGTTTTTCTATTGCCTTGCACTGCCCCCCTCGTGTTAAACAAAAATCATCTCTGCACATCGTCCCTGGATACCCCATGACCATGCGCCTTCACCTGCCGCTGACCCTCCTCGCCGCGCTGGCACTGTGCGGCTGCATGAAGGTCGGCCCGGACTTCAAGACACCTTCCGCGGCCAAGCCGGACTCCTGGCTGGAAGCCGAGTTCGCCCAGTCCCGCCCGGACATGCCCCCGGTCGAGGACTGGTGGAAGCTCTTCAACGATCCCGTGCTGAACAATCTGGTCGAGTTGTCGCGCAGGCAGAACATCCCCCTGCACATCGCCGGGGTGCGCATCCTCCAGGCGCGCGCCCAGTTGGGCATCGCCGTGGGCAACATCTACCCGCAGACCCAGCAGGGCGTGGGCGGCTACACCTACACCCAGGCCAGCCAGAGCAGCCCCACCGCGCCCCAGCCGGGCAGCCAGTCCGGGGTGCAGTGGACCTACTGGCAGAACAACCTGGGCGTCCAGGCGGCCTGGGAGCTGGATTTCTGGGGCAAGTTCCGCCGGGGCATAGAATCCGCGGACGCAAGCCTTGCGGCAAGCGTGGCCGACTACGACAACGCCCTGGTGACCCTGGCCTCGGACGTGGCCAGCACCTACGTTGCGCTGCGCGTCAGCGAGGCGCGCCTGCGCATCGCCAAGGAAAACGCGGTCCTGGAAACCGAAGCCCTGAAGATCGCGGACATCCGCTTCACCCTGGGCGCCACCAGCGAACGCGACGTGATGCAGGCCAAGACCCTGCTCGAATCCACCCTGGCCCGCGTGCCGCAACTGACCAACTCCATCCAGAAGTCGCGCCACGCCCTGGCGATCCTCCTGGGCATGCCTCCCTCCGACCTTGCGGCCCTGCTCGGGGAATCCTCGAGCATCCCCCAATGCCCGGCCCAGATCGGCGTGGGCGTCCCGGCGGAACTGCTGCGCCGCCGCCCGGACATCCGGCAGGCGGAGTATCAGGCCATGGCCCGCAGCGCCCAGATCGGCGTGGCCAAGGCGGACCTGTTCCCGTCGTTCAGCCTCACGGGCAACGTGGGCTGGCTGTCCTCCAACATGGGGGCCTTTTCCCTGGCCGACATCCTCACGGCCAAGAGCGCAACCGCCGGGTTCGGCCCGTCCGTGACCTGGAACCTGTTCAACTACGGACGCATCGTGAACAACGTCCGCCTTCAGGACGCCAGATTCCAGGAAACCCTGCTCACATACCGCAACACCGTGCTCACGGCCCTCAAGGAGGCCGAGGACGGCTTCTCCGACTACCAGCAGTCCCGCGCACAGGCGGGATTCCTGGCCAAGGCCGCCGATGCCGCCAAGCGCGGGGCGGAGCTGGCCTTCCTGCAATACCGCGAGGGCAAGACCGACTTCACCACGGTCATCGTGGCCCAGCAGGACCAGCTGAACCAGCAGGACTCCCTGGCCCAGGCCCAGGGCAACATCGCGCTGGGGATGGTGAGTCTGTACCGGGCGCTGGGCGGCGGCTGGCAGGAACGGCCGGACCCGGTGCCGCCGCAGATCCAGGACGAGATGTCCAAACGCACCTTCTGGGGTCCCATGCTCAAGGAAAGTCCCGCCAAACAGGAAGATCCTGCCAAGAGTGGCCTGGACAGGTATGTTCCGGGTTTATAAGAGGATGACTCTCATGCGCCGACACGCGAAGCGTTACCTGATGCTTGCGGCCCTCCTGGCCGCCTCGACCTTGATCGCCGCCTGCGACAAGCGCAACGCCTACGTGCCGCCCCCAGCCCCCAAGGTCACCGTGGCCAAGCCCCAGCGCAAGTCCGTGGTGGACTACCTGGATGCCACCGGCAACACCCAGGCCATGCAGTCCGTCAACCTGCCCGCCCGCGTGGAAGGCTATCTCCAGGAGATCAAGTTCAAGGACGGCCAGCACGTCAAGAAGGATCAGCTTCTCTTCGTCATCCAGCAGGATCAGTACAAGGCCAAAGTTAAGGAAGCCCAGGCCTCCATCGACGGCTACAAGGCCGCCCTGGCCCAGGCGGAAATCGAATACAACCGCGCCAAAAAGCTCTACGCCGAAAAGGCCGGCCCGGATACCGAGGTCGTGAAGTGGCAGACCACGCGCGACTCCTCCATCGCCAGCCTGGAGTCTGCCAAGGCCCAGCTGGACATCGCCAAGCTGAACCTCAGCTACACCATGATCACCGCCCCCTTCGACGGGCGCATGGGCCGCCACCAGGTGGACGTGGGCAACCTGGTGGGCGGCGGGGGCCAGCAGACGCTTTTGTCCACCATCATCCAGGACGATCCGCTCTACGTGTACTTCACCCTGAACGAGCGCGAACTGCTGCGCATCATCAAGGCGCACGAAAACAAGCACGAAGACCCCAAGGGCAAGGCCGCCCTGGAAATGGGACTCTCCAACAGCACCGGGTACCCCTACAAGGGCACGCTCGACTACACCGACCTGGGCGTCGATCCCCAGACCGGCACCCTGCTCATGCGCGGCGTGTTCCCCAACCCCAAACGGGATCTGCTTCCCGGCCTGTTCGTGCGCCTGCGCTCGCCGGTCGAGACGCGCGACGCGCTGCTGCTGCCGGAAGCCGCCGTGGGCGTGGCCCAGGTGGGCCATTACGTCATGGTGGTGGGCGACAAGAACATCGTGGAGCAGCGCCCCGTGACCGTCGGGGCGGTCATCGACGGGATGCGGATCATCGACAAGGGTCTGGACGGCAGCGAACGGGTGATCGTGAACGGCATCCAACGGGCCAGGGCCGGCGGCGAAGTGACTCCGGAAGAAGCGGCGCCGGGCTCTCCCGCTGCGGCAAAACCCTAGGAAACGACGCCCCCCATGTTCTCGAAATTCTTCATCGACCGCCCCGTCCTCTCCAACGTCCTGGCCATCGTCATGATGCTCCTGGGCGGCGTGTCGCTCTTCACGCTGCCCGTGGCCCAGTACCCGGAGATCACGCCGCCCACGGTCCAGGTGTCCGCATCCTTCCCCGGGGCCAGCCCCGAGGTTCTCGCCGAAACCGTGGCCGCTCCCATCGAGCAGCAGGTCAACGGCGTGGAAAAGATGCTCTACATGTCCTCGAAGTCCGCAAGCGACGGCAGCTACAACCTGACCATAACCTTCGAGGTGGGCACCAACCTGGACATCGCCACCATGCTGGTCCAGAACCGGGTGAACATCGCCCTGCCGAGCCTGCCCCAGCAGGTGCAGAGCCAGGGCCTGACCGTCAAGAAGAAGTCCACGGCCATCCTGCTGGTCATCTCGCTGACCTCCCCGGACGGCACCTTCGACGACCTGTTCCTCTCCAACTACGCCACCCTTCGCATAAAGGACGCCATCGCCCGCCTGGACGGCGTGGGCGACCTGTCCATCGTGGGCGCGGACGACTACGGCATGCGCATCTGGCTGGACCCCGGCAAGCTGAAATCCTTGAGCCTCTCGGCCCAGGACGTGGTGAACGCCGTGTCGCAGCAGAACGTCCAGGTGGCTTCGGGCCAGTTGGGACAGGCCCCCACGCCGCCCGACCAGCAGTTCCAGCTGACCGTGCAGACCCAGGGCCGCCTGGTCACGGTGGAGGAATTCGAGAACATCATCGTCAAGAGTTCCTTCGACCAGACCGGCAAGGTGGTGCGCGTCAAGGATCTGGGCCGGGTGGAGCTGGGCGCCAAGACCTACACCCTGTTCGGCGAGAAGAACGGCCAGCCCGCAGCCTGCATCCCCATCTACCTGCTGCCCGGAGCCAACGCCCTGAACGTGGCCGAGAGCGTGCGCGCGGAGATCGCCACGCTCTCCAAGGATTTCCCGCCGGGGCTCGTCTACTCCATCCCCTTCGACACCACGCTCTTCGTCAAGGCCTCCATCAACGACGTGTACAAGACCCTGTTCGAGGCAGGCGTGCTGGTGCTCATCGTCATCATGGTCTTCCTGCAGAACTTCCGGGCCATGCTGGTGCCCGCCACCACCGTGCCGGTGACCATACTGGGCGCGTTCGTGGCCATGTCCGGCCTCGGATTCTCGGTGAACCTCATCACCCTGTTCGGCATCATCTTGTCCATCGGCATCGTGGTGGACGACGCCATCATCATCGTGGAAGGCGCGGCGCACCACATGGAGATGGGCAAATCGCCAAAGGACGCCGCCATCGCGGCCATGAGCGAACTGCTCGGGCCGATCATCGGCATCACCCTGGTGCTCTCGGCGGTGTTTCTGCCCGTGGCCTTCCTTCCGGGCGTCACCGGGCAGATTTACCGGCAGTTCGCGCTGGTCATCGCCTCAACGGCGCTCATTTCCGCCATCAACGCGGCCACCCTCAAGCCCACCCAGTGCGCCCTGTGGCTCAAACCCCAGACCGGGAAGAAGAACGCCTTCTTCCGGGGCTTCAACGCGGTCTACGAGCGCTTCGAGCACGGCTACGAGCGCGTGGTGCGCTTCATGGTGAACCACAGCAAGGTCGCCATGCTGGGCTACGCAGGACTCATCGTGCTGACGCTGTGGCTCTTCACCAGCCTGCCCACGGGCTTTCTGCCCGAAGAGGACCAGGGCTACTGCGTCATGTCCGTGCAGCTTCCTCCGGCCGCCTCGCAGGTCAGGGCCAGGGAGGTGAACCAGAAGCTGAACGCCATGCTGAAGAACACCCCCGGCGTCGCGGACTGGATCACCTTCGGCGGCATGTCCATCCTGGACAACGCCAACCAGTCCAACATGATCACCACGTTCGTCACCTACAAGGACTGGAGCGTTCGCGGCAAGGACGAGACCCAGGCGGCGATCCTCAGGCACATAAACGGCGGCCTCATGCAGATCGAGGACGCCATGGGCTTCGCCTTCGCGCCCCCGGCCATCCAGGGCCTCGGGCAGGCGGGCGGCTTCGAGATGGTGGTGCAGGACCTGGGCAACCTGGGTCCGCAGGCCCTGCAGGACGCCATCCGCAACGTCATCCTGGCCGCCCGCACCCAGAGCGGCGTGGCCGGGCTGAACACGACCTTCTCGGCCTCCACCCCCCAGGTGTGGGCCGACGTGAACCGCACCCAGGCCCTGACCTACGGCGTGCCCATCCAGGACGTGTTCTCCACGCTGCAAACCTACCTTGGCTCATCGTACATCAACGATTTCAACCTGTTCGGACGCACCTACCAGGTGCGCGCGCAGGCCGACACCGCGTACCGCCTGAAGGCGGACGACATCATGAAGCTGGAGGTGCGCAACTCGCAGGGCAACATGGTGCCCCTGGGCGCGCTGATCTCGGCCAGGGACATCGTGGGCCCGGCCATCCTCACCCGCTACAACCTGTTCACCGGAGCCTCCGTATTCGGCGGGGCAGCCCCGGGCTTCAGTTCCGGCGAAGCCCTGACCCTCATGGAGCAGCTCTCCAAGGCCAACCTGCCCACCTCCATGGGCATCTCCTGGACCAACATGGCCTACCAGGAAAAGAAGGTGGGCAACGAGGCCTACTTCATCTTCGCCCTGGCCGTGCTGCTGGTCTACCTGGTGCTGGCCGCCCAGTACGAAAGCTGGTTTTTGCCCACGTCGGTCATCATGGTGGTGCCCCTGGCCCTTTTGGGCACGGCCATGGCCGTATTCGTCCGGGGAATGGACAACAACGTCTACACTCAGGTGGGCGTGGTCCTGCTTATCGCGCTGGCCTCCAAGAACGCCATTCTCATCGTGGAATTCGCGCGCGAACTGCGCGCCACGGGACACTCCATCGCGGACGCCGCCGTGGCCGCCGCCAGGCTGCGCTTCCGGCCCATCCTCATGACGAGCTTCGCCTTCATCCTTGGAGTGGTGCCGCTCTTGTCCGCCGACGGCGCAGGCGGAGCCAGCCAGCGCGCCGTGGGAACTGCGGTGTTCGGCGGCATGCTGGCCTCCACCCTGCTGGCGGTGCTGGTGGTGCCGGTGTTCTACGTGCTGGTTCAGGGGATCATCGAGCGATTCTCTCCGCCCGATCCGGCCCACGTTGAACGCGCCCCGGACCACCCGGGCGAATAGGAAGAGTCCGCCGACCGCTCACATCCGGATGGTAATCCGAACGCGCACCAGCGGAGCCTGGCCCTGGGAGCGCACTATTTGCACCACGCGGCACCCGAGCGTGGCCTTGCTCCCCATGAGCTTTGCCACGTGGGCGCTTTCACGTTCCGGCAGGTAGCCCAGCGGAGCCTGAATCCTGGACTGCGTGCGCATCACGGCCACGCGCCCGACTTCGTCCAGGCTCAGGGGCAGATCCTCGCCCACGCTCAACCTGGCGCACAAGGCGGCATCGACTTCCACCAGCCCGCAGGTTGCAACGGACACCTCTCCCAGGGGTTGCGGCTTGTTCTGGCTGTTGCCGAACATGCCGCCAAGTTTTTCCAGAATCGGCCATGCCATGAGCTTTCCTCCCCAGGCGGATCGCTTTTCCAAAGCGCCGTTTTGGTATACACTGTTTTCACACGAACTGAATACTTCGGGGAAATCATCCCGGGCTGCGCACTCACTGACTTCAGACGACAAAGACTGAACAATATTGAAGGCATGAACAACCCAAAAGGAGTGATCCGATGAAACGTGTCCTGTCCCTTTCCATGATGATCGTCGCTTTGTGCGCGGCCATTGCATGGGCCTCCGGTCCGAAGCCGAGCATGACCCCCGAGCTCGCCCTGGAGCGCCTGCAGCGCGGCAACGAGCGTTTCGTGACCTCGAAGACCATCCATCCGAACACTGACCCGCTGCGCCGCTCGCTCACCGCCAAGGAAGGGCAGAAGCCTTTCGCCACGATCCTCGGCTGCGCCGACAGCCGCGTCCCCCTGGAACTGGTCTTCGACGCCGGCGTGGGCGATCTCTTCGTTGTGCGCGTGGCCGGCAACGTGACCTATTTCGACCAGGCCGGCACCATCGAATACGGGGCGGACCACCTGGGCTCCAACCTGCTGGTGGTCCTCGGGCACACCAAGTGCGGCGCGGTGAACGCGGTGATCGCAGGCGGCGAGGCTCACGGCAACATCCCCGCGCTGGTGGCCAACATCGTGCCCCCGGTCACCAAGGTGAAAGCCGAGAACCCCGGACTGACCGGCGACGCTCTGGCCAACAAGGCCATCGAGGCCAACACCTGGCAGTCCATCGAGGACCTGTTCAAGCAAAGCCCCATGATCCGCGACATGGCCAAGTCCAAGTCCGTCAAGGTGGTGGGCGCAATCTACGACGTGGAAACCGGCAAGGTGAACTGGCTGGGCGAACACCCTAGGCAGGCCGAGCTGGTGGAACTGACCGGCGGGGCCAAGTAGCCGCACATTTTGGCATTTCTGGGGGGGGGGCTTCCGGCCCTCCCCTTCCCTTCCCGCAAGCATCTGCCCGGACGGCGCCCTCGCCCGGGCGCGGGATCCCGCCCCTGCATCCCTCCCCCCCGGCGGCGCATACAAAAATCTGTACCGTAAAAAATTTTATACCCTGGTCAAAAAAACAGCACTTTTTGCTTGCGCACCTGTTGCAGGGGGGCTAGAACGGGGCCATGGCAAATCGGGAAAGGGCTTCCCTGGTAAGACGCCCCGACCCGACAAACGTCCGGCAACCCTTCTTTGAAGCAAAAGGAGAGAAGAAAATGAGAAAGCTTACCCTGGCCCTCGTCGTCGCCATGGTGTTCGGCTGTGTGGCTATCGCCTCCGCCGCCACCGAGGTCAAGATGACCGGCGACGCCCGTATCCACGGCACGTTCTTCAACAAGCAGAACTTCACCGGTTGGAACAACCAAGGCACCCGTACCAACGATGCCTTCACCATCTGGGAGCGCTTCCGCCTCCGCACCGACTTCATCGCCAACGAAGGCCTGAAGTTCCGCCTCGGCATCCGCGTGAACAACACCCCCTGGGGTAACGGCACCTTCACCGTTGACAACCCGGCCGTCTCCATCGACGTGTACCACGCGTTCCTGCAGTTCAAGTGGCCCAACACCGACGTTGAGTTCACCATCGGCATGCAGGACTTCGGTCTGCCCGTTTCCTCCGAGTCCCTGATGAACGCCAACGTGGTGTTCGGTGGCTCGCGCGCCGCCGCCGCCATCGTGTCCATCCCCGTGGTGGATCAGTTCAAGGTCATCGCCGGCTTCACCCGCCTGCTGGACACCAACCGCGACTTCGACCCCACCACCACTCAGGTGCCTGACGAATTCGACGGTTACTTCCTGGCCCTGCCCATCACCCTGGATGGCTTCTCCGCCACTCCCTGGGGCATGCTGGCCGTCGCCGGCCGCAACGCCGCTTACGCCACCACCGCTTCCGGCAACGCTGGCGCCACCCTGGCTTCCAGCCTGCTGTCCGCTGGTACCTTCGCGGCTCCTGCTTCCCTGCGCAATGCCCAGAACCTGTACTGGTGGGTTGGCGGCGCGTTTGCCGTCACCGCGCTGGATCCCTTCAAGTTCTACGCTGACGTGATCTACGGCGAAGGCAATGCCAACGACCGTGGCAAGAACAAGCGCGGCGGCTTCTTCTTCGACGTCGCCGCCGAGTACACCGGCCTCGACCTGCTGACCCCCCAGCTGACCTTCTGGTACTCCACCGGCGAAGACAGCTCCACCCGTAACGGTTCCGAGCGTATGCCCACCGTCATGGGTTACTGGGGTCCCTCGACCTCCTTCCTGTTCGACTCCTCGCAGGCTTACACCCGCGGCTACATGGGTGTGAACCCGATCGGTTCCTGGGGCTTCGTGTTCTCCCTGAACAAGATCTCCTTCATCCAGGACCTGACCCATCGCCTGACCTTCACCTACGCTCAGGGCACCAACAACGCTCGCGCCCTGCGCACTGCTAACGGCCTGGTCGGCGTGGGCAACTACGTCTCCATGGGTCGCGACCTGACCACCAACGAGTACGTGATGTCGATCAACTTCGACCATCAGTACAACATCTACGAGAACCTGGCTGCCATCGTCGAAGCCGGTTGGGCCCATGGCTCCTTCCAGCGCTCCGTTTGGGGTCGCCGCTTCGTGAACCAGGCTCAGGACGGCGACGCCTTCAAGGTTGCCTTCGGCCTGCAGTACAAGTTCTAAGCGGGTTTAGCCGGACGACGCCATACGGCCGGGACGAAAGTCCCGGCCGTTTTTTTGTGCGCCACGCCGGGGCAGACGCTACACCGCCTCTTGCTCGCCCCGGGATTATCCGGAGCAGGAAAGTCCTGGCTCTGCTCACCCACATCCGGAGATTGAACGTCAGCCCGCAGGGCACACCTCATGCTCATGAGCCCGGCATCCACGATCCGCCACGATCCGCGCGAGCTCCCGGATTTCCGATAGTTCAGACCGTATACAGACCCTTGCCCGCGCAAAGGCACCGGAACCCCGGCCCGCCAGACCTCGTCATATTTCCTGGCCAAATTTCCTCAACCCTCTGCCACGGACCGTCACGGAAAAAGAAAAGAGGCCGGGGACAACTCCCCAGCCTCTTTCGAAACTTCCGTACTACACGATGCGAGTAAACCCGAAGCTACTTGGCCACGTCCTGCTGGATGGATTTCAGCACTTCTTCCACCTTGGCCAGACGCTCCTGGTAGGTTGCGTCCAGTTGCCCCTTGAGCGTGCCGACCTTGTGCGTCACTTCGTCCAGGGTGTTGGCCACGATGACTTTCTGGGCCATGGCCTTCGGAGCGTTCATGGCTTCCATGGCCTTTGCTTCAGCCGAGGCCAGACGCGACTCATAGGCGTTCATCTTGGCGCCGAATTTGGCCTCCACCGCGAAATACACGCCCGCTGCGGCCAGAATGGCCACCAGGGCCAGCATGATTCCCATGGTCGACGCGGTACGACCCGGTCCCTGGGGCTCAGTGCCCTCATCACCCTGCATCTGCCTGATGGCATCCACACGTTTTTCAAGTCCAAGCATTTTGGTCCTCCGATGGTGTGACGCCCCCCTGAGCCCTTTTATGGCACGCCACGGGTCAGTGATCAACCCATGAATTTGACCAGCTCGAAAACCTTCCGGGAATGCGTGGATACAATGTGGAAGTAGCGGTCCTGGGGAATGTAAATGTAGGGCACGTCCTCTGTCCGGCGGTACAGGAAATGGGAGAGGATCATGCGGTTGACGGCCTGATGGCCAACGATCAGGATATGCTCGGCGTTCCCGGAGAGGTACAGGGCCTTCTTGACGCCCCGTTCCACGCGCTCCTTGAGGGTGGCGTAGCCTTCGCCCTCGGGGTAGACGTAGTTGTACTTGTCGCGGGTGCGGGCCTCGTGCACCTGGGGCATGTCCTGGGCGATGCGGTCGTAGGTCATGCCTTCGCAGATGCCCGCATCGATCTCGTCGAACTCGGCCAGCCGGATCACCCGGCAGTCGGTACGGCCTTCGCAGATCATGGAGGCCATCTGTTGGGTGCGCTTCCTGGTGCTGGTGAACACGTACGGCAGGGGGGTCTCCCGGAAATGCCAGGCCAGGGACTGGGCCTGCACCAGCCCGCGGGCGGTGAGGTCCGAGTCGCCGCCGATGCGCATCTCCAGATTGAAGGCCGTCTCGCCGTGGCGCACCACGTAGAGGTTGCGCACCCAGTCCGACACCAGAAGATCCCGCAGGATGCGGTAATGCGGTAGGACACCCTGCACCCGCTCGCGTTCGATGCGATTATGCAGGGTGTCCAGCACCACGAAGTTCTCTTCGTCGCCAAGGGGCTGGTAGATGCGTTCGTAGTAGCGGATGCGCTCCCGGAAGCTTTCCTCGGCTGCTTCGCGGGTCATGTGCGCGAAATCCGGCATGGAAGCCTTGCGGCTGATGCTGGCATCGACCATTTCCTGGTCGGGATTGACGCACTCCACAAAAAAGACCGGATAGCCCGGCAGGCTCTCCTTTATGGTCTGACGCCGCTTGCGCGAGACGTTGGTGGCGTCCAGCACGGCCACGTCGCCCTTGCCCGCCAGATAGGCGGCCGCGCGCTCCAGGTTGATGCGCGCTATCTTCTCGCGAATGGCCACGCCCTGCTCGTACTCGGGGGCGTAGAACTCGGAGCAGGCGGTGTCGCTGTCCCGGCAGATTTCGCGGCGCACGTCGCCGTTGTTGAAAACCTCCACAGCCACGCCCTCCGCACCCAGGCACTGCTTGAGCTTGGAGGATACCGTGGACTTGCCCGACGCAGGCAATCCCACCATGGCGATGACGAGTTTTCTGTTGTTCATGCGCTATCCGCCGTTCTCCGCAGGATTGGCTTTCAACACTTTGGCCCCGGCGGCCACGTCCGACGTCACCCACACGTTCGCGCCGATCACTGCGCCACGGCCAACGGTGATGCGCCCGAGCACGGTCGCACCGGAATAAATGGTCACGTCGTTCTCCACGATAGGATGCCTGGCCAGCCCCTTCACCGGATTGCCGTTGGCGTCCTTGGGGAAGCTTTTGGCCCCGAGCGTCACGCCCTGGTACAGCCGCACGTTGTCGCCGATGATGCACGTCTCGCCGATCACCACACCGGTGCCGTGGTCGATGAAGAACCCCTGGCCGATCTGCGCGCCGGGGTGGATGTCGATGCCGGTGCGGGCGTGGGCCATCTCGGTTATGATGCGCGGGATGATGTCCACGCCGAGCTTGTGCAGTTCGTGGGCGATGCGCTGGTGGATGAGCGCGGTAATGCTCGGGTAGGAGAAGATGGTCTCGCCGGGGCTCTTGGCCGCGGGGTCGCCGTCGAATGCGGCCTGCACGTCCAGAACCAGCTTCTCGCGGATGCCCGGCACGGACTGAAGAAACCGCGTGGCCTTGTCCATGGCCTGGTCCTCGCACCCGGTGCAGGCGCGGTTCTCGCCCAGGCACACGAAGCAGAAGCCGCGCTTGATCTGGTCAGCCAGCTTGCGGAACACCACGTCCAGGTGCGCCCCGGTGTGATAGGCCAGGGTATCCGGCGTCACTTCGGAATCGCCGAAGTACCCGGGAAACAGGACGGCCTTCAGCCGCTCCACCACTTCGGTCAGCGCCTCTATCGAGGGCATGGGCGAATCCGTCAGCTTGCGGCAGGCGAACGTCTGGTACGACGAAGGCGCGCACAGCCTGCCCACCACATCCTCTATCACATCCCGCTCAGGACTCAGACTGGCCAGCACATGGCGTTCGTGCTTCACTTCTTTTCCTCCATCCCGGTGAACAGAGGAGTGCTCAAATAGCGCTCGCCCGTGTCGCACACGATGAATACAATCATTTTTCCCTTGTTTTCAGGACGTTTGCCCAATTCCAGCGCCGCGTGGCAGATGGCCCCCGAGGAGATGCCGCACAGGATGCCTTCCTCCTGCAGCATGCGCCGGGCCATGTGGATCGCCTGGTCGTTGGTGACGCGCACCACCTCGTCGATCAGGCCCACCTCGAGCACTTCCGGCACGAATCCCGCGCCGATGCCCTGGATCATGTGCGGGCCGGGCTCGCCGCCGGAAAGCACAGGCGAGGCGTCCGGCTCCACGGCCACCGCCTTGATCTCCGGTTTCCTGCGCTTGAGCACCTGGGCCACGCCGGTGAGCGTGCCGCCCGTGCCCACGCCGGACACGAAAATATCCACCTTTCCGTCGGTGTCGCGCCAGATTTCCTCGGCCGTGGTCAGGCGATGGGCTTCCGGGTTGGCCGGGTTGGCGAACTGCATGGGCATGAAGGCCTTGGGCAGCTCCGACACCAGCTCCTGGGCCTTCTCGATGGCCCCTTTCATGCCTTTCTTGGCGTCGGTCAGCACCAGTTGCGCGCCGAAGCCCTTCAGCAGCGTGCGGCGCTCGATGCTCATGGATTCGGGCATGGTCAGCACCAGCTTGTAGCCGCGCACCGCGCACACGAAGGCCAGGCCGATGCCGGTGTTGCCGCTGGTGGGCTCCACGATCACCGTATCCTGATCCACCAGACCGCGGCGCTCCGCGTCCAGGATCATGTTGCCCGCGATGCGGTCCTTCACCGAGAAGCACGGGTTGGCGGACTCCAGCTTGCCGACCAGCGCGACGTCCAGGCCCGCGCCGATGCGGTTCAGGCGCACCAGGGGCGTGCCGCCGATCAGTTCCAGCATGTTGGATGCTATCTTCATCATGCCACTCCAAGCCCGTCGATCCGGGTCAGCGTTTCATTCTTGGGTACGTAGCGCCAGTCGTGAGAGCCATCAAGACGGACGCCGCCGATCCAACGCCCTTGGCCACCGGCGCGCATCCAGTCCGATTGACCATTCAGGGTTCTCTCCCCGGCAAGGGTCAGGCGGACGGTGCGGTCCGGAAAAGTTCCTCGGCTCGCTGCAAGCAGCGGATCGGGACCGGACATGAGCCGCGAAGCCACCAGCCAGCACGGCCAATCGCCGAAGAAGGGGCGCTCCTCCTGCCGGGACACCGCCTTGAACAGCTCCGGGCCGCTCACCGGCCCTGACGAGGCCGCCTGGAGCATGGTCCGCTCCAGACGAGACAGACCGTCGCACACGCCCGGATACTCTTCAAGAAGCCTGCCCAGGGCCTGCCCGACGAAGGGCAGACCGGCGACGCCCTTGGCGGCAATACGCGCAAGCCCGGACGGATCGGGCGAGCAGAAGGCCCCCCACGCCTCGTACGCCGAATGCATGGTTTGGGCGCTCACGGGCGCAAGCCCCGCGCGCAGGTCGTCCGCGCCAAGTCCGGAAAACCCCGCGCCGCCGAACAGCTGTACACGCTCAGGCACAGTGCCGAGTTCATATAGCCTCGAGAGCACCTCCAGCAGCTGCAACTGGTCATAGAGGTCTGCCTCGAACCACAGCGTCGCGCCCTGCTTCCCCGACTCCTCAAGCAGGCGGTCGCGCTCGTTCAGTGACTCGAGCACGTCGCAGTAATCGCCCCAGCCGCAGGAGGCGATGAAGTCCGCACGGATCATGCGCATCTCGCGTCCGGTGACGTCCGACGGCACCGGGCCCTCGTGCAGCACGTCCCGCCAGGGCAGCGCCGCTTCCGCCACGCCCGCGCGCCTGAGCTCATCCGCCGCGAAGTCCCCGCAGGTTATGTGCAGCAT
Organism: Acidobacteriota bacterium; assembly: GCA_046566965.1. Classification (GTDB taxonomy): domain Bacteria; phylum Desulfobacterota; class Desulfovibrionia; order Desulfovibrionales; family Desulfovibrionaceae; genus Fundidesulfovibrio. The sequence goes on from JBKICU010000021.1 coordinate 52,131, forward strand.
CGAATCCGCCTATTCCAGAGTCTTTTTCAGGTAGCGATAATAGCCGTCGTACTGCTGCACCGCGGCCAGGGGGTTGTGGCCAAGCAGCCTGTCCTTCACGGCCAGCACGGTGCACGGGGCCTGCGCGTGTTTCAGCACCAGAGAATCATGCCCCACGCACAGCCCCAGCAGCACATTGAATTCGACATCCGAGGCATTCAGGGCCTCGGCCTGGAACACCGGGTTGCACATGGACTCGTGCGCTGCGCCGGGATCCACCTGGTCGCAGGCCGCAAGCCCCAGGTCCGACTTGGGCACGGCGCCGGCCTTGCACGCCACGGACACGGTGTCGAAGCCGTTGGTCTCGAAAATCTCCTGCACCACGGCGGCTTCCTTGCGAAGGCCGATGCAGAAGGCCAGCCCAAGGCGTTTGTAGCCCATGCGCCGGGCAAACTCCACGATCTCCACGATGCGCGGCTTCACGGGCTTTACCGCCGCGTAGCCCTGCTCGCGCCCGCCGTAGCCTTCGGATTCCTGCACGGAGGCCTGCCGGGCGAACTCCAGGTTCTCGTCCGAAAGCGTCGCAGCCCTGGCCCGGTCCGACACGTCCCGCAGCCGGATGGACGGACAATTGGCCGGAGCCTTGCCCGTGCCAGCGCGGCAGAAACGGACGCTCCAATCGTGGGGGCAGGCGGCGCAGGTGGGATGGTCTGGCGTGGTCATGGAATCTCGCTGGTGCGACAGGTTATGGTGGGGCTCTGCCCCACACCCCGGCGGGCTCCGCCCTGCACCCGCCAGGGGGATGATCCCCCTGGACCCTCAGTTGGCTTCGCGGCCAAGTGCGGCGGCTCTGACCGCGGGCTGGAGGCTGTTCCGTTCGCGTCATGCACGGCGGGCTCGAACCGATGTGAAGACGATTCGTCGCCCGCCGCGCATGCCGCGACCGTTACACCCTCCAACCCCGGCCTTCGTCGACACTGCATTCTGCCGCGCAGGACCCGACAGTGACAACTCCCGGTTCCCCGAATGACATATTACCGCGCTGGAATGCGAAGCTACTTAAAAGTTTTTGAGAGGAGGTCCCGGAGGAGAACTTTTTTCAAAAAGTTCTCCTCTGGGCCGCCGGAGGCATTTCTTAACACGTACACGCCGGAGCTTCGCCTTCGGTCCTCTTGAAGGGCGAAATCTCGCGCAGGCGATGGATGATCTTGGGCAACTCGGCCACCACAAGGTCCACGTCGGCCTCGGTGTTGAAGCGCGACAGGCTGAACCGGATGGAGCCGTGCGCGTAGGTGAAGGGCACGCCCATGGCGCGCAGCACGTGCGACGGTTCCAGCGAGCCGGAGGTGCAGGCCGAGCCGGAGCTGGCGCAGACCCCGAAGGCGTCCAGCATCAGGAGGATGGACTCGCCCTCCACGAACTGGAAAGCCAGGCTGGTGGTGTTGGGCAGGCGCGAATCCACCACGCCGTTGATGCGCGTATCGGGCACGGCCTCGATGAGCTTCTTTTCCAGCTTGTCGCGCAGCGCCCGCACCACGGTGTTCTCGTGGGCCACGTTGCCCATGGCCAGCTCGCAGGCTTTGCCCAGGCCGATGATGCCGGTGGTGTTCTCGGTTCCGGCGCGGCGTCCGTGCTCCTGATGGCCGCCCATCATGAAGGGACGGAACTGCACGCCCTTGCGCACGAACATGGCTCCGACGCCTTTGGGGGCGTGGACCTTGTGACCGGACACGGCCAGGAAGTCCACGGGGATGTCCTTCAGGTCGAAGGGAACCTTGCCCAGCACCTGCACGGCGTCGGTGTGCATAAGCACGCCGCGTTCCTTGGCGATCTCGGCGATCTCCTTGATGGGGAAGATGACGCCGGTCTCGTTGTTGGCGAACATCACGGAGATGAGCGCGGTGTCGTGGCGGATGGCGTCGCGCAGTTCGTCCAGGTCCAGGCGGCCCTGCTCGTCCACGCCGAGATAGGTGGCCTCGTAGCCCTTGCGCTCCAGGTGCTTGACCAGGTTCAGGACGGCCGGATGCTCCACGCGGGTGGTGATGACGTGGCGCTTGTCCGGCTGCGAGGCCAGGGCCGAACGGATGGCGGTGTTGTCGCCCTCGGTGCCGCAGGCGTTGAAGATGATCTCGCCGGGCTGGCAGCCGAAGGCGGCGGCCACGCGCTCGCGGGCCTCGTTCAGCTTGCGCCCCACCATGCCCCCGAAGGTGTGCATGCTGGAGGGGTTGCCGTACTGCTCGGAGAAGTAGGGCAGCATTTCCTCGAGCACCGCCGGGTCCACCTTGGTGGTGGCGTTGTTGTCCATGTAGATGACGGGCATGCTAGCGCACCTCCTCCACCACCAGATCGGGGTCCACGGCGTCGCGCAGGCGCTTTTCCACGAACTGCTTGAGCGTCAGCTGGCTGGACTTGCACGAGGAGCACGCCCCGCGCAGCTGCACCAGCACGGTCTTGCCGTCCACGTCCACCAGCTCGATGTTGCCGCCGTCCTTTTGCAGGCTGGGGCTTATCTCCTCGTCGATGATCTTGGAGATGAGCTTCATGCGCTGCAGGTTGGTAAGCCCGGTGGGACGGGCGGGCGCGACCGGCTGCAAGGGCTTCAGCACGCCCTTGGACTCGGCCAGCAGGTCCGCCAGCTTGTCCAGGCACTTGCCGCAGCCGCCGCCGGCCTTGGTGAAGTCGGTGATTTCCTCGACGGTCTTCAGGTTGTTCTCGGCGATGGCCCGGCGGATGGTGGTGTCGGTGACGCCGAAGCATTCGCAGACGACCTCGCCTTCCTCGTGGGGAGCCAGGGGCTGGCCGCGAAGGTTGGCCACGGCGGCCTCCAGGGCCTCCTTGCCCATCACGGAGCAGTGCATCTTCTCCTTGGGCAGGCCGCCCAGGAATTCCGCGATGTCCTGATTGGAGACGTCCATGGCCTCGTCCACGGTCTTGCCCTTTATCATCTCGGTCAGGGCCGAGGAGGACGCGATGGCGCTGGCGCAGCCGAAGGTCTGGAACTTGGCGTCCACGATGCGGTCGTTCTCGTCCACTTTCAGGTAGAGCTTCAGGGCGTCGCCGCAGGCCAGCGAACCCACCTCGCCCACGCAGGACGCATCGGCTATTTCCCCGACGTTCTTCGGGTTAATGAAGTGCTCGCGCACTTTATCGGTATATTCCCACATATGCTTTCTCCTGGTTGGGTATACGCTTGCTGTGGCGTCCTGTCAGAATAACACTTCCCCCCGGCCTATGGAAGAGTCTCGGGAGGGAATAGCCGGAAAGTCGGGGACGTTTCCGGGATACGCCGCTTTCCGGGCAGACATCAGGAAACAAATCTGACCGGTCCGGATTGTCGCGGACGCACTTCAGGAGCATCCGCGCGGCACGCCATCCACACGGCGTCCCAACGCACCGTCATAAAGAACGTATTTCAAGGGCGCGTGTTCTGGTAGCATGGGGCAGTGCCCGTGCTACTGCGCCTCGTAGAGAGCCTCCACCACGATGCCGATGCCTCCGCGCGGGCGGAAATTGCCCGTGACCATCATCCGGCGCGGCTTGCAGGCCGAGGACAGGTCGTCCAGGATGCGGTTGGTCAGAGTCTCCATGAAGCTCGGCTCGCCCCGGTAGCTGAACAGGTACAACTTCAGCGACTTGGACTCGATGCAGCGCTCGCCCGGCACGTAGGTGATGGTTATGGTGCCGAAATCGGGCTGGCCGGTCATGGGGCAGAGGCTGGTGAACTCCTCGGTCTCGAAGGTGATCTGGTACTCGCGCTCCGGGAAGCGGTTGGGGAAGGTTTCGATAAGCCCCGGCTCCACGCGCTCGGGGTAGGCGGTGCCGGCCTGGCCCAGGTGGGTCAGCGCGGACACGTCGTCTTGTACGCTCATTGCTTGCTCCTTGCGGCGGCATCTTTTGACGCCGCGCCACATCTGGATTAGGCTTTCGTCCATCTTGCGTCAAATGGTGGGCGGATGCCGGTAATCGTTACGGAAATTTTTCACTCCATCCAGGGGGAGTCCTCGCACGCGGGGCGGCCCTGCACCTTCGTGCGCCTGTCCGGCTGCAACCTGCGCTGCTCCTGGTGCGACACCAGCTATTCCTGGGAACCGGGGCAATCCATGAGCCGCAAGGACGTGCTGTGGGCCGTGGCCCGGCACCGCTGCCGCCTGGTGGAGATCACCGGCGGCGAACCCCTGGCCCAGCGCGAAACGCCGCTTCTGGCCAAAAAGTTCCTGGAGCACGGCTACGAGGTGCTGGTGGAGACCAACGGCACCTTCCCCGTCGACGTGCTGGACAAGCGCGTGGCCGCCATCGTGGACATCAAATGCCCCTCCAGCTGCATGCACACCGCCACCGACTGGAGCAACCTGGAGCGGCTGCGCGAAAAGGACGAGCTGAAATTCGTCATCGCCGACCGCCAGGACTTCGACTACGCCGCAGGCATCGTGCGGCGCATCCTGCCGCAGACGCGCCCGATCCACTTTTCGCCCGTGCTGGCCCTGCTGGCTCCCGCCGAGCTGTCAGCCTGGATTCTGGAAGAAAGACTGCCCATCCGCCTGGGTCTGCAACTCCACAAGCTCATCTGGGACCCCGACACGCGCGGGGTCTGACATCATACCCGAGGTTTCATCGTGAAGAACGCCGTCGTCCTGTTCTCCGGAGGCTTGGACTCCTCCACCTGTCTGGCCATCGCCAAATCGCAGGGGTACAACGCCTACGCCCTGAGCTTCCGCTACGGACAGCGCCACGAGGTGGAGCTGGACGCCGCGCGGCGCGTGGCCAGGCATCTGGGAGCCGCCGGGCATCTGATTTTGGACGTACCGCTTGGGAAGATCGGCGGGTCGGCGCTGACCGCCGAGATCGACGTTCCCAAGGACAGGGACGTGAGCGTGATGGAGGACGAAATCCCCGTGACCTACGTCCCGGCCAGGAACACGGTGTTTTTGTCGCTGGCGCTGGCCTGGGCGGAGGTGCTGCCCTCGGCGGACATCTTCATCGGGGTGAACGCGCTGGACTATTCAGGGTATCCCGATTGCAGGCCGGAGTTCGTGGCCGCGTTCGAGAACATGGCCAATCTGGCGATAAAAGAAGCCGTGGAAGGCAGGCTGAAGATGCGGATACACGCGCCGCTGATGCACTGGGACAAGGCGCGGATCATCCAGGAAGGCATGAAGCTGGGGGTGGAGTACGGGCTGACGCACAGCTGCTACGACCCGAGCGCGGACGGACTGGCGTGTGGGAGGTGTGATTCGTGTTTGCTCAGGAAGAAGGGGTTTGAAGAGGCCGGGGTGAAGGACCCGACAGGGTATGTGCGGGGCTAGCCTCGCAGATTCCGTCACAACGGTACTCCCTCCTACTTGAACACGCTCTTCACCTTGAACCACGCCTCCCCCATCATCTCATGCGCCAGCGACGCCGACACCGCCGCCGCGCCGGGTCTCGGGAACAGCAAATCGGCCAGGGTATCCTTGGAGCTGGCCGGATAGGACGTCGGCGCGGGCACCGCGTCCAGGCCGTAGCCCCTGAACATCTCCAAGGACCTGGGCATGTGGCGAAGCGACGTGACCAGCAACAGCTTATCCTTCCCCACGATCTGCGCGATCAGCCGGGTCTGCTCCTCGGTATCGCGCCCCTGGGATTCGACCACGATCCGCTCCGGCGGGAAACGCAGCTCCCGGACCAGTTCGGCCATCACGGTGTCTTTCCCGCCGGAGCCTTCGACCCGGCCCCCGGCCAGCAGCAGCCTGGCATCCGGAATCCTCCAGGCCAGGATCACCCCTTCCACCACGCGGTGCAGCGTATCCCCCACGTTGCGGCTGGTAACGGGCAGTCTGGGATCGTCGATGGTGGCGCCGCTCAACACCACCACCCAGCGCACGTCCGCCGGGATGTCCGCCGTTCCCAGCACGGGCGGATAATAGGTCCGCCTGCCGTGTGAGATCGTATTGGGAACAAGGGGGATGGACTGAGCCAGCAGCAGGGCCAGCCCGCACACGGCCAGGATGCGTCCGGTGCACATCCTGCGGCCCGCAACCAGCAATCCGATGCCGGCGATGAGCAGCACGAGCGAGACCGAATACGGGTACAGAAGGTACGAAACTATTTTCTTGGCCAGGAACAGATCCATGCACGCCCCGCAAGCTGGTTATGAGGATTCCAGACCGCCGTGGGGCGGTGGCCGTCCGGGCTCACCGGCACAGGTAGTGGGTATTGAAGGGGTCCGTGGGTATGTCGCAGACCTCGACGTCCATGAACCCGGCCTCATCCAGCATCTCCAGCGCCTTCTGCCTGCCCCACATGGTTCCGAGCCCTGCCCCGCCGTCCACCAGCCCCACCTGCATGCAGTGCATCAGGCTGACAGTGTACAGGAACGTGCCGATGGGATGGCTGAGGTTCGCGGCCAGCGGCGTCTCGGCCTTGATGTCCACCATGGAGAACATGCCGCCCTCGGCCAGCACGGCCCGGACGCCGCGCAACACATCAAGGGGGCGGGTCTGGTCGTGCACGGCGTCGAAGGCTGTGACGTACCCGAAGAGGCCGAAGCGCCCTGCGCAGTCCGCGTCGACGGCCAGGCTCGCCGCGTCGCACACCTCGAAGCGCGCGTTGGAAAGTCCCAGGCGCGCGGCATCAGCCCTGGCCAGCGCCACGGATTCCGCCGAGATGTCGATGCCCAAAAATTCGCTGCGGGGGAAAGCCGCCGCCATCAGGAGCGATACCAGCCCCTCGGAGCAGCCCACGTCCAGCACCCGGACGCCGCGCTTGAGGCGGCGCACCACTTCGCCGTCGGCCACGGAAGGCAGGAACACGTCCACCAGCACCTTTCGGTGCTTGGCGGACGCCACCTGCCCCATCCAGTTCTGGAAGGGCGGGTAGCGGTCGTAGGGCACGCCCGCGCCGGTGGCCATGCCGCGCTGCACCTCGTCCAGGGCGCAACGGATCAGGATCGGCATCTCCTGGGTGTACACGCCGAAGTTGTCGCTCCCGGCGCGGAGAGTCAGGAAATCCGCGTGCTCGCGCGGCAGCAGGAACAGATCCTCCCCCTGCGGCGAAGCGGAAAGTGTCACCACGCCGCCGCAGACCATCACGGCCAGCCACTCGCGCACCGGCCGTTCGGACAACCCGGCGGCGCGCGCCACCTCGGCGCAGCTGGCGGGGGCGTCGAGCCTGTCGAGGGCCTCGAACAGCCCGGCCCGGTAGCCCAGGCACATGGCCGTGCCGAGCGCTGTGAGATTCAGGATGTCGGTCATGCGGCCTGCGAAGGCGGCGCGTTTGTCGGCGGAGTCTGTGGTCATGGAAGGCTCCTCGGAACGGGATATGACCGGACAAGCTATTTCAGGATGAACCCCAAAGCCTTGAGGTTCTTGCCCCAGGCGCTCCAGTGGCCGGTCTTCATGGCCAGCAGTTGGGCCTTCTCATCATAGGAGGCCAGCACGTTGGTCTCGATGGCGCACCTGCGGTCGTAGTTGGTGTGCGACAGGGTCAGCTCCCAGTGGCCGCCTCCCAGGTCGCGTGTCTTCTCCACCACGAACACGTGCCCCGTGGTCATGCGGTGCCTGGAGTTGTCCCCCAGGATCAGTATGGACTCGCCCATGGGGCGCGCGCTGGTCTTGCCGAGCTTTTCCTCGCATTTGAACCAGCCGATGGGCGAGGTCTCGCAGTTGCCCTGGCAGCGCTTGATGCCCGTGCGGCAACGGCCGTAGGGCAGGCTCTGCGGCTCGCAGCGCCCGTATGGACCCTTGCCCTGGAAACGGTAGCAGGGTTTCTCCCCGGCGGAAACATCGATGGGCTGGCAGGCTTCCGGAGTCTTGGCCTTGGCCTTTTTCTGGGTCTTCTTGGCTGGAACGGCGAACGCCGGGGACGCCGCCATCAGCATGGCCAGAAACATCATGAACGCTCTCATCGCACCTCCTCCGTCCAGTTGCGCTCCACCACCAGAGGCCCGGCGGGCAGGGGCGCGAAGCTGAATCGGTCGATCAGTTCAAGGGGCGTGGCATGGCGCGGCGCGGGCAGCAATCCGGCCTTCCAGGCCAGGTAGCCTATGATGGTCCCCGGCTGGACTCCTGCGTTGCGCAGCTGCCCCAGGTCCACGTCGCCCCGGCGCTTGGAGAGCCGCCTGCCGTCCGTGTCCACCAGCAGGGGGACGTGTGCGTAGTCCGGGGCGCGCCAACCGAACGTGTGGAACAGGTGGATCTGGCGGGCCGTGGAGCTCAGGAGGTCCGCCCCGCGCACAACCTCGGTGATGCGCTGGTCCGCGTCGTCGACCACCACGGCCAGCTGATAGGCGTGGACGCCGTCGGAGCGGCGCAGCACGAAATCGCCGCATTCATCGGCCAGTTCCTGGGTCTGCGGTCCGAGCACCCTGTCCGTGAAGGAAATGCGCACGCTTGGAACCAGCAGGCGAAGCGCCGCGCCGCGCCCGCGCTCCATGCGCATGCTGCGCTCCTCGGGAGTAAGCCGCAGGCAGGTTCCGGCGTAGACCGGCTCGGCCTCTCCCGCATGAGGGGCCTGGGTGACGCCGGAGTGCGGCGCGCCGTCATCGGCGGCCTCCGCGTTCCCGGCCGGGAAGGCCTGCGCGGCGCGCAGCTCCGCACGGGTGCAGGTGCAGGGATAGACCATGCGGCGCGTTTCCAGGGTGTCCAGGCAACGCTGGTACAGGCCGCGCCGTTCGTCCTGGGTGTAGGGGCCGTGCGGGCCGCCCACGTCCGGGCCTTCGTCCCAGTCCAGGCCCAGCCAGGAAAGGTCCTCCAGGATGTGGCGGGCGAAGTGGGGCTTGCAGCGGTCCGGGTCCAGGTCCTCCATGCGCAGGATCATCGTCCCGCCCCGTGAGCGCGCCGACAGCCAGGCCAGCAGCGCCGTCCAGGCGTTTCCCAGGTGCATGCGCCCGGAAGGGCTTGGGGCGAAGCGTCCGCGAATGGACATGGACGTTATCGTTCGCCCCTGGCCTTCGCGATCAGCTCGGGCCGGTATTCGAAGTGCATGATGTCGAACTCCGCCCATTTGCCGCCCCAGATGAAGCCATGACGCTCGAACACTTCGGCCACCTCCGCCGGAAAGTCAGTACGCAGCTTCAGGGGATTGTTGCCCGTGTACCAGCGCCAGTAGCCGTTCCTCTTGGCATTCAGGTCGATGGCCGCGCCGAAGCTGTGCATGGACAGGCGTTCGGTCCCGGCGATGGGCCGCCAGGCGAAGGTCCCGCTGAGCGGCAGCACAAAGGCCTTGAATCCGGGATGCGCGGCCAGCAGGGATTCCAGGTCGCGGGCCACTGCCTCCAGAGCCTGGGCCGCGCCGTTTCGCTGGTTGAACAGCACGGTCCTGCCCAGGAAGGACACCGGAACGAGGTTGGCCTTCACCTCGGCGGCGTCGTGGCCGTAGGCGGCCTTGAACAGGGCGGCGACCCTGCGGCGTCCGGGATGGAATCCGGGGTCGGGTTCGGCGGCTACGCGCGCAAGCGGATAGGGCTGGGCCAGCATGTCCTCGATGTCCGCATCGTCCAGGGCCGCCTCGGCGTCCTTCATGCGCCCGTCGTCGTAGACGATGCGCACGCCGTCGGAGAGTACGAGCCCGTCGGGCTGAACCGAGGCCACGGCCTGAGGGAAATAGCGGCGGATGAGGTCCAGGTCGGAGGTCTTGTCCGCCAGGGCGGGCGCGGCCAGACAGAGACCCAATGAGAGTATGAACGAGAGGGAGAGGAAGAGTTTTTTCACGGCAGGCAGGTTGTCACGGAGGCCATGCGGCGTCAATGCGCCTGAAGCGGGATCAATCGCCTGCCCCGCCTCCGTCGCAGCCGCAATCTCCCCCGGAGTCTGTCGACGATTGATCCTCGGTTCGGCCCTGCGCGCAGCCCGGGTCAGCAGCACGAAAGCCACGGCTCCAAAGGCAGTAAGGGCGCCGACGAGCCCCACTTTGCAGCCCGTCTATTTCATAAGGATCCGGGTGAAGATGTCCTGGGAGTTCTTCTCGGCCTGGCGGTGCTCCTCGGAGGTGAGGCCCGCGCCCAGGGCGATCATGCGCCGCATGTCCTGGGAGACCAGGTCTCCCGGCGCGTGCGCGTCGTTGTTTATCACAAGCTTTGCCCCGCAGGTGCGGGCCATCACGGCCACGTGGCCGTTGGTCAGGCTGTGGCCCTTGCGGGTGGTGATCTCCAGGTGCACGCCCCGTTCGGCGGCCAGACCGGCCTCCTCCAGGGTGATGAGCCCCGGATGGGCCAGCACGTCCGCCCCGCCCTCGATGGCGGCCAGGTTCGTGCCGCGAAGCACCGGCTCCACGATGGTCTCGCCGTGCACCACCACAAGTTGCGCTCCCGCGCGCCGCGCCTCGCTGATGAGGTCCGGGATGAGCCCCGGAGGAATGTGCGTCAGCTCGACGCCCACGGCCAGGTTCACGTCCAGATGCGGACCGGCGCTCCTGGCGAAGCGCAGCAGGTTCTCGATGATGAGATACATGTTGGAGGGGTCGGCATGGTCGGTGATGGCCAGCCCCTTGTATCCGGCCTTGGCGGCGCGGCGGGCGAGCTCCGCAGGGATAAGCTCGCCGTCGGAGAACGTGGTGTGGGTGTGCAGGTCGATCATTGCGCTACATCTTGTATTTGTTGTCGCCGGGGTTGTAGCTTTCCAGAATGTCGGTCCACTTGTCTTCGCCCTCGGAGACGATGACCGGCTTGGGCTTGCCCTCGGCCAGGGACTCTATGACGGTGGGGTCCACCATGATGGACGCTCCGGCACGCAGGGCCAGGGCCACGGCGTCGGAGGGACGCGCGTCGATCTGGAGGGTCTTGTCGCCCTGCTCCACGGACACGGCCGCGTAGAAGGTGCCCTCGGTCAGATGCGTGACGGACACGGCCTTCACGGTCCCGCCCATCAGGCCGATGGTGGAGAGCAGCAGGTCGTGGGTCATTGGCCGGGGCAGCTTCACGTCGTTTAGCGTGAGCGAGATGGCCATGGCTTCCATGGCTCCGATCCAAATGGGCAAGGTGAGCTTGTCCTCGAGGTCCTTGAGGATGAGCACCGGGGCCTGGGTGTCTTCGTCCAGCGCGAGGCCGAACACTTTCATCTCGATCATGACAGCACCTCCCCCCACAAGGAATGCTTCTTGGCTTGGATGATGCGCACCGGGACGATCTGTCCCGTCAGGTCCGGCGCGCTGGGCGCTGCGGCGAAATTCACCACGCGCCCGGCCTCGTCGCGGCCCTTCCAGGCCGGATCATCGGAGTCGCGTCGCGCGCCAGGCCCTTCCACCAATACCCGGGCGACGCTCCCGGCCAACTCGTTCAACATGGCCTGCTGCTGGTCATTTTGCAAGGCCTGAAGCTCGGCCAGACGCCAGGACTTGATCTCATCCGGCACTTTGGGCTCCATTTTGGCCGACGCCACGCCCGGACGGTCGCTGTAGAGAAACGAAAAGGACGTCTCGAAGCGCGCGGTGCGGATAAGTTCCAGGCTGGCCCGGAAATCCTCCTCGGTCTCGCCGGGAAATCCCACGATGAAATCCGTGCTGAGCGACAATTCAGGCCTCGCCCGGTAGAGCGCCTCCACCTTGGCCAGATACTGGGCCAGCGTGTATTTTCTCCCCATGCGCTTAAGAACCGCGTCCGAGCCGGACTGCACCGGCAGGTGCAGGCTGGGGCTCAGGTTGGGCAGCTCGCCGAAGGCGGCGACCACGTCGTCGGCCAGATCCTTGGGATGCGAGGTGGTGAAGCGCAGGCGCGACACTCCGTCGATGGCCGCCACGGCGCGCAGAAGCTGCGGAAAGCTCACGCCGTCGCCGCCCGCATCCAGGCCGAAGCTGTTCACGTTCTGCCCAAGGAGCGTGATGTCCTTCACGCCGCTTGCGGCCAGGGCGCGGCATTCAGCCAGCACCGAGGCGCTGGAGCGCGACTTCTGGCGGCCGCGCACGTGGGGCACGATGCAGTAGGTGCAGAAATTGTCGCAGCCCTGCATGATGTTCACGAAGGCGCGCGGGGACACGGCGGTCGCGGGCAGGGCCGGGTCGCGCTCCACGTAGGACTGGGTGAAGTCCAGGAGCGACAGGCGAAGCTGCGGCTCCTCGGCCAGGCGCACAAGCGCCTGCGGAGCCTGGGAGATGCCGTCGGTGCCGAACACCAGGCGCACGAAGGGGAAGCGGTCCCACAGGCCCGCGCCCACCTGCTGGGCCACGCACCCGCCCACGGCGCAAAAGATTGACGGGTCGCGTTCAAGATGGGCGGCGAGTCGCCCCAGCAGGCTGTAGACCTTCTGCTCAGGCTTGTCGCGCACGGAACAGGTGTTGACGATAAAGACCTGGGCTTCGTCGGCCGGGGTTTCCTGCCAGCCGAGCTGGGTCATGCTGCGGCCCAGCCAGCCGGAATCGGCGGCGTTCATCTGGCAGCCGAAGGTGAGGACGTGAAACTTCATCTCCCTATCATAAGGCATGGACGGGGCGCGGTCAAAGGGAGGGACGCGAGAGCGCCGGGCTGCTTCAGACCGCGTCAGGTCCCAGCCAGGCAGCGAACCGCTCCAGAACCGCGTCCCGCATGGCTTCCACGGTCAGGCTGGCCGCGTCCAGCACCAGTTCGGCGTGCGGGTCCTCCTCGAAGGGAACGTCCACGCCGATCACCTGCCCCAGGCCATCGAACTTCTGGCCCGTGGCCTTGCGCTTCATGGCCTTGGCGTAGAGCCCGGCCATGACCGTGCCCTCGGGCCTCGAACTCTCCCGCTTCATGGCGGTGGTCACGCCGCAGCGCAGATGCACCTCGGCGAAGCGCTCCATCAGGCCGCGGGCGTAGCGGCGCATGGAAAGCTGCGCCCCGGAGCCGTCCATGAGCACGATCCTGCCCTGGCGCACGAATTCGGCGGCCTCGTCCGCGAACATCCTGTAGGCTTCGACGCGCTCTTTGGCGGTGTAGAGGGGACGCGGGGTGTAGTGCTTGCGGCGGTCGTCCATGCGCAGGTGCATCGCATCCAGCCCACGCTTCCTCAGCACGTCCAGCACCGCGCAAGCCAGGGTGGATTTGCCCGCGCCGGGCAGGCCGGTGAACCACAGGGCGGCTCCCGCCTTTCCGGCTTCCGGCTCATCATCGTCTTCCAGAGCAGTATTCCCATCAATTTGCATAATTCCACCATGCTCTCATTGCATCCCGCAAAGCCCGTTGAGGGTCCAGGGGGATGATCCCCCTGGCGGGTGCAGGGCAGCGCCCTGCCGGGTCCGGGCGGAGCCCGGTTCTCTCTTTGAACCCAATCAGTCCAAATACTTGTTGATCCCCCGCCAGTCGAATTTATCCTCTTCCAACACCCGCTCCAGGAAGCGCAGAAGCCCCTCCCGCACCGGCTCGGGGTGGTGCGGATACCACTGGGGCGAGGCGATCACCAGCCCGCGGAACACGTAGAAGGGCGCGATGACCTCCAGGATTTCCTCGTCGCCGGTGCGTTCCAGATACTCTTCCCAGAACGACACGTAGAGCCGTTCGAACGCGCCGGTGAGCCTGGGCTTTCCCGACTGGCCGTAGAGGCCGAACAGTACGAAGTTGAGGCTCATGGTGGACACGTCGTCGGCGGGCTCGCCGTATTCGCCCCGGCTGCGGTCCAGCACGGAGAACTCGTAGTGCTCGTTTTCCTCCCGCACCAGGGTGTTCCAGGGGTGGAAGTCGCCGTGCACCACGCTCAGGCGGTGGGTGTAGCGGCGCAGCTTCCAGCGCCAGTCGATGATACGCTTCTCCAGGGCCAGGAAGCGTTCGGGGGGGAATTTGTCGTAGGGCCAGGGATAGGCGTCCACCAGCCCGAAGATGCACTCGGAGGCGCCGATCAGGTCGCGCACGCGGCGCAGATAGAGATCGGGGTCGCCGTATTTGAGCGAGTGGACTTCAGCGAGCCAGGCAGCGAATCCGCGGGCCAGGTCGAGATCGGCCCGGGTGGCCGCCGAAGCGCCTTCAGGTGTTCCGGGTGCTCCCGAAGGTCCCGTGGAAGCGACCGCCCCGGCAGCGCCTTCGGTCGCCGAGCCCTCCGGCGCGGGCGTGGAGCCCGGGGCCTGTCCGCTTGCCGGCGAAACGTCCGGTCCGGCGGCCTGTGCGGCCTCGTCCCTGCCGATGCGCTCCAGGTGCAGATAGTAATCCTCGCCGTCCACCAGCTCGTTCAGGATGAAGAACTCCTTGGGCTCCACCACGGCCACCATGCGGTCGCGCGCATCGAAATAGCCGAGCCCCAGGGGCTTGGCGTGCCGGGGCAGACGGCCGGAGGCCTCGTGCTGGAACATGAGTATGGCGGCCCGGTCCCAGTAGAACTGATGGCCGTACTTGTCGCCCCGCATGATGGACAAAACGGCGGACTGAAGCCTGCCGCCCACGGAGAACTCCACGCGAAGCGGCTTGCCGTAGCCGAACTCCTTCATGCCCTGCACGCCCTGGGAGCCCAGCTCCCCGAGCCAGGACAGCCGGGCGGTGTCGCCGTAGAGCTGCCTGAGATATTCCTGGATTTTCTCGGAACTTACGCGAAGCGGGGTCTTTTCTTCGGTGCCGGTGCGCATGGCCTGCCTCCCGTTTCCGACTCCAGTGTGGTGCCCCTGAAAACATGAGCCCGGGTGTTCAGCATGTGTGCATTGCCAGGACGACGCACTACGTGTTTCCGGCCAGGAAGTACTCCTTGAGGCGAAGGTCCTCGTCCCGGATATGGCTCACCAGCCAGCCCACCAGGAAGTCCTGGAGGCGGAGCAGGTCCTCGCCGTCGGCATCGTCCCGGCTGGCCTCGTAGCGCCCGACCAGGGCCGTGAAGGCCGCGTGGGCTCCCTGGTGCTGGGCCAGTTCCGGGCAGCCGCCCCGCGCGAGAAGCTTCTCCTCGGTGCCGAAGTGGTAGGTGACGTAATTCTTGAGGCTGTCCAGCGCCACCCTGAGGGCAAAGGCGTCGTCCTCCGCACCGATCCTCTGGTGAAAGCTGTTGATGACCCGGAAGAGCTCCCTATGCTGGGTATCGACGATATCCACGCCGATGGCAAACGACTCGTCCCATTCGACGATGCCCATGATCCACTCCTGCGACGGCGGGAGCGAGGCACGCAGCCCCGCGCCCGCTCCGGACTGCGGTTTACTCGGCCGGGCCGAAGTTTTCCTGGTAGCGCGCCCAGAACTCCGCCTCGGTGAAGACGTGTTCCTGGGTGCCGTGCTGCTCCACGCAGTAGGCGGCGGTCACCGCGCCCATGCGCGCAGCCACGGGCAGGGGCTTGCCCAGGGCCAGGCCGCGCAAAAGGCCCGAGCGGAAGGAGTCGCCCGCGCCGGTGGGGTCCTTCACGCCGGAGATCATGGCGGCGGGGACTCTGGTTTCCTCGCCCTTCTCGTTGATCACCGAGCCTTCCTCGCCAAGCGTGGTGATGAGCGTGCCCACCCGGTGCAGAATGGACTCCTTGGAGAGGCCGGTGGCGTTCATGATGAGCTGGAGCTCGTAGTCGTTGGTGATCAGGTAGCTTGCGCCGGTGAGCATCTCGGCCAGCTCCTCGCCGGAGAAGGCGGTGATGTTCTGGCCGGGATCGTAGAAGAAGGGGATGCCCAACTCCTTGAACTTGGCGCTGTAGTGCTTCATGTCGGCGAGGCAGCCGGGAGCCACGATGCCCAGGGTGTCCGCCGGATCGAAGGCGTCCACGGAGAACCCGGCCTGGACTTTCATCGCGCCGGGGTTGAAGGCGGTGATCTGGTTGTCCGACTGGTCCGTGGTGATGTAGGCCCCGGCGGTGAATTCCTCGGGAACCAGCTTGATGCCCTGCATGGTCAGGCCCTGTTTGGTCAGCCAGGCGGCGTAGGGCTCGAAGTCCTTGCCCGCCGAGGCGATGACGAGCGGGCTGTCGCCCAGAAGGCCCAGGGAATAGGCGATGTTTCCGGCCGTGCCGCCGAACTTCTCCTGCAACCCTTCCAGGACGAAGCACACAGAAAGGATATGCAGCTTGTCGGGCAGGATGTGGTCGGCGAACTTGCCGGGAAAGGTCATGATCCGGTCATAGGCCATGGACCCGAAGACGAGGATGCGCATCAAGGCTCCTTACCGTTGGGGACCGGTCTCGGCGGCGATCCAGTCCAGGAAATCGGGGTTGCCGTCCGCCACCGGCAGGGCCACTACGCAGGGAACATCGTAGGAGTGCAGTTCCTTGACCCGCTCCACGACCTTGCCCACCAGCTCCGGCCGGGTCTTGGCCACGAAGCAGGCCTCGTCTTCCTCCTGGACCGCCCCGTCCCACCAGTAGACGGAACGCAGGCCGTCCAGCACGTTGACGCAGGCCACCAGGCGCTCGGAAACCAGGGTCCGGCCGATGGCCAGCGCCTCGGCCCGGTCCCTGGCGGTAACGTACACGAACATGGCGCTCATCTCTGCCTGTACCTCAAAACGCGCTTGCAGGTTCACGCTCCCGCACCGGACGCCGCCCCGCCGGAAAGACGGGGCACCAGCACGGGTTGTCCCGACCGCCCCGGCCAGCCCCGCCTATTCGCACACGGGCTTGGCCTTGGGCTCCCGTGTAGACAGCCAATCCACCAGCACGGGTTTCTGGGCAGGGGAAAGTGCCGCCCCCTTGCCGATCATGCGGGTCACGGTGGTATCCCAGCCTGCCTTGTCCATCACGCCGAGATTGACGCAAATGCGATTGGTGTTGTGGCACTTGGTGCACACGGTCGTCACCACCTGGGAGGGGTCCTGCGCGAAGGAAAGCCCGGCCAGGGACGCGGTTACGGCCAGCGCGGCGAATGCTGCGGCCAAGCGGATACGTGTCATAGGATGGTCTCCTTGAAAAGGGATTTGCACCTTGTCCATACACGAGGCGGCGCATTTTGCAACGCATCCGGGCTTGCCCGCAGGGCCGTGCCCCGGCTAGTAGTGCGGCATGCAGCGACGCGACGTGCTTCTCGACTACTACCGGGCCATGCTCGCGGCCAACGGGCCGCGAAACTGGTGGCCCGCACGGACCCCGTTCGAGGTCTGCGTGGGCTCGGTGCTCACCCAGAACACGGCCTGGAAGGGCGTTGAAAAGGCCATCAGCAACCTGGAGCGGGCCGGGGCGCTCGACCCTCGTGTCCTTCACGGCCTGGGCCTGGACGAGGTGGAGCGGCTCATCCATCCGGCGGGATATTTCCGGGTGAAGGCCAGGAGGCTCGGAAACCTCCTGGACTATCTGTCTGCAAGCTGCGATTTCGACCTGGAGCTGCTGGCGCAGCGCGAGATGTCCGCCGTGCGCGGCGAACTGCTGGACGTGAGCGGCATCGGGCCTGAGACGGCGGACTCCATCCTGTGCTATGCGCTTGGCATGCCGAGCTTCGTGGTGGACGCCTACACGCGGCGTATCCTTTCGCGCCACGGCCTTCTGCCCGAGGACGCCGACTACGAAGAGACGCGCGACTTCTTCATGGACGTCCTGGACCCGGACCCGGCCCTCCTGGGCGACTTCCACGCCCAGCTGGTGTGCGTGGGCAACCGATACTGCAAAACCCGGAATCAGCTGTGCGACACATGCCCCTTGGGTTCCTTCCTCTCCTGATCGCGGCCCTGCTGGGCCTCGCGTCTCCTGCCATGGCCCAGACCGAGCCCACCCAGGCCGAACGGGCCGCGCGGCCGGAACTTGACAAGATCCAGAGCGACATCACTTTCCTTGAAGCGCGCTTGAAAACGCAGAAGACGCGCCAGGCCGCACTCTCGGGCGAACTGACCAGGCTCGCGCGCGAGCGCCAGGCCCTGGAGGACGAACTGGCCGGCCTGGTCGTCCGGTTGCGGTCCCTGCTTCCCAAGCTCTGGGAGATGGACGTTCGCCTCAAGGGCATGATGAGCGCCCCCGCCGCTCCCTGGGACGAGACGGACCGCAGCCTGAACTGGCTCGGCGCGCAGTATTCCGAGGTGCGCGGGGAACTCTCGCGCATGAGCCTGAAGAACAGCGAATTGACCGCCAACCTGGGCAAGGAGGCGGAGATCAAGCCCGAGGCCGACGCCCAGGCCGCCCAGGTGGAAAAGACCCGCGACGCCATCCTGGAGGCCCGCCTGAAACTTCGGCGGGAACTGGCCTCCGTGCGCCATGAGCGCGCCGGGCCGCAGGAACGGCTGGAGCAGATTCTGGAACTGGTGGCCCAGGCGGAGCTTTCGCCGGCCATGGTCCAGGGCAAGCCCCTGAACGCGGCCCAGGGCCAGCTCGCGCGCCCGGTGGCCGGGGAACAGGTCCGTGGGTTCGATCCCGGAGCCTCCCCGCCGCACAACGGCGTCGGCTTCAAAACCGCCAAAGGCGAGGCCGTGCGCGCCGCCTACTGGGGCCGCGTGGCCTACGTCGGCGAGATCAAGGGTCTGGGGCAGGTGGTGGTGCTGGCCCACGGTGGCGCGGCGGCCACCGTATACGCCCATCTGGCCCGCGCGGGCGTGAAGGCGGGCCAGGACGTGGCCCGGGGCGAAGCGCTCGGAGTTGCGGGAGAGTTCCCCTCGCCCGGCAGTTCCGGCATGTCTTTTGAATTGCGTTTCGGCGTGAAACCAAGTAACCCCAGTCGATGGTTCGTGGCCGGTCACGTGGCCGTCCCGACCCCGGCATCCTGATTCATCCGCACTGTTGCGGTCGGATTTTCGCTGGAGGCGATATTATGTCCCGCTTTTCCAAGGCTGGGTTGGCCCTCACGGTCGTCGCCCTGCTTCTCACCGCCGGGCTGGCCCTGGCCCAGCAGGAGGACCGTTTCGGCCCCCTGAAACGCTTCAGCCAGGTGCTCGAACTGGTCGAAGGCAACTACGTCAAGAGCGTGACGCGCCAGGAACTGATCGACGGCGCCATCGTGGGCATGCTGCAGCAGCTCGATCCCCACTCCAGCTTCCTGAGCAAGGAAGACTTCAAGGAGATGCAGGTCAGCACCTCCGGCGAGTTCTCCGGCATCGGCATCGAAATCACCGTGGAAAACGGCCGCATCACGGTCATCTCCCCCATCGACGACACCCCCGCCGACAAGGCCGGGCTGCGCGCCGGGGACGTGATCGTGGAGATCGAAGGCCAGTCCACCCAGGACATGTCCCTCATGGACGCGGTGCAGCGCATCCGCGGCCCCAAGGGCAAGCCCGTTTCCATGACCATCGTGCACAAGGGCAGCAACAAGCCCGAGAAGCTGCGCATCGTGCGCGAGGCCATCCCCATCGTGTCCGTGAAGGCCTCCGAGGTGGAGCCCGGCTACCTGCTGGTGCGCATCACCCGCTTCAACGAGAACACCACCAACGAATTGAAGGACGCCGTGAAGAGCGCCTCCAAGCCTGAAGCTCCCCTCAAGGGCATCATCCTGGACCTGCGCAACAACCCCGGCGGACTGCTCGACCAGGCCGTCAGCGTCTCCGACTTCTTCCTGCCCAAGGGCCGCATCGTCACCATCAAGGGCCGCCGCGACGAACAGCGCAAGGACTTCGACTCCAAGAAGGACAGCGCCGACGTGAACACGCCGGTCACCGTGGTGATCAACGCCGGTTCCGCCTCCGCCTCGGAGATCGTGGCCGGTGCGCTCCAGGACAACAAGCGCGCCCTGCTGGTGGGCGACAAGACCTTCGGCAAGGGCTCCGTGCAGACCGTCATTCCCCTGAACGACGGCTCCGGCGTCAAGCTGACCACCGCGCTGTACTACACGCCCAGCGGGCGCTCCATCCAGGCCGAGGGCATCGAGCCCGACTTCAAGGTGCCCCTCCAGGATCTGGACAAGGAAAAGGACCTCTTCGCCCAGGGCCATCAGGTGCGTGAGCGCGACCTGTCGCGCCACCTGGACAACCTGAGCCGCAAGAAGAAGACCAGCGAGAGCGGCGACCCCAAGGTCAGGATCAAGGAGCTCATGGAGCGCGACAACCAGCTCAAGCTGGCCCTGGAGCTGCTCAAGTACGCTCCCGTGACCTCGGCGGCCAACTAATCCCGCGTTTTTGAAAAACATGTCATGTTTTTCAAAAACAAAACAAAGTGGTTCTCTTAGGGTACGTTCGTAAATGTGTGACCGTCCTTTGAGAACGCACTCCTAGCCAGACAATCATGCCCAAGAAAAGCCCCGGCAAGCCCCGGCGGCGTCCCGCAAAATCCCAGCGCGGCCGGAAAGACTCTCCGGCCGCGCTGGTTTTCTTCGCGGGCGTGGCCGTCGCCGCCATCATTCTGTTCTTCGGCTACGCCTTTTTCTATCTGCCGGACCAGAAGGCTCCCAAGACTTCAGCGCCTCAGGCTCAGAATCAGGCCCAGACCAAGGCTCCGGCTCCCGGCGCTCCCGCGCAGCCCGCTCCCGAGAAGCCCGCCGCAGCTCCGGAAACGCCCCCTGCGGCTCCCGCCGCCGCGCCGGCACAGGCTCCTGCTCCGGCGACTCCGGCACCTCCCGGCCCGACGCCGGCGACACCGACGACACCGGCCCAGCCCGAGCCCCCGCTCAAGCCCGGAAGCCCGCGCCTGACCATCGTCATCGACGACCTGGGCGGCTCCCTGGATCAGGCCAGGGAGCTTCTGGACCTGGGCCTGCCCGTAACCTTCTCCATCATGCCCAACCTGCCCCATACCCGCGACATCGACGCCATGGCCGCCAAGGCCGGGATGGAGGTCATCCTGCACCAGCCCATGGACGCGCACGGCTCCGCGCCCCAGGCCGCCGGAACCCTGCGTTCCGGCATGACCGTGCCGGAGACCGCCGCCATCCTGGCCGGACATCTGGCCCAGGTGCCCCACGCCGTGGGCGTCAGCAACCACACCGGCTCCAAGGCCACCGAGGACGCCGTGCTCATGGCCGCGGTCATGGCCGAGCTCAAGGGGCGTGGGCTGTTCTTCCTGGATTCGCTCACCACGGCCAAGAGCGTCGCGGGCAAGGAAGCCGTGAAATCCCAAGTGCCCACTCTTTCGCGCACCGTGTTCCTGGACAACGAGCGCGGCCAGCAGCCCACCCTGCTCATACTGGCCCAGGCCGAGAAGGAAGCCCGCGCCAAGGGCCGCGCCGTGGCCATCGGCCACCCCTACCCCGAGACCATCGCCGCCCTGGCCGCCTGGGACATCCGGCGCGACAAGTCCATCGCCCTGGTGACCCTCTCCCGGCAGCTCAAAGGCAATTGAGCCTGATTCGGCTCATCTGATATCGTCGCAGGCCGGATCCCTTTCCGGCCTGCGCATGCCGTTCCTGCGCGTCTGCGCGGCGTTGTTCCTGCGACGCACCCGGACCTGTCGCACGCATGTCCCCGTCCCGCCGGAAACGCCCCCTTCCGCGCGCTTCACACGCCCATAAGAGCGCGATTGCGGTGATGCGCTCCCGCATGGTATGAATTTCCCCGCATTTGCCAAAATCTGGCGACAACAGCAGACAAGGAGCAGGCATGAAACGGATTCTCACCCTGATGGCCGCAGTCGTCCTGGCGCTCGCGGCCACCACGGCACTGGCCCAGCAGAAGGTCGTCTCCATCACCCAGATCGTGGAGCACCCCGCCCTGGACAACGCCCGCAAGGGCTTCATGGACGGTCTGAAGGAATTGGGCGTGGACGCCAAGTTCAACGTGCACATCGCCCAGGGCAACGCCGCCACCAACGTCCAGATCGCCGGGCAGATGCTCGATGAGAAGCCCAACCTGGTGCTGGCCATCGCCACCCCCGGCGCGCAGGTCTGCGCCCAGAAGATAAAGGACATCCCCGTGGTGTTCACCGCCGTGTCCGACCCCGTGGGCGCGGGCCTGGTGAAGACCATGGACGCCCCCGGCGGCAACCTTACCGGCATGACCGACATGCCCCCCGTGGACAAACAGCTCGAACTCATCAAGACCATCGTGCCCAAGGCCACCCGCATCGGCATCGTCTACAACGCGGGCGAGGCCAACTCCGTGAGTCAGGTCAACGCCGTGAAGGCCGCCGCGTCCAAGCTGGGCCTCACCGTTGCGGAGGCCACCGTTGCCAACTCCGGGGGCGTGTTCCAGGCCGCCAAGAGCCTGGTCGGCAAGGCCGACGCCGTATACATCGGCCTGGACAACACCGTGGTCTCGGCCTTCGAGTCCGTGGTGAAGGTCTGCGAGGAGAACAAGCTCCCCCTGTTCAGCTCCGACAACGAGTCCGTGGCCAAGGGCGCAATCGCCGCTCTGGCCGTGGACTACTACGCCATGGGCAAGCAGACCGCCGCCATGGCCAAGAAGATCATGGACGGCGCGAAACCAGCCGCCATGCCCGTGGAGAGCCTGAAGAACCTGGACGTGCACCTGAACCTGAAGGCCGCCAAGGCCCAGGGCGTCACCGTGCCGGAAGAGGTGGTCAAGAAGGCCGTGAAGAAGTTCGAGTAATCCGCCCGCAGGGAACTATTTTCGGGGGGAACGGGGCGGCCCGTTCCCCTTTTGTTTTGAGAATGCTCGATACGGGTGCGGTGTGCGGCATCCATGCCGCCCGTGCCGAGCGCGCTGCCGGAAGGGTCATTCCCCCTGCAGGGAACGGAACCACTCCACCTGGTCGGCCAGACCGAAAACGAACGTCCCACGATGATTCGCCCTATCCCCGGCATACACGGCCTGGGACTCGGCTCCGCCGATGGTCTTCTGGTATTCCACGGGGAGCGTGGCCACGTACGGTGGAACGACTTCGTCGACCTTTCCGTAATAGAAGCGCGTTCTGGTCTTGAAGCGCCAGGAATAGGCGGAGTTCTCCTGGAGCTTTTTGAAGAAATCGTTTCCGGCGACCGCTCCGAGCCCGGCGAATGTTTCCCGCACCAGGTCCCTGGTGGAGAACGGAAGCACTTTCTCCGCAGCCTCCCAGGACATCGTGTTGCCGTACAATCCCCGCGCGGCCGCGAGGTATTCGGGCTTTATGGCTTGCGAACGAAGCGACCCGGGGCCGTAATAGCTTTCATACGACCCGAGGATGAGGACGGTCACGCCCACCAGCCAGTTGACGTCCAGGGGGGATTTTCCGCTCATCCACCGCTCGAGGCACAGGTAGAGATCGTTTGGCGTGCTCGCCGTGCCCATGGCGGCCACGGGGACGCCGTTTTCCTCAAGCTTCCTCAAGAAAACCAAGGTGCTGTATGACCCCTGGGACCAGCCGCTCAGGAACAGCCTGTCCAGGACCACGCCGAGCTCCTCGCACACTGTCCTGGCTGCCTGGAGCATGTCGAAGCAGGCCTGGGCGGTGCTGTCCTTCACCAGGTAACTGTCCGGTTCGGGGGAATCGCCCTTGCCGATGTAATCGGCAGCGACCACGACATTGCCCTGGGCCGCGAAGGCGGCCAGCACCAGCCTGGTTTCCGCAGACCGCTCGGGGGAAGACGGCACCTCAGTCTTCGAGAACACGGTCCCATGCTGGTAGGACACCACATCGAAACGCTCGGCCCCGGTCTGCGGGACCGCCACCAGGCCGGTCGCCATGGTCCGCCGGTTCCCCTTTTCCGGGATCACCGTCGCATACGTGACCTTGTACAGCGTGACCGCATAGCGGGCGGGAGCGAAGGCGGGCTTCTCATCCGTGAATTGCGGCAGATCATTCGTCAGTATGCTGTCGAGCCGTGCGATGTCGTACTCGCCGATGAGTTCATACTTCACGTGATTCCTGTCCGAGCCCTTGCCGCCCGCAGCCGGACAAGGCGCCCATGAAAGCATCACCACAAGAAAGGCCGACAGCGCAAGCGCAACGTGCATGACAGTACTCCCTTCATTCGGATCGGACGTGACAGGATGAAGGTTCTTCCGTTCGCGCCGCGAGCATTGTCTGCTCGC
Source organism: Acidobacteriota bacterium (assembly GCA_046566965.1). Taxonomy (GTDB): domain Bacteria; phylum Desulfobacterota; class Desulfovibrionia; order Desulfovibrionales; family Desulfovibrionaceae; genus Fundidesulfovibrio. The sequence continues at coordinate 75,734 of JBKICU010000021.1, forward strand.
GCCCATCCCGCCCCGCGTCCGTCTTCAGTACGGCACCCACTATATGGCCGCCCCGCCAAGCGCAACCGCCCCCCCCGGGGAACCACCTGCCGCCCGCGCCAAAGCGCGGAGGACACGCGGCTCCCCCCGGCCGGGAGTTTTCAGGGAAGCAGAGCCTCACGGACTTTACAAACCCGGCTTTTCGAGGCAAAGCTCCGGGGTTTCGCGGCCAATAGCGCCACTATCTGGAGCCATCACCGACATGTCTTTTTACGCATTCATCGGCGCGCTCGAACAGGGCTTCGTCTTCGGTCTCATGGTGCTGGGGGTGTATCTCACCTTCCGCATCCTGGACTTCCCCGACCTCACCGTGGACGGCTCGCTCCCCCTGGGGGCGGCGGTGTCCTCCGTGTGCATCGGAGCGGGCATGGACCCCTATCTGTCGCTCGTTCCGGCCACCCTGGCCGGGTTCTGCGCCGGAGCCGTCACCGGTCTTCTCAACACGCGCCTGAAGATTCTTCACCTGCTGTCGTCAATTCTGACCATGATCGCGCTCTATTCGATCAATATCCGCATCATGGGCAGGCCGAACTTCACGCTTCTGGGCAAGACAACAGTGCTCGACCCCCTGGTCACGCTGGGCATGCCTTCCTGGATGGCCGCGCCCGCATTGTTCGCGGCCATGACCATCATGGCCGCCGTCACGCTCATCTGGTTCACCCGCACGGAACTCGGCCAGGCCATGCTGGCCACGGGCGACAACCCGCGCATGATAACCGCACTCGGCGTGAACACCGGCAACATGATCGTCCTGGGCGTGGGCCTGTCCAACGCCATGGTGGCCCTGTGCGGCGCGCTGGTGGCCCAGAACCAGGGCTCGGCGGACGTGAACATGGGCGTGGGCACCATCGTCGCCGGGCTGGCTTCGGTGATCATCGGCGAGACGCTCTTCGGGCAGGGGCGCATCTCGCGCATGATCCTGGCCGCGGTGTTCGGGTCTGTGGCCTACCGGCTGGCCATCGCCTTCGCCTTGTCGCTCAAGGTGGGCAGCTTCTCCTTTTCGCCAAGCGACCTGAACCTCATCACCGCGCTCATCGTGGTGGCCGCCCTCACCGCCCCCAGGCTCAAACGCAAGGTTGCAGGCTGATGCTGACGCTCGAAGGAATCACCAAGCGTTTCCACAAGGGCAGCATCAACGAGGTGCTGGCGCTGGACGGCGTGGACCTGAACATCAATCAGGGCGACTTCATCACCGTGATCGGCTCCAACGGCGCGGGCAAGTCCACCACGCTGAACTGCGTGGCCGGATGCTTCTTTCCGGACAAGGGGAACATCTCGCTTCACGGCGAGAACATCACCTCCTGGCCGGAATACAAGCGCGCCCGCTTCATAGGCCGCGTCTTCCAGGACCCGCTCATGGGTTCGGCGGCGTCGCTCTCCATCGAGGAGAACATGGCCCTGGCGGACCGGCGCGGCAAAACGCGCGGACTGTCGCGCGGCGTGAAGGCCCGCGACCGCGACCGCTTCCGGGAGCTGCTCTCGCAGATCGGCCTGGGTCTGGAGAACCGTCTGAAGGACAAGGTGGGCCTGCTGTCCGGCGGGCAGCGCCAGTCGCTCACCATGATCATGGCCACCATGGTCCGCCCGGACATCCTGCTGCTGGACGAGCACACGGCAGCGCTTGACCCCAAGACCGCCGGGCACGTGCTGGAACTTACGGACAAGATAGTGGAATCGCAGAAGCTCACCACCCTGATGGTGACGCACAACATGAACCACGCATTGAAGCTCGGCAACCGCCTGATCATGATGCACCAGGGGCGCGTCATTCTGAACATCCAGGGCGAGGAAAAGAGCCGCTTCAGCGTGGAGGATCTGCTCGAACGCTTCTTCAGCCTCAAGGGAGAAGCGTTTTCGTCGGATAAGATGCTCCTGGTGTAATAGCCTACCTGCGCGCGGGGACAGGGGTGTTTCCTTCGTGCGGGCATGATCTGGTTCCGGCGGGGCGCCGGAAAAAGCATTCCGTGGTGGGCATGGAGTGCTTTCCATCCAGGAGCTTCTGGACTGCAAACCTCTACCGAAGGAAGGTCCCCCGATGGAACTCACCCTCTGCCTCATCAAGCCCGACGCCGTGCGCCGGGACCTCACCGGCAGCATCCTGTTCATGATCCAGAAGGCCGGTCTGAAGGTCGTGGCGCTGAAGATGGTCCGCCTGGACCTCAATCAGGCCCAGGGCTTCTACCATGTGCACCGTGAGCGCCCGTTCTTCGGCGAACTCACCGAGTACATGGCTTCCGGCCCCATCGTTGCAGTGGTGCTGGCCGGCGACGACGCCATCAAGCGCTACCGCGAGCTGATGGGCGCAACCGATCCCACCCAGGCCGCCGAGGGCACCATCCGCAAGGTCTTCGCCGTCTCCAAGCAGGAAAACTCCGTGCACGGCTCCGACGCCCCGGAAACCGCCGCTTTCGAGATATCCTTCTTCTTCAACGCAATGGAAATGGTAGGGTAACACCATGAGCGCCACCGTCTCCTTCATCGGCACCGGAAACATGGGGACAGCCCTGATCAAGGGGCTCTCCGGCCTGGACGGCATCCGCCTGACGGGCTTCGACCTGGACAGGGAGAAGCTCAACGCCCTGTGCGTGGAATGCACCCTCTTCGCCGCCCCTTCCGTCCGCGATGCCGTGCAGGAGGGCGACTACGTGATCATGTGCGTGAAGCCGCAACAGATGCAGGCCGTGCTCGCCCAGGTGAAGCCCGCCCTCAATGCGGACAAATGCCTGATCTCCATCGCCGCAGGAATAAGCCAGGAGCAGCTCGCCAGCTGGTCCGGCGACGTCTGTCCGGTGGTGCGCGTGATGCCCAACACTCCCGCCCTGGTGGGCGGAGGCGTCTCGGCAGTGTGCCTGGACGACCAGAAGCTGACCCCGCTGCAACGTGAAATGGTGCAGACCATCTTCTCGAGCGTTGGCAGCGTGCACGTGCTGGAGGAGAAATCCTTCGACGCGTTCACTGCCGTGGCCGGAAGCGGCCCGGCCTACGTGTTCTACTTCATGGAAGCCGTGATCGAGGCCGGGGTGGCCGCAGGGCTGCCCAGAACGCAGGCGGCGGGCATCGTGGCCGAGCTGTTCTCGGGGTCGCTCAAGCTGGCGAGCCAGAGCATGTCTCATCCGAGCCTCCTGCGCGAAATGGTGACCTCCCCCGCTGGGACCACCATCGCGGCGCTCCTGCACCTGGACCGCCAGGCCGTGCGCGCCTCCATCATCGACGCGGTGCTGGCCGCCAAGGCCCGCAGCGCCGAACTCGGCAAGTAGACGCGCCACTTCAGGCGAAACACCAGGGCCGATCCACGGGGATCGGCCCTTTTTCATGGCCCGGAAATAAACAAACCCCGCCGGAGCGCTCCGGCGGGGTGAAATCGGTTCTGACGCCGCTTCGGCCAGATCCCCCCGAATATGGTCGATTCGAACGCCCTGCCACGTCTTCAGCGCAGGCCGCGCCGGCCCATGCGTTCAGGACGTGAGCGGGAGCCCTAGGCTTCCTTGAATACGTTGGTTGCTTTCATCCCCCGCTCCCCCGTGACGACCTCGAAGACTACTTTCTCGCCTTCGCGCAGGGTGCGGAAGCCCTCTCCCTGGATCGAGGAATAGTGGACGAAGATGTCGTCTTCCCCGTCGCGAGTGATGAATCCGTAACCCTTCTTGTCGCTAAACCATTTCACGGTACCTTCCAGTGGCATGATACTCCCCTCCTTAAATAAGACGTCTCACCCTCTATGTGATGCATTGCAGGGAAAACGTCAACAAAGAGTCCGGTAGGGTTTCACGAAAAGACGTATGATCCAAGGAGCACCATTCCAGTCGCAAGGAATACCAGCCCGATTCCCGAGGAAAGCACCAGTTTGTAAAGAATTCCGACGTTGTCGGCCGTCCAGGGTTTACAGCCCGGTCCCATTTCAGGTTTTTGTATAGCCGCACCGAAGTAGATCGTTTCCCCACCCATTGACGCGTCGCACAACCAGGCCGCCGCGGCCATGGGCCATCCCGCGTTGGGGCTGGACATGGTCCGGGCGTCGGCCCGGAAATTCCGGAATGCCCTCCGTGAATCAAGGCCCATGACCATCCCGGCGGCCAACAACGCAAAAGCGGATACCCGTGCGGGAACGAAGGCCAGCACATCGTCCAGGCGAGCGCCTGCCCACCCCAGCTCCCGGAAACGCTCCGTTTTGTAGCCCCACATGGAGTCCATTGTGCTTGCTGTCTTGTAGGCCCACAACAGTGGCGGCCCTCCAAGCACCAAATAGATGAATGGCGCGACAAAGCCGTCGCAGAAGTTCTCGCTGAGCGTTTCAGCCAACGTGCGCCACAGACCGGACTCGTCCAGTACGGACGTGTCGCGGCTGACCAGATAGGACAGCTCACGCCGGGCCTCGTCCAGTCGCCCCGACGAGATCAGCCCGGATACCCGCCGCGCCTCGCGCAGCAACTGGCCCAGGGCCAACCCGGCGAACGCCAGATAGATGGAGAATAGCCAGCCCAGGCCGGGCAGGCGCACCAGCGTGAGGACCGCGGCGTAGACGCAGGCGCAGAGGCAAAGCGCCACGGCCAGACCGTACAGACGTTTCAGCAGGGGGGAGAGCGTCGCGGCCAGCGGCTCCAGATGCGTGAGCGCCGCCCCGATCAGGCGAACAGGGTGCGGCCAGCGCTGGGGATCGCCCAGGGCCAGATCCAGGCCGAAGGCCACGGCGGGAAGAAGGGAGGTGAAGTCCATACGGCGCGGAAGATGCCCCGCGCGCAGCGGGCGCGTCAAGCCAGCAGGTAGTGGCTGGGGCTCGTCTATGCTCCGGCAGGTCCGGAGCTTGTCCTCACACCTTGAGGACCCGGCAATTTGATATCACTTTACGCTTGCAGTGACTGCAAAAAGCGCTATCATTACTACATGAACAGCGCGCACAAGAAGACCCTGGCCGCCGTCTTCTCCAGCCCGACTCCCAAAACTCTGGAGTGGTCCAGGATCGAATCCTTGATGAGCGCTTGCGGTTGCACAATCTATGAGGGACGAGGGTCACGCATCTCATGCTTCAAGGACGGACATTCGCTTGACGCCCATCGTCCGCATCCGGGGAAAGAAGCCAAGCCGTATCAGGTGCGCGACGCGCGGGACTTTCTGGTAAAGATCGGGGTGACTCCCGAAACGGAGGGGACATGACTCCCATGACCTACAAGGGCTACGCAGCCCGCATAGAATACAGCGACGAGGACGGGTGTTTTGTCGGGCACATAGCCGGAATCAACGATATCGTGGGCTTCCATGGCAATTCGGTCGAAGAGATGCGAACCGCCTTTCACGAAGCCGTCGACCACTATATCGAATCCTGCGCGGCTCGCGGCGTTGCCCCGAACAAGCCCTACTCCGGCAAGCTCATGGTCCGCGTCCAGCCGGAAGTCCACGCCCGCGCGGCCATGACCGCTGCAGCCAAGGGCAAAAGCCTCAACGCCTGGGTGGCGGAGGTCATCTCCAGGGCGGCCCTGTGAGCGCCCTGCCCTACGGGTTGAGCTCCCGGATGGCGGCCTGAAGCTCTCCGGCCAGGTGCTCCAGGGCGTCCACTCCGCCGGACGCGCCCGTCATGTCCTGGGCGGTCTCCATGGAGACGCGGCGCACGTCTTCCACGGCGCGGGCGATCTCCTCGCTGGCCGCGGACTGCTGTTCGGCGGCGGTAGCGATGGAGCGCACCTGGTCCGAGGTGGCCACCACCAGCTCCACGATCTTCTCCAGGGACTTTCCGGACTGCCCGGCCAATTCCGTGGCGCGGGCCACGGCCTGAGCCGCCTGGTCGGCCTCCCCGATGCTCCCGCGCACGCCTTCCTGGATGGCGTGGGTCACGTCGCCCACCTCCTTGGTGGCATGCATGGTCTTTTCGGCCAGCTTCCTCACCTCGTCGGCCACCACGGCGAAGCCGCGCCCCGCGTCTCCGGCCCGGGCCGCCTCAATGGCCGCGTTCAGCGCCAGCAGGTTGGTCTGGTCCGCGATGTCGGAGATGACGCCCATGATGCGCCCGATGGCCTCGGCGCGCTCGGACAAGCCGTCCATGCTGCGTTTCAGCGTGCCGGTGAGGGTTTCCACCTGTCGGATGGCGGCCACGGCGCGTTCGACGACCTCTTCCCCCTCCTTGGCCGTGGCCTGGGCCTGACCGGCGCGTTCCGAAGCGCTTGCGGCGTTGCGGGCCACCTCCAGCACGGTGGCGTTCATCTCTTCCATGGCGGTGGCCGTCTCCTCGGTGCGGCGGCTCTGCATCTGCGCTCCCCGGCTGGCTCCGTCCACCTGGGAGGCCAGCACCTGGCTGGCCTGCGACAGGCTCCCGGCGATCTGCTCCACCATGTGCACGGCGCTCATCATGGTTGCGTGCTGACGCTCTATCTGTTCGTCCTTCTGGCGAATCTGGGTGTAGTCCAGGTACATGCACATGCCCCCGCTCACCGTGCCGTCCAGGTCGTGCAGGGGGGAGAGCGCGGCCTGTATGAAGCGGGTGTTGCCCTTCAGGTTCTTGAATTCCACATCGCGCACCACGCCCTGGTTCTTCTCCATTATCTCCACGATGAGCGCCTTGCGGGTGCGGTCGCCATAGAAGAACTCCGAGAAGAACATGCCGACGTGGTCCTCGGGCCTGCCGGAGCGCTCCAGCATGTCCAGGGCCATCTGGTTGCAGAAGGTCAGGTGTCCCTTTGTGTCCACGATGGCGTAGGGGATGAGCACGGCCTCGGTGAGCCCCTTCCAGTTGCCCAGAGTGAGCTTCAGCTGGTCCACCACCGCCTGCACGTGCAGGGCGAGCTTCACCAGCTCGGAGGTCTTCCCTTCGGGCAGAGCGCCCTTGAAATCTCCCTTGGCCACCCGGCCCAGGAATTCGCCGATATCCAGCAGATTGCGCGTGACGCCCGCCACCAGGACGAAGGTGACGCCGAAACCGCAGACCAACGCCATCAGGGCACTCACGGCGTATGCGGCCAGGCCCGTAAGCCCGAACACGCTCCCGGCGAGGCCCTGAAAGGCCAGGGCCAACAGGATGGATACGGCGCAGGCGATGAAGGCTCTTGAAAAGACCGTAATGGCTGACGTCATGGGAGTCCTCGCGATCTCTCGTGATTATTGTTTAGGCCGGATGAACCGGATGTGGCCGAAACTATACAAATCTCCGTGGGCCGGTGGAAGGGAAAATATGACAACCCCGCTAAGAAGGGGCCAGGCAGGTAAGCCGCAGCGCTGGCCCGCCTTCTGGCAGAACCTTGGGGGCGGCGCGGGGGCGCCTGCCGTGCTGCGCGACGGTTCTCCGGATTGAGGCGCGAGAGCAAGACGAGCTTCACGTTTACGAGCCAGAATCTGCCCGCGGGGCGGCTCAGGCGCAAATTCCGTGCAGCGGGAGCCATCCTGGCCCGGCGGACCGAGTCAGGCACCTGTTCCGGTGGCGCGAATGAGGTGACGCACCCGACTTCAGAAGGCCCGGTGGCGGCTGCGCCGGGCAGCTCAGGTGCATGCGCCGGGCAGGCCGCCGGTGGCCTTCAGGGCTTCGTAAAGGAGCACCGAGGCCGCGTTGGCGATGTTCAGCGAGCGCACGCAGCCCCAGATGGGGATGCGCACCAGATGCGGCTGGCCCTCCAGCAGTTCGTCGGGCAGGCCGGTGCTCTCCGAGCCGAACACCAGGGCGTCGCCCTTTTGATATGCGAAACGGTGGTAGTCGGTCCCGATGATGCCCCGGTTGCCGGACGAGGTGAACACCAGCCGCTGCGGCGCTGCGCCCTCCAGGTAAGCCTGCCAGTCGGGCCAGACCGAGAGCTTCACGTGGGGCCAGTAGTCCAGGCCCGCGCGCTTCAGGTAGCGGTCGGTCAGCTTGAAGCCCAGGGGCTCCACCAGATGCAGGGGGGTGTCCGTGGCCGCGCAGAGCCGGGCGATGGAGCCCGTGTTCTGGGGAATTTCGGGAGCGTGGAGGACTATGTGTATCATAAAGAAAAAGCCCCGCTCTCGCGGGGCTTCCGGCATTCCGGTGGTGGGCGGTCGGGGATTTGAACCCCGGACTTCCACCGTGTGAAGATGGCACTCTAACCGCTGAGTTAACCGCCCGAGGGGAGGTATCTAGTGAAATCCACGCACCTTGGCAAGCATTTTTTTCAGTTCCTTGCGGTTTTCTTTCCCCCAGTCCGGGAAGGCGTTTTCGGGATTGATTCCGGGACGGCTTTGAGGCAAGCAGCAGCAGGGCCAACGCCCTCCACACCATCTTCCCGGAAAGGACACCCATGCGACTGCTCGTAACTGGCGGGTGCGGATTCATCGGCACCAACTTCGTGTATATGATGCTCAGGAAGCATCCGGACATGGTCATCGTCAACCTGGACAAGCTGACCTACGCCGGAAACCGCTTCAACCTGCTGCCCATCGAAAACGAATTCGGCGGCACGCGCTACCATTTCGTGCACGGCGACATCGCCAACGCGGAGCTGGTGGCCCACATAATCACCGAGCACAAGATCGACGCCGTGGTCAACTTCGCGGCCGAGTCCCACGTGGACCGCTCCATCGCGGACTGCAACCCCTTCATCCTGACCAACGTGCTGGGCACGCAGGTGCTCCTGGACACCGCCCGCCGCCTGGGCCTGCCCAAGTTCGTGCACGTATCCACGGACGAGGTGTACGGAACGCTCGGCCCCGAAGGCAAGTTCACCGAAGAGACGCCGCTCGCGCCAAACAGCCCCTACTCGGCGTCCAAGGCCTCGGCGGACATGCTCTGCCGCGCCTTCTTCGAGACATACGGCTTCCCCGTGACCATCACCCGCTGCTCCAACAACTACGGACCGTTCCAGTTCCCGGAGAAGCTCATCCCGCTCATGATCATGAAGGCCTCGCGCGGCGAATCGCTGCCCGTGTACGGCGACGGCATGAACGTGCGCGACTGGATCTACGTCACGGACCACTGCCGCGGCGTCGAGCTGACGCTTCTCAAGGGCAAGCCCGGCCAGGCCTACAACTTCGGCGGCAACGCGGAGAAGCCCAACATCGAGGTGGTCAAGACCATTCTCTCCGCGCTGGGCCAGCCCGAGACGCTCATCAACTACGTGAAGGACCGTCCCGGCCACGACCGCCGCTACGCCATGGACTACTCCATGGCCGCCCGCGAGCTGGGCTTCGAGCCGGAGTACACCTTCGAGCGCGGCATCGCCGAGACCCTCGAATGGTACAAGTCCAACGAGGCCTGGATGGAACAGGTGCAGAGCGGCAGCTACCGCACCTTCATGGACAAATGGTACGGAGAGCGCCAGTGAAGAACCGCGTAGCGGTGCTGGGGGGCAGAACCGGGCTTCTGGGCGTCCCCCTGGCCAAGGCCTTCGAGGCGGCGGGCTTCGAGGTGGCCCCCATCGGACGGGCCGACTTCGACATTTTCGACTCGGCGGCCATGGGGTCCTTCCTGGACGAGTTCCAGCCGGACTGGCTGGTGAACGCCGTGGCCTACACGGCCGTGGACAAGGCAGAGGACGAGCCGGTGGAGGCCGCGCGCCTGAACAAGTGCCTGCCAGCCCTGCTGGGCAGGCTCTGCGCCGACCGGGGCATCGGCCTGTTCCACTTCAGCACGGACTTCGTGTTCGACGGCAAGAAGAACACGCCCTACACGGAAGAGGACGCCCCCAACCCGGCCAGCGTCTACGGACAGACCAAGCTGGACGGAGAGAAGGCCCTCACCTCGCTGCACCTGCCCCGCCTGATCATCGCACGCGTGGCCTGGCTGTTCGGCCCGGGCAAGAAGAACTTCGTGCGCACCATCCTGAATCTTGCCAAGGACCGCGACGAGCTGAAGGTGGTCCACGACCAGATCGGCACGCCCTCCTGCACCCTGGACCTGGCGGGCTACGCCGTGGCCCTGGTGCAGGCCGAGGCCACGGGCCTTTTCCACCTGGGAAACGCCGGACGCGCCAGTTGGTGCGAACTGGCCAGCGAAGCCGTGTCCGCCGCCGGATACGGATGCCAGGTGCTGCCCATCACCAGCGCCGAGTACCCGCTGAAGGCCCCGCGCCCGGCCTACTCCGTGCTGGACACCTCGAAATTCACGCAGGTTACGGGCATTTCGCCCAGGTCCTGGCTGCAAGCCCTGCGGGAGTACGTGTACGCCGAGACGGCAGGCGAAAACGGCCAGTAACGACCGCTGATGATCATACGCCACGCAAGAAGGCCGTGGGAGCGAGGCTCCCACGGCCTTTTGCCTTCGACTGACAAAGAGAACCAGTTCGTTTTCTTTCAACTGTCCGAATGAACTCCAGCGACCGCCATCTCACGCACACTGCCGTAGCAGTCAAACGCACCAGGTCCAGCCGGGTTCATGCAACACCTGTCACATCACCCCGGAAACACCGAGGCCGCAGGGTGTTACTCCACGGCCTCAACACCTCAAGCGGGAAGCAATCCCTCTCAACGCCTACCTGGGCATGTACTCCGTCACCGGCTTGGGCAAGGTGATGATCCAAAGCGCGGTCTTCTCGCCGCTTGGCTTCAGGCGCACGGTCGTGGCTACCGGCTTGCCGTCCAGCGCGAGCTTCCCGTCCGGGCCGACGGTGTAGTCGTCGGGCTTGGCGACGGTCTTGCCGGTCTTGTCCTGGCCCGGATTGTCAAGCGCCACGGCCAGTCCGAAGTCGTTGTCCGAGGCCAGGGCGATGGTGCGTTCGTCCACCAGGGCCAGGCCCTCGGCCTTTTCGGCCTGCCAGCCCATGGCCCGAAGATCCGCCACCAGCCACTTGCGGGCCGCGACCATGCCGCCAAGGCCCGTGGTCTCCAGGGGCAGGTCGGGTAGGGACGAGGCCCTGGAAATGTCCACCAGGTACACCAGGCTGCGCATGGCGCCGTCGCGACCTTCCCCCTGCTCCAGGATCAGGAACTGGGTGTCGGACACGGCGGTCACGTCTCCGATCTTGGCGTCGGCCGTGCGCCTGTAGGCGGTCTCGTCGATGGGATAGGCCAGCATGCGGGTCTTGTCGGTGTCCGGATCGTATTCCACCAGACGGGTGAACACGGCCTTGGAGTCCTTCACCTTGCCGTCGGTATCCAGGATGGACTGCACTGCGGCCACAACCTTGCCCGACGGGGTCACGGCGATTCCCTCCGCGCCGCGGTTGGGCTGGCGTTTGGCCAGGATGGAAGGCAGTCCCGCGCCGGGAGCCAGCTTGCGGACGATCCGGCCGGTCTTGCGGTCCAGTTCCATGAGGAAGGGTCCGTACTCGTCGCACAGCCACAGGGTTCCCCGCCTGGAATCGATGGCGATGCCTTCAGGGTCGATGCCCTGCTGGTCGTGCCCCAGGACCTTGAGGTTCACGTCCAGGGGCGTCTCGCCGGTGGCCCCGTGCTCGCCCTTGGCGGGCGGAAGGCCGCTGACCGGCTTGCCGTCCAGGCCGCGGATGGGCGTCATTTTGACCACGCTGGCCGCGTTGCCCTTGACCTTGATGGCGGCCACGGCGGGATGGAATCCGGGCGCGGGGAACATCTTGGTCACCTGCCCCTTGTCGCCGGGCGCGGCGGCGAACCTGGGGGAATCGGCGTTGGGTCCCCGGTCGGTGACGGACAGGAACAATAGCGAACCGTCCTTGTCCTTGCCCGCGAAGGCAAGCCCCGAGCCGACGCCGATGGGAAAGCCGGCCGGAAAGAGTTTTTTCAGGCTCGCGGGAGCTGCCACATTGTCGCGGGGTGGAACGGATACCTCGAACTTGCGTATCTGGACATCGGGCACGCTTTGGGCAGAAGCGACCGAGCAGGACAGCAACAGGACCAGCAGGGAAAATACGAGACGCATGGGGGCTCCTTTCGTGGGCGGATTCCTCAGGGATATCCGCGGCCTGTGCCGACGCCGTTACGATCTTTCGGACTAATAGTCCGAAACCTTTTTTGGCAGTACGGCCACCCACAGCCGCGGTGTTTCCTGGGTGGGACGGATGCCGATCACGGCATTGCACGGCTTTCCCGCGAGGCTCAGCCTGCCGTCCGTCCCCAGGTCGTACCGGGACGCATCCAGCACGGGCTTGCCGTCCGGCCCGGCCGGAGCCCCGGCGATCTGCCCTTCCAGGCCGAAGCCGTGCCCGCTCATGAACACCAGCGTGCGCCCGTCCGAGAGAAGCGTCATGCTCTCTGCCTTCTCGCCCCTGAGTCCGGCCTGATGCAGGTCCAGCACCAGGGTCTTGCGGGCCATTCTCTGCCCCATCTTGCGCAGTTGGGCCTTGTCGGTGACGGATTCCAGGGTGTTGCCCGCGTCGTCGTGCACCTTATGGATGTTGTGGGCCTGGGTCAGGTCCGCCGCGTAGACCAGGCTGCGCGGGCGCCCTTCCTTGTCGATGCCCTGCTCCAGCACCAGCACCCGCTTGTCGGCGAAGGCCACAACCTCGCCCGTGGCCACGCTGGCCGGGTCCGTGAAGATATCCTCGTCTATGGGATAGGGAATCTGGCGCACCCGCTCGGTGTCCGGATCAAGCTCCACGATGCGGCTGAAGATGGCGGGCTTGCCCTGCGAGAACAAGACCCCGCGCATCATCGTGTACACCTTCCCCGTGATGCTTACGCTGACGCCCGTGAATCCCCAGCCTGGGCGCCGGGTTCCCAGAATGTCCTCCAGCCCATCGGCGGCGGAGTACATGCCCGTCACCCGCCCGTCGCGGGGGGATATCCGCACCAGCGCGGGACGGTACCCGTCCGCGATCCAGTAGACGCTGCGCTTGAAGTCGTAGGCCACGCCCTGGGGATCGATGCCGGAGGGGTCGTGCTCCAGGCGTTTGAGTTCCAGGTCCAGCGGAACTTCCACCGGGTTCGAAGCCCCGCGCGAGGCGGGTGGCAGGCCGCGCAGCAGCTGGCCCTCCTCGTCCTTGAGGGGCAGCATGCCTACGACCTCGGCCTTGTCGCCGAGAATCTTCATGGTCACCAGGGTGGGATTGAACGCCGGCAGGATGAAGATGGTCGAGGCGGCGCGTCCGTCCTGTTGCACCACCGTCGGCCCCTCCAGGGTTGGCCCGCGCCCGGTGAGCGTGTGCAGCACCACGGTGCCGTCGGCCTGCACCTGGGCGCTGTTCAGGCCGAACCCCAGGCCCGGCATGAAGCCTCTGGGAAACTGGGCCGCATACCTGGCGGGCGGCGCGATCAGCATGGATGCGGGGATGACCACCTCGGGCGAACGAACCACCGGCGCAGGAAGAGGCTGCGGCGGCTGGGAGTCCTGGGAGAAGGCCGGAAGACAGGCGGCCATGAGACTCCAGGCGGCCAGAAAAATGGACACGAAGAGGCGCGCGGACATTGTCATCTCCTGAAAGGCTCTCTGGACGGGTCAGGCCGATGGCGCCGGCCCCGACACGGTGGAATGGTCTTCGGGCTTTGCCATCGTGCAGGCTCTCCAATCGGAAAACGACGCGCCGACGGGAGCCCTGCGTGCATCCCTCAGGCTTTGAACCCCTGAGCCTCGATCCCTAGCCTCTTGAGAATCTTCTGTAAACTGGCGCGCTCCAGGCCGCTTATCCGTGCAGCTTCGGAAATATTGCCCTTTGTCCGCCCCAGAAGCTGATCCACATACGCCCGGGTGAAGGCTTCCAGCGCGTGGTTCTTGGCGTCCTGGTAGCTGCCCAGCGGACAGGCCGAGGCCTCCACCAGTCTGCCGCCGCCGTCCACCATATGCGCCGCCTGGGCGTCGATCACCTCGCCGGGCGAAAAAACCACCAGCCGCCTGACGAAGTTGAGCAGTTCGCGCACGTTGCCCGGCCAGTCCCGCCCGGCCAGATAGCCCAGCGCGTCCGGGGTCAGCCCCTTCTCCGGCAGCTTCATTTCGTTGCAGGTGCGCCGCAGGAAGTGCATGGCCAGAAGCGGCACGTCCTCGCGCCGCTCGCGAAGGGGCGGGGTCTGGATGGTCAGCACGTTCAGGCGGTAGAAGAGGTCCTCGCGGAAGGTGCGGTCCTTGATCTTCTCTTCCAGGTGCTGGTTGGTGGAGGCGATGATGCGCACGTCCACGGACACGGTGTCGCTGCCGCCCACGGCGCGCACCTCGCGTTCCTGCAGCACCCGCAGGAGCTTGGTCTGCACGTTCATGGGGATGTCGCCGATCTCGTCCAGCAGGATGGTGCCGCCCTGGGCGGCCAGGAACAGGCCCTGGTTGGCGCGCTCGGCTCCGGTGAAGGCTCCCTTCACGTGGCCGAAGAGTTCCGACTCCAGCAGCTGCTCCGGGATGGCCGGACAGTTCACCGAGATCATGGGACCGTCGCTTCGCCCGCTGAGCTTGTGGATGGCCCGGGCCACCACCTCCTTGCCGGTTCCGGATTCGCCCTGGATGAGCACCGTGTAGTCCGACCCGGCCACTGCCGCCACGGTCTGCTTGAGGCGCACGATGCCGGGCGACTCGCCGATCAGCTCGCGCCAGGTCTCGGCTTCGGCCACGGACTCGCGCAGACGGCGGTTTTCGGAGAGAAGGCGGGCGCGTTCCAGGGCCTTTTCCAGGGCCAGGAACAGGTCCTCGGGCTCCACGGGTTTGGTGAGGAAATCATAGGCCCCGGCCTTGAGCGCGGCCACGGCCGAGCCCACGTCGCCGTGCGCCGTGAGCATGACCACCGTGAGCATGGGGTCGAGCGCCAGGGCCCGCTCCAGGAGCTCCTGCCCGGAGATGCCGGGCATGCGAAGGTCCGTGAACATGAGTCCTGGGCCGCGCTGCTCCAGTATGGCCAGGGCCTGGGCTCCGTCGTGGGCCAGCACCACCTCCAGGGCGGGATGTCGCGACCCGATGAGCCGGGCCAGCCCCTTGGCGAAGTCCGGCTGGTCGTCCACCACAAGAATCGTCTCAGGCCGCTGCACGTCCGTCCTCCTCCCGCGCCAGCGGCAGCCACACCGTAAAACGCGCTCCGTTCTCGTTCACCGCTTCCACGCCGCCGCCCATGTCGTTGGCCAGTCCGAACACCACGGCCAGCCCGAGGCCCGTGCCCTTGCCCACTTCCTTGGTGGTAAAAAAGGGATCGAAGATGCGCCCCAGGTTGTCGGGCGCGATGCCCGGCCCGTTGTCCTGCACGCGCAGGTAGGCGCGAGCGTCCTCCACGCCTGTGCTCACCCGGATGCGTCCGCCGCCGGGGCTGACCGCGTCCAGGGCGTTCAGCAGCAGGTTGGAGAGTATCTGCTCCAGGGCCGTGGGATCGGCGTTGACCGGCGGCAATCCTTCCGGCGCGTCCACTTCCAGGGCAACCCCTTCGGCCGCGGCCTGGGCCTGGAACACTCCAGCCGTGCGCCGGACCTCGGCGGCCAGGTCGCACGGCCCGGTGGAGCCTTTCTTGGGGCGCACGAAGTCCAGCAGGTCCCGCAGCACTTTCTGGGCCTGGCGGGTGTGGCGCAGGATCACCTCCACGTCCTCACGGCTCTCCCCGGCTCCGGCGCTGGCCTTCAGGAGCTCTCCGTAAAAGAGGATCACCCCCAGCGGGTTGTTGATCTCATGCGCCAGACCGGCGGCCAGACGGCCAACGGCCAGGAGCTTCTCGTTCTGCTGGGCCAGGTCGCGCATGCGGCGCTCGCCGGTCACCTCGCGGGCGTAGGCCACCAGCCGGCCGCTCTGGCCGCTGTATTCCGGAAGGGGATAGAGCGATGCCAGGAAGGTTCGGTCGCCCGGAAGCACCACCTCGCGCACGGACGGCCCGGCCAGCACGCCCGCATCCAGGGGCCGTCCGGACTCGATGCCCAGGGACTCGGCCAGCCGCCTCGCGCCCGCGTCGGCCTTGGCCTCAATGTTCGAAGGCCCGGCCAGCCCGCGCGACGATTCGTTGGCCAGCACCACCCGGCCCTGTCCGTCCAGCAGGGCCACCGGGTCGCCGATGCCCTCGAACACGGCGTGCAGGAGGTCCTTCTGGCGCAGAAGGTTGTCCAGGGCGTCCATGTTCTCCACCACCACGCCAAGCTGCTGGCCCACGGCCATGAGCACGTCCTCCGGCAGGGGGTCGGGCAGGCTCTCGGGCGGCCAGCACAGGGTCAGCATGCCCTGGGACGCGCCGGAGGTCGTCACCGGGATGGACGCGCAGCTGCCGGAAAACACGGGCTCCCCGCGTACGGACAAGGCCTCCCAGCCTTTGGGCGCAGGGACGCACACGGACGGGTCCGGCCAGCAGTGGGCCGCGCCAAGCGCCATGGAGCTGCGGTAGGTGACGCGCTCGGCTCCGAAACGCCTGCCCACCAGCCCCAGGCAGCGGTCCAGGATCTCGCGGCGGTCGCGGGTGTGGCTCAGGCCGTCCAAAAGGCTCACGAACAGGCCCACGTCGGCCCGGCGCGCGTCGGCCTCGCGGCTCAAATCAGCCGTGCGCGAGGCCACCATGCCCTCGAGGTTGGAGGCGTAGGACTGAAGCTGCACCCTGGCCTGGCGCAGGCTCTCGGCGAACTGCTCCATGGAGGAGAGCATGAGCTCGATCTCGTCGCGCGAATGGTCCATGGGATGCGCCTTGGGAGCGCTGGCCGCCTCGCTGGCCGCCTCGGGGAAGTGCCGCCCCATGAGCGACAGCGCCCGGCGCAGGTTGAACACCACCAGCCGGTTGAAAAAGGCGTAGATGGCTCCGAACAGAAACAGCGCGCCCACGCTGAACATCAGCACGAACCACAGGGTCGCGCCCTGCACGCGCATCACCGTGGCCTCCATGGGCAGGCGCACCACGTGCGCACCGGCCAGCTCGCCCTCCTTGCGACCGAAGCCGCGCTCCGGACCGAACGTCTCCACAAGTTCCTTGGGTGCCAGGGCCGGGTCGCTGTGGCAGCGCAGGCAGAACCCCTGGTAGCGCACGGGCTGGGCCATCACCAGGTACTCTTTGCCGTTCTCCTTGATGATCGCCTCGCCCCACTCGCGCTCGGGCTCGCGCTGGAAGCGCTCAATGAAGGAGCGCTCCAGGCCCACGGCCTCAAGATCCGGGCTGCGGGCGTCGATGGCCACGCGCCGGAAGCGGAACTCCTCGTTGCCCTCCTGGCCGGAGGGGCCCATGGCGGCGCGCGCCAGGGCCGTGCAGGACATGGCTTCGAGGAGGTTCTTGTCTTCCAGGAGGTTGCCGGTGATGGCCGGGCGCAGGTTGTCCTGCACGTAGGCGTGGAGCGACTCCACCCCGCGCAGGATGACCTGGGCCTTTCCGCGGGCCTCCTGTTCGAGGGTTTCGCGCAGATAGCGCTGCAACAGGGACACGAAGAACACCCCGACAAAGGCCATCATGCAGGCCAGCCCCAGGATGAACTTGGTCTGTAGGTTTCTCGGCTTGAAGATGCTCATGGCGCGGCCACACTACTGCCCCTTGCCCCGGAGGGCAACACGCGGAGGATGTATGGGGCGGCCGTGGCGGCAGTGCGGGCCACGAGAGAAATTTCAACTTTCTCCCCACATAGCCCTATGTGGGGAGACACCAGACGGTTTTTGAATATCCTGCGTGGTCATCAGCCGGACAAACCGGCCAGAAACCACACAGGAGGATTCTAACGATGAGAAGCGATCAGGAAATCAGAGAGAACCAGGCCAAGTACGAACGGATGCTGGACGAGGCCTTCGGGCTCGTCTCCGAGGACGGGCAGGACGCACGGGCATCAGGTTTCGCGCAAGCTGGCGAACCCGAGCCGATGCCGACCATCATGCCCTATGACGAGGTGTACCGGGCGCTGTGCTCGGACCCGCAGGCCTGCCAGGCCCTTCAGGAACACTGGACCGACAGCTTCCAGCCCAACAGCCTCGGCCCCATGCCCGCCGATGCCGCCGCGCAACTGCGCTGGTATCATCTGCGCGATCTCAACGAGCACCACCATAAGCGGCACAAGCGCGACTTCGAGGAAGCCAAGAAGTTCCGCACGCAGCGGCGGGTGGAAACCGTGTTCACGAGACTGGCGAGCCATGACCCGCTCTACAAACTGACCAAGGACATGATGGAGCACTACTTCGCGCACATTCCGCCTTCGTCGCAGCGTGCTTTGCAGCGCCTCTTGACCCGATGCCCTCATGAGGCGTTGGAATTCTATCGGGAGATCAGGCGTGCTGCTGAAAAGGCCGTGCACAAAAGGCATGCCCGCCGCAAAAAGCGTGCGAACTGATTCCAAGCCTGCCGGCGGCTGAAGATATTCGGTGGCGAAATGGACCAACGCCAGGAGATGCCCACCCATTTCCGGCATAAAGAGGAGAATGAAATATGCCCTACACGGAAACGCTTGCCGAAAACTATCTGCAAGCCAAAGAGGCGGAACGCGTCAACGCCCAGAGCGGCGAGGACCCGCTGTTAACGGCCATTGCCGGGGACAGCAAGGAGTTTGTGGGCAAAATGCCGAAGGAAGTCTGGGACCAGATGAGTCCTGAAGCTCAAAAGCGATGGACGACTATTCCAGAAGAACATCATGACAATATTCGCGGCCTAGGTTCTGTGGCCGGAGCTGCGCCAGGAATGATGCTTGGCACAATAAACCCCTGGGTTGGCGGTGCTCTTGCTGTGTATGGAGGCTCTCGTGGTTATGATGCCGCTGACAAATGGCTGAAAAATGACAAACCTACGACAATGTCTCGCGAGCAGCTTCAACGCCAGTTTGAATCTGTGAAGGGGCAAGAGTAAATGGTTGAGCCGCGCATGTTCATCGCGCGGCTCAATTAATTCGAGATACAACCAGGGGCAACACCCGCGTCGTAAATATATAATGAACTTGAACAACTACAAACAAGACAAAAACGACTCTTTCCCAAATTCTTACCTTTCGCATACTAAAGCATCCCCAAGACATTAGCTACACTTAGGAATTTATCCCAAAAAAAGACCAGCCCAAGCAACGCAAGCAAGACCGCCTCATAAAAGAATGACGATATCGGGTCATATCCTCTGTAATTCAAGAACATTATTCCTCCAAAAGCACGCTATTTTACAATGCTGGAGCTTCCATGCGGGGATCACCCCGTGCACGTCAATTTGCCAAACATAAACAACACCTTCAAGACTCCAAGTGCGAGGGCAAAGGCGAAAACCAGAATGCCAAGCTCGTATGAAATCTTGACGAATATGCTGCGAACAGAAGATTGAAACACCACAGCCTCCATTGTTACCGGGCAAAACACTAAAAAATCGACTACCCGACACCCCTGTTTCCGTCAATAATCCGAAGCGCACGCAGGTATCGATTTTGAAGACTGAATTGTCAACGCGCTTGGTGGGGGGGCGGATCATATGGCTACAACCCCGGTTACGACTTTCTCGACAAGGCCACGCCTCCGCAATCAGTCTCCAGGGAAATCCTCCAGAAACAAGTCGAGCACGCCATAGGAAACGACTAACAGAGAGGCCTCTGCTGACACGGGGGCCTTGCCAACACAAACCCAGTGCGGTAAATATCGTCAAAATTGACTCATCATTCGCAAGGACAGACGACAAAGCCGAACTCATTCTAGGATTGGCCCATGAAAAGCATCACCATCCATATAATCCAATTCATGAACCGTGACATTTCGATGCGTCTTTGGACATTTTGTCTAATAATCGCCCTCATGAATGGAATCGCCAGCGTTATTTTTGATTGTTTCTTCCGTCGATAATCGCTCTCGCATCAAGACAGATTCCACCAGAGAACGTGCATGCCAGAAAACAAGAAACCGTCCTTCCTGGATCGCATGAATAGAGACATCAAACTGAGTCCGTTCAAGCTGACCCTTATATTTATTGTCAATACGGTTGTATTCATCCTGATCCAGCGCTATTTCTACAACAGATAGCATCTGAGCAATACAAAGCCCCAACCGCAACCAACTTGACGCGCCCCCCGCGCGTGTTCATGCTCCCTCTCATGTCCCGCTCTGCTCCCCCCGCATCCGCGTCCGCATCCTCCTGCTGTCTGCACGACGGCTACGAGATCTTCTGGGCCACGCCGGACGTGGCCGTGGGGGCAATGCCCTGCAAGCCCGAGCATCTGGCGCTCCTCAAGGAGCAGGGGCTTGGCGCGGTTTTGAACCTGTGCGCGGAGTTCTGCGACCTGCCGGGCATCGAGAGCGAACACGGCCTGGCCGTGCACTACCTGCCCATCGACGACATGGACGTGCCCGACCCCGCCCGGCTGGACGCCGCCCTGGACTGGGTGGACGCCCGCCTGGCCGAAGGCCGCAAGGTGTTCATCCACTGCCGCTTCGGCATGGGGCGCACCGGCACTGTGCTGGCCTGCTGGATGGCCCGGCGCGGACTGTGCCTGACGCGGCCGCCGGACTGCGCTGCTGACCCGGCACCCGCCGAAGATTCTCCCACCACTGCCACGGCTGCCCCCCTTGGAGACTCCACGCGGGAACCCTCCAACGCGCCACCGGCCACCGGCGCGATCACGGACGACCCCACGGAGCGCCCCGGCTGGCGGGCCAAACCTGTCTCCACCGAACAGCACCGCTTCGTGGAGGAATACCTCTCCCGCATGGGCATCGCCCCGCCGGACCGCAACCTCTGGCGTCGGCTCATGACCTGGCTGCGCGGAAGCTGAACACTTCCAGCCCGCCCGGCGTCCTTGCCCGGCCGGTGCTGCCCTTGTGCACACCATCGCTCCTTAAAGTGTCGACATGACTCAACTCTCCTCCCATTCGGACACGTCCAGCCTGCCCCGCCTCGTCCGGATACCGTCAGAGATCATCAACCTGCGTTCCTGAGAACGCACCCTGTAAACTCCGGTTGGCGACTCCTCCCTCCTGCAAATCACCCCGATCAAGTCATACCGGGGAATCCCACCGTTCCCGTCCACTTCTTCACCTATGGCATGACGCTTGCTTATAAGAGAGCGGGTTGGTTGTGGTGGGGGATGCCGCGAGAAGTAGAGCGCTCGCGCGCGTACCCACTCGAGTTGAGAGCTTCCGGCCTCAAGGCTGGTCCTCTTCCTCAAAGGGCAGGACCGCGAAGGTGACGACCTTCGCGGTTCTCTCTTTTCCTCTTGCCTTTCTCAATCCCTGCTTTATCCTCCGGGACACATGTCGCCACTCGCCCAAGATATCCACACGGCCTGCAGATTCGAGAAACGCCTGGACCCGCGTTGCGCAATCACGCGCATTCTCGAGGACGCGCCCGACGCCGTCCGCGTAGCCATCATGCACCTGATGGTGTCCATCAAAACCAGCCTGGACGTCCTGGTGAAACGCCCGGACTTCCTCAACCTGGACCGCCCCGTGCGGGACTGGCAGGAGCTCCTCACCGGGCTGACCGAGTTGCGCCTGGACCTTGACCGCATCAAATCCTCGCGCATCGCGCGCCTGCGCCACTGCCACCCACACTTCATCCAGTTGGAGCACCGCTTCGAGCTCCTGCAGCGCGCCTACGAACAGTCCACGCTGATGATCGAGATCATCTACGCGCTGGTGGCCGCAGGCCAGGAATTCACCACCGCCGAGGAGGTGCTGGAGCAGTCCGGCGAGATACTCCTGCGCGAACTGGACGCCGACCTGTACGTGTGCCGCCTGTGCGACGACCAGGGCAACTGGATCAACGTTGCCGCCAGCGACGCCGAGAACAAGCAGACCCCCATTTTCGTATGGGCCATGGAAGACTCCCTGCCCAACCACCCGGTGATGCGCGCCGTGCACGAGCGCGGCGTGTTCCACGTGCTCTCCAACGACCTGCGCGGCATGGAACGCGGCGGCGAGTCAGTGGACTGCATGGCCTACCACGAAGGCTACCGCTCCCGCCTGGCCTTCCTGCTGCGCTCGGACTGCGAGGCCTTCGGGGTCATCATGCTCTACTCGCACAACCCAGGCTTCTTCGACCGCTTCGACTCCCAGTTCCTGGCCGACGCCTCCAAGATCGTCTCCCTCACCGTGGGACGCCAGCTGGAGGTCGGCAAGGACGCCCTGGCCAAGGCCGCGGGCGGCATGGCCCACGTGGGCAACAACGTGCTCGGCATCATGATGAACTACAACGCGCTGGTCATGGAGGAGCTGCAGTACCTCTCCGGCGAGGTGAAGACGGCCCTCGGGCGCACCCTGCCCGACCGCGACGTGGAAGGCCTGGCCCGCGAGATCGAGTCGCTGCGCAAGCTCCTCATCGACCTGGACCTGGACCGCAAGATAAGCTCGCTCCAGGGCGTGGCAGACGCCATCCTGCGCCTCAAGGCCGCCATCGAGAACCTCCTGTCCCAGGTGAAGAAGCCTGTGCTCATGCCCTACGTGCGCGGCCAGGAGGTGCTGGACCTGGAGCCCTCCCACGCCCTGCCGCCGGGCCACTGATCTTGACAGCGGCGCGCACCGTTGTTAGCTGTCTGGCACTCTCATAAGGCGAGTGCCAACAGCATGCGGGAATCCCCACTCATCCAGCGCGAACTCGAAGTCCTCACGGCCATCGTGGAGGATTACATCGCCAAGGCCCAGCCCGTGGGCTCCCGCACCGTGTCCAAGACCGGAAGCATGCGCCTTTCTCCGGCCTCCATCCGCAACACCATGGCCGACCTGACCGACAAGGGCTATCTTGAACAGCCCCACACGTCCTCGGGGCGCGTGCCCACGGCCAAGGCCTTCCGCCTGTACCTGGATCAGGTGATGCAGCTTCGTCCCCTGCCCGTCTCCATGAAGGAGATGATGGCCTCGTCCCTTGGGCAGGCCGGGCTCGAGATCGACGACATCCTGCGCCACGCGTCACGGGTGCTCTCCTCGGCGTCGCGCCAGGTGTGCATGGTTCTGGCCCCCAGGCACTCCCTGGCCCGCTGGCGCCAGATAGATTTCGTACTGCTGCGCCCGGGCCTGGTGATGGCCATCCTGGTGCTCCAGGGCGGGCTGGTGCAGAAGCGCGTGGTCACCGTGGCCGACGACATCGGCGCGGACGACCTGGTGCACTTCGGCAACTACCTGAACCACCATTTCCAGGACCTCACCGTCTCCGAGGTGCGCGGGCGCATCATCGCGGAGATGGCCGCCGCCAAGCGCGAGCTTTCCAACCTCACCGGACGGGCCATGCAACTGGCCATGGACGCCTTCTCCACCACGGACGCCCCCGAGGTGTTCGTGGAGGGCACCCTGAACATGCTCGCCCAGCCTGAATTCACCGACCTGGGCGTCATGCGCGAGGTGCTCGGCGCGCTGGAAGAGCGCACCCGGCTGCTGGAAGTGCTGGACAAAACCATGGCGGAATACCGTACAGTGGTGGTGCTCGGCGCGGAAGCCCAGGTGAGCGATCTGGCCGGATGCGGTCTGGTGTCCTCGCCCTATGGGACCCAGGGCGCGCCGCTCGGCGCAGTGAGCGTCATCGGTCCCCTGCGCATGGACTACGCCGAGGTGGTCCCCCTGGTGAACTACACGGCGCAGCTCATCACGACCATGCTGGGGCGGCACTTCTGAACATGCCCCGGCCTTTCCGCACTCGAACGACATTTCCACACATGACGAGACTCCAAGGAGCGAACGATGACGCTTGAGAACGATACCGACAAGGCCCCCGAAGCTCCCGCCGAAGAGGCCAGGCCCCTTACTCCCGAAGAAGAGATCGCGCAGCTCAAGCGCGAGGTGGCCGCCGAGGCCGACAAGCGCCTGCGCACCCTGGCCGAGACCGACAACCTCAAGAAGCGCCTTATCCGCGAGAAAGAGGAGTTCGTGAAGTTCGCGGCCGAAGGCGTGCTGGCCGACCTGCTGCCCGTGCTGGACAACCTGGACCTGGCCCTGGCCCATGGCCGCAGCGTGCCCGCCTGCAAGGATGTGGTGATGGGCGTGGACATGACCCGCAAGGTGTTCCTTGACACCCTGGCCCGCCACGGCCTGGAAGCCTGCGGCACCGTGGGCGAGGAATTCAACCCCGAAGTGCACGAGGCCGTGGGCATGCAGCCGGCCGGACCCGGGTGCGAGGTGGCCCCCAACCATGTGCTCCAGGTGATGCAAGCCGGTTACCGCCTGCGCGGACGCCTGCTGCGCCCGGCCAAAGTTCTGGTCTGCCAGGGCTAAAGGCCCGGCATTGTCGATAAAAAATCGTCAATGCCCCTTTACAACCCGGAAAACCGCTTTATAGTCGGTTTCTGACGCGCCCGCTCTGCCGGGCGCTTCGCACATGAACAATCCCCGGCCGCACCAGCGACGCCGGAAGACATCATCCCCCCCAGGAGGAACGCATTCAATGGGTAAAATAATCGGTATCGACCTCGGCACTACCAACTCGTGCGTGTACGTCATGGAGGGCAAGGACCCGAAGTGCATCACCAACCCCGAAGGGGGGCGCACCACTCCGTCCATCGTCGCCTTCACCAAGGAACGGCTGGTGGGCGAAATCGCCAAGCGTCAGGCCGTGACCAACTCCGAGCGCACCATTTTCGCAGTGAAGCGCCTCATGGGCCGCGCCTTCGACACCCCCGAGGTGGCCGAATGGCTCAAGCACTGCTCCTATAAGATCGTGCCCGGCGCGGGTGGCGACGCCGCCGTGGAAGTCGACGGCAAGCGCTACTCCGCCGCCGAAATTTCGGCCATGATCCTCGGCAAGCTCAAAAGCGACGCCGAAGCGTATCTGGGCGAAACCGTCACCGAGGCGGTCATCACCGTGCCCGCCTACTTCAACGACTCCCAGCGCCAGGCCACCAAGGACGCGGGCCGCATCGCCGGTCTGGACGTCAAGCGCATCATCAACGAACCCACCGCCGCCTCCCTGGCCTACGGGTTCGACAAGAAGGCCAACGAAAAGATCGCCGTGTTCGACCTGGGCGGCGGCACCTTCGACATCTCCATCCTGGAAGTCGGCGACAACGTCGTGGAAGTGCGCGCCACCAACGGCGACACCTTCCTGGGCGGCGAAGACTTCGACCACCGCGTCATCCAGTATCTGGTGGACGAGTTCAAGCGCGAGAACGGCATCGACCTGGCCCAGGACCGCATGGCCCTGCAGCGCCTGAAGGAAGCCGCCGAGAAGGCCAAAAAGGAACTCTCCACCGCCATGGAGACCGAGATCAACCTGCCCTTCATCACCGCCGACGCCTCCGGGCCCAAGCACATGATGGTCAAGCTCTCGCGCGGCAAGCTCGAGAAGCTGGTGGAAGATCTGGTCGAGCGCACCGCCGGGCCGTGCAAGAAGGCCCTGCAGGACGCCGGACTCTCCGCAGGCGAGATCGACGAAGTCATCCTGGTGGGCGGCATGACCCGCATGCCCCTGGTGGCCCAGAAGGTGAAGGAGATCTTCGGCAAGGAGCCCAACCGCTCCGTGAACCCCGACGAGGTGGTGGCCATGGGTGCGGCCATCCAGGGCGGCATCCTGGCGGGCGACGTCAAGGACGTGCTGCTTCTGGACGTGACCCCGCTGTCGCTCGGCATCGAGACCCTGGGCGGCGTGTTCACCAAGCTCATCGACCGCAACACCACCATCCCCACCCGCAAGTCGCAGGTGTTCACCACGGCGGGCGACAACCAGCCCTCGGTCAGCATCCACGTCATGCAGGGCGAGCGCCCCATGGCCTCGGACAACATGACCCTGGGCCGCTTCGAACTGACCGGCATCCCCGCCGCCCCCCGCGGCGTGCCGCAGATCGAGGTCAGCTTCGACATCGACGCCAACGGCATCGTGAACGTGTCCGCCAAGGACACCGCCACCGGCAAGCAGCAGTCCATCCAGATCACCGCCTCCTCGGGCCTTTCCGAAGCCGAGATCCAGCGCCTGATCAAGGACGCCGAGTCCCACGCCGCCGACGACAAGAAGAAGCAGGAGACCATCGAGGCCCGCAACCATGCGGACACCCTGGTGTACACCACCGAGAAGAGCCTGCGCGACCTGGGCGACAAGGTTGACGCCGTGACCAAGGGCGAGATCGAAGCCAAGACCGAGGCCCTGAAGGAACTCATGAAGGGCGAAGACGCCGAGGCCATCAAGAAGGCCACCGAGGAACTCTCCCAGGTGGCGCACAAGCTGGCCGAGAAGCTCTACCAGCAGCAGGGCGCACAGCCCGGCGGCCCCGAAGGCGGACCCGACGCCGGACACGGCGCCCCCGGCGGCGCTGCCAAGGACGAAGACGTGGTGGACGCCGACTACACCGAAGTGAAGAAATAAGCCTCACGGCTCATTGAATACGACAAAGCCCGGCCAGGAAAATCTGGCCGGGCTTTTTTGCGTGGGAGGGTCGGTTGGTTCACCGCCGGATAGGGCCGGTGAGGGGATTCCGATTCGGCAGCCTTGCGCGGTCGGCAAACGCGTGGTACGAATTAGTCATACTCTAAATGAGAGGCCATCATGGCAACTGTCGAAAAAATCAGCATCGCCCTGACGCACGACCTGGCCGACCTTGTGCGCCAGGCCGTCGAAAACGGGGACTACGCTTCCAGCAGCGAGGTCATCCGCGACGCCCTGCGCGACTGGAAAATGAAGCGGACCATTCAGCAACAACAACTTGAGGAACTGCGAAAGCTCTGGACGGAAGGGACCGCAAGCGGGCCGGGACGCTTTTCCACCATGGAAGAGATCATCCAGGAAGCGCGGAGCCGCCTCGATGCTGAACACCAAGGCACTTGATAGCTTCGCATGTCCAAAGTTCACTTCCTGCGGAAAGCTGAAGACGATCTGCTCGACATCTGGGCATATATCGCTGAAGACAATCAGCAGGTCGCGACCAGCGCGTTGCGGGCGATCAACGAAAAATGCCTGATGCTTGCGGAAAACAGCAAGCTTGGTCCGGCCAGACCGGATATCGCGGCGGACATGCGCTATTTCGTGGTCGGCAGGCATCTTATTCTGTACCGGGAAATCCAGACAGGGATCGAAGTTGTCCGGGTGCTCCATGCCGCACGGGACATTCATGGCATATTCAGCCTGGATGGTTGAACTCCTGCCCCGAGGAGCCTGCATTTGCAGTCCAGGCTCCGGGGATGCGTCATAACGCGTGGCAATTTCGCAAGGTCCTGCCGCGAAGGGAGACGGTTCTCCCCTGACGCAACGCCGCTTCACCCGGTCATCAGGTGCCGCCGCGCCAGGTCCATGAATCCCGCCAGGGCCGGGGACACCCACTTGTCCTTGTGGCAAAGCATGAGCACCGCCGCCTCCAGCTCGCCCTCCGACCAGGCGAGTTCCTTGAACGCGCCCGTATCGATCTCCTGGCGGGCAGCGATCTCCGGCAGCACGGTGAACCCAGCCCCCTCGGCCACGTGCCGCTTGAGCGACGCCACGGAGCTGAATTCCACGCCCACCACCGGCGAGACCCCCTCCTCGGCCAGGGTCCGTTCCAGAATCCTCCGGTAGCTGCAATCCGACGTGGCCAGGAGCACCGTCTCCCGGTCCAGGTCGGCGTACCCGACCGTCGCGCGCGCCGCCAGACGATGGCCGGGCGCGGCCACCATGGCCAGCCGCTCAACCCCCAGGCACTCCACCAGCAGGTCCCCGGCCCGCACCTCCTGGGCCAGCAGGAAGGCCAGGTCTATCACCCCCTTGCGCAGGTCCGCGGCCAGCCCGTCATAGGCGCAGGCCATGAACCGAACCCGCACATTCGGGAACTTCCGTCTGAAGCGCATGAACATCCCCGGCAGACGGTGGACGCTCAGTGATTCGGGGATGCGGATGGTCAGCGCTCCGCGCGCCTTCTCGTCCCCGGCCACCCACGCACGGGCCTCGTCCTCCAGGTCGGTGATCTTTTTGGCGTAATCCAGCAGCCTTTCGCCTGCCTCAGTCAACAGCACCTTGCGCCCAAGCCGGTCGAACAGGCGCAGCCCCAGCTCTTCCTCCAGGGCCTGGATGCGCGCGGACACCGTGGACTGAGCCGCATTCAAGGCACGCCCGGCCTGGTTGAAGCTCAAAAGCGAGGCCACCGCCACGAAGGTCTTCAGGTCGCGAAGTTCCATGCTCCACCGTTCGCCATGTCCGATCGTCCCGATCGGTTTAAATCGTTGGACTCGATTTGAAATAGTGTTGAATAGAATATTTCAATCGCTTGAAGACGTCAAACGGACAAGGAGGAACAGGACATGACGCGCCAGGAAATCGAACAGCGGGCTTTCGAACTTCACGACGGGGGCTACCATTGCGCCGAATCGGTGCTGCTGGCCCTATCCGAGGCCCATGGCAATGGCAGAGCGGAGGGGCTCTCGCCGCGCATCGCCACCTGCTTCGGGGGCGGCGTGGGCAGGACCCACCAGGAGATGTGCGGAGCCCTGGCAGGCGGGCTGCTGGCTCTGGGTGCATTGCACGGTCGAGACCGTCGACATGGAAACTGGGACAGGGCCGCGGAGCTGGCGTCCGCGCTCAGGCAGAAGTTCATCGCCCGGTTCGGGGCAAGCGCCTGCAAGGACGTGCTGGCCGGGCTTGGAGAACAGGAAAACATGGCGAAGTGCAAACGCCTCAGCGGGATCACGGCTGGGCTGGCCTCAGAGCTTCTGCGCGAAACCCGGGAGGCCAGTGAATCGTGCGAGGCCTGCGCCTGCATGACCGTCAAAAACGACCGACAGTAATCCGGGAGGCTCACATGGATTTCCAAACGCTCAGGCGCGAGGCGCGCGAACGGTTCAAGGGCGCCTGCAGGGTATGCCCGGTCTGCGACGGCAGGGCGTGCGCCGGGGAAGTTCCCGGCATGGGAGGCCTCGGCACGGGTGCCGCGTTCCGCAACAACATCTCGGCTCTTTCGAACAGGCTCTTCAACATGAGCACGGTGCATGAGGTCCGCGAACCGGTAAGCGCCTGCCGCTTCCTGGGAATGGATCTGGCCCTGCCGGTGCTGGGAGCCCCCATGGGCGGGGTCTCGTTCAACATGAACGCGGCAGTGGCCGACGCCGATTTCGCCACTGCCCTGGTGGAGGGCTGCTCAAAGGCCGGGACCGTGGCCATGACGCCGGACAGCCCCTGCCCGGCGGACTTCGAATCCGGCATTGCGGCCCTGCGGGCCGGCCGCCGGGTGATTCCGGTCATCAAGCCGCGCGCCACGGACAAGGTGATCGAACTGGCACGACAGGCGGCGGACGCAGGCGCGCCCGCGTTCGGCATGGACATCGACGCGGCGGCACTGGTCAACATGAGCCGCGCCGGCCATCCCGTGGGTCCCAAGACCAGGGAGGATCTTGCACGCATCAAGCAGAGCGTGTCCATCCCCTTCATGGTGAAGGGGGTCATGACCCGGAGCGACGCCGCCACCTGCCTGGAGGCGGGAGTGGACGCCATCGTGGTTTCCAACCATGGAGGCCGGGCGCTGGATCATGTGCCGGGCACGGCGGACGTCCTTCCCGAGATCGCGGACGCCGTGAAGGAGAGAATGGCGATCCTCGTGGATGGCGGCATCCGCAGCGGAGCGGACGTCCTCAAAATGTTGGCTCTGGGCGCGGACGCGGTGTTGCTGGGCAGGCCCCTGGCAGTCGCCGCGGTGGGAGGACTGGCCGAGGGTGTGGAGATGACGCTCGGAAAACTGGCCGACGAACTCCGCGCAGCCATGGTCCTCACAGGAACACCCGACGTTTCCCTGGTATCCCGCCGGATACTGCACGCCTGAGTCGCCCACTCGACAACAAAAAGCCCGGCCGGGGTAAACCCAGCCGGGCTTTCGTTGCGGATTTGCGGTATCGGCTGAAATGTCGGGATTATTTACAGCCAGCGTGTCATAAGATTTACAAATCCAATTCCAGCGCTCCATAGATTTTCTTCACTCGGTATTCACTCCCTATCCAAACCACTCAAAGGCACTGTTCTTTCACTCCTTGGGAACCGCCTACCGCAAACGGTTAGTTTTAGGAAAATTCAGCCGCATCGACACGCGCACAAACTGCCATCAAAGACCATGTATGCACAAAATTGTTGGTATATTTAATGCAAAACACAAATTGCTGCATCTTCTCATATTAAAGCTCATGAACCGAGGTGCTGGAACCATCAGGAAGAAGTAACGACTTTTTATGTTATCCATTCAACAAATGGAGGCAAACTATGTTGTTACGCAAATCATTGCCTGTATACTTTCTTGCATTTTTCTCACTAATTACCTTTCCATCTCTCAGTTATGCAGCAACAGCTGCAGAAATAAACAACGCGATTTCGAAGGGCCTTGCATATCTTGCCTCACAGCAACAGTCAGGAGGCTATTGGAACTACGGCGGGTACGAAGTATCATCCACAAGCTCAGCCCTTCTTGCCATGATCGAGCAAGGTAACAGCGAAACGAGTGGGTTATACAAAGACAACGTAAAGAATGGATTGCAGTACATCTTCAACACTGCGCAGTATGACTCCGTCAACAAGCGTGTCTGGTGGGGACCTGAGGATACGTACCAGACCGGGCTGGCCCTCTCCACCATTGCCTCCACGCAGACCCCCAACGCCGTAGTAGCCAGTGGCCCGCTCGCGGGTCTTACCTACAAGCAAGTTGCCGAAGGCGTGGTCAAATACTTCGCCGAGGGCCAGAACAGTCCGGCTAACAACGGAGTGAGCAACATCTGGCGTGGTGGCTGGCACTACGGATTCCAGGCTGGAGACAGCGACAACTCCACATCGCAATGGCCCGTGGTCGGACTCATCTTCGCCAACAGCAAGATGGGCATCCCGATCCCGGCGAGCATTCCCGCTGAATTGAACTACTGGACCACTTACATCCAGGATCTCAGCGGAACGCCCGCAACGAACCCGCTCCACGGGGCGTCCGGATACCAGGCCCCGCAGCAGATTCCCGACGTCTCCAAGACCGGCGGACTGCTGCTCGAGTTCTATTTGGAAGGCAAGACCAAGACCGATTCGGTAGTTGAGGCGGCCACCGACTTCATCAACCGCAACTGGATATCCGGCGGCAACTTCGCCGGAGCGCCGTGGGACGGCAACTTCGGCCAGCCATACGCCATGTGGTCGATATACAAGGGACTTCAGGCAATATACGGCCTAGAGGACAACACCGCCATCACCAACCTGCGTCCGCCCGGAGTTCTCGACCCCGGCACCACCTGGAACTGGTACCAGGACTACGCGGACTGGCTGGTGAACAACCAGAACCCCGACGGCAGCTGGAACGGCTACTCATACTGGTACGGCGCGCTTGCCGAGGGCTGGAACATCAACATGCTGCTTGCAACCCAGATAGCTCCGCCCCAACCTGCTGCAGTGCCGGAACCTGCAACGCTGATTCTCCTGGGCGTGGGCTTGGCCGGACTGATCGGCATACGCCGCCGCATGGGCCGCTGACGAGATACAGACACCTCGGGAATGGACGAACGCAAAAGCCCGACCAGGAAAGCCTGGCCGGGCTTTGTCGCGCTGTTGGACGCGCGGACCATTCACGCGGGGGCTATTTCTCGATCAGACTCCCGAAGTGCGCGTATTCGACGCCGTTCCGGCGTCCCAGCTCTTCCAGCAGCGCCTTCAGGAACGTAAGCGAGACGCTCTCCATACGCTGATGGTGCAGCATGATGCCGCACTGGCCGCTGGCCAGGCCGTCGCTCAGCTCCTTCAGCATGTTGTCGAGCGAAACGGACGGGTCCGGCTCCTTGCGGGTGTGCAGGTCCATGCGCACCGGGAAATCAGGCAGCCCCTCGGGCGCGTCCGGGCCAGCCCCCACGGTGCGCGAGATTCCCTTGAAGCCGATGGAGGGCATCGCGGCCAGAGAGTCGCCGTCGCAGCGGTTCCAGGGCGGAGTGAATACGGGAGTGAAATCCGCGCCAAGTATGTCCGTCATGCGCTTGAAGCCCTTGGACAGGTCCTGGCGCTTGTCGCGCGCCGGGCGTGCCTGCCCGAACTCGCGTTTCTTGGTTCCGGGGGCCTCGAAATTCATGTGCCGCCAGCCATGCTGGCACCAGCAGAAAAGACCCGGCGCGTCCGCCGCCTTGCGAAGCGCAGCCCAGCGGCTGAGCGTGAGCCACGCCGGGACCACGGCCATGCCCAGGGGCGCGTCGGCGTCTTTGAAGGCGTCGGCCATGGCGGTGAAGGCGTTGCTGGGCACGGCCACGTCGTCGGCCCGGAAAAACACGGTGGCGCGCCCGTCCGGGGCCAGGGCCAGGCCCTTGTCCACGGCCTGGGCCAGACGTTCGCGGTGGTCTGCGGGCAGGTTTTGCCAGAGAGGGGAGACGTTGTTTGAGACGATCATGATTGCTCGGAGTGAAAAGTTAGCTGTTGCGCCACATGTTGGAAGCGATGAGACGGGCCGATTCCCGCGCGCCGTCCAGGCTCACGCCCCCCCCGGAGGCGGGCCGCCCGTCCTGGAGGAGTCTCCCCACCAGCCCGGCCAGCCGGACGGGATCGAGGTCTTCCGGCGACAGCACGCCCAACGCGCCGCGCTCGCTCAGGCGAACCGCACGCATGGACTGCTCCCTGTTCTGGGCAAATGGCCAGACCAGGGCTTTGACACCCGAAGCAAGGACGTTCATCGTTGTGTTGTATCCGGCCAAAGACAGCGACGCATCCGCTGCAGCCAGCATATCCAGGAAATTCCCGGCGAAGCGCGACACGAAGACGTTCTCGTGCGCGCAGGAACCGGCCCGTAACCGTGAAAAGGCATGCTCGTCAAGGAAGGGACCGGAGAAAATCTCCAGGCGGGGCGGCTTACCGGCCCATTGGAACGGATAGGCCTGCTGGGCGGCGAACAAAAGCTCGGAGCCGACCTTGCCCCCGCCTGCGCTGGCCACCACCAGCTTGTCGTCCGGCCCAAGCCCCAGGTTGCGGCGCAGGCGCTCGCGCGCGCCGGGGGAAGGCCGCTCGGTCACGAATCCGGTGTAGACCACGGGAACGGCTATCTCGCCAACCCTGGGGAAGGTCTCGTCCAGCGGAAAGAGCGCCGGGTCGGAGTGCACCAGCAGGCCGTCGAACAGCGCGTTCAGGCGTCCGACGACCCGGGTCTGGAACTTCTCCGGGTCGGTCTTTTCCACCAGGATGTCGCGCAGGCTGGAGAGCGCCACGGGACGCCCGAACGCCCCGCCCCGGATGGCGGTGAGCACGGGAAGCAGCTCGAACTCGAAGGCGCGCCGCCCGAAGGGATAAAGCTCCACCACGAACACGTCGGGGCGCTCGCGCTCCAGGATTTCGGCCAGGCGCGCGGCTCTGGCCCGCTTCACTGCCTCCAGGTCGTCCTCGGCCAGCATGGCGGAGAACTCCTCGTCCATGGCCAGCACGGGCAGGCGCTCGTGCACCACGTGCGGGGGAAGGTCTGCGGGCACGTCCGGCCCTCCTGTGACGAACACCACCCGGTGGGGGGCCAGGGCCCGCACGATGGCCAGGGAGCGCATGTAATGCCCAAGGCCCAGCACGTGCTGGCAGTAGAAGACGACGGTCATCGGGGGATACTCCGGTAGGCCAGGGCCGAACACGCGGTCACAGGGTCAGGTTCCAGGCTTCGATGCTCAGGCAGCCGCCGTGTGCCTGGAGGACGTGCAGTGCGCGCGGGGCGAGTATCTTCGGTTCGTGGGGAAGATAGTCCCGACCCTTGAGGGCATAGAGCACGGCCCGGAGCACGCCCTCGTGGGTCACCACCAGCACCGATTGCCCGTGATGGCGCGCGGCAATATCCAGCAGGCAGTTCCAGGCGCGCTCCAGCACGGTTCTGCGGTCCTCGCCGCCAGGGGGGGTGAAGGCCCAGCCAAGGGCCTCCTGCGGGGCCAGGACCCCCTGCCCGCGAAGTTCGGCCACCGTGCGCCCGGTCCATTGGCCGAACGCCTGCTCGCGCAGGTCCGCAACCGGCACGGGACCAAGCCCGAGCGGGTCGCCCACCACGGTTGCCGTGTGCATGGCCCGGCCCAGGGGGCTGGAATACAGGGCGGAAAACCCGAAGCCTGCAAGGGTCGCGCACCAGGAGCGGGCCAGCTCCAGCCCGTCCGGCGTCAGCGGCGAATCGTGCTGACCCTGGATGCGACCTGCGGCGTTCCACTCGGTGGGGGCATGCCGGATGAGCGCCAGGCGGGTCACGCCCTGGCCCCGGCCAGACGTCGCAGGTGCAGGTCCACCTGCATGAAGTTGACCGCGGCGTCGTGGTGCGCGCGCACGTTCTCGATGGCCGCGCGTCCCATGGCCCTGCGCCGGTCCGGGTCGTCCAGCAGGGAAGCCAGTGCGGCGCGGTAGGCGCTCACGTCCAGGAAGGGGGTCAGGATGCCGGTCTCGCCGTGGCGCATCACCTCGGGGATGCCGCCGTTGTCGAAGGCGACGACGGGCAAACCGGCCGCCTGGGCCTCCAGGTAGACCATGCCCAGGCTCTCCCGGATGCCGGGAAAAGCGAAGAGGTCGGCGGCGGAATAAATCTCGAAGAGCTTGTCGCGCGGCACCTGACCCAGGAAACGGCAGCGGCCCGGCAGATTCTCCGTCGCGAGTTTCTCCAGTTCCTGGCGGGTTTCGCCGTCCCCGGCCAGGACCAGCTCGAAATCGCGCCGCAGACCGGACAGGCTGGCCAACAGGAACCGCAGTCCCTGGGTCTTCACGTCGTTGCGGAACATGGCCACGGCCAGAACCACGGGGCGATCCCCCACGCCCCACTCGGCCCGCAGGCGCTCCCGTGCCTGCGCATCGAAGGCGAACGCGCCCGGATCGATCCCCGGAGGCACGTAGCACAGGCGTTCCTCCGGAAGCAGCCTGCGCAGGTTGACCATGTCTTCCAGCCGGTTGGAGAAGACCATGTCCGCTGCCACCAGGCTTCGCCGGTTCAGCTCGAATCCCAGCCTGGTGGAGAGGCTCTTGCGCCTTTTGGTGGAGTAGATGCCTTGGAAAATGGCGTAAGGCACTCCCAGTTTCCGGGAAGCGTAGGGGCCGATGACGTCCGGGGACTTGTAGTAGACATGATGAGTGAGCCAGACGTCGGGACGGACGCGCCAGCTGTGTGCGGCCCGCCAGGCTTCGAACGCGGCCAGCGGCCACACGTGCGGTCGCGAGGCCAGGTCGCGGGCGCGAAACCGGCTGGGAATGGATATCTCGTGCCCCTGGCCGCGCAGGAAGCGCGTGAGCCCGAGCGCCGTGGTCAGGTCGCCGCTGGGACGGGGGTGATCGAGGGGCTTGAAGGGGGCATAAAAGGCTATCTTCATGGCGCCTCCGCAAGTTGCCCACGGAAAATTCCGGCCAGTTCGCCCACCAGGGCGCGGTTGTCGAAGCTGTCCAGCACGCGCTGGCGGGCGGCGGGCAGCACGCGCTCCCGCAGATCGCCGTCGGTGAGCAGCCGCAGCGCCGCGTGGGCCAGGGCTGCGTGGTCGCACGGGTCCACCAGCAGGCCGTGCTCCCCGCTCACGATGAGCTCCGGGATGGCCGAAACCGCCGTGGACGCCACGGGAACGCCCATGGCCATGGCCTCCACCAGCACGTTGGGGATGCCGTCGCGGTCGCCGTTGGGGCTCACCTCGCAGCCGAGCAGGAAGAGGTCCGCCCGGCGCAGGCGTTCGAGCACCACGTCATGCGGCCGGGTGCCCAGCCACTCGATGCGCTCCGCAATGCCAAGCTCCCTGGCCAGGGATTCCAGGCGGCCGCGCTCCTCGCCGGAACCGATGAGCACGTGCCGGAATTCGATTCCCTGTGCGGCCAGGGCGGCCAGGGCGCGAAACACCGTGGGCAGGCCCTTCTTGGGGGTCAGGCGGGCCACGGTGAGTATCTCGTAGGGCGGCTCGGGCTTCAGGCGCAGCGCTCCGGGCTGGAACAGGGCCAGGTCGATGCCGTGGTACACCCGGTGGATCGGCGTGCCGCTTGCGTTCAGGGCGTCCAGGTAGGTCTTGTTGTAACCGGTGCAGGTGGCCACGAAGCGGGCCTTGCCGATCTTGCGGGCCAGGCTGGCCCGATCCTGGGTGTAGATGTCCTTGGCGTGGGCCGTGAAGCTGAAGGGCAACCCGGTGAGCGCCGACGTGAACACCGCCACGGAAGTGGGCGAATGGGCGAAGTGGGCGTGCAGGTGCGAAATTCCGGAACCGGGCAGCACCCTGGCCGCCAGGTATCCGGCCTGGAGCAGGTGCTTGACCGTGGCCGTCTTGCGGGTGCGGACCAGGCGCGCGAACATGAGTCCCAGTCCCTTGAGGTAGCGCACTGGCTGTGCGGCCAGGCAGGCCAGGTTGGCCGAAACCAGGCGCCGCACGTTGCCCGCGATGGTCTCGGGCAGGTAGTCCACCCGGGCTTTTATGCGCTTGACCGACTCGTGGCTGAAATTCTCCCTGGGGTGGCGCATGGACAGGATGTGCACCGCGAGGCCGTTCTGCTCGAGAAGCGCGATCTCGTTGGATATGAAGGTTTCGGAGATGCGGGGATAGCCTTTGAGGATCATGCCGATAACAGGACCCGCTACAGGTCCCGATGCGCCCCTGGACGATACGGCTGCGGGGGTTTTGCTCACGAATCCTGCCCCCTGAACTCCTGAAGCCGCGCGGAGATGACCTCAAGCCCGGTAAAGCGGAAATCCGAGATGCCGTGGCAGCAGCCGTTGGGATTGTCGATGAGTGCGGTCACTTTGCTGCCCAGGTTCTCCGGGCTCAATTCGGACCAGGGCAGGAATTCGATCAGGCCGTGGCTCTTGAACACCTCGGCCCGGATGCGCTGTTCCAGGCGCGGCTCCTCGCGCGGAACCACAAGCGACGGCTTGCACAGGGACAAAATTTCGCAGGTGGTGTTGTAGCCGCCCATGGACACCACCACGTCCGCCAGGCCCATCAGGGCCTCCATGCGCCGGTGGAAGTGATGGAAGCGGGCCTTCACCTTGAGGGCGCGGCGGTGCACCTCCTCGCGCATGGGCTTTGGCATGAACGGCCCGGACACCAGGATGGACCGAAACGGCGGGTCCTCCATGTTCTCGAGCATGGTCAGGTAGGCGTCCATCAGGGGGTAGCCGTCGCCTCCGCCGCCCGTGGTCACCAGCACCAGGCGCTCCTTCTTGGTGAGGCGTTCCTCCTCGCGCATCTCGGCCATCTTTGCGCGCCGGGGCTGGGCGCGCGGTATGTAGCCGGTGAAGACCATCTTCTCGCTCACGGAAGCCGGAATGTCGTACTCGGCGATGGAGTCGTAATAATCGCGGTTCCCATAGACCCATATTTCCGAGTAATACTTGTCCAGCACCTCATAGATGCCTTTCTCGCGCCATTCGCGCCTGGTGGACTCGCTGTCGTCCATGATGTCGCGAAGCCCAAGGATGGTGCGGCAATGGGGCATGCGGCGCTTGAGCCACTTGAGCGTGGGCAGCACCTCGCGCTTGAGGCCGAGCGGGGCCTTGTCCACGATGAACAGGTGCGGCTGGAAGGCCTTGGCCGTGGCCACGATGATGTTGCGGCGGATGTTCAGGGCGTGGCGGGCGGAGAGGCGGATGGACAGCGGCAGGTATTCCTCGTTGGTCTTCTTGATCATGCCGGGGATGCGCACGAAGTCCACGCCTTCGGGAAAATCGAAACGCCCCACAAGGGGCGATCCCGTCAGCAGCAGCACGTTCACCCCGCGGCCCCGCAGATGGCTGGCGATGGCCATGGTCCTTCGGATGTGGCCCAGGCCGTAGGTATCATGGGAATACATCAGGATATTGTAAGTGGACGCGGTGACCATGATCCGGAACCTACCTCATTTTCGGACAGGTGGAAATCCCCTGCTTGCCATGGGGCTTAGGCTCGGGTACTTGTGTAAGGAGAAATGGACCCAGAGGCGTCGTCTGACCAGGAGGAATATGGGCACGGTCTACATTGAAGACCTGCGGCCCGGCATGGTATTGTCCGCCGATGTGCGCAGCCGACAGGGCAGGCTTCTTTTCTCGGAAGGTTTGACCCTTGATGAACTGTCCATCCAGACCTTGAAATTCTGGGGGGTTACAGAAACCGTTGTGCTCGGGCACGACCAGGAATCCCTGGACCGCGAACGCATCAAGGCCCTGGACCCGGCCGTGGCTCGCCAGGCCTGGGACGAGGCCAATCTCCGCCTGAAACTCTGCGATCCCACCCATCCCACCGTCCGCGAACTCAAACGGGTCAGCTTCATCAACCTGGTCCAGAACGGCCCGCCCGCACCCCGCCACCATGACTCTGACGAAGCAGTCCCCGAACCACGAAAGCGCCCCGACCTGGCGCGCCTGGCCAACTCCACCTTAAAGCTCGCCGCCCTGCCCGGAATCGTGGCCCAGGCCCTCGAAGCCCTGAGCAATCCCAATGTTTCCTACAGCTACGTGGCCGAAATCATCGGCAAGGACACGGCCCTCTCGGCCAAGCTCCTCAAGCTTGTGAACTCCGCCCTCTACGCCTTCCCCGAGTCCGTGGACACCATCTCCCGAGCCGTCACCGTGGTGGGGGCCAACCGTCTGACCAGCCTGGCGCTTGGCGTGTCGCTCATCAACATTTTCGATTCCATCCCCCGCGACGTCCTGGACATGCGCTCCTTCTGGAAGCACAGCCTGGCCTGCGGCGTGCTGGCCAGGCTCCTGGCCGTCACCGCCGGGCATCCCAACGTGGAACGCTGCTTCGTGGCAGGCCTGCTGCACGACCTGGGACGACTGGTCATGCTGAAAAACCACACCGCCCATGTGGCCCAGGCCGTCGCCCTGGCCCGGCGCGAGCAGAAACCCCTGCACGAGGCCGAGCGCGAACTCTGGGGCTTCGACCACGCCGAGCTTGGCGGAAAGCTCCTCACCGTGTGGAAATTCCCCCCGTCCCTGGAGCGGGCCGTGGCCGAGCACCACGCCCCCGGAGACCGCGTCATCCACCAGGACGCGGCCCTGGTGCACGTGGCCGACATCATGGCCCACGCCCTGGCCCTGGGCCAGAGCGGCGCCGCGCTGGCCCCGCCGCTGTCCGGGGCGGCCTGGGACAGCCTGAACATTCCCCGCAGCGCCCTGGGCGCGGCAGCGGCACAAGGAGAACGCCAGATCGAGGACATCGGCCATATCCTGCTTTCCGGCGACGGCAATGGAAATGACAAAGAAAACGACCAAGCCGTCTAGGCCCTCTCCGCCCATGGGCCGCCTCGCCATTCTGGAGGAGGCCCACCGGCAGACGCTGGACGCCCTGGAACTTGCCGCCACCATGGGCATCACCCAGGGGGTGAAGCCCCTTGGCACCGTGGTCCAGATTCTGGAGGAAACCTCCGGGCGGCTGCGAAAACTCCTGAAGTTCAAGGCGCTGGCCTTCTTCCTGGTGCGCGAGCCCGGGGGCGAGCTGTATCTCGCCCGCTGCCACCCCCCCGGCAAGGCCCGTGAGATGCAGGAGGAAATGCGCCTCCTCACCGAGAGCGGGTCCGCCGCCTGGGCCTTGGAGCGCAAGCGCCCGGTGTTCACATCCTCCGGCCTGTCCGACGGCCAGCTGCTGCTGCACTCCCTGACCACGGCCTCGCGCATCAGGGGCATGTTTCTGGGGCGGCTGGGGCAGGACATCAAGACCATCTCCGACGCGTCCCTGAGTCTTCTGACCATCGTGCTGCGCGGAGGGGCCTCCCTGCTGGAAGGCCTGGAACTCTACGGACTTTTGCGCCAGGCCAACTCGGAGCTCAAGGCCAAGGTGCGCGACCTGGAGGACTCCCAGCGATCGCTCAAACGCGAGATCGAGCACCGCCGCAAGGTGGAGGAGCAGCTCAAGCACATGGCCCTGCACGATCCGCTCACGGGGCTGCCCAACCGCACCCTCATGCGCGACCGCATCCAGCAGGCCATCCGCCGCTCCCAGCGCCACAACTCCGCCGCCTACGCGGTGGCCTACATGGATCTGGACAAGTTCAAGCTGGTCAACGACACCATGGGGCACGCCGTGGGCGACAAGCTGTTGATCCAGGTGGGCGAGCGCATCGTGGCCTCGGTCAGGCAGTTGGACACCGTGGCGCGTTTCGGCGGGGACGAATTCGTGATTTTCCTTGAGGAACTGGCCTTCCCGGGCGAGGCGGTGCGCGTGATGAAGCGGGTGCGCCAGGGCCTGGCGGAACCTTTCGAGATCGACGGGAACACCATCCGCGTCACCGGCAGCTTCGGCCTGGTGTTCGGACCGGTGCGCCTGCTGAACCCGGACAGCCTGATCAAGAACGCGGACACGGCCATGCATATGGCCAAGGAGGCCGGACGCAACCGCATCAAGGTCTTCACCATGAAGATGCGCGGACTGGCCAAGATGAACGCCGGCATGGTCTCGGAGCTGCGCCGCGCCGTGAAGTCCGGACGCACCGAGGTGCTGTTCTCGCCCACTCTGTCCACCACGGACCTGCGCCTGAGCGGATTCGAAGCCGTGCCCACCTGGCAGTCCAAGGACAAGCGTGTGCTGCGCGGGGACGAGGTCATGGAAGTGGCCGAAAAGGCCGGAATCGCCTGGGATCTCTGGCGGCTCACCCTTGAAAAGGCTCTGAAGCTGCTCGCCGGCTGGCGGGCGGAGAACGACGCATTTTTGCGGCTTCTGGTCACGCTTCGGCTGGGGCGTCCCCAACTGCCCGAGACGGGGCTGGCCGATGGCGTCTGCGCCGCCCTGAAAACGGCGGGACTGCCCGGCTCGGCCCTGCACCTGGAGATTCCCGAAGAGACCCTGGCCGCAGGCGGCGAAACGCTGATCGAGCAGATCGCGGACCTCAAGGATTGCGGCGTGCGCCTGTGCGTGGGGGATTTCGGGGAGCGCTTCTTCAGCTTCCAGGGCGGGCGGGGCTCAATACTGGACAGCCTTTCGGTCCAGTCGCCCAAGTCGGGACGCCGTGGCAGGGACGCGCTTCATCCGACGATCGATTCGCTCAAATTCCTGGCCAAGGCCCTGGACCTTCCCGCCATCAGCGGCGAGGAACGAAAGGAAAACACCGAGCTTCTGGCCACGCTGTCCTGCCTTGGCCTGCAACGCGACAGCCTGTCGCGCCCCGTGTCCGCCGAAGAGGTTGTACAGCTTGTCAGACAGACCCAACAGTGCCCCATCACGCCGCCGGCCGACGACGCTCCCGAACCGGACTGACCCCGCCCCGCCTCAGGCGGAAGGGACATCCACTCCCAATTGACGGTATTCGTTCAGCTTGTTGCGCAGGGTGCGCACCGAGATGCCCAGCAGTTGCGCGGCCTGGGTGCGGTTGCCCGAAGTCTGGTCCAGGCTGAGAAGAATCATCTGGCGCTCCAGCACCTCCAGGGGCACCACGCCCTGGGGCATCACGGCCAGTCCCTCACCCGTCTCGAGTTCCTGCGGGGCTTCGCTCACCGAAGTGATCAGCTCCATGGACACGCTGGGCTCTTCCTCGATGGGGAATTCCTCCCCCTCCAGCAGGAAGTGCGACTTCATGATGGGGCCGGGTCCTGCCAGCAGCACGGCGCGCTCCATGAGGTTCTGCAGCTCGCGCACGTTGCCGGGCCAGTCGTAGGACAAAAGCCAGTCGCGGGCTTCCACGGAAAAGGCCAGGTTGCCAAGTCCGTAGGCCTTGCGGAATTTCTCCACGAAAAAGGACGCCAGGGACAGGATGTCGCTTCCGCGCTCGCGCAGCGCCGGAAGCTTCAGCGGGATCACGTTCAGGCGGTAGTAGAGGTCCTGGCGGAACTTGCCCTCCTCCACGTACTGCTCCAGGCGGCGGTTGGTGGTGGCCAGCACGCGCACATCCACCTTCACGGTCTCGGTGCCGCCCACGCGGTCGAACTCGCCTTCCTGCAACACGCGCAGGAGCTTGGCCTGGAGCCCCAGGTCCATCTCGGAAATTTCGTCCAGCAGGATGGTGCCGCCGCTGGCCAGCTCGAACTTGCCGAGCTTGCGGGCGATGGCCCCGGTGAAGGCCCCTCGCTCGTGGCCGAAGAGCTCGCTCTCCAGCAGGTGTTCGGGCAGAGCCGCGCAGTTGAGTGCCACGAAGGGCTTCGCCGCGCGGTCGGAATGGGCGTGCAGGAAGCGGGCGAACATCTCCTTGCCGGTGCCGGATTCGCCCGAGATGAGCACCGTAGCCTTGGACTTGGCCACCTGGCGGGCCAGGGTCAAAACGCGAAGCACGGCTGGGTGTCCGCCGATGATGGCGAAGCGCTCGCCGGTGACGCCCGGAGACGGGCCGCCGTGCATGCCGACTCCGGCGGTCCCGGCGCGCTGGGGAGCTGCGGCGGGCCTGGGCGAAGCTGCCTGCCCCTGCTGCACTTGGGCGGCCAGGGCCTGGGAAGCCAGGACCGCGTCGGCGGAATCGGCCCCAAGGCCCGACGCGCCCGGCTGCCCCTGAGGGGGTACCTCCGCAACGCCTTCTTCGGCCGTGTCGTCAGCCGGAAGCACGGCCTGGACCTTCTCCCATACCAGCGGCTCCAGCCAGTAGTCGCGCGCGCCCTGTTCCAGGAAGGCCTGGGCCTCCTGGGCGGTGCCGCGCTCGGTGAACACCACTATGGGGGGGAAATCGCCTGACTCGCGCGCCGCGGCCAGCAGGCTTCCGGCCTGATAGGTCCCGCCGATCTTGGCCTGGGTGAAGATCATGCACGGCCTGGATTTCTTGAGATAGGCCAGCGCCCCGGCCAGGCTGTCCGCAATGCCTGCCTCCACGCCCGCTTCCTTGAACCTGGGAAACAGGGCGGTGATGGTGTGGGCTTGGGCCACGAAGAGAATCGACTTTTGCGGCATGAAATGCCTCTTATCCGCAAGTCAAAAGCATTTCAACGGTAGCGGGCCTTTTTTACATGGCTTTTTCGCGGGTTAGCCAGATGTGTCCGCAGCCTTTCCCTGCGGCCTCCCCGGCGACATCTTTCTTTCCCTATTTTTACATTTTTCGTAGAATGGACCCAGAACGAAACACGAGGCATACCGTGACCAGCATTGAAACGAAATACGGCGTGTTAGGCCCCGTCGACCATGTGGAATACGAGGACAACGGCCAGGCGTCCTTCTGCATTCCCGCCGGACCAATCCATCTGGACACCCCCCTGGGCAGGCTCACCACCCAGCATACCACCGACGACATGCGCCGCCCCAAGGTGGAGCCCCTGCTCTTCCATCCGGACGGCACCCTGAAATCCATCGCCCTGGAAACCCGCACCACCGTGGACACGCCCCTTGGCCCCATGGCCGCGGAACTGCTGAGCTTCTACCCGTGCGGCAGCCTGCGCCGTGTCTTTCCGCTCAACGGCAAGCTCTCCGGCTACTGGAGCGAGAAGGAGGAGGCCACCCTGACCGTCCCCATGACCATCGCCACCCCGGCCGGGACCATCACGGCCATGCTGGTGGGCGTGCAGTTCTACCCCGGCGGGCAGCTGCGCAGCGTGACCCTCTGGCCCGGCGAGACCGTGGAGATAGACACCCCCATCGGGCGCCAGACCGCGCGCATCGGCGTGGCCTTTCACAAGAGCGGCGCACTGCGCTCCTTCGAGCCGGAGCGCATGCTCACCGTGCCTACGGCCCTTGGCGACATGATGGCCTACGACCCCGACGCCCTGGGCATCCACGGAGACCTTGGCTCGCTCTCCTTCCACGAGGACGGCTCCACCGCAAGGCTCGCCACCCCCTTGAACACCCTGGAAGTGACCCAGCCGGACGGTTCCCTCAGGAAGTTCACTCCGGAAAAAGTGCCCAACCTCTGCGACGAGCGGGTGATGAACACCAAACCCTTGTGGATCGGGTTTTATCCGGGCAGAATATCCGTGGGCGACGAATGCCCGGAGTCCTTCCCCCTGGCCGGACACCAGTTCAAGGTGGGCAGGATGCTCCAGGACATCCTCGGCCCCATCGGCTACGCCTGCGGCTCGACGTTTTGAGGCCGCACGGCCGTACAGACTGAAAAGAAATAAATTTCAAGGACGGTACGCATGAGCTCTCCCGAATTCTTCGAAAACGTCAAAGCCAAGGCCGTGGCCAACGTCTTCTTCCAGGGCAACGTGGTGAGCCACTCCATCTGGGACGCGTCCGGCGTGCGCCGCTCGCTTGGCGTCTGCCAGCCCGGCACCTACACCTTCACCACCGGCGACCCCGAGATCATGGAGATCACCGCCGGGAACGTGCGGGCCAAGGTGGACGGGGAGGACGAATGGGGCGTGTACGGCCCCGGCCAGTCCTTCCATGTGCCCGCCAACACCTCCTTCGAGATGGTGGTGGAGGGCGGCGTGGCCCAGTACATCTGCACCTTCGGCTGATTGTGCGGCCCTGCAGCCGCACGCGCCCATCGAAGGCGGAGGCCGTCCTCCGCCTTTCTCCGCCCTTCTCTGTTCGAATCCTTGGATTTTTCTGGCGACCGGCCGCAATCCGCGCTAAAAGGATGTGAATTCATTCCCGCCGAGGAGTTCCCATGCCCATAACCAGACAATCCCCCGTCGCCGCCCCCTCCCCCAGCCTGGAATACGGGCGCGTGCTCGAGGCCGCTGCGGACGGCTTCCACGTGGCGACCTCCTTCGGTGCGGTCCGGGCCGTTCGTGCCGTGAGCTGCCTGGTGGAGCCGGATCCCGGCGACAAGGTGCTCCTGTCCGTGGACATGGCGGGCAGCGCGTACGTGCTCTCGGTGCTGGAGAGCGCGTCGGCCCTGACCCTGGCCGTGGACGGCGACGCGCGCCTGTGCGTGCGCGGAGGAAGCCTGACCCTGGCCGCAGACAAGGACATCGCCCTGGCCTGTCCGGGAGAAATGGCCGCAGCCGCCGGGAACATGCGTCTGCACGCCTCGCGGGGCGAAGCCGTGATCGAACGCGTAAGCCTTGTGGGACGCGCCCTGAAAACGCAGTTCAAGCGCGTTTCCAGCGTGGCCAGGAGCGTGGACCAGATGTTCCGGAGCTTCACCATGCGCGCCCAGGAGTCCACCCGACTGGTCAAGGAGCACGACGAGGTGCAGGCCGGATCGCAGCGGGTGCTGGTGGAGGATCTCATGGCCCTGCACGCCAGGAACCACTCCATGATAGCCGAGGAGCACGTGGTCATAAACGCCGACCAGATCCACATGGGATAGTGCCCGCCGGCCG
Source organism: Acidobacteriota bacterium (assembly GCA_046566965.1). Lineage (GTDB taxonomy): Bacteria > Desulfobacterota > Desulfovibrionia > Desulfovibrionales > Desulfovibrionaceae > Fundidesulfovibrio. The sequence continues at coordinate 120,356 of JBKICU010000021.1, forward strand.
GGGTGCGGTCCGCCTGCGCCCCGGCATCGGTCGCGACGAGCCGCGCGGAGAACGAACGGATCAAACGAGCCGAGGTATCCATGCCAGCCGAACAGCCGCATTTCACGTTCACCCTGTCCAGCCTGGACCCCGGCACCTTCCACGTGGTGCGCTTCACGGGCACTGAAGGCCTGTCGCGCCTCTACCAGTTCGACCTGACGCTCCTGTCCGAAAACGCCTCCGTGGATTTCGGCAAGGCGCTCTCCGGCACGGCCACGTTCACCATCAAACGCCCCGAGGGCGGCGACCTGGTCTGGCACGGCATCCTGCGCGACTTCCAGCAGCTGCACATGGCCGACAGGCACGTGTTCTACCGGGCCGCGCTGGTTCCCAAGGCCTGGCAGCTCACCCTGACCCAGCACAACCAGATTTTCCTGAACCAGGACATCACCCAGAACATCAGCCAATGTCTGGCCGACGGGGGACTGTCCCAGGGCCTGGACTTCGAACTGAACGCGTCGCACACCTACCCCAAGCGCGAATACGTCTGCCAGTACAACGAGACCCACTTCAACTTCGTGTCCCGCTGGATGGAGCGCAACGGCTTCTACTTCTTCTTCGACCAGTCCGGCCAGCAGGAGAAGCTCTCCATCACCGACAGCCTGAACGTGCACAATCCCCATCCGGGCGGCGACACCCTGATCTACGCCGAACCGAGCGGCCTGGACGCGGACATCACCGGCAAGGCGGCCAAGAACTTCTACTGCGAGCAACGCCGCCTGCCCAGGGAGGTGCTGCTCCGGGACTACAACTACCAGACCCCCAGCCTGGACATCCAGGGCAAGGCCCTGGTCAGCAAGACCGGCTCAGGCACCATGTACACCCACGGCGGGCACCTGCGCACGGTTACGGAGGCCGAAGCCCTGGCCCGCCTGCGCGCCCAGGGCTTCAAATGCCGCGAGCAGGTGTTCTTCGGCGAATCCAACGCCCCCTTCCTGCAACCGGGCTACGTGGCCACCCTGGAAAAGCACTACCGCGACGACTTCAACCGGAAATACCTGCTGATCGAGGTCAAGCACGAGGGCGCGCAGGAGAGCTGGCTTACGGCGGGAATGGGGGCGACGGGGCTTGGCGACAGGCTCTTCTACCGCAACGCCTTCGCGGCCATCCCGGCGGACGTGCAGTTCCGCGCGGAACAGAAGACCCCAAGGCCCCTGATCGACGGCGCGCTCAAGGCCGTGATCGACGCCGAAGGCACCGGCCAGTACGCAGAACTGGACGACCAGGGCCGCTACAAGGTCATCATGCCCTTCGACCTCTCCGGGCGCAAGGAAGGCCACGCCTCCACCTGGCTGCGCATGATCCAGCCCTATGCGGGCCAGAACCACGGCATGCACTTCCCCCTGCACAAGGGCACCGAGGTGGCCATAATCCACTACGAGGGCAACCCGGACCGCCCCGTGATCGCAGGGGCCGTGCCCAACCCGGAGACCCCCTCCATGGTGACCAGCGGCAACCAGACCATGGCCAACTTCACTTCCGCCGGTGGCAACCTGATCCACGTCCAGGACCAGCAAGGCTCGGAGCGCATCCTGCTGCACTCCACCGCCAAAGGGGACTTCATCCGCATCGGCGCGCACAACGACCCGCCCAGCTTCAGCGACACCGTGAGCGAGTTCTTCAACGACGGCATCAACCTGACCACTCCCCAGTGGTTCAACGTGAAGGCCGAGTTCGCCAACCAGCTCGTCCTGGGCGACAACACCCAGACCACCCTGGGCGTGTATTCCTGCAACGCCATCGGCGCGAACATCACCTTCATCGTGGGCATGTCCATAACCACAAACTGCGCCATGCATACGGAATTCGCGCCCATCTGGAAGGAAATGCGCGCCAGCGTCCAGCAGGCCGCCGCCCAGAAGGACACCGTGTACGCAAACCTGATCCAGACCGTGGGGCAGCACACCAACACCATCGGACAGCACACCGTAACCATCGGCCAGCACGACCAGACCATCGGGCAGCATACCGTAACCATCGGCCAACACACGAACACAATCGGACAACATGGACAGACGATCGGGCAGCATACCGTAACCATCGGCCAACACGACCAGACCATCGGACAACACACCATAACCATTGGCCAGCACGACCAGACCATCGGGCAGCACACCCTCACCATCGGGCAGCACGACCAGACCATCGGACAGCATACCGTAACCATTGGGGAACTGGAGCAGAACGCCGGGGAGATCACCAGCATGGCCGCCGATGTCTCCAACCTGTGGGGGGTGGTCAGCGTGGTGGCCGGCGAGGTCGGCTTCGTCTGATGCTGCACACGATGAGAATTGCGATCCTGGCCATTCACGCTTTTTCAGACCTGTAAACCGCACGGACCGTCCACGGTAAATCACGCGCAGCAAACACGCGCCGCTTTACTGCGGGTCGCAAATGCGAGGACGAACTTCAATGCCAGATGATTCCCGCCAGAAATTCAGCTTCGACATCCAGGGGTTCGACAAGAACACCTTTCACGTGGTGCGCTTCACCGGCGAAGAGGGACTCTCGGAGCTGTACCGCTTCGAGATAGTGCTCTACGCGGGCGACAAGGACGTGGACTTCGAAAAGGCCCTGACCAACACGGCCACCTTCACCATCCTGCGCCGGCAGGGAAACATCCCCTTCCACGGCATATTGGAGCGCTTCGAACAGCTCTCGCATTCCGGGCCGTATTCGTTCTACCGGGCCGTGCTGGTGCCCAAGGCCTGGTGGCTCACCCAGACCACGCACAACCAGATCTTCCTGAACCAGAACAACCAGCAGTTCCTCTCCGCCGTGCTCAAGGACGGCGGCCTGAATCCGGGCATAGACTTCAAGATCACCCTCCAGCAGAGCTATCCCACTTGGGACTACGTCTGCCAGTACGGCGAGACCCACTTCGAGTTCGCGTCGCGCTGGATGGAGCGCGACGGGCTGTACTATTTCTTCGAGCAGGGAGACTCCAGCGAAAAGCTGGTCATCACCGACACCCTCACCGCCCATACGCCCATGCCCCAGGGCGCAAGCTTCCGCTACTCGCCACCCTCCACCATGCAGTCCGGACACGGCGAGGAAGTGGTCACGGATTTCATCCTCACCCGCAGACGTCTGCCCCAGAAGGTGCAGCTCAAGGACTACAACTACGAGACCCCTTCCCTGGAAGTGCAGGCCGAGGCCCTGGTCAGCCAAAACGGCCAGGGCGTCCGCTACCTCTACGGCCTGCACTTCAAGACCGTGAGCGAAGGCAACTCCCTGGCCAAGATCCGCGCCCAGGAATACCAGTGCCGCGAGCAGATCTTCACAGGCACCTCCGCCATCCCATTCGTGCGCCCCGGCTACACCTTCTCCATCACCGACCACTACCGCGACAGCTACAACCAGAAATACCAGACAATCTCCTGCCGCCACGAAGGCTCCCAGGAAGGCTGGCTGGTATCCGGGCTGGGGCTCACGGCCGCGGCCACGGACCGTGAGCCGCTCTTCTACCGCAACACCTTCACGGCCATCCCGGCCTCGGCGCAGTTCCGGGCGGAGCTCGCCACCCAGCGGCCCAGGATCGCCGGGACCCTGAACGCCAAGGTGGACGCGGCAGGCTCGGGCCAATACGCGGAGGTGGATTCCCAGGGGCGCTACAAGCTCATCCTGCCCTTCGACCTGTCCGGCAGAAAGGACGGCCACGCCTCGGCCTGGGTGCGCATGGCCCAGCCCTACGCGGGCGCGGGCTTCGGCATGCACATGCCCCTGCACAAGGGCTGCGAGGTGATCCTGAGCTTCATCGACGGCGACCCGGACCGCCCGCTCATCGCGGCGGCAATCCCCAACCCGGAGACCCAGAGCCCGGTGACGGACCAGAACCAGACCCAGTCGCGCATCACCACCTCCGGGGGCAACCTCATCCACTTCGAGGACAAGGAGGGCAGCCAGCGCATCCTGCTCTCCAGCCCCACCCAGCAGGCCTTCGTGCGCATCGGCTCCCACAACGACCCCGACGACGAGGAGCCGCCCACCTGGAAGTTCGATTCCCAGACCACCAGCGATTCCCTGGCCAACTGGGAATGGGCCGAAAGCCCGGACGGGCTGAAGCTCTTCAGCGTGGGGCCGCTCACGGTGAAGGCCCAGGAGAGCTTCGAGGTGATCATCGGCAACAAGAACGAGATCGTGGGCGGAGTGGACACCTCGACCGTGATCGGCGCGCAGATAGACACGGTGATCGGCGGGCTGGTGGAGTACCAGTTCCCCAGCAAGCTGTCGTTCTCGAGCGCCGAAGAGCACCTGAAGGGGGAGCTCACCAAGATCTACGCCACCAAGTCCGAACTGGCCACCGACAAGAACGACATCACCGTCGCCTACACCAAGCTGGTGACGGACGAGACCAAGGTCGTGGCCGACAAGACCGCCCTGTGCGCCACCAAGGTGGAGCTGAACACCGCCAAGCAGGACGTAAGCGCCGAGGTGAGCCGCACCTACGCCACCAAGAACGAGATGGCAGCCCAGAAGGACGCCATCGCCGTGGACTACACCCAGGCCATCGCCAACAAGACCGCCACGCTGGCCTCCAAAGAGGAGGTCCTGGCCGCCAAGAACGAGGTGGCCGGATCGGTGGAGCTGGTGCGCGGCACGGTGAACCAGCAGGCAGGGTCCATCAACCGCATGGCCGGAGACATCACCAACATGGCCGGGGACATCACCGCATTGGCCGGAGCCGTGCAGTACATTTAGGGACCACCGCATGAAGATACTCAAAGAGCAGCACCACAGCCCCATGTTCCTGCCCACGGCCATCATGGGCCGGATGCGCCTGGTGTGCACCGTCATGGTCTATTTCGACCTGGACGACCCGGAGTCGCCCCTGCCGGACAAGGACATGTGGCCACAGGTCATGAAGCTCCTGCCGCAGCCGCCGGTGCTCGATCCGGGCCTGCAAAAGCCCCGCGCCGAGGTGCTGCTGGCAGGCAAATGCTTCGCCCCGGACGGGAAAGCCCGCCAGGCCGCCCAGGTGAGCCTCACGGTCGGCGGCAAACAGAAAACCCTGAACGTGTTCGGCGACCGGCGCTGGACCATGGCCGGGGGAACCGCCGTGGGCATAAGCGACCCCGCGCCCTTCACGGAAATGCCGCTCACCTGGGAGCGGGCCTACGGCGGCGCGGCGGACGCGCGAAATCCCAAGGGCAGGGGGTTGCCCGCCAAGCCCGGAGACGCTCCCGGCGAGCTGCCCAACGTGGAATATCCCGCACAGCTCATGGGCTCGCCGAAAGACCAGCCCGAACCGGCGTCGTTCCTGCCCCGCGACGTCATGCATCCCGAGCGCCAGAAAATGGCCGGAACCTACGACGAAACCTGGAAAACCCAGCGCTGGCCCTACTACCCCGACGACCTCAACCCGGAATTCTTCCTGGCGGCCCCCCCGGACCAGTGGGCGCAGGACTTCTTCAAGGGCGGGGAATCCCTGGAGATCGTGAACATGCACCCCAAGCGGCAGGTCATCTCGTCCCGCCTGCCGCAGTTCGCCGTACGCCTGTTTTTGACCCGCAAGAAAGCCCCGAAAGCCCCTCCCGAAGAGGACACCTTCGAAGAGGTGGCGCTGCGCCGCGACACCCTGTGGCTGTTCCCCGAGGCGAACAAGGGCGTGATCATCTTCCGCGGAGCCTTCGACACCGCGCGCGACGACATGGCCGACCTGCGCTACGCCTACATGGCCACCGAGGCCATGGGCGAGGCCCCCAAGGACATCACCTGGCACCTGGAAGCCCAGAACAGGCGCGTGGCCGCCATGAAGCCGGTGAAGCCCGCGATCCCGGACGTGAACCGGAAGGTGAACCGGGAGTTGCTCAAATTCAACCGCGTCACCAAGGACATCGCCCAGGCCAAGGCCCAGGCCATGGGGCAGACTCCGGTGATGCCGCGCGAACCGGAAGAGATCGAGGCCATGGGCCAGCAGGCCGTGGCCACCGGGTTCGCCACCCTGGACACGATGGAGGCCATGGCGCGCCAGTTTCAGGACCAGTTCGGCTGGCGCGCGGCCCTGGACCCGGCCTCGTTCGCGTCCAAGCGGGCCAAACTCGCCGAGACCGCCCAGAAGATCGGCCAGGCCACGGCCAAGGCCGCCCAGACCAAGGCCGGGCTCACGGCCATGAAAGCGGACATGGTGAAGGACGCCAGCGCCCGCCTGAAGGCGTCCGCCACGCCGGAGCAGCTGGCCAAGGCGGGCATCGACCCGGACAACCCGCTGCCCGAGCCGGGCTCGGGCCTTGGCCCCTGGCACGACCGGGGCTTCGCCTTCGTGGTCCAGTGCCGACGCGCCTTCGAAAACGACCCGGCCCTGATGGCCCGCGCTCATTCCATGGGCCTCACGAACCGGACGCTCGCCGCAGCCTGGTTCGGCTTCAATCCGGCTCCCAGGATCGAAAGGAACGAAGACTGGGGCCTGCCTTCCGGCGAATTCACCCTGCCCCGGGGGCTGGTGCTGCCCCGGTTCGAGGGCAGGAAGCTCACGCGCGTCCTGCTCGCGCCCGGATGGCCGGAAGCGGAGGAATCCGCCGCTTCCGCGTATCTTGTTCCGGGTTCCGCGGCGCAGCCTCTCTGGCTGGCCGCGCCGGACGAGACAGCCCCGGTCGTCGTGGCGGGCCAGGAGATGGAAGCCCGGCTCCTGGAGCAGGAAGTGGGCGACGTGTGCCACGTGCTGGCCCTGCCCTCCGGGGACGCTGCGCCCCCGCCGGAGGCGGCAAAGGCTCTCAAAGCAGCGCCCGCCGTGCTGGTGCTCGCGCCAGCCGGGCAGCAGACGAGCCTGTCTCCGACCGCGCCCTACCTGAAACTCTCCGACAAGGCCCAATGGCTCACGCTGCCCAAGGGGGCCAACTGCCTGCGGGCCAGGCAGGAGCAGGTGGACCTGCGCGAACTCGTTCTCGATGCCCTGCCCCCGGCCTCCATCGGCATGCCGGAAGACGAGCCGGAACCCGCCTTCGGCCCGGCTCCGCCCAAAAAGCGCCCGGCCATGCCGGACATCGCCGGGCTGGTGCAGGCCGCCATCAGCGAGGTGCGGGCCTTCCACGAGGCCAGGTTCGATCCCCTGAAAGCCACCATGAAGGACCTGGAGACCCAGGTGCGCGAAGCCATGGCCAAGCAGGGCCAGGACTACGACAAGATCATGGCCGACGCCAAGGCCGCACCGCGCACTCCCTTCGACCAGCTGGGCGACAAGATCTCCTCGGACATCCTGGCCAAGCGCGACCAGCTCAAAGCCATGGGCGCGCTGCCCGCCGACAAGGAAGCGGACATGGTCAAGGCCGCGGCCCAGGCCAAGTCCCTGGGGGCCGACTCCGAAGCCCGCTGGCAGGACGGCCAGAAGCAGCTGGCCGAGGCCGCCAAGAAGATCGAAGCCGCCAAAGCCGCGCCCGGAGGCATCCCCGAAGACATGAAGGCCCGGTTCAAGGCCGCAGGCATGGACATCGAGGCCATGGTTCCGCGCACCCGCCAGGAGGTCATCGACATGCACGCCGCCGGACGGAGCCTGTCCCAGGCCCTGCTGGGCGGGGTGGACCTCTCCGGGCTCGATCTCTCCGGCGCGGACTTCACGGGCTGCCGCCTGGCCGGGACCAAATTCACGGGAGCGCGCCTGGACGGGTGCCTGTTCGCCACGTCCATGGCCCAGGGCGCGGATTTCGGCGGTGCGAGCCTCAAGGGCGCGCGCTTCGACCAGGCCATGCTCACCAAGACCAGCTTCAAGAAGGCCGGGCTGCAAAACACGGACATGCGCCAGGCCAACCTGAAGCAGGCCGACATGGAAGGCGCGGACCTCTCCGGCGCGAACCTCACCATGGCCTCCTTCAGCAAGGCCAATCTGGCCAAGGCCGTGTTCTCCGGGGCCGCGCTCAGGCTCACCGCCATCCAGGAGTGCCTGATGACCGGGGCGGTGCTGCGCGAAATCCAGATGGAACGGGTGCTCATCCGCAAGTGCGACCTGTCCGGCGCGGACTTCTCCGGCGCGCTGCTCGCCAGCACGCAGATTCAGGAGTGCACCGGCTCAGGCGTCAGCTTCTCCAAGGCCACGTTCAAGAAGGGAGCCCTGGCGGACTGCGCCTTCCCGGGCTGCGACTTCACCGGAGCCCGCGCCCAGACCCTCAACGTGCGCGGCTGCGACCTGTCCGGCGCGGATTTCCGCAGGAGTGCATTCTCGGGTTGCCGTATCGAGGGCTCGAACCTCACGCGGGCCGCCATGCGCGGGGTCAGCGCGCGCGGGACGTCGTTTCCCGGCTCCGACCTGGAGGGCGCGGACCTCTCCGGCGCGGACCTGCTGCTCGGCTCGCTCTCCAAGACGCGCATCGTGTCCGCCGACCTTCGCGGCGCGAACTGCTTCGGGGTCGACTTCCACAAGGCCGTGGTGGGCCAGACCCGCTTCGACGGCGCGAACCTCAAACTGACCGCCCTGCACCAGCGGGCCGATCTCCTGGAGTAGCCATGACCCGCCAGGACATACTGGACGCCGCCCGCGACCGCCGCCCCGTCATCGACGCGGACCTCTCGGGGCTTGACCTCTCGCACGCGGACCTCACCGGCATCCGCTTCGAGCGCGTCAGCTTCAAGGGGGCCAATCTGGCCGGAGCCGTCATCAAGGACGCGGGGTTCAAGGGGTGCGACTTCTCCGGCGCGACTCTCGACGGCTGCGACCTGACCAAGATGAACCTCTCCAAGACCGTGTTCTCCGGGGCCAGCCTCAAGGGCGTCGCCACCATGATGACCCTTCTTTCCGGGTCCGACTTCACCGGGGCAGATTTCAGCGGGACCAAGCTCTACTGGTCCGTGGTGGAGAAAGCCACATTCGACGGCGCGAAACTCGCCGGGGCAACGCTCGAAAAGCTCACCCTGCGAAACTCCAGCTTCGCCAAGGTCGATCTGGCCGGGGCAGCGTTCATCAAGGCCCTGCTCACCGGGTGCGACCTCAAAGGCGTGGCCTTCAAGGACGTGCGCTTCGACAAGGCGCTGCTCACCGGCTGCGACCTGTCCGGCCAGGATTTCTCGGGACTCTCGCTCAATCAGGTGAATTTCTCGGGCTCCAACATGGCCGGGGCGACGTTCGTCAAGGCGCGGCTTCACTACTGCCACTTCGGCAAGGCCAACCTGGAGGGCGCGGACTTCACCGGAGCGGACGGTTCCAAGTCGCTCTATCTGGGGGCCAACCTGAAGGCCGCCAAACTGGCCGGGGGCACGTTCGTGAATTCGTCCTTCAGCGAGGCGAACCTCGCGGCGGCGGACCTGTCTGGCGCGACGCTCTTCAAGTGCGGCTTTTCCAAGGCCGTGTGCCGGGGCGCGAAGTTCATCGGGTGCGACCTGCGCCACGCGGATTTTTCGCGCGCGGACTGCACCGCGGCGGACTTCACCCGCGCGGTGATGACCATGGCCAACCTGCACATGATGACCGACGAGCACGCCGTGTACGACATGACCGAGCGCACCCTGGTGCGCCCCACCAACAAGGACATGGCCGAGGCGGAAGCCTTCACCCCGGTCCAGGCATAGGAGTTATATCATGTTTGCACTGACGCTTGGAGCCGGAGTGGATTTCGCCTTCCCCGACGTGTGCCTGACGCCCATCGTGGTGCCGGTGCCCATCCCGTATCCCAACATCTCGGAGTCCATCACCACGCAGCCAGCGGCGGACAACATCACCATCGATTGCATGCCGGTGATCAACCTGATGTCCATGGGGCTGGTGAGCGAGGGGGACGAGCCGGGGGTGGAGCTTGGGGTGGTTTCGCACATGGAGTCGGGGATGACCGACTATACGCTTGGCTGCATCACGATCTTCATGGACGCCGCGCCCTGCCAGCGGCTGACCAGCCTGACGCGCCAGAATTGTTTGGTGGAGTTGCCCAACGCCGTGGGGATGACCATTGCGCCGAGTCAGGTGACGGTGTTGACGTTGGGGTGATCGCTCCGTCTGCGACCTGACGCTCTCCGACGCGAAGCGGAAAGCCGGGTCCAGGGGGAGGCTTCTCCCCCTGGCCGCCGGAGGCATCTTCTGCCTTTCTGATTTATCTCCCCGTCTTGGTCGGTGTGGGGGGCGTCTCGGACGCCTGTTTGGCCGTGGCGGCAGCCGATTTGGGCGCTGGCTGCACGGATTGCGGCGTGGCGTCGGGCGAGACGCGCGGCGTCCCTTCCGGGGTCTGCTTGTCCGGCGCGGGCGCGCCGGGGTCGTGCACGGGCTCCTCCTGGATGGCCAGCTGATCAAGCGGCGAGAGCTGATCCAGGCTCATGTTGCACAGGGGCGTGGGGCTTGGCAGCTCGTCGGTCACAAGGGCCTTGGCCCACAACAGGTCCGTATCGTCCAGGCGGGCGTCGTCGTAGAGCCCCCACAGCCCGGAATAGAACAACTGCGCGCGCTGCTTCAGGAAATCCGGCCGGTACTGAAGAATCAAAAACGGCTGTGCGTCGCTCAATCCCACGAAGGTCCCGGCGCGGGTGACGCAGGTGGCCGGGTCGGTGCGGGTCTTCACCTTGTTCATGTCGAAGTAGCCACGAGCCTCCACGACCTTCTTGTTGTTGATGTCGTAGTAGACCGCCCAGGTGACGCGGCTGAAGTAGGAGTAGCGGTCCATGGCCTCCTTGACGCTCATGGTGGCGTCGAAGGGGAAGCGGGCGTTCTGCACCAGCTGGATGTCGTTTAGCGGCATGGCCCGCGCCACGGCGGCGAGCCCAAGAAACGTCACGACGAAAACGAGGGCCCTCACGGTCTTTGCTCCCCCGAGGCCAGCACCCGGCGCGCGCCAACGTAGTTTTTGCTCCAGTACGCGCCGGAGAGGTCGTCCACGGCCACCTGCCCGGAATGACGCGAGCTGTGGATGAAGCGCCCCTGGGACAGGTAGATGCCCACGTGCCCGACCCGCTCTCCTCCTGCGCCTGCTCCCCCGGAGCCGAAAAACACCAGATCGCCGGGACGAAGCGCCGAAGCGGCAACGGGCGTCCCGGCCTGGAACTGCTGGCTCGAGGTGCGCGGCAGGGAGGCTCCGGCCCTGGCGTAGGCCCAGCTGGTAAAGCCGGAGCAGTCGAACCCGGCGGGCGATGCCCCTCCGTACACGTAGCCGCGCCCGAGCTGGGAGCTGGCCGCGCCCAGAAGCCTGCCGGAAAGCGCGGCAGGCGCGGCGGCCCAAGGGCGTTCCCCGCGCAGGATGCTCAGATAATTGGCGATGTCCTGGGGATGTGATGCGGCAGATTCGTGGATCCTGGCGGCGCGGTCGCGGTGCCCGGCCCCGAGCGCGGCAAAACCCGCCGCCACGATCAGGAAAAGCGCCAGCACCCATTTTGCGGCTGTGGTCATCGATTGCGCTCCCGCACCTGGAAAGAGTGTTGTCCTAGCCGTGCCGCTTGGTCTATAGCATGCTTTGAAACAAAGCAAAATCCTCTTCGCGAAACCACAAGCAAAGGCTGGGCCATGACCAAGAGCATCTGGGTGACCATCCTGGAAAAGGACGAGGAAAAGGGACGCGCCCTGTTCGAGGCGATCCACCGTTACGGCCTGGGAGTGAACGGCCACTTCTGGGTGGACGATCTGGAGAAGATGCAGTGGGCGGGCGCGTTCTCGGAGATATCCAAGCCCGAGACCGCCGTGTGGGTGGTGAAGGGGACGCCCGCCAGCTTCGCGGACGAGACCAAGCGCTACGGCCTGTCCCTGCTGGCGGCCATGGTGCAGGCCATGAAGGGCCACGGCTTCCCGGTGGTGCTGCTGCCCGACGGCGGTGCGCTGGATCCGGCCACCCTGCCCACGCCCTTGAAGGGGGCGATCATCGCCACCGACGACGCGACCCTCATGCCCAAGCTGGTGGCCAAGGCCAACACCCCCGTGCCCAAGCTCGCCGTGGACTACCGCCTGGACGTCCATCCGCTGCCGGGCCTGGGCCAGTGGTTCGAGATCGGCCCCGCCGAGGGACACCAGTGGGGGGGCGCGATCTTCGGGGTGGCCGGCGAGGGCGCGGAAGTGGACGCCCACGGCGTCGGCCCGCGCGGCACCGTGCCGGAGAAGGCCACGCTGGAGTATCCCATGAAGGGCGTGAAGTTCTCCATGGGCGAGAGCGAGTTCGCGGCCTGGGCGGTGAAGAACGCCCTGGACGACAAGAGTTCGTATTACGTGCGGGTGAAGGGCTACCCCAGGAGCGCGGCGTTCGGGTCGTTCCCCGAAGGCGACGAGGCCGAGATGTACGTGGTGAGCCTGAAATAGCCCCCGGCAGCACGGGGCAGATTCTACCAGCGGTCCGGGCTGTGGCCCTAAGAAGCACTCCCCGGCTGGACTCCGGGGATATCCGGGACGGATCACGAAAGACGGCCCGGCTGCGCTTCCTGCGGGAAGTCCAGCCGGGCTTTGCCGTTTCCGGGACGGCGTCTACCAGCCGAAGCCGAAGGTCAGCCGCTCCCCGCCCATCACGGCGCGCGGCGGCGTAAAGGCGATGGTCACGGGGATGCGCCCGCCCTCCTCCTGACCAGGCTCCTGGCCAGCGTCCACGGTCATGTCCGGGGGCGGGGTCTGGTCCGTCTGGTTGAAGAGGTTCATCAGAGCCTGGCGCACCGCCCCGGCGGGGTCGCTTTGTGCGGACTCCGGCGCGTTCTCGCGCGCCTGGAGCAGGTGGCTCACCACGCGCCCGAAGAACAGCTGGAACACGAACGAGCCGCCGTCCAGCGCGGTCTGCCTGGGCAGCATGGCCGTGTCGCGGCCACGCGCGGCCACCACCGGGGAGAACCCGGCCTCCAGAAGCTCCGCGATGCGGTTCTCGTCGAAAAGCCCCTGCGTGGCCGCAGGGCCTTCCCCGCTGTCGAACACGGCCAGTTCCTCCAGAAATATCGTGCGGTAGTCCGCCAGCCGCGACGGCCAGCCGTACTGGACCACGCTCTTGGCGGCCAGAGTCCCAACGGCCCAGGCCGGGGAAAGCCACAGGGGCGCTGCCTCGGTGAAGGCCACCGGGCGGGCAGCATTCCCCGGACCATACGGCGCGCGCGACAGGAACGCGTTCAGGGTCAACAGCAGGCGCGACGCGCCGGGATGCTCGGCCAGCTTGCGGAACTTGGCGTACTGGGCGTCGGCGAAGGCGGCCTTCAGGTAGCCGAGCTTTGAGAGTTCGCGCCAGGACCCCACGCGGAAGAAATCAAGCGTCACCGAGGCCGCCACGGGCACCAGCAGGGTGTCCGCGAAGGCCAGCACCTGTCCCAGAAGCTCGATGCTGGCGGGCGAGTTGTCGAAGCCCTGATCCACCAGGGCCAGGTGCGGGGTGTCCTGGATGAGCTGCACGGCCAGCGCGCCCAGAGCGTCTGCCAGGGTTTCCGGCGACACCGGACACAGAAGCAGGCGAACCCGTCCGCCCTCCTTCACGCCGGCCTTGCGGGCCAGACATTCCGCCCCGCGCCAGGCCGCCTCGTAGGCACGAAACTGGGGGTCGGCAAAGACTGCCGCCAGGGCGCGCGCCAGAAGCGTCTCCACCTGGGCCTGCCAATCGGCCAGACCGCCGCCCGTGCCCCCCGCGCCGGCTGACGAGCCCCCGGCGGACGAAGCCTCCGTGGCCACCATGGACAAAATGTCGTCGATGGCGTCGCCGTTGGCCGGAGCGTTTCCAGAGTCGGCTTGAGGCAGCGAGAGATCGAGTTCCAGCCCGGGCCACTGGCGCTTGATGTCGTCCGCCACGCCCCGGGGCGCGGCGTTGGCGCTGCGTGACTGGGCCAGGAACACCCGGCAGGCCTCCAGCTCGGCCAGATAGGGCGTATTTTTGACCAGATTTTCCGGCTTGAACCCGGAAAGCGAGGTCACGGCCAGGTCCAGGCCGCCCTGGGGGCAGACGTCGCGCGGCAGTTCCACCCAGAAGCGCGGGCCCATCTCGGCCAGGGCCTGATCCAGGGTGTAGATGTCGGCCTCGGTCAGGCGCGGCTTGTAGCCGGTTTCCGGGACCGGGCCGAACGGAGCCAGGGCGAGTATGGTGTAGGGGCTGACCGGCACGGACATGGGCGCTCCTTGCGGGGACGAATTCTGCCTTCCGTAGCACGACGACCGGGAGTTGCAAAAGCGAAAAGCGCCGGGGACTGCACGGCAGGGCAGCGGATCATTGGCACGCACATTGCATTGAGGCCTGCAAACATTCAAGGAGCCGCCATGAAAACCGTGGACATCGCCCAGGCCAAGATACAGCCGGTCCTTATGATATTGACCCACCCGTTCCGGGGCGTCAAAAATCTGCTCATCACCCTGCGCTGTCTCGAACGCTATACGGATCTGCGCTCCTTCAAGAAGATCTACATCCTGGCCAACTGCACCTTCGGCGAACACGAGCTCATCATCCAGAAATACGTGAAAAAATATCCGGGTCTGGTGCAGGACGTGCATTGCTCCCCGCCGGGACACAACCCCTGCGTGGCCCACATGCAGAACCTGGTGCACGAGCAGCACTTCAACGACGTGGTGCTCAAGATGGACGACGACATGTTCGTGACGCCGGGCTGGCTCCCGCCGCTGCTTGAGGCCTACCGCAAATTCCAGCACGATCCCCAGGCGGGCATGATAGCCCCGGTGGTGCCCATCAACACCATGGGCGCGAAGATCCTCTGGGAGATGATGGGCCGCCTCTACGGCGACGCCTACAAGGACCTGTGGGTGCGCGGCCCGGACATGGGCAACAATACCGCCTACCAGCAGTTCATCTGGGACAAGGTGCTGGGCGACGGCCTGATCGAAAAATACCTGGAGACCGTGGACGAACCCTACCACGTCACCAGCGGCCCCGGCTCGCATCTGTCCATCAACTGCGTGCTCTACGACAACCGGATCATGGACAAGGTCTATCCGTACAACCTGCCCGAGGAATGGTTCCCGGACGGCGAGAAGAAGTTCGACGAATCCATCATCAACCGTTTCGTGCGCGCAGGCGAAATGAAAACCATCGTCGTGAAGCGCTCCATCGTGCACCACTACGCTTTCAACCGCGCCCAGGTGGACATCATGCAGTCGCACCCCATCGACCGGGTATACGACTACCTCATGCGTCTCGGCGCTCCCGGCAGACGCCACAGCGTGGCTGTCGGAGCGTGACGGCCGATTTCCCGCATCCGAGGCGAACCTAACCTGGCCGGAAAGGCCGGAAGGCGGTCGATCCGTCCTGAAATGTGAAGGCCCGGAACGACGCGCTCGCGTCTCTCCGGGCCTTTTCGATCATCTCGGCATGCCTACTGCGTCGCAGCCGTTCCGGGAAGGCCGGGCTTGCCGCGGATTCCAACGGCCGCGCCTCCGGACCAGCACAGGCGGGCTAGCCCCGTCGGCCTGCCGGGTGCGATGGCTCCCGCAGTCGGGTAAAAGCGCTTCAATCTCCCGGCGCGACGACGGTTTCGCCGCCAACGCCGTCCACCACGTAAACCGGCTCGTCGCCCTGCCAGGGCGGGTTCGCCTTTCCGGTCATCTCCTCGATGTCCACGCGCACCACGCAGGTAGCCGCCAGCACCTTCTCGTCATACTTGCCGGTAGGTCCGCCCAGGTGTCCCATGATGAGGTCCAGCCCGCGCTGCTTCTCCGCCGGATCCTCCACGATCACGGCCCGCCCCGTGCCCACCACTGACCTGAAGTGCGCGGTGTAGTCGCAGGCCTTGGGTTGGCGCACCAGCGAGTACGACACCACGGCGTCGAAGCTCACGCGGTCGCAGGCGCGCAGGCAGTCGGCCTTTTTGCCCTTGTGGGAGCTGTGGAAATACAGCGCGCGGTTCTCGTAGCCGAAGCTCACCGGCACCACGTACGGGCACGCGCCGTCCCACATGGCCAGGTGCACGTATTCGGCCCGCTGCAACAGGGCCTCCACCAGCTTGAAATCCTTTATCTCGCGATCGGACTTGCGCACAAAAAACGCTCCTTCGGTGAGTTCGATTGTCAGTGCCCGCCATCAGCGGCTGCCCGGCGTCATGCCGGGTTCCGGGTCAGCTCCGAAATGCCGGCCCCCTCAAATCTCCCGCGCCATGTTGTCCAGAAGACGGGTCAGCATGGCCTCCAGGCCTTCCAGATGCGCAAGGCCCGCCCGCATCTCTTCCGGGGTCTGCACAAACGGCCCTGCCACCAGGTCGGCGGCCCCGTTCTCGATCAACTGCTCCATGCTCTGGGCCGTAGTCTCGAAATGAAACTGCAAGCCCACCAGCTTCGCGCCCACGGCAAAGGCCTGCTGGGCGCAGGCGTCGCTCTCGGCCAGCAGCGAGGCACCGCGCGGCACGGAAAAGGTCTCGCCGTGCCAATGGAAGGCAGTGAACTCCTTCGGGATGCCCGCGAAGGCAGGATTGGCCGCGCCCCAGGGCGTCAGCCGCACCGGGTGCCAACCGATCTCGCGCTGACCGTTGCTGCCCACCTGCCCGCCCAGCACCTGCGAGAGCATCTGCGCCCCCAGGCACACGCCCAGGACGCTGCGCCCCCGCGCCACGGCCTGCTTCAGGCATTCCTTTTCCTGGGCCAGCCAGGGGAACTCCAGTTCGTCGTGGACGCTCATGGGGCCGCCCATCACCGCCAGCAGATCGTAATCGCACGGGTCGGGCAGCGGATCGTTCGCCCATATTCTGGCCTGCGACAGGTCGTGCCCCCGCCGGGCCGCCCAGGCCGCGATCCCCGCCGGGCCTTCGAATGGGACATGTTCGATGGTTTGGATACGCATGGTATGACTCCTGCCGCCGTGGTGGCTTTCTTTGACGGATTCGTCAAGGTTTTGCCGGGATGCGCTTTACCGGGACCGTCCCTGCTGGTATAAAACAGTTCGCATGTCTTCATCCTTTTCCGTAATCGTTCCGGTCCTCGGCGAAGAGGACATGGTGAACCGCGTGGTGGATCACATCCGCACCGTGGGCTACGGCCGCCGGGTGGAAATCCTGGTGGCGGACGGCCATCCGCAACGAACCACCCTGGCCTCTCTGGACCGCCCCGGAGTGCTGGCCGTGCCCGCCCCGCGCGGTCGCGCCCGCCAGATGAACGCCGCAGCCCGCAAGGCCTCCGGAGACGTGCTCGTCTTCCTGCACGCGGACAGCACCCTCCCCGCCGGAGCCTTCGAAGCCATGGAAGCCGTCCTCTCCAACCCCGCGCGCGTCGGCGGAGCCTTCGATCTGGCCATTCGCTCCCCCCGCTTCTCGCTTCGCCTGATCGCCTGGGTCGCCACGCTGCGCTCGCGTCTGACCCGCACCCCCTACGGCGACCAGGCCGTCTTCATCACCCGTCAGGCCTTCCAGGCCCTGGGCGGCTACGCCGACCTGCCCGTTCTCGAGGACGTGGACCTCATGCGACGCCTGCGACGCGCCGGGATGCACATCCGCTTCGCCAAAGGCCGCGCCGTCACTTCGCCGCGCCGCTGGGAGGCCGAGGGCGTGTGGCGTCGCACCTTCACCAACTGGGCCATCATCATCCTGTATCTTCTGGGCGTCCCGCCCGAGCGCCTGGCGCCGCTGCACCGGACGCGCCCCCATACGGAGGAATCATCATGAACGTGTTCGACGAACTTGCCGGAGGCGACATCGCCGCCACCGGGCTGGATGTGCTCCAGGTGAACGTGGGCCTCAAGTGCAACCTGTCCTGCTCGCACTGCCACCTTGAAGCAGGACCCACGCGCAGCGAGCTCATGGACGCCGCCACCCTGGACGCCATCGCCGCCACTGCCGAAGCCGTGCGCCCCCGCGTGGTGGACATCACCGGCGGTTCGCCGGAACTCAACCCGCACCTCCCGGCCTTCCTGCGCCGCCTGCACGCCGCGGGCCTTGCGCTTCAGGTGCGCTCCAACCTGGCCATCCTCATGGAGCCCGGATTCGAACCCTTCTTCGATCTCTATGCCGCACTTGGCGTCGACCTCGTGGCCTCGCTGCCCTGCTATCTCCAGGAAAACGTGGACCCCATGCGCGGCCCCGGCGTGCACGCCAAGGTCATCGCCGCCATGCGCCGCCTGAACGCCCAGGGCTACGCCGCCGAATCAGGCCCGCGCCTGGACCTGGTGTTCAACCATCCCCTCGGCCCCTACCTCCCCCCCGGCCAGAAGGGCCTCGAGGACGCCTACCGCGCCGAGCTGGCCAAGCACGGGGTGGTCTTCTCCAATCTGCTGACCATCACCAACATGCCCCTAGGCCGCTACCTCGAAGAGCTCGAGGCCAAGGGCCAGGCCGACGGCTACTGGCAGCTGCTGCGCGAGAAGTTCAACCCCGACACCCTCCCCGGCCTCATGTGCCGCAGGCAGGTGAACATCGGGTGGGACGGCTCGCTTTACGACTGCGACTTCAATCAGGCGCTTGGCCTCAAGATCAACCACGGCGCGCCCGACCACATCCGCGAGTTCGACCGCGACGCGCTGGCCGCGCGCGTCATCGTCACCGGGCCGCACTGTCTCGGCTGCACCGCCGGGGCCGGGTCCAGCTGCGCCGGGTCGTTGGCGTGACAAGAGAAGACGGGGCTCCGCCCGGGACCCCGGCAGGGCGCTGCCCTGCACCCGCCAGGGGGAGAAGCCTCCCCCTGGACCCGGCTATGGGCTTCGCGGGTTGTGCCGGTTTGGCAGTAGAATCCAGTCTCCGTGAAAGCTTCGCGTCGATCATCGGAGGACCGATGATCGACGCGAAGCGGAAAGGGTGTGCAGAGGGCGGAGCCCTTTGCCCGCCGGAGGCTTTCTTCCGTCCTAACCCGTCGCGCTCTTCATGAAGTCCGAAGTCTGCCTGCTCTTCATGCTGCGCGCGCCGCTGCACGGCAAAGTCAAAACCCGGCTGGCCCGCGAGGTCGGCCACGATGCGGCGCTCGCGCTGTACAGGGCGTTCGTTGAAGACATGCTTGACGCCCTGGACGGCTGCGGCGCGGACCTCGTGTTCTTCGTGGAGCCGGGGGACGCCATTGGAGAAATGCGGGAGTGGCTGGGGCATGAGCGCGTGTACGTCCCGCAGTGCCAGGGCGACCTGGGCGACAGGATGCGCGCCGCATTCGAATGGGCGTTCGGTGAGGGATATGCGGCGGCGGCCTGCATCGGGTCGGACATCGCCGGGCTTTCGCCGTGGCACGCCAGATCGCTGGTGCGGCTCATGAAATCCGAGCCCGCCCTGATCGGACCGAGCCCCGACGGCGGCTATTGGACCATCGGATTCGAAAAGAAAAGCTATTTGGCGCAGGCCTTCGAAGGGATGCCGTGGAGCACGCCGGAGGTGCTCGGGCTGACCATGGAGGTCATGCAGCCGCTGCAACCGGCCATGCTGCCTGAATTGCAGGACATCGACACGCTGGACGATCTGCGTGCATTGATGCGGAAGCGCCCGGCGGGAGTCGCACGAAGAACGTTGGCAGTGGCTGGGGCGCTGCTCGGTCAGGATCCGTTCAAAGACCAGTCGTAGGGAAGATACTTCAGCTTGATCCTGCCGCCGTGCGCGGCAACCGCGTCCCGCAGGGCCGGGTCCGCGTGGCGCGCTACGAACGCGACAACACCGTCCCTCCCACCGAAATCCGCCTCGAACCAATCGAAAATCGCGCTCACGAAGAGCGTGTCTCCCGTGAGACGCGCTCTGTTTGGCGTTTGCACGAAGGCCCGCGAGGCCCGGTCCAGTTGTTCATCCAGGCGCGCGGCCTCGTAAGGCTCGGCGGCAAGCGGCGGGCAGCCCTTGGATGCGCAGTTGATGGCCGCGTGCAGCCGGGGGTCCTTGAACTGCTTGCGCAGGACCTCGTGCTCCAGCGCGTCCAGGGTGATTGCCCCTGTGCGGGTGCGCACCACGGGCAGCTTCCAGGGCGAGCCGAACAGGCCGCCGATGTCGCGGATGGAGGCCACTGGCATGTGATCCAGGATGAGCTTGATGGTCGTGGCGTTGTAGAGGTTGATGTACGCGGCGAAGCGCTCGGGTTCGGAAAGAGAAGGCAGGTCGGCCGCGGCCAGTTGCGCCAGATAAGCGTCGAGGCGCGACGGATCGGCCTTGAGGCCGGAATAGTCCACGTGGCCGTCGCGTACGTGCCGGGAGAGCACCTGTGCGAAAAGGGCGTTGTCCACTGGTTGCGCCCAGGCGGAGGCAGCAGCCAGTGACAGGCAGACAGCCAGGGAAATGAGCGAAAGCTTGGTCATCATGGGGGCATCCTCGCTGATCCTGCCAGTCCAGACAACACAGTGGTCGCAAGAATCCATATTATTTCCAGCAGAATGCGGTTGATGCTGACATTTTCTGCGGGAGAATGTCCCAGGTTATCGATCCCCGCTGGCGGAGTCAAAGCCACCAGCATCGCGAGGCTAAACAATGATACGTTGGGGAACAAGACCGGTGTCGTACGCCTCTGAATAAAGAAAACCGAAAAAATAACAACGGGCATCAAAGCTCATTTAGGTTGCATAAACTGATATTCTTTGCAATATACTGACACTATCTACAACCTGTCGCCAAGTTGCCCGGAGAAGGAATGCGCTCTCCCAGGAAGCACCCCCCCGGAACGTCCTGCAATTCTCCGAACGGACTAATATTGAAGGACAATTCTGATGAATCACTTGAAACTGCGGACAAAATGCCTGCAGCGGATGCACAGCGCATTCCCATCGATTCACCTTGCAACCCAGTTGGCGTGACGGAGCCACGTTTGCTCGAAGGGAAAGCCGTTCCTGCAATATTGCAGGAAGAAAATCCCACTCCAACGAGGCGGGAAGCAATCCGCGGCAAGGCTGTCCAACTGCTTCTGGAGAAATTCGTCGCGCCTAGCGCGATCGTTAACGAACAATACGAGGTGCTTCAGTTTTTCGGCCCGGTGGAGGGATTTTTCAATATGCCGCCTGGGCATGTGATGAATAGCATCCTTGACCTGGCCCGGACGGAAGTGCGTCAGCATCTGAGTGCCGCCCTGGATTTCGGAGTGCGGGAGCGACAACCCGTGCGTCGCGAAAATTTGCTTCAACAAGCTGAAGTCGGGGTTCAGCTCTTCAATCTTGAGGTTCTGCCAATCTGGGAAGAGGAAAAGTCAGGCAGTCTTTTCCTGGTTGTTTTCGAACCGAAGGGCATGCTTCAGACCAACGAACCTTGTCCGGGCGTTGATGTGAGCGCACTCACTGCAGAACTTGAACAAGAGCTCAGAGAAACGAAACAACAGCTTCAGATGACGACCGCCGAGGCGGAACGCTCAAACGAAGAACTCCTATCCATCAACGAACAACTCACGTCCATGAATGAAGAGATGATATCCTCGAACGAAAAGTTGGATATCTCCAGGGAAGAACTCAAATTGATGAATGAAGAATTGTCTGCGGTCAATGTCGAGTTGCAAAAAAAGGTTGAGGAATTAGCCCTGGCTTACGCCGACTTGAACAATTTTCTGAATTCAACCCGAATCGCCACGCTTTTTCTGGATTTGAATTCCACAATCCGTCGGTTCACACCGCAGGTAACAGAATACTTCAACATAATGGACTCGGACGTTGGCAGGCCGTTCAGCCATCTGCGCCCGAAAATCGTATATCCGGAGGTCATGAACGACATCCGGCAGGTCATGGACGACCTGATGCCTGTGGAAAGACAGATCCATGCTGATGGAGGAAGGTGGCTCATCGTGAGCATCCTCCCCTACAGGTCGTCCCGGAACGAAATATGCGGCGTGGTCATCACTCTTGTTGATGTCACACACATCAGATTTGCCGAACAACAGGTGGCAGCTCTCACTGTCGAATTGGATTCAGTGTACAAGTCGACACCGGATATCTATATCCGGCTGGACAGCAACAACCACATAACAGGCTTGCGAGGCTGGGCCGAACCGAAACCTGGCCCTTCGCATGCCATGCTCACGCGCAGACTTCAGGATCTCCTGCCAGGAGAAGCCGGGGAGGACTTGGAAGCCGCCGTTGACGCAGCCCGCTGGGAGAATGCCCAGCGGAACATCGATCTGAACATTCGCAATGCAGGCACGGTCCGCTTCCTTGAAACAAGAATCCTCCCACATCAGGAGAATGTTTACATATTCATGAGAGATATGACTTCCTTCAAGAAGGCCGAGGAGCTTCTCAATTTTCAGGCGTGTGCGCTATCCCAGGTGAACGACGCGTTGGTTGGGATTTCTGGCGAGGGCGAGGTCATCCTTTGGAACAAAGGAGCGGCCAGGATTCTCGGCATTCCTGCGAACAAGGCCATAGGCAAGCGGCTGGCCGACATTGCGAAAATGGACTGGCTCAACGAAATAATGGATGCGCCCTCTGGCCCGTCCTCCGGCAACCACCGTCACAAGACCAGGGAGTTCAGGGTCCAGGGGCCGAGGGGGACGCGCATCGTCGAATCTTCCACGAGCGTCATACGGGACAAGAAGGGCGAGCGGATCGGGGTGCTCACGGTTCTGTGGGATATTTCCGAACGCAAGAGGATCGAAACCGAGATTCTCCAGACCAAGGAGGCGGCCGAAAAGGCGAACAAGGCCAAGAGCGAGTTCCTTGCCAACATGAGCCATGAAATCAGGACCCCCATGAACGGGGTGCTGGGCATGACGAATCTTGCCCTCAAGACCTGCGAAAACCCCAAAGCGCGGGAATTCCTCGTGATGGCCAAGCAGGCGGGCCATTCCCTGCTGGCGATAATCAACGACATCCTGGACATCTCCAAGATCGAGGCCGGCAGAGTCGAACTGGAGCAAAGCGCTTTCAGCCTTCGCAATTCGCTGGATTCGCTGATTGAATCCTTTGAGCCATTGATCCGCGAGAAACAGAACACCTTGCTCCACATCCTGCATCCCGACGTGCCGGACAACCTCGTCGGCGACCAGGGTCGTCTGCGACAGATCCTTACCAATCTTTTGGGAAACTCCGTGAAGTTCACCCGCAACGGGGTAATGTCGCTTTCCGTGAAACGCATCGACGAACCGTCGCCCGGCCCTGACAAAGTCCGGCTGCTGTTCACGATCCAGGATACCGGCATCGGCATACGGCCCGATCATCTCAAGGTGATTTTCGAGAGTTTCACCCAGTCGCGCAGCTCAGCCCACCCCGAATTCGGCGGCACGGGACTGGGCTTGGCCATATCCAAGGCGCTGGTCGAAATGATGGAGGGCAGCATCTGGGCCGAAAGCGAACTCGGCAAGGGCTCCGCCTTCTCCTTCTCTGCGATTTTCGGACTTGCCAGGGAACTGAAACCGACTCGGGACAACACCCCGGACAACGAGGTGCCAGCCTCGGGAAGCCTTCGGATCCTGCTGGCCGAGGACGAGATCGTCAGCCGGGTCATGGCGGTGGAGGTCCTCACAAGGCGAGGGCATGAGGTCGTGGAGGCGGTGAACGGCCGCGAGGCCCTGGCGAAACTGGCTGCTGGC
This sequence comes from Acidobacteriota bacterium, assembly GCA_046566965.1. Classification (GTDB taxonomy): domain Bacteria; phylum Desulfobacterota; class Desulfovibrionia; order Desulfovibrionales; family Desulfovibrionaceae; genus Fundidesulfovibrio. The sequence goes on from JBKICU010000021.1 coordinate 143,634, forward strand.
GATTTCGATCTGGTGTTCATGGACGTGCGCATGCCGGAAATGAGCGGGCAGGAAGCCGTGCAGGCCATCCGGCGCGGCGAAGCGGGCAAGGACAAGGCCGGGATCATGGTGGTTGCCCTGACGGCGCACGCCCTCAAGGGCGACCGGGAGCGCTTCATCGCGGACGGCATGGACGACTACCTGGCAAAGCCCTTCACCCCTGAAGAGCTGGACCGGATTCTGACGAAGGTGAAACCCGGGAAGCGATAATACAGGCTAAAAAGGGGGAAGCGCGATCACTCGCGCTTCCCCTCGATTCTTCCAGCTCGTCCAACACAGCCGCCCCACCCCGCGAAGCCCATTGCGGGTCCAGGGGGATCATCCCCCTGGCGGGTCAAGGGCAGAGCCCTTGCGGGTCCGGGCGGAGCCCGGCTCGGCCTTACTCCGGCCTCTCTCCCCTACGACCTGTAATCCGCGTTAACCTTCACGTATTCGTAGCCCAGGTCTGCGGCCAGCAGCAGATACTCGCCGTTTCCGGCTCCCAGGTCGATGTCCACGGCGATCTCGCTGCGGCGCATGTGCGGAGCCAGCAGGCTGTCCAGGTCTCCGGGCACGGGCTGCCCGTTCAGGAACACCGGGATCTGGCCGATGGACACGCTGACGTTCTCCGGCTCGAACTGCGCGCCGGAGCGGCCCACGGCGGCCACGATGCGGCCCCAGTTGGCGTCGCGCCCGAACATGGCGGTCTTGACCAGGGGGGAGTGCCCCACGGCGCGGGCGCAGAGTTCGGCGTCCATGTTGTCTTCCGCGCCGGTGACGTGCACGCGGATGATCCTGGTGCCGCCCTCGGCGTCCTCCACGATCATGTAGGCCAGGGCCTGGCAGAGTTCGTTCATGGCGGCGCCCAGCACGGCCAGTTCGTCCTCGGAGTGGACGTCCACGCCGGACGCGCCGTTGGCCATGGCCAGCACGCAGTCGTTGGTGGAGGTGTCGCCGTCCACGGTGATGGCGTTGAAGCTGGCGTCCACGGCGGCAGCCAGCATCTCCTGCCACTGGGTGGGCTCCACCTTGGCGTCGCAGGCCACGAAGCCCAGCATGGTGGCCATGTTGGGGCAGATCATGCCCGCGCCCTTGGCGATGCCCACCAGGCGGATTTCGCGCCCGCCGATCTCCACGGCCCCCCAGGCGATCTTGGTGAAGGCGTCGGTGGTTTTGATGGCCTTGGCGGCGTCCAGGGGACTGGCCTGTCCGAGCTTCGCGGCCAGGGCCGGGACCTCGGCGCGCCACAGGTCCATCTTGAGCTGCGGCCCGATGACGCCCGTGGAGGCGGGCAGGATTTCCTCGGCGGAGATACCCAGGCGCTCAGCCACCAGAGCGAGGGTCTCGCGGCAGTTGGCCTCGCCCTCGGCCCCGGTGCAGGCGTTGGCCTGCCCGGCGTTCACCAGGAAGGCCCGGATGCTCTCCGAGTTCTTCAGGTTCTCGCGGGCAACCAACACGGGCGCGGCCTGGAACAGGTTCTTGGTGAACACGCCAGCCCCGGCGGCGGGCCGGTCGGAGACGATGAGCGCCAGATCGTCGCGGCCCTGGTAGCGGAAGCCCGCGTCGTGGGTGGCGAAGGAAAAACCCTTGGGTACGGGAACGACACGGTCCATATTACTCTTCCCCTCTGGCTTCGCGCACCACGTCCATGAGGTACTGCCCGTAGGAGTTTTTCAGCATGTCCTGGGCCAGATGCTCCAGGTCGGCATCGGAAATGTAGCCCATGCGGAAGGCGATTTCCTCCAGGCAGGAGACCTTGAGGCCCTGGCGGTCCTGGATGGCCTGGACGAATCCGGCGGCCTGGTGCAGCGACTCGTGGGTGCCGGTGTCCAGCCAGGCGAAGCCGCGGCCCAGGAACTCCACCTTGAGCTGGCCGCGCTTCAGGTACTCGTTGTTCACGTCGGTGATTTCGAGTTCGCCGCGGGGCGAAGGCTTCAGGTTCTTGGAGATTTCCACCACCTGGTTGTCGTAGAAGTACAGGCCTGTGACGGCGTATTTGCTCTTGGGCTTGGACGGCTTCTCCTCGATGGAGATGACGTTCTTGTGCTGGTCGAATTCCACCACGCCGTAGCGTTCGGGGTCGCGCACCTTGTAGCCGAAGACCACGCCGCCCTGGTCGATCTGTGCGCAGCGTTGCAGCACCTTGGCCATGCCCTGGCCGTAGAAGATGTTGTCGCCAAGCACCAGGCAGACCTTGTCGCCCGCGATGAACTCCTCGCCCAGGATGAAGGCCTGGGCCAGTCCCTCGGGCTTGGGCTGCACCTTGTACTGGATGTTCAGTCCAAGCCAGGACCCGTCGCCGAGCATTTCCTCGAAACGGGGAAGGTCCACGGGAGTTGATATGATCATGATCTCCCGCACGCCCGCCAGCATGAGCACGGACAGGGGGTAGTAGATCATGGGCTTGTCGTAGACGGGCAGGAGCTGCTTGCTGACGACTCTGGTGATGGGGTAGAGTCTTGTGCCTGAGCCGCCGGCCAGGATGATGCCTTTCATGCATGTCCTCGTTTGTGTATTTTCCGATACAGTTTTGTGGCCCATGCCCGCCAAATTTGCAACCGTCAAGGTGGTTTCTCATGAGAGAGTCGGTTCTTCTCGCCATTGCCCAGGATACGACCATACTCCCGGGGCAGCGTGTGTTCATCGCTTCGGGCGCGCCGTCGGGCGGATTGTCCCCCGTTCTGCCCGCAGTCGGGGAACTGCCTGAACTGGGGGTCGGGGCCTATCTGGGCCGCATGAGCGACACCCCCATGTTCCAGGTGGCGGGCCGCATGCGCTGGCCCGAAGGCGGCGCGTCCCCGGCCATGGACATCCTCATGGCCGACGCCCTGGAAGAGGTGTTCCTGCCCGCCGGCGCGTCGACCTTCGCCGCCTGGACCGGCGGCTTCAGCCTGGCCTGGGTGACGCTCTCGGACAAAGGCGCTGCCGGGCTCCGGGACGACTCCTCCGGGCCGCTGATCGGGGACATGGTGGCGGCTGAGCTCGGCCTGTCGGTTATCCAGGGGCACATCCTGCCGGACGACACGCGCCGCCTCAAAGCCCTGCTGACCGACCTGGCCCTGACCCAGCGCTTCGACATCGTGGTGACCACCGGCGGCACCGGGGTCGGCCCGCGCGACATCACCCCGGAGGCCACCATGGCCGTGCTGGAGAAGCGCCTGCCCGGCTTCGAGACGGCCATGGCCCTGGCTGGGATACAGTCCACGCCGCGCGCGGTGATTTCGCGCGCCATGGCGGGTTTCCTGGGGAGCTGCCTGATCGTGAACCTGCCCGGCTCGCCCAAGGGCGTCCGCGAGACCCTGGCCGCAGTGCTTCCCGCCATGGAGCACGCCATCGAGAAGTGCCAGGGCGACCAGGGGGACTGCGGGGGGGTGTAGGCCTCGATCTGATATTTCCGGGCAAACCCGGACCAACTCGTGCTTCGGGAGATTTTTGCAAAGCCGGGCGGGCAGCCAAAAATCCATCGGAGCACGTCCAGAATTCCCGGACGCGTTCTCCTTGCCAGAGCAGAGCTAAATGTTTAGGCTCGTTCCGTTGTAACGGAGTAACGACGTGAGCATGCGACTTTTCGACATGGTCGGATGTCTATCCAGCGCCATGGACCTGGTCAGCCCTGAGGTTGCCGGGCATCACATCCGGGTGGGGGGCATCGCCTCCAAACTGGCCGAGGTGGCCGGATTGCCCGGTCGCGAGTGCGCGGACCTGGCCCTGGCAGGCATGCTCCACGACATCGGCGCATTCTCACTCAAGGGCAGGCTCTCGGCCCTGGTCTTCGACTCCGACGACCAGACCCATCCCGAAATCGGCTACCGCCTGCTGCGCACCTACCCCGAATTCGAACGCGCCGCCGACATGGTCCGCTCTCACCACAGCCTGTGGAGCAAGACCGGCCAGCGCCCTGCCGTGCTGACGCCGGAACTCGAGCTTGGCAACCTCCTGTGCCTGGCCGACCGGGTGGACACGCTCCTGCCCCGCACGCCTGACACCCCTTTCGACCGCGAGGCCCTGCTGAAGCGAATCCGCGCGGCCTCCGGGCGCATGTTCAACCCCTGGTGGGTGGAAGCCCTGGAAACCCTGGCCGGACAGGGCGGCTTCCTGGAAAGGGCCGCTTCCACCGCCGCCAGCCGCGAGTGCCTGAACATACCCGACGAGCACAACCCGCAGCTCTGCGGCCGGGAGGTCTCACGGCTGGCCCGGCTGTTCAGCCAGGTAATCGACTTCCGCTGCCGCTTCACCGCCACCCATTCGCGCGGCGTGGCCGCCACCACCATGCTCCTGGCCCGCGAGCTGCATCTCTCGGGCGACGACCGCGACTGCCTGGAAGTGGCCAGCGAACTGCACGACCTGGGAAAGCTCGGCGTCCCGGCGGAAATCATCATGAAGCCCGCCGAACTGGATCAGGAAGAGATGGCCACCATGCGCCTCCACGCGGAGCACGGCTACCACGCGCTGTCCGGCCCCACCGGGCTTGCGGGCGTTGCCAAGCTGGTGGTTGAGCACCACGAGCGCCTGGACGGCAAGGGATATCCCTTCGGGCGGCACGCCTCGCAGATCAGTCTGCCCTCGCGTGTGCTGGCCGTGTCCGACGTGTTCACCGCCCTGGGGGAGGACCGCCCCTACCGGCCCGGCATGGAAATCTCGCGCATCGTCTCAATCCTGGAGGAGCAGGCGGACAGATACGTGCTGGACCCCGACGTGGTGAGCCTCATCTCCGCCCGCCGCCACGACCTGGACGCCGCGCGCCGCCACGCCCAGGATCAGGCCCTGGCCGACTTCGACCGCTTCACCTCGGGTATTGCCCCCTAGGGCCGAAGACGCTAGGTTGCCCCAGATAGAAAAGCGGGGCGACATGGATCAATACCGGGCCGACCTCCACGTTCACTCGAAATATTCCCGAGCCACCAGCAAGGGCCTGACTCCCAGGCATCTGGCCGCATGGGCCAGGGCCAAGGGCCTGGACGTGGTGGCCACCGGGGACTTCACCCATCCCCAATGGCTGGAGGAGCTCAAGGCCCTGCTCGTCCCGGACGGCGAAGGGCTCCTGCGCCTGGCCGACCCCCAGGGGCTGGAGCCGGAAATCCCCTGGCTCGAGGGGTATCCGCTGCCGGGCCACGCCAAGTTCATCCTCTCCGCCGAAATAAGCTCCATCTACAAACGCGGCGGCAAGGTCCGCAAAGTCCACAACCTGGTCTACGTGCCCACCTTCGAGGCCGCCGAAAAGCTCAACGCCAAGCTCGCGCGGGTGGGCAACCTGGCCTCGGACGGCCGCCCCATCCTGGGCCTGGACAGCCGCCACCTGCTGGAAATGGTCCTGGAGACCGATCCCCTGGCCTTCCTGGTCCCGGCCCATATCTGGACGCCCTGGTTCTCCCTCTTCGGCTCGAAATCCGGCTTCGATTCCGTGGAGGAATGCTTCGGCAGCCTGTCCCCGCACATTTTCGCCCTGGAAACCGGCCTCTCCTCCGATCCCGAAATGAACTGGCTGGTCTCCGGCCTGGACCGCTACCGCCTGATCTCCAACTCCGACGCCCACTCCGGCGAGAAGCTCGGGCGCGAGGCCAACCTGTTCTCCGGCCCCGTGTCCTACGAGGGCATCTACCGGGCGCTTCGCGGCGAGGGCGTGGGGCACAATTTCCTGGGCACGGTGGAGTTCTTCCCCGAGGAGGGCAAGTACCACCTGGACGGCCACCTGGACTGCGGCGTGGTCATGGACCCGCACGAGACCAAGGCCAAGCGCGGCATCTGCCCGGTGTGCGGCAAGCCCCTCACCGTGGGCGTTTTGCACCGGGTGATGGACCTGGCCGACCGGGAACAGCCCGTGAAGCCGCAGGGAGCGCCGGGGTTCGTGTCGCTCATCCCGCTGAACGAGGTGCTGGGCGAGATCTACGGGGTGGGTTCCACCTCCAAGAAGGTCAAGGGACACATGGCCCGGCTGCTTGCGCGCCTTGGGCCGGAGCTGCACATTCTCTCGGATGCGCCGCTTGAGGACCTGGCCAAGGATTCGCCCATCCTGGCCGAGGCGGTGTCGCGCATGCGCCGGGGCGAGGTGTTCCGCCAGCCCGGCTTCGACGGCCAGTACGGGCGCATCCGGGTGTTCAGCCCGGACGAGCTGGCAAAGCTGGTTCGCGGCACGTCGCTGGTCAGTTCCCCCAAACCAAAGTCAGGGGACACTGCAGGCAGTCCGGGTGACGGTCCGTCGGGAGAAGCAGCGGACCATGCGGAGCGTCAGGCCTCGGACTCAAGCGCCGACGACGCCCGCGCCGGTGAAGCCGCCGCCGTCGAGAGCCTCAGAACTTCCAGGACCAGCAGTCCCCCGCCCCCCTCCCTGAACGAACGCCAGCGCCACGCCGCCACCTGCACCGACCAGCGTTTGCTGGTGCTGGCCGGACCCGGCACCGGCAAGACCCACACCCTCATCGCGCGCATCCGCCACCTCCTGGAAGGCGACACCGGGGACAGGCCCCGGCCCGGTGCGGACCCCGCGTCGCTCCTGGTGGTCACCTTCACCCGCCGCGCCGCCCAGGAGCTGAAGGACCGCCTGGGCGACGTGCCCGTACGGGCCGACACGCTCCACGCCCTGGCCCACGAATACTGGACCGAAGCCTACGGCGAGAAGCCGGTGCTCCTGTCCGACGAGGCCGCGCGCAGGCTGTTCGCCGAGGTCAACCCGGAGCTGACCGGCCCCAGGCTCAAGCAGGCCTGGCAGCAACTGACCATCGACCGCGAACGCATGCGCCGCCGCCCCCTGCCCGTATGGCCCAAGGCTCCGGGCCAGCCCAAGGCCGCGCTGGAGCATCCCGCCGAAGGCAGCGCCGAGGACGGCATGCCGGCACACGCTCCCGGCGGCGCTTCCGGGGGACTTTCAGGCAACACCCGCGTGGACGCCTCGAGGGCCTCCGCCGCACCTCTTTTCCAGGCCTCCGCTCATCCCGGCGGACCCGCGGGCGGACACACCCTCGAGGACCACGCCGCGCGCTACGCCAAGCAGAAGGCCTCCTGGAATCTGGCCGACTACACCGACCTGCTGGAGTTCTGGCTGGAAAAAATAGAGTCCGGCATCTATGAGAACCGGTTCCGGCACGTGCTGGCCGACGAAGTGCAGGACCTCTCGCCCCTGCAGCTGGCCATCATCCGCGCCCTGGCCGACGGGCAGTCGCGCTCCTTCTTCGGCATCGGCGATCCCAACCAGTCCATCTATGGCTTCCGGGGCGCGGTCACGGACGTGGCCCGCGAGCTCCAGGGCTTCTGGCGCGACCTGTCCGTGGTGGCCCTGGAGGAGAACTACCGCTCCACCCAGCCCATCCTCGATCTGGCCCACGGTCTGTTCCCGAATTCGCGCACGCTCCAGGCCATGCGCTCCCAGGCGTCTTCCGGCAAAGGCCGCGACCTGGGCGAGATCATGGAGTTCACAGCCCCGCAAGCCCTGCGCGAGGTCTCCTGGATGGCCGAGAAGATCCGCCAGCTCCTGGGGCCGACCTCCAGCACGCTCAGCCGGGGCAAGCACCACGACCTCTCCCCCGGCGACATCGCCATCCTGGTGCGCTTCCGGGGCCTCATGGAGCCCATCCAGAAGGTGCTGACGCGTTTCGGCGTGCCGTGCTCCGTGCCCGAGTCCGAGGCCTTCTGGGCGGATTCGCGGGTGAAGGCCATCCTGAACGCGGCCGGGCGTTTCCTGGGCATGGCCGGGATGGAGGGCGCGCTCACCCTGGCCTGCCCGGACCGGGTGCTGGCCAAGGGGCCGAAAGAGATCGCCTTCTACCTGCGCGACGTCGCGCCGTTCGACCACCTCTTCTGGCAGAGCCCGGAGTTCGGCCAGTTGGTGGACGCCTACACAAAACACGGCGGCTGGGCCGGGCTTCTGAGCCACGTCAACGCCCAGAGCGAGCTGGAACTGGTGGGGCGGCGAGCCGAGAAGGTGCGCATCATGACCCTGCACGCCTCCAAGGGGCTGGAGTTCGAGGTGGTGTTCATGCCCGCCCTGGAGGACGGCATCCTGCCGTTTGCCGGGATGGGCATGCTGACCGGCAAGCTCTCCGCCTCCGAGACCCCGCCCGACGAGCGCGAGGAGGAGCGCCTGTTCTATGTGGGGCTTACCCGCGCCAAGTCCCGCCTGTATCTCAGCCACGCCGAGAAGCGCGAACTCTACGGACGGCTTTTGATGCTGAAACCATCGCGTCTTTTGAAAAAGCTGGATCTGCACGCGGCCAGCCGCTCGCATCTGGTGGCCAAGACCGTGCGCAAGGAAGAACAGCTGGGTCTCATCTGATTCCTACCGTTCCGGTCAGGCTTGCCACTCTCCCCCGCAATGGCTATCTGCTCCCCACAGATCACGATCATCCCTGGAGAATTTATGAGCGCCACCTACACAATCCACCCCATCGTGGCGGGTTCCAAGCGTTTCGACAAAGGCTTCATGACCTATCAGCAGCAGATGGGCACCCCCTACGTCATCCCGCTGTACGCCTGGCTGATCCTGGGCGGGGACAAGAAGATCCTGGTGGACACGGGCGAGTTGAAGCCCATCGTCACCCCGGACCGCGAGGAGTTCATCGGCGGCAAGATCGAGACCATCGAGGAGGGCCTGGCCCGCTTCGGCCTGACCCCGGCGGACATCGACATCGTCATCCACACCCACCTGCACCGCGACCACTGCGAGAACGACTACAAGTTCGAGAACGCCAAGATCTACGTGCACGAGAAGGAGCTGGAAATCTGCCACGACCCGCACCCCATGGACTACCGCTACCAGGAGGACTTCATCCTGGACGTGGAGGAAAACGGGCAGATCGTGGCGCTGAACGAAGACACCGAGGTGGTGCCCGGCGTAAAGATGATCCACACCCCGGCCCACACCGAGGGCGGCATGAGCGTGATGGTGGACACCCAGAAGGGCAAGGCGCTCATCACCTCCTTCTGCTGCATCATGGACAACTTCTACCCGCCCAAGGAAGTGAAGGGGCTCGGGATGGAAGTCGTCCCGCCGTCCACCTGCCTGGACGTGAAGGAAGCCTACGACATCGTGCTCAAATGCCGCGACATGGCCGACATCATCATCCCCCTGCACGAGCCCAGCTTCGCCAAGGGGGATCCCATCGGGTAGTCCAAATCAAAACGGCCGGGATAACCCGGCCGTTTTGATTTGATAGCATTTAGAAACTGGCTGCTCGTTGCAACCGGCATTGGTTCTGGGGCATCTGTTCCCAGGTCCGACCTTGCAGGACGCGACCAGCCTTTTTTTTGCGGACCCCGCCCCACTGCTTGAAAAAGAATGCCACGCCGCTTTGCAGGCATTGGTCCCTGATTTCCGTCACCCATTCTTCTTGCATGGGCCTTGCCCCAGGACCGGATTCTCCGCCAACGATTGCCCAATCTATCCCTTCGAGTGAAATCTTGCCCACACTACCCAACAACGGTTCCAGGGAGAGAAAGCGAACGGCTGCGTTCACTTTTCTCAGGTTGTCGATTCGATAGGCATACTCGCCATTTTCAACGCTAACTCCCATCCAGACATTCTTGGGCCAATTCAATTCCGGGGCTAACTCGGCCAATCTGGTTGACCGCTTTGTGAGCAATTGGAAAACGTGCTGTTTGGCCATTGCCATTGTTCCAAATACCTTGCGGATGAAGGCGAGTGGAACATCTTCGTGAAAGAGGTCACTCATGGAGTTGACAAAAATGACACGAGGAGAAGCCCAGGAAAGGGGAGTGTTGATTGCGTGTTCATGGAGGGACAGCTTGAAGCCATCTTTATAGTTGGGATTGCCCATCGCTTGCAGGCGTTTAGCCATTCGCTCAGCGTAGCAATTCTTGCAGCCAGGACTGACTTTGCTACACCCCGTAAGGGGGTTCCAACTCGCTTCCGTCCATTCAATTTTAGACCATGCCATGGTAGTCCTCCAGAAGGCTGCGACTATGAGACATGGAAGAGCGTTAAGTCAAGATTTGCCGTGCATCCTTTTCTTTCGATTAAACCTACCAAATATTTCATGCATCTTATCCTTGGCCAGCTTTGCATGACTCGCAAGAATCAGGGCATACAGTGGGCCACCTTTTGAATTTCTCATGAGTACCCCGTCACTAACATGCTCAAAACAAGTTTTCAGCTGATCTCTATAAAGCTCACAAAGTCTCTCTGCCAGTTGATCGCTTCTCCGTTCAAACTGAGGCCCAATATCAAACAAGGTTAATTGCTGACTTTCTTGATAAACATGATGAAACCAATCAGACTGGCCCATCACCATCGATATTTTTTGCTGATCAGCTGCACAGGGAGGCTTATCACCCAACTGCCGTATGATACCCATAACAGAAAAGTTTATAAATACATCAAAAACCCTGGACTTTCCGATTGCCTCAACTGTGGACCAATTCAATTGCAAACCATACGGATCAAGAAATGCGAATCCTCGCTCTTTTCCATACGGCGTGAATTTTGGCAAAATATCTCTCACCAGCACATCATTGCAATCTCCGTGGTGTAATTCAATATTATTACCATTGAACATTTTCATCAGTGGAGCAACATTCTCATTCAAACGCTTCTCATCGCAGTCAATAAACACGTACCTGTCAAAACCGGGTACGGTTTTTAGAGCTACCAATGGCGAGCCATCAATATATTCTTGGGCTTCTTTGTCCCATGGGGTCACTGAACCTGCAAATGCGTCAATGTAGTGAACCGCTTTCAGCCACCCGCTCGGCTTTCCCGGGCTAGGGCGTTGTGTATTCATAATATTTGCGTAAGCCCCTAAATATTCATTCAAAAGAAGCAGTTTTTCCCTCGACCATATTCCGATCTCATCGACTTTCGCCATGGCACCCACCTGACAAAAAGAAGGAAGTTGCAATCGAACGCACCAACAAATACCATCCAGGCGAAACTCAAGTCAAGAATCGATACACTCTGTATTATCCACCTTTCCTCCATCGACCAAAGCAAACAATAACGATAGCATCGTGGAGGCTGTTCGACTCCTCTCCCTTCCACCAAGCCCCACTCCCCCTCTTGCCTGAGCGCCCCGCCTGGAGTAGTTGCCTGCGCTTCCACAGAGGGCTATGAAGCGCCGATCATCCGGCAGAGC
>JBKICU010000022.1:0-63648 GCA_046566965.1 Acidobacteriota bacterium
CCACCTTCAACGTCGAGCTCATCGCCCCCATCGCCATGGAGACCGGTCTGCGCTTCGCCATCCGCGAAGGCGGCCGCACCGTCGGCGCCGGTGTCGTTACCGAGATCATGGAGTAACCGTACAATGAACAGCGACCGCATTCGTATCAAGCTCAAGGCTTACGACTACCGCATCCTGGACAAAGCCGTAGCCGAGATCGTTGATACCGCCCGTAACACCGGTGCGGGCATTGCCGGGCCTATCCCGCTGCCCACCAACATCCACAAGAACACGGTCAACCGTTCCGTTCACGTGGACAAGAAATCCCGGGAGCAGTTCGAGATGCGCATCCACAAGCGCCTGCTCGACATCCTGGAACCGACTCAGCAGACCGTGGACGCCCTGGGCAAGCTCAGCCTGCCCGCAGGCGTCGACGTCGAAATCAAGCTTTAAAGGAAGGGGTAGAGAATCATGGCCAAGACAACCCTTGGCATCATCGGCCGCAAGCTGGGCATGACCCGCGTGTTCAGCGATGACGGCTCGGTGGTTCCGGTGACGGTTATCGCCGCCGGCCCCTGTCCGGTGATGCAGATCAGGACCCAGGAGAAGGACGGCTACACCGCCCTGCAGCTCGGGTTCGAAGAACGCGAGGAAAAGAAGCTCAACAAGCCCGAACGCGGCCATCAGGCCAAGGTCGGCAAGGGCTTCTACAATCAGCTGCGCGAGATTCGCCTTGATTCCGTGGACGGCTACGAGGCCGGACAGGAAATCACCGTCGACATCTTCGCCCCCGGCGACAAGATCAAGGTCACCGGCACATCTATCGGCAAAGGATTCCAGGGCCCCATGAAGCGCCATGGCTTCCATGGTCTGAAAGCCACGCACGGCACCGAAAAGGCTCACCGCTCCGGTGGCTCCATCGGTCACAACACCGAGCCTGGCAAAGTCATGAAGGGCAAGAAGATGGCCGGTCACATGGGTGCTCGCACCGTGACCAGCATCAATCTGGAGGTCTTCGACATCCGGCCGGAAAACAACATCATCCTGGTCAAAGGCCAGGTCCCGGGTCACCGCAACGGCCTGGTGATGATCCGCAAGCAGGGGTAGCCAATGGCCACCGTTAAGGTTTTCGATCAGACGAATAAGGAAGTGGGGCAGATGGATCTGGCTCCCGAGGTGTTCGAGGTGGCGATTCGCCCCGAGATCCTGCACCTCGTGATCCGGGCCCAGCTGGCTGCCAAGCGCACCGGCACCCACAAAGTCAAAACCCGTTCTTTCGTGGCCGGTTCCGGCGCCAAGCCCTGGCGCCAGAAGGGCACCGGTCGCGCCCGTTCCGGCGCCAAGCGCTCCCCCATCTGGAGGGGCGGCGCCATCGCGCACGGACCGCAGCCGCGCAGCTACGAGTTCAAGGTCAACAAAAAGATCCGGACTCTGGCGCTCAAGATGGCTCTGTCCACCAAGGTTGCCGAAGAGAGCCTCATACTTGTGGACAAGTTCGATCTGCCTGAGATCAAGACCAAGCTCTTCGCCGGTGTCGCCGGGAGCCTCGGGCTGAAAAAAGCCTTGATTGTCCTGGGCGATTCCAATAACAATGTCGAGCTCTCCGCCAGGAACCTTCCTGGCATCAAGATTGTTCGGCAGGACATGCTGAACGTTTACGATCTGCTGAAGCACCCCCAGCTGGTGATGGTGCAAGGCGCGGCCGAGGCCGTTCAGGAAAGGTTGAAATAGCCATGAGCTACGCGAACATTCTTTTGAAACCCCTGGTCTCGGAAAAGGCCACCAAGGCCAAGGAAGATTCCAATCAGGTTATCTTCTTTGTTGCCCCTCTGGCCAACAAGATCGAGATCAAGGCCGCTGTCGAGGAGGCCTTCAAGGTGAAGGTCACCGAGGTCAACGTCGTGCGCCGCCGTCCCCTGAAGCGGACCCGCGGCGGCCGCCCCACGGCTCACGTCCCCGGCTACAAGAAGGCCTACGTGACCCTTGCCGAGGGTGACAAGATCGAATTCTTCGAGGGAGTCTAGCCATGGCCGTGCGTACGCTTAAACCCACCTCCGCTGGACGGCGCTTCCAGACCGTCTCCGATTTCGCGGAGATCACCAAGGCCACGCCGGAGCGCTCCCTCACCGAGGGCATGAGCAAGAAGTCCGGCCGCAACAACCAGGGGCGAATCACTTCTCGTCGCCGCGGCGCCGGTAACAAGACCCGGTACCGCATCATCGACTTCCGCCGCGACAAGTTCGATATCCCTGGCAAGGTTGCCTCCATCGAGTACGATCCCAACCGTTCCGCTCGTATCGCTCTTCTGCACTATGCTGACGGCGAAAAGCGTTACATCCTCGCGCCAGTCGGGATAAATGTTGGTGACATGCTTCTTGCCGGCGAATCCGTCGACATCAAGCCCGGCAACGCCATGCCCATGAGCAAGGTTCCTGTCGGCACCCTGCTGCACAACATCGAGATGCAGCCCGGCCGCGGCGGCCAGATGTGCCGCGCTGCCGGAACCTATGCCCAGCTGGTCGCCAAGGAAGGCAAGTACGCTCTGCTGCGCCTGCCCTCCGGCGAGGTGCGCAACGTCCTGGCCGCTTGCATCGCTACTGTCGGCCAGGTCGGCAACGTGACCCACGAGAAGGTTTCCATCGGCAAGGCCGGTCGTAACCGCTGGCTGGGCAAACGTCCTAAGGTGCGCGGCGTGGCCATGAACCCCGTCGACCACCCGTTGGGCGGCGGCGAGGGCAAGAGCTCCGGTGGACGCCACCCCGTTTCTCCCTGGGGCAAGCCGGCCAAGGGTCAGAAGACCAGAAATCGTAAGAAGGCCTCGTCGCGGCTCATCGTCAAACGCCGCAACGAGAAGTAGGAGCGTAGAACATGCCTCGGTCGCTCAAAAAAGGCCCCTTCATGGACGGCCACCTCGTCGCCAAGGTGGAGAAGGCCAACGACACTCAGGATCGCCGCGTGATCAAGACCTGGTCCCGCCGGTCCACCATCCTCCCCGAGATGGTCGGCCTCACCTTCGCCGTGCACAACGGTCGCAAATTCATCCCGGTCTTCGTTTCGGAGAACATGGTCGGGCACAAACTGGGCGAATTTTCGCCCACCCGGACCTTCCACGGCCACGCGGCCGACAAGAAGACCAAGGGCAAGAAGTAGGGGAGCCTAAGCCATGGAAGCCAAAGCCATAGCCAAGTACATCCGGGTCTCCCCCCAGAAGGCCCGCCTCGTTGCGGAGACCATCAAGGGCCGGGGCGTTGAGGAAGCCATGAATATCCTCAAGTTCACCCCCAAAAAGGCCGCCTGGATAATCGAGAAGGTGCTGCATTCGGCCCTGTCCAACGCTGAACAGATGTCCGCCGACGTGGATACGCTGAAGGTGAAGGAAGTTATCGTGAACCAAGGCCCCACCTGGAAGCGTATCATGCCGCGATCCATGGGCCGTGCCAACCGCATCCTCAAGCGTACCAGCCACATCACCGTGGTGGTCGAGGAAGAGAAGGAGTAGGGGCCATGGGTCAGAAAGTACACCCGTACGGCTTCCGCCTGGGCTACAACAAGAACTGGGTTTCCCGCTGGTTCGCCAAGAAGGAATATCCCGCTTTTGTTTTCGAGGACAGCAAGATCCGCAAGTTCGTCAAGACCTCGCTGTTCCACGCCGGAATTTCCAGGATTGAGATCGAACGCGCCGGTGGCAAGATCAAGCTTGTCATCCACACCGCCCGTCCGGGCATCGTCATCGGCCGCAAGGGCACCGAGATCGAGAAGGTGCGCGCGGATCTCAAGAAGCGCTTCGGCCGCGAATTCGCCGTCGAAGTGAACGAAATCCGCCGTCCCGAAACCGATGCCCAGCTTGTCGCCGAGAACATCGCCCTCCAACTGGAGCGCCGCGTCGCCTTCCGCCGTGCCATGAAGCGCACCGTGGGTCTGGCCCGCAAGTTTGGCGCCGAGGGCATCAAAGTCTTTTGCGCCGGCCGCCTGGCCGGTGCTGAAATCGCCCGTTCCGAATGGTACCGCGATGGTCGCGTGCCCCTTCACACCCTGCGCGCCGACATCGACTACGGCTTGGCCACCGCCAAGACCACGTACGGCGTCATCGGCGTCAAGGTCTGGATCTTCAAGGGCGAGATTCTGGATAGCGAGGTCGCACAATAATGCTCTCCCCCAACAGAACGAAATTCCGCAAGCGCCAGAAGGGCCGTCTTGACGGTCCCGCCACCGGCGGCACCGAGATCTCCTTCGGCGAAGTCGGCATCAAGGCTGTGGAACACGGCAAACTGACCAGCCAGCAGATCGAGTCCGCCCGTATCGCCATCATGCGCCACATCAAGCGCGGCGGTAAGGTCTGGATCCGCATCTTCCCGGACTTCCCGGTTACCTCCAAGCCCGCTGAAGTGCGCATGGGTTCCGGTAAGGGCTCTCCGGTTGGCTGGTGCGCTCCGGTCAAGCCCGGTCGCGTGCTGTATGAAGTCAAGGGCGTGGAAATGGCCGTCATGATCGAGGCCCTGAAGCGCGCTCAGCACAAACTGCCGATCAAAACCAAGATCGTTACCAAGGAGCTGTCATAGCCATGTTGACCTCCAAGGAACTTCGTGAACTCGACGAGGCCAAGCTTGCCGAGAAGCTCTCCCAGACCGAGGAGGAGCTCTTCAAGCTGCGCTTCCAGCACGCCACGGCTCAGTTGGAAAAGACCCACCGCCTGCGCGAGCTGAAAAAGGACATCGCCCGCGTCAAGACGGTGATGACCCAAATCAAAAGCGGCAGGTAGGAAACCATGGAAGAACACAAAAGCAACCGCCGAGTGCTGACCGGTATCGTGACCTCCGACAAGGGCGACAAGACCATTGTCGTTCGCGTCGAGACCCTGGTCAAGCACCCCCTGGTGAAGAAGTACATCCGCCGCCGCAAGAAGTTCATGGCCCACGATCCGATGAACGAGTGCGGCATGGGCGACAAGGTGCAGATCATTGAGCACCGCCCGCTGTCGGCTCGCAAGCGCTGGCATCTGGTCAAGATCATGGAGAAGGCGAAATGATTCAGGTAGAATCTGTCCTCGACGTCGCCGACAACTCCGGCGCGAAGAAAGTTGCCTGCATCAAGGTGCTTGGCGGCTCGCGCCGCCGGTATGCCTCGGTGGGCGACATCATCGTGGTCTCGGTGAAGGAAGCCATGCCCCATTCCAAAGTGAAGAAGGGCCAGGTGATGAAGGCTGTTATCGTGCGCACCAAGAAAGAAGTTGGTCGTCCCGACGGCACCTACATCAAGTTTGACAACAACTCGGCCGTGCTGCTCTCCAACCAGCTGGAGCCGGTGGGTACCCGCATCTTCGGACCCGTGGCGCGCGAACTTCGTCTGAAAAACTTCATGAAGATCGTTTCGCTGGCCCCTGAAGTCCTTTAGAGCGTGAGCCTGAGGAAAGTATGAAAACGTACCGCATCCGCAAGGACGACAAGGTCATTGTCATCGCGGGCAAGGACAAGGGCAAGATCGGCAAGGTCTTGAAGATCCTTCCCAAGACTGACAGGATCTTGGTGGAAAAGGTGAACATGGTGAAGCGTCACCGCAAGGGCAACCCGTACGCTGGCCAGGCCGGCGGCATCGAGGAGAAGGAAGCCTCTCTGGCCATCTCCAACGTTGCTCTCATGTGCGACGCGTGCGCCAAGCCTACCCGCGTGGGCTACAAGTACACCGAAGACGGCAAGAAGCTCCGCTTCTGCAAGAAATGCAACGAAGTAATCAGCTAAAGGGAATCCTAACAATGACTCGCCTCGAACAAGTCTACTCCGAGAAGGTCGTGCCGGCCTTGCAAAAGGAGTTCGGGTACAAGTCGCCCATGCAGATTCCCAAGTTCAAGTTCATATCCCTGAACATCGGACTTGGCGAAGCCTCGCAGAACTCCAAACTGATCGATGAGGCTGTGGCCGAGCTGACCGCCATCGCCGGCCAGAAGTCCGTCATCACCCGCGCCAAGAAGTCCATCGCGGCATTCAAGCTGCGTGAAAATCAGCCTGTCGGCTGCCGGGTGACGCTTCGCAATGAACGCATGTGGGATTTTTATGACAAGCTGGTGAACTTCGCCCTCCCGCGCGTCCGCGACTTCCGCGGCGTGCCGGACAGGGGCTTTGACGGCCGGGGTAACTTCACCCTGGGCATCAAGGAACACACCATTTTTCCCGAAATCAACATCGACCGGGTCGAGCGCGTGAAGGGCATGAACATCACTATTGTGACGACAGCCCAGACCGACAAGGAAGGCAAAGTCCTTCTCGATCTTCTCGGCATGCCCTTCAGAAAGTAGGAGGAATCGACCGTGGCACGCACTGCTCTCAAGGTGAAAGCCCGGCGTAAAGCCAAGTTTTCTTCCCGGGCCTACAACCGCTGCCCCATTTGCGGCCGCGCCCGGGCGTTTTTGCGCAGGTATGGCATCTGCCGTATCTGCTTCCGCAACATGGCCCTGGCCGGCGAATTGCCCGGTGTCAGGAAATCGAGCTGGTAGGAGGCCGACATGTCCGTGACCGATCCAATCGCCGATATGCTGGCCCGCATCCGCAACGCATACCATGCGCTGCACAAGAAGGTCGCCATGCCGCACTCCCGTATGAAGGAGTCCATGGCCGGGATTCTGAAGGATCAGGGCTACATTGAGGAATTCGCTGTAGACGGGCGCGATCTGGTGATTACGCTCAAGTACGCAAAGGGCCGCCCCCTCATCGCGGGCCTGAAGCGCGTGAGCAAACCCGGACGCCGCATCTACGTGGGGGCCCATGACATCCCCCGCGTGCAGAACGGACTTGGCATCTGCATTCTCTCCACCTCGCACGGCATCATGGACGGCATCGCCGCCAAGAACGCCAAAGTGGGCGGCGAGCTGCTCTGCGAAGTCTGGTAAGAGGATTTAGCCATGTCCCGCATCGGCAAAAAAGAAATCGCCATTCCCTCTGGAGTCGAAGTCAAGATTTCAGACGACATGGTGAACGTCAAGGGTCCCAAGGGCGCCCTTTCCACGCCCACTCATCCCAAGATCTCCTATGAGATGGAGGGTAACACCATGCGCGTCGGGCGCGTTGATGACACTCGCATCGCCCGCGCTCAGCATGGCCTGCGCCGCACCCTTCTGGCAAACTGCATCGAGGGTGTGACCAAGGGCTTCGCCAAGACCCTCGAGGTCATCGGCGTTGGCTACAAGGTCCAGGTTGCCGGCAAAGCCGTTGTTCTGACCGTCGGGTTCTCCCATCCGGTCGAATACCCCCTGCCTGCTGGCGTCGAAGCCAAGGCCGAGGGCAACAAGCTGACCCTGTCGGGTATCGACAAGCAGCTCGTTGGCGAAGTTGCTGCTACCATCAGGCGCGTGCGTCCGCCCGAACCCTTCAAGGGCAAGGGCATCAAGTACGAAAACGAGCAGATTCGCCGCAAGGCCGGCAAATCTGGCGGCAAGAAGTAAGGGGCTGGCCATGAAATTGACCAAACAAGCTGCGCGTGCACGCCGCAAGGTGCGCATCCGCAAGAAGATCTCCGGCACGCAGTCGCGTCCCAGGCTGGTAGTGTATCGCTCCAACCTGCACATGTACGCCCAGATCGTGAACGACGAGACCGGCCAGACCCTGGTTTCCTCCTCCTCCCTGGCCTTGTCCAAGGCCGGGGAGGCCCTCAAGCCCAACAAGGAAACCGCCGCCAAGGTGGGCCGGGACGTGGCCGCCAAGGCCAAGGAAAAGGCCATTGAAATCGTGGTCTTCGACCGTAACGGCTACCTCTATCACGGTTGCGTCAAGGCTATGGCCGACGGCGCGCGTGAGGGCGGACTGCAATTCTAACGGGGCTCATAATGGAACAGTCTGAACTGACTCATGTCGAAAAGATCGTGTCGCTCAACCGCGTGGCCAAAGTCGTCAAGGGCGGCCGCCGGTTCAGCTTCAGCGCTCTGGTGGTAGTGGGCGACGGAAAGGGCTCCGTGGGATACGGCCTGGGTAAGGCCAACGAAGTTCCCGAGGCCATCCGCAAAGCTACCGAACAGGCCAAGAAGACCATGATCAAGGTTGCCCTCCTCGACGGCACCCTGCCTTACGAGGTCATGGGGCGCTTCGGCGCCGGGCGCGTGGTCCTCATCCCGGCTTCCAAGGGTACCGGAATCATCGCTGGCGGACCTGTCCGCGCAGTTATGGAGGCCGCCGGGGTGCACGACATCCTGACCAAGGCCATCGGCACCAACAACCCGCACAACGTGCTCAGGGCCGCCGTGGCCGGACTGGCTTCGCTTCGCAGCGCAGACCAGGTCTCCGATCTGCGTGGCAGAACCCTGGAAACTCCGAGGAAATAAGACCATGAGCGGGCAAGTGACCATCACGCTCGTTAAGAGCAAGATCGGCTGCAATCCCCGGCAACGGGCTACTCTTGAGGCCCTTGGCCTCAGGAAGATCCGTCAGGAGAAGACCCTGCCGGACACTCCCGACGTCAGGGGGATGATTTTCAAGGTCTCTCACCTTATTGAGGTGAAATAAGATGTTACTGCATGAGCTTTATCCCTTCCCCGAGGAACGCAAGGACCGCAAGCGCATCGGCCGCGGTCGCGGTACCGGGCAGGGTTGTACTGCCGGCAAGGGCAACAAGGGTCAGAACGCGCGTGCCGGTACCGGCACCAAGGCTTGGTTCGAAGGCGGTCAGATGCCTTTGGCCAGGCGCCTGCCCAAGCGCGGGTTCAAGAATCCCTTCAAGGTTTCTTACGCTCCGGTGAACCTCGACAGGCTTGTCGAGGCTTTCCCCGAGACCACGGAAATCACCCTGGACGCCATCTACGAGCGCGGCATCGTTGCCCGCGGCTCGCTGGTGAAGGTCCTCGGCAACGGTGAGCTTTCCAAGGCCATCACCGTCGAGGCCCACAAGTTCAGCGCTTCCGCACTGGAGAAAATCTCCAAGGCGGGCGGTTCCGCAAAGCCTCTGGAAAACGTGACGGAAGGCTAACGTGGCAATGCAAGGCGTGGAGAATCTGGCTCGTCTGCCGGAGCTTAAAAAGAAGATCCTTTGGACCTTCCTTCTTCTGGCTGTTTACCGCGTGGGTATCCACGTCCCGGTTCCCGGGGTGGATACTCTCGCTTTGGCGGACTTTTTCCAGAGCGCGAAGAATACCCTTTTCGGGCTCTTCGACATGTTCTCCGGCGGCGGACTGAACAAGCTCTCCATCTTCACCCTGGGCATCATGCCCTACATCTCCGCCTCCATCGTCATGCAGCTGCTCACAGTCGTCAGCCCCGAGCTGGCCAGGCTGCAGAAGGAGGAGGGGGCGCAGGGCCGCAAGAAAATAACGCAATACACCCGCTACGGCACGGTGCTCATCACCCTCATTCAGGGGTTGGGCATCGCCGTCGGGTTGGAAAGCATGACCAGCCCGACTGGCGCTCCGCTGGTGCTTCATCCCGGTCTTGGATTCAAGTTCATGACCGTGATGACGCTTACTGCGGGCACAGTCTTCCTGATGTGGCTTGGTGAGCAGATCACTGAGAAGGGCATCGGCAACGGCATATCCCTGATCATTTTCGCGGGTATCGTGGCCGGCCTTCCCAGGGCGCTCATCAACACGTTCCAGCTTGTGGGACAGGGGGAAATGAGCCTCTTGGTCCTTCTTCTGCTGATCGTGGCCATGGGCGGCGTGCTGGTAGCAATTGTCTTTATGGAACGTGGCCAACGGCGTATTCCGATCCAGTACGCCAAACGCATGGTAGGTCGAAAGATGTACGGCGGGCAGACTACTCACCTGCCCCTGCGCATCAACACTGCAGGCGTGATCCCCCCGATTTTCGCCTCGTCGATCTTGCTGTTCCCTGCGACCATCGCCAACTTTTATCAGGCGGAATGGGTGCAGATGGTGTCCAACTGGTTTAGCCCCAGTTCCATCGTCTACAACGTTCTGTTCATCGGCATGATCGTGTTCTTCTGCTACTTCTACACCGCGATCATTTTTGATCCGAAGCAGATAGCGGAGAACATCCGTAAGCAAGGTGGTTTTGTGCCCGGCATCCGTCCTGGCCAGAAAACCAAGGAATACCTTGACCGGGTTTTGGCGCGCCTTACCCTGTGGGGTTCGATGTACATCTCCGCGGTGTGCGTGCTTCCCATGATCCTCATCGCCCAGTTCAACGTGCCGTTTTATTTCGGCGGCACGAGCATACTGATCGTTGTGGGTGTTGCCATGGACTTCATGAGCCAGCTTGAGTCCTACATGATCAGCAGGCAGTACGAAGGTCTGCTTGCCAAGGGTCGCATCAAGGGCAGGGCTTAGTTTGAAGAAGTTCAGGGGCATTTTCATCAAGAACGACGCCGAAGTGAACATCATGCGCCAGGCTGGCGGCATTGTCGCCGCCATCCTGGACGAGTTGGAAAAGGCCGTTCGGCCCGGCGTCAAGACCATGCTCTTTGAAGAACTGGCCGTACAGTTGTGCAAGGACTTCGAGGTGCAGCCCGCTTTCAAGGGCTACCTGGGATATCCTTTTGCGCTGTGCTGTTCAGTCAACGAGGAAGTTGTGCACGGTTTTCCGTCCAGCCGCGAGTTGCAGGACGGTGACATCGTGAGCTTCGACATGGGAGTCATCTACCGTGGTTTTTACGGCGACGCCGCAAGAACCGTCGCGGTGGGCCAGATACCCGATCAAGTCGCCAGACTTCTTCAGGTAACCAGGGATTCCCTCTTTCTCGGGATTGAACAAGCCAAAGTCGAGGCTAATTTGTATGATATTTCCCTGGCCATCCAAAAACATGTTGAAGGCCAGGGGTACTCTGTTGTAAGACGGTTCGTTGGCCACGGCATTGGACGGCATCTCCATGAGAAACCGGAGGTGCCTAATTTTGTCCCTGCGGGGGCAGGTGCCGTGGTGCTTAAGCCGGGGATGACGCTGGCTATCGAGCCGATGGTCACCATGGGCGGGCCTGAAGTGGAGATACTGGCGGACAAGTGGACCGCGGTCACAAAGGACCGCAGTCTGGCCGCGCACTTCGAGCACACCGTGGTGGTCACCAGCGACGGACCAAAAATTTTGAGCCAGCGCCTCCCGGCGTAGGCCATACCCATTTGTGGGAGAAAGAAAATGAAAGTGCGGCCCTCGGTAAAGAAACTCTGTCCGAAATGTAAGATCATCCGTCGCCACGGCGTTCTGCGGGTGGTCTGTGAAAATCCCCGGCACAAACAGCGCCAGGGATAAGCCCAGAACCTAAGCGAGGTATCGAAACGTGGCCCGTATTGCTGGAGTCGACCTTCCCAGGAACAAGCGCATGGACATCGCCCTGACCTATATTTACGGAATCGGGCGTACCACTGCGTTGAAGATCCTGGATACCACAGGCGTGGACTGGACCAAAAGGACTGATGACCTTTCCTCCGAGGAAGTGAACACCATCCGCAAAGAGATCGAAGCCAACCATAAGGTTGAGGGCGATCTTCGTCGCGAGGTCACAGCCAACATCAAGCGGTTGATGGAAATTGGATGCTATCGTGGACTGCGGCACCGCAAGGGCCTCCCGGTTCACGGCCAGCGCACCCATACCAATGCCCGCACCCGCAAGGGTCCCCGTCGCGCCGTGATGGCTAAGAAAAAGAAATAGCGCGCATCGCGTTATTCAATAGAGGATTATTATGGCTGCTAGACCGCGCCGTACTGGCAAGAAAGAGAAGAAGAACATCCCGGTTGGGGTGGCCCATATTCAGGCCACCTTCAACAACACCATCATCACCTTCACGGATCCCCGGGGCAACGTGGTGAGCTGGGCTACCTCCGGCGGCGCCGGTTTCAAGGGTTCCCGCAAGTCCACCCCCTTTGCCGCCCAGGTTGCTGCCGAGACTGCCGCCCGCAAGGCTCAGGACAACGGCATGCGTACCGTCGGCATCTTCGTGAAGGGACCCGGCTCGGGCCGCGAGGCCGCCATGCGCGCCATCAACGCCGCCGGGTTCAAGGTGAGCTTCATCCGCGATGTCACCCCTATTCCCCACAACGGCTGCCGTCCGCCTAAGCGGCGCCGGGTCTAGCTCAGGAGGACATCTACAGTGGCTCGCTATACCGGACCCAAATGCCGTCTCTGTCGCCGTGAGGGCGCCAAGCTCTTCCTGAAGGGCGATCGCTGCTTCACGGACAAGTGCGCTTACGAGCGCCGTCCCTACGCCCCCGGCCAGCATGGCCGCATCCGCAAGAAGATGAGCGACTACGCCGTTCAGCTTCGCGAGAAGCAGAAAGCCCGCCGCGTCTACGGCATCCTCGAAGAGCAGTTCCGCAGCTACTTCGCCGAAGCCGACCGCCAGAAGGGCGTCACCGGCGCCAACCTGCTCATCAACCTTGAGCGCAGGATGGACAACGTCGTGTTCCGCATGGG
The DNA here is from genome assembly GCA_046566965.1 of Acidobacteriota bacterium. Classification (GTDB taxonomy): domain Bacteria; phylum Desulfobacterota; class Desulfovibrionia; order Desulfovibrionales; family Desulfovibrionaceae; genus Fundidesulfovibrio. The sequence continues at coordinate 12,319 of JBKICU010000022.1, forward strand.
CTTCGCCAACTCCCGCGACCAGGCTCGCCAGATGGTGCGCCACGGCCTGTTCATCCTGAACGGCCGCCGCGTGACCATCCCCTCGATCCAGGTCCGCGTGGGCGACGTGGTCGAAGTGCGTGAAAAGAACCGTACCTCTCCCGCCATCCAGGAAGCCCAGCAGGTCATTGCCCGCCGCGGTTGCCCCGTATGGCTGGAAGTCGACGGAGCCGCCTTCAAGGGCAAGGTCAACGCCATGCCCACGCGTGAAGACATCCAGCTGGCAGTGAACGAGCAGCTCATCGTCGAACTGTACTCCAAGTAAGAGGACACAATGCTTATCCGTACAGGCGACAGGCTCATCAACACCCGCAACTGGTCCGAGCTGGTGCGTCCCGAAAAACTGGCGCGCGACTCAAAATCCAGCTCCACCTACGGCAGGTTCACTTGCGAACCGCTGGAGCGCGGCTTCGGCACCACGCTGGGCAATGCCCTGCGGCGTGTGCTGTTGTCGTCCCTGCAGGGTGCGGCCATCGTGTCGGTCAGTGTCGAGGGCATTCAGCACGAATTCACCACCATCCCCGGCGTTATCGAGGATGTCACCGATGTCGTGCTGAACCTCAAGCTGGTGCGTCTTGCCATGAATACGGACGCTCCCCAGCGACTCACCCTTTCGGTGAACAAGCAGGGACCCGTAACCGCCGGTGATATCGGCGCCAACCAGCACGTCACCGTTCTGGATCCTACCCAGCACATCTGCACCCTCTCCGAGGCACGCGACCTCAAGATGGAGTTCGAAGTGCGCATGGGCAAGGGATACGTTCCGGCGGACATGCACGAAAACATCGGCCAGGACATCGGCCTGATCACCCTGGACTCCAGCTTCACACCGGTGAAGAAGGTGGCCTACACGGTGGAGCAGGCCCGCGTCGGGCAGATGACCAACTACGACAAACTCGTTCTCGACGTCTGGACCGATGGTTCCGTGACTCCCGAGGACGCCATCGCGTACAGCGCGAAGATCCTCAAGGACCAGCTCTCGGTGTTCATCAACTTCGACGAGAAAGAGTCCGAGACGGAAGGTTCGCGCGGCGGCGACGACCATGACCTGAACCCCAACCTGTTCAAGTCCATCGATGAGCTGGAGCTTTCGGTTCGCGCTACCAACTGCCTGAAGAGCGCCAACATTTCCCTTGTTGGCGAGCTGATGCAGCGCTCCGAGAACGAGATGCTCAAGACCAAGAACTTCGGCAAGAAGTCCCTCGAGGAAATCCGCCGTGTTCTTGAAGACCTTGGCCTCGACTTCGGCATGCGTATCGATAACTTCGAAACGAAATACCAGGAATGGGTGAAGAGGAAGCAGACCAATGAGGCATAGCAAAGGCGGAAAAAAGCTCGGGAGAACCAGCTCCCACCGCAAGGCCATGTTCCGCAACATGGCGCGGTCGCTTCTCACCTACGGCCAGATCAAGACCACCGAGACCAAGGCCATGGAACTGCGCAAGGTTGCCGACAGCCTTGTCACCCTTGGGCTTCGCAACGACCTGCATGCTCGTCGTCTTGCCTACAAGGTTCTCGAGAATCACCAGCTGGTGCAGAAGCTGTTTGATGAGATCGCTCCCCGTTTCAACGGCGCGGGCGGTGGATATACCCGTGTCTACAAGCTTGGCCTCCCCCGCGTCGGTGATTGCGCCCCCATGGCCGTGATCGAACTGACCCGCCGCGAGGAAGCCACTGAAGCAGCTCCCGCGGCTGAGCAGGCTGGCAAGTAGAAGGGTCAGACGTGACGTCTCGAAGCGGAGCAGCGTGCTGCTCCGCTTTTTTTTGTTCTTTACTATAGGCTGAGATGATTGTATTGATTTGACCCATGGATATCAGGCGGCTTGAAGCCTTTCGCAAGGTATACGAACTCGGCAGCTTCTCCAAGGCCGGACAAGACCTGTTTTTGTCTCAGCCAACCATCAGCGCACATGTCCTGTCGCTGGAACAGGAACTGGGCACGCAGCTTTTCGACAGGCTCGGCCGTACGATCCTGCCGACACAGGCCGGGGACATACTCTACAGGCACGCGCTCCAGGCATTTGCAGCGCTTGAAAGTGCGAGTGCCGAAATCGGCCTGTTGCAACAGCGTGTGGCCGGGGAAATCCTGATCGGCGGCAGCACCATTCCCGCGACGTACCTGCTTCCTCAACGCCTGGCGGAATTCAGGAAACTCTATCCGGACGTCCGGGTGCGCCTTACGGTGGGCGACTCCCAGGAGATCATCTCGGCAATCCAGAACGGCGCGCTTGCCTTGGGCGTGGTCGGAGCGACGGCCCCGGATCCCGATCTTGTTTTTACGCGTCTTCAGGATGACGACCTGATTATTGCGTGTTCGCGAACCCTCCCGGAGTACCAGGCTTTTTTGAAGTCCGGCGCCGATCATCTGCCCGCTGACATCCTGCACCAGTGGCCCTGGGTCTTGCGTGAACAAGGATCGGGCACCAGACGAGCCTTGGAGATGGCCTTGTCATCGCTAGGATTTGATTTGCGGTCCTTTACACCGGTCATCGAGGCACGCAGCCACGAGGCGGTTGTCCAGTGCGCCCTGCACGGTCTGGGGCTTTGCGTCACCTCACGGATCGCGGCCGCCCCGTGTCTGGCCAAGGGCGACTTGATACCCCTGGACATCCCAGGGTTGCACATGCAGCGTTCGTTTCAGATCGTACGCCATGCCAAACGGCATCTCTTTCCCGCCATGCGCTACTTCATCGATTTTCTCAATTCCAGCAAAGGGTAGATTCCGTGTCCAAGCCTCTGCGCCTCGTGGATACCGTCAAAGCCGCCGGTTGAGCCGCCAAGCTCGCCCCGGGGGACCTGGCGGCAGTTCTTCGCGATCTCGATGTCGCTGATGATCCTCGGTTGCTCACCGGAACAGGCGACAACGAGGACGCGGCCGTCTTGTCCTTTCCGCCCGGCAAGGCCCTGGTGCAGACCGTGGATTTTTTCACGCCCGTGGTGAACGATCCCTTCCGTTTCGGCCAGATTGCCGCAGCCAACGCCCTTTCCGACATCTACGCCATGGGCGCAGAGCCTTTGTCGGCCATGAACATCGTGTGCTTCCCGGCAAAGTGCATGCCTCTTGATGTTCTCAAGGAAGTGCTTCGCGGCGGGTTCTCCAAGATCAGGGAGTCCGGGGCCGCCATGGCCGGCGGCCACAGCGTGGAGGACTCGGAGATCAAATACGGCCTTGCGGTATCCGGGGTGGCCGATCCCGACCGCTTCGCCACCAACCGGGGGCTTCGTCCAGGTGACCGGCTGCTGCTCACCAAGCCTTTGGGAACCGGGATTCTGGCCACGGCGGTCAAGGCCTCGCTTCCAGATTCAGACCGCTTCGAAGATGCAATCTGGCAGGTGGCCGCGCGGTTGAACAGCGTGCCGGGCAGACTCATCCGTGAACACAAACTGAAGGCGGCTACGGATGTCACCGGGTTCGGTCTGGGTGGACACCTGCTTGAGATGTCCAAGGCTTCAGGCTTCGAAGTCGAACTTTTCGCCAACTCCGCGCCTGTGATTCCAGCTGCCTACGATCTGGCGCGTCAGGGCTTTGTACCAGCGGGCAGTCATGCAAACCGCAAATATTTCGCCGATGCCTGCGTCGTGGGAGAAGGCACAGACCCCTTGCTCCTGGATCTGGTCTTCGACGCGCAGACTTCAGGCGGCTTGGTTCTGGCCGTTCCGGAGGATCTTCTCGAACCCATCACGAAGGCGCTTGAAGCCGCTGGAGACTTGGCGGTTCAGGTCGGTCGGGTCCTCGACCGAGCCTCGCTTCAGGGGCTTTTACGTATAAATTCGTAGTGCTGTCCGCCTCCCGACCCGTTGGGCCTCGGTCTAGACAGATTGGGATAAAAATGACACAATCTTCGAAACATGGCCCTGGACGGGCTCTATGCGCGGCAAAATCGGAAGGAGGATATACATGAAGCCCGAGGAAAAGGTTGTTTCCATGGACGATTACCGCAACACTAAGGAGAATGACGTGCCTTCGATGTCGGAACTCAATGCAAAAACGTCCCAGGACATCAGCCGCATGGCTCTGTTGCTGGCACTGGTGGCAGTTCTTCTGGCCGGCGTATTGTTCTTCAAGGCCAATCAGAATCTGAACGTTCTCTCCAAGGACGTGAGCGGGATCAGCACCAAGATCGGCACCATGGACGCCAAGATGGCCGAACTTGAGAATCTGCCTGCAAAGTCCAAGCGTATGGTCATGGGCACCATGATCATGGAAATGGCGCAGAAGGCTTCCTATCTTTCCACCCAGGTTGAAAATCCCGAGCAGGCCGCCAAGCTTCTCCAGGCCATGGAGCTCATGCAGCAGGCCAAGCCCGAGTAGCAATTTCATTCCCTTCGCGTTTTTGCCCGGTTCCGCTGTCGCGGAGCCGGGCTTTTTTGTTTCCCATATTTCAGACGAAATATGCGGGAAGGTGATCGTTCTGTGTCATTTCGAATCAAAGGACTGATTCCCGGCAGGTTGCCCCGCAGATTCCGCTCCGTGGCGCGGAGGTATTCGTCTGCCTGCGTTCATGACCGGGAACCCTTCTCGATGCGTGTTCCTTGTTGACGTGTATTCTGGTTGTGGCCGCGCGCTTTCGGCGCCGATGCGGCGGCAAATATGATTCCCCATGGTGTCATGTGTTTACATGTCTACAATAATGGCGTAATTTTTCCGAGCGGTTGGGGGTATCATCAGCAAAGGGGTCGTCATGCGTATCTCGTTCTCTTTGAAGATAGCGCTGCTTCTGGTGGCAAGTATTGTCGTGGTGAGCCTTGGCATCTTTTTTACCACTAATTATTTCATATCAGATGGGTTTGACCGGCAAGCCGTACTGGAACTCGAAGCCCGGCAGAAGTCCGTCGAGTCAAAGCTTCAGAGCCTGAAAGAAGCGACTCTGGCAGAGACATTTCTGATCGCTTCCGATCTTGCCATTGCCCTGGCCATCGAAAAGGGCGACTCCGCATTCCTGAAAAAACACGCCAAGACCATCCTCGAGAAAACCGGGATCGATTTCCTGACCATCACCGACGCCAAGGGCAACGTCGTGGCCCGTGGACACTCCGACCAGACCGGCGACTCCGCGCTCAACCAGCTCGCCATCAAGAAAGGCCTCCAGGGCCAGGAGTCCGTGGGCCTGGAGGAGGGCACGGTGGTCAAGCTGTCGGTTCGCGGCGGCGCTCCGGTGAAACTTGACGGCAAGATAGTGGGCGCCGTGTCCGTTGGCGAGAACCTGGGCACCCATCAATTCGTGGACCAGATCAAGCGCGACATGGGAGTGGAGTGCACCATCTTCAACGGCGACACCCGGGTGAGCACGTCCCTCGTCAGTGATGGAAAACGCGCCGTGGGCACCAAGATGGCCAACCCCAAGGTGCTCGAGACGGTCCTGCAGAAAGGGGGCGTCTTCAATGCGCGCAATTCGATACTGAACGTCGAATACGACACGTTTTATTGGCCCCTGACCATGGCCGACGGCAAGGTTGGCGGCATGTTGTTCATCGGAAAGGACCGCAAAAGCATCGAGGCCACTCAGCTCGGCATCGTCTGGAGCGTTCTGGGCAGCGCGACCCTGGTCGGCCTGCTGATGCTGGTCGTGGGGCTGTTCGCTTCCCGCAGGCTGACCCGGCCCATCTCCACCACCATCGTCTTTGCCCAGGCCGTGGCCGAGGGAAAGCTCGACGAGCACCTCGACGTCAAGCGCAACGATGAGATTGGCGACCTGGCCGACGCCCTGCGCAGCATGGTGGCGGCCATCAAGTCCAAGATCACCGAGGCCCAGGAAAAAACTCACGAAGCCAGCATCCAGGCCAAACTGGCGGAAGAAGCCAAGTGCGCTGCGGAAACAGCATTTGGGCAGGCCGAAGCGGCTCGGTGCGAGGGTATGCTTTCGGCGGCCGTTCAGCTCGAAGGAGTCGTGCAGGGCATAAGCGTGGTCAGCACGCAGCTTTCGCGCCAGATCGACCTCACCAGCCAGGACATGAGCGTCCAGGAGCGTCGCACCGCCGAGGCGGCTACCGCCATGGAACAGATGAACGCCACGGTGCTCGAGGTGGCCCGAAGCGCCTCCAACGCGGCCCAACAGGCATCCCTGGCCAAGGGCAAGGCCGAGGAGGGCAAGGGCGTGGTCAGCCGCGCGGTCTCGGCCATCGGTCAGGTGGACCGCATGGCGGGAGAACTGGAACAGGACATGTCCACCCTGGGCGAACAGGCCCGTTCCATCAGCGGCATCATGAGCGTCATTTCCGACATTGCCGACCAGACCAACCTGCTGGCCCTGAACGCGGCCATCGAGGCCGCGCGGGCGGGTGACGCCGGTCGCGGTTTTGCCGTGGTGGCCGACGAAGTGCGCAAGCTGGCCGAAAAGACCATGACCGCCACCAAGGAAGTGGGCGATTCCATCCACGCCATCCAGAACGGGACCACCCGCAACGTGGACCGGGTCAAGTCCGCGGCCGGAGCCGCCAAAAACGCCTCGGACCTGGCGGAACAGTCCGGGCGCGCGCTCGAGGAGATCGTCTCCCTGGTGGATGAAACCACCGCCCAGGTGCAGTCCATCGCCGCCGCTTCGGAGGAACAGTCGGCCTCCAGCGAAGAGATCAACCGCATCGTTGAGGAAGTGAGCCGGATTACCTCCTCCACGGCCAACGGAATGCGCGGATCGTCCCAGGGAGTCGCTGAACTGGCCGAGCGCTCCAGGCAGTTGGAGGCCCTGATCAGTTCCTTCAGGAGCAGCTAGTGAAGCGCCCCTGAAAAACATGACGGTGTTTTTCAGGGGCGAGAAGAATTCCGCGAGTTGTTTTCGAGATGACGAGGCTTTGATTTTGGGGACGCTGCGCACATGCCCGGACATGCCCTGAGCGTCCTTGCCTCGCCTTCGGCAGGAGCGAGAGGCCAGAGAAAGCGCTGTCCGGAACAGTACGCCCGGGAACGGGCGGACAGGCCGTCAGGCGAGTATCTCGGCCAGTTGGGCAGGGGTGTTCACATTGAAGAAGGGGCGGGCCTCCTTCACTGAATAGGGCACGCAATGACGATGGGCTGCCGGTATGGCTCGTGAGAGCTTCCGGCAGCCTTCTTCGTTGGCGCGGCGCAGCAATACGGCCGCCTCGGGCTCGTAGACCGAGACCAGGGCCTCGATGAACCCCGTTTCGATCTGTTCGAAGGTGGTGAGCACCGCATTGGCGGGGCGCACTCGCCACGCCTCCAGCAGGGTGTTCAAGGTGCCGGCGTCCAGCAGGGGAAGATCGCATGAGAGGACGAGGCAGGGCGTCTGGAAGCGCTCCAGGGCGGTGATGATCCCTCCCATGGGGCCAAGGCCGGGAGATTCATCCAGGAACCAGGGCACGCCGGTCACCAGGGGGGCCGGATCGCGCCCGGAGACGGCCACGTTCGGACAGAAGCGCCGGGCGAGCGCGACCATCCGGGCCAGCATGGGCTGGCCCTCGATGTGCACGGCGGCCTTGTCCCTGCCCAGGCGGCGACTCTTCCCTCCGGCCAGGATGACCGCGGTGTCAGGACCCGTCGCCGATGCGGTCATGCGTGTCCGTGAAGATGCTGAAGCGGTTCTCTCGGGAGAAGCCCAGAAGGGTCATGCCTGCCTTGCGGGCGGTCTCGACACCGGCCGTGGTCACTGCCGAGCGGCTGACCATGACCGCATACCCGGAACGGACGGCCTTGCCCACCAGCGAGGCCGTGGCGCGCGCCGTGACGTACAGCACCTGCCCGGCCAGAGGGTGGCGTCCGGACAGAGCCCAGCCCGCCAGGCGATCCAGGCAGTTGTGGCGTCCGATGTCTTCCACGTGGTGCACGAAGCTCTTCTGGGCCGGGTCGTACAGGGCGGCCCGGTGGAAGCAGCCTGTGGCGTCCCAACGCCCGGCCATTCCCATGAACTGCGCCGCGCCCCGCAGCACGTCTTCCGGGGAAAGCGCGCCCGGCCATGCGGGCGCGGCGGGGGGCGAACCCGCTTCGAAGCGCACGCTGAAATCCCGGGCTCCCAGGGTGGTCAACACGGGGATCATGCCCGCCGGACAGATGTCCAGCAGCGCATGCCCGAGCGCCAGGTCGGCCAGCGCATCGGGGAAGGCCCAAAGGGTTTTGTCCCTGCCGCCTTCGACGGCCAGGGACACGGGAATTTCCGGGGCGGCCTCGTCCTGGAAGGTACGCCAGGAGCCGTCCTTGAACTGCCTGCACGGTAAAAGAGCGAGGTCCGATTCATGTACTGTCATGTGGTTTGATTGACATAAGTTGTATTGATCTGGCAAGTCTGTCAGAAATGTCATAGGAGGCGAGGCGAAATGAAGCAGGCAATACAGGCGTTTGTCGCCATGTGTGTTCTCATGTGCGCAATCCCGGTGCTGGCACAGGACAAGGTCCTGATGATGGCCACCACCACCAGCACTGAGGACACGGGCCTCTTGCCCGTTCTGGCCGAGGCGTTCAAGAAGAAGTCCGGAATCGAGTTGCGCTGGGTGGCAGTGGGCACGGGCAAGGCCCTTGAGATCGGCAAGAACTGCGATGCGGACCTGCTCATGGTGCATGCCCCAGACGCCGAGAAGAAGTTCATGGAAGAGGGCGCGGGCAAGGCCAGAACGCAGATCATGTACAACGACTTCGTGCTGGTCGGTCCCAAGGCCGACCAGGCCAAGGTGAAGGGCAAGAGCGTGGCCGACGCCTTGAAGAGCCTTTCCTCTTCCAAGGCGACCTTCGTGAGCCGCGGCGACAAGTCCGGAACGCACATGGCCGAGCTCAAGCTCTGGAAAGTGGCGGGAATGGAAGCCCCGGACAAGGAGACCTGGTACGTATCCAGCGGGCAGGGCATGCTTCAATGTCTGCGCATGGCCGCCGAAAAGGGCGGGTACGTCCTGGCCGACCGGGGCACCTGGATCCAGTTCGAATCTTCTCCGGAGTCCAAGAGCATGGGCATCCTGGTGGAGGGAGACCCCTCCCTGCGCAACCAGTACAGCGTGCTGACCCTGAACCCCGAGAAATGCCCCAAGGCCAAACTGGCCGCTGCGGAAACCTTCGCCGCCTGGATCGCCTCCCCCGAGGGCCAGAAGGTCATCAGTGACTTCAAACTCATGAACAAACAGCTCTTTTTCCCCAACGCCGGAAAATAATGAACTATCTGCTCGATGGTCTTTCGCGCGCCGGAGGCCTTCTGGCCTCCGGCGACGCCGAGACCTTTTCCGCCGTCTCCGCCACCCTGGAAGCCACCGCTCTGGCCATGGGCGCGGCCCTTATTCCAGGACTTCCCGCCGGTTTCTGCCTGGGATACTTCCGTTTTCCCGGGCGGCGTATCCTGCGCATGATTTCCGACGCCCTGATGGCCTTCCCCACGGTGGTCATCGGCCTGCTGGTGTACGCCATGCTGTCGCGCCGGGGGCCGTTGGGCGAACTCGGCCTGCTGTTCACGGTGCCCGGCATGGCTCTGGGCCTGACGCTGCTGGCCCTGCCCATGATCGTGAGCCTCACGGCCTCGGCCGTGGAGCAGATGGATTCGCGGCTGCGCCTGAGCCTTTTGACCCTGGGCGCGGATTCGCGCCAATTGCTCCTGGGAGTATTATGGGAGGCGCGCTTCGGGGTGCTGGCAGGGGCCGTGGCAGCGTTTGGGCGCGTGGTGTCCGAGGTGGGCATAGCCATGATGGTGGGCGGCAACATCAAGTGGCACACCCGCACCATCACCACGGCCATCGCCCTGGAAACCGGCAAGGGCGAGTTCGCGCAGGGCATCGCCCTGGGCGTGGTGCTCCTGGGGATCGCGCTTGGCGTCAACGCTGTCCTGGCGATGCTCAGACGCAGGACCGGGCCATGAATTCATCCGCAAGCCTCGTATATGATCTTCAGAGCGTGGAACACCGGTTCGACGGCCATCTGGCCCTTCGCTGCTCCGGACTTCAGGTGGCGCGGGGGAGCATCGTGGGCATTCGTGGTCCCAACGGCGCGGGCAAGAGCACCTTGCTCTCCATCATGTCCTTCATGAGCCCCCCCACTTCAGGTACCGTGCTGTTTTGCGGCGAACCGGGCCGGTGCGGCGATGTGGAACTGCGGAGGCAGGCCGTGCTCATGCCGCAGGACCCGGCGCTCCTGCGCCGCAGGGTGGAGGCCAACGTCCTGTACGGATTGAAGGCCAGGGGGGTACGAAATCCGGACGCTGCCGCCCAGGCGCTGGAGCGCGTGGGCCTCGATCCGGGGCGCTACCTGCGCCGCTGGTGGTGGCAGCTCTCCGGCGGGGAGGCGCGCCGCGTGGCCCTGGCCGCGCGTCTGGCCCTGGAACCCGTGGCGCTTCTCCTGGACGAACCCACCGCCGGGCTGGACCCGGAAAGCGCCGAGATGGTACGCCGGGCCGTGCTGGCGGACCGGGAACGCCGGGGTCTGACCGTGGTGGCCGTGAGCCATGACCGGGAATGGCTGGACTCGCTGTGCGACGAGATGTACCGTCTCGCCCCCCGGACCGGAATCGAAAAATCTGCCTAGGAGGCCGCAATGCGAGCCGTGAACATCGTGGGATTCAAGAATACGGGCAAGACCACGCTCTGCGCCAACGTGATCCGTGAACTCGCGGCCCTGGGCATTGTCGCCTCTTCACTCAAATTCACGCACCAGGCCGGGTTGGACAAATCCTCCACGGACACTGCCAAGCTTTTGGAAGTGAGTCCCGCCGTCGGAGCCATCGGTGAATCCGAATCCGCCATCTTCTGGCGTGAACGCAAACCCTTCATGGACATGCTGCCGCTCCTGGGCCAGGACATGCTGGTGGTGGAGGGTGGCAAGACCCTTGAGGTGATGGGCCGCATAGTCATTGCCCGCGACGCCGAAGAGGCGCGCAAGCTCGGGGCGGGCGAGGGCGGTCTGGCCTTTGCGGTCTACGGGCCGGAGGGCGTGGACGGCGTTCCTGCTGTGACCGACGTTCGCGAATTGGCCCGCATCGTGTCCGAGCGATCGTTCCTGCTGCCAGGGCTGGATTGCGGCGGGTGCGGCCGGGAGAACTGCCGACAACTGGCCGTTGAGATCGTGTCCGGAGCGGCCTCTCAGTCGGACTGCACCGCCGTCGGCGGCGAGTTGTCCATAACGGTGAATGGTGCGCCTCTGGCGCTCAATCCCTTCGTCGGGCGCATCCTGCATGCGGGTATTGCAGCCATGCTGGCCCAGCTCAAGGGGTATGCCCCGGGGGGGACTGTCATAACCCTGAAACAATAGAAAACCCTCTTCTTGTCATCGCCGCTGTGTCCGTGTACTGCTCTGGATAGAGCTCGGGAGAGAGTACGCCAGGAGCCGGACATGGACAACATCGAGAAAACATTTCTCCCGGTTGCGGAACCTACGCGGGAGGACCTGCACAAGTCCCGCCTGGAACTGGTGGAGAGGCGTATTCGTGACAAGCTCGGGAGTTACCGTTCGTACAATTTCACGCAGCTTCAAAGCGTCGCGCTGAACATATTTTTCGATCTGGCCCAGGAATTCACGGAAGTTGAGGACGTGTACGCAGTTTGCGTCATGATCCCCAAGTCGCTTTTCAACCTCGAGTGCACCCTCTACGTCATAGACGCCCAGCAGGACATCCTCAGCTGTTGCGCGTCCCATTGTCCACGGCCTGACGGCAGGGTCAACTTCGCCGAAGAGATCATGGTCAAGGATGGGCACCTGCTCATCCCCATCAAGGCCAACAGGGAGCTCATCTCACAGCTGCCGTTCAGGCCGCAGGGCGACATAATCGGCATGCTGGAAATATTCCCTGCGGACAGCCTGACCCAGCATGATACGCTCTTCTGGGGGCGTTATGCCAACAGGATCGGCTTCCAGCTTCACAATCGATTCATAAGCCTCAAGAACAAGGAACATGTGCAGTTCATCCGAAATCTCGTGAAGGATATCGGGCACAATGTCATAGTTCCAAATATGTACTTCAAGCTGTTTTACAAACGCCTTGAAGCGAGAATTGGCTTGATAAAGCCATTTCAGGTAAAATTCGCGAGCATGATGGAAGAGTGTTCCCGGAATGGGCACGTACTTTCTGAAGATTGGGACAGGTTGTATCAGGACATAAACTATATTTATAACGCAATACATGACCAGTTTAAGGAAATTTACAGCCATTACCAGAATACAAGCCTGTTCCTGGAAACACTGCTGCGAACCAGCCATTTCGAGGAAGGGCGTTATGTGCTCGAAAAGCGCAAGTGCAATTTCAAGAGCCAGGTGATTGATCCCCAGGTGGAACGGTATCGTTCCAGGCTTACGGACCGGGGGATCGAGATCGATACCTCAATGGGCGGGGTGCCGGATCAGGAAGTCGAAGTGGTGGTCGACGTGGGTCTGGTTTCGCAGGTGTATGCCAACCTGTTCTCCAACGTGGTGAAGTACACCCGGGAAGTGGAGGAGGCGGGCCGCAGACGCAAATTTATGTCATATGGCTGGGATATCCTGAAAGATTATTTCGAGCCGGGGCGCGACGGCATTAAGCTGAACGTGTTCAGCTCCGGCCCTCCGCTGAGCCCCGAGCAGAGCGAACGACTGTTTTCCGAAGGGTATCGTGGCGAGAATTCCCAGGGTGAATACGGCACAGGCCACGGGCTGTACTTCATCCGGGAGGTGGTCACCCTGCACGGCGGCCGGGTCGGCTACGAAGCCACCAGCCAGGGCAACAACTTCTACATCATCCTTCCCATCGAGCCGCAGGGCCAGGGAACGAATTCCGCAGGCTGACCTGTGCCAGGCAATTACCTCGAGGCTGTCCGCAAAGCCGGGCAGGCCGTGAATCCCTTGTTCGCCTTCCTGGGCATGGTCGTGGTGGAAATAGGTCCGGAGCGCGCGGTCCTGGACCTGCCTTTCAGGCAGGAGTTCCTCCAAGGGGCGGGAGCCGTGGCCGGAGGCATCATTGCTGCCCTGGCCGACGAGGCCATGGCTCACGTGGTGCTTGCCAATCTTGGGCAGGCAGAGAAAACCGCCACCATCGAGATGACCATGCGCTATTTCCGGCCTGTACTCTCAAACGGACTCATCGCCACAGCAACGCTGGTCAACAAGGGCAGGCGGATCATCTCCGCAGAGGCGCTGGTTACCGACGACGCAGGACGCCTGGTGGGCAAGGCGGGAGGCTCGTTCTTCGTGATCGCGCATTCAGGTTCCAAGGCAGGTTAACGTCAAGAGCATTTCGCAGCACGGTGGATGCAACGGCGTCCAAAAACTGCGGCTGTTGGAAACCGCAAGGGTCCATGTCGGTATCGAGCGTCTCATCTGCCCGTGGCGTCCGGTGATGAATTTCTCAAGCGCCCTACATTTCTCAAGCGTCCTACAGGGTAATGTTCATCAAAACGCGAAACTGGGCAGGGACATATCAGTCATAAGAAACTCCCCGCAGCCGGCTCGGTTGCGGGGAGTCGTTTTCTTTCATGGAAGGAGCTTTCGCTCTAGCGGAGCACCATCACCGAGCAGGTGGAGTGCGCCACCACCTTGCTGGCCACGCTGCCGATAAGGAAGCGGTCCAGCCCGGTCTTGGCCCTGCTGCCCAGCACGATCAGGTCCACGTGTTCGCTCTCTGCGAAGGTCAGGATGGAGTCGGCCGGGGAGGAACCATAGTCCATGACCGTCCGGGCGCTGATCCCCATGCTCTGGACTGTCTTTCCGGCTTCCTCGAGGCGTTTCTGGGCCTGGGCCTTGATCTGTTCGGTCAGGGCCAGGGTGACTCCCTCTCCGAAATCGATGAAATCCTCAGCGACCGTGAAGATGATAAGTTCCGCCTGCTTCCATTTTGCCAGTTCGATGGAGTTCTCGAGCACAGTTTGAGCCTGCGTGGACAGGTCGATGCAAGCGAGCACTTTCATGGCAGAACCTCCCGTCGATTCAGGATCGGTTTTCGAAATTGGTGGTTGCCCCCTGGTTGGGAACCTCGTTGTTCTGCAGGACCGCCATGTCGCCCATGAGGCAGCTGCCGGACGTGATCGTGGCAGTGGAATCCTCCTGCTGGCTGCTGACGACTCGAGCCCGGCCTACCGTAAGCCCCTTCTCGTCCACGAGGTCGACATTCTTCCCAGGGGAAAGGCCATGATCAAGGCCCAGGGAAAATGCGATGAGGGTGCCTTCTTCGGATTTTTTCAGCATGTAGATGACGGCCTTGCCTTGCCGGGTCAGCAGGCGCTCGATCCGTCTGGAGAGAAGATACCCGCCAAGGGCGCCGGGAACAGCCAGTCCGGCCAACATGACGCTTACTGCAAATGGTTCGTACCCGCTGTGGCGCATGACCAGGGAGGGCGAAGCCTTCTGCTGGGCCAGAGCGTCCTCGTGCACGGTCACGGTGAAGACGATGGGAAGCGCGCCCTTGGGCTTCTCAATCATGGGCGGGCCTTCCAATGTCAGGACCCATGTGCCGGGCCTGGCTTCGGGGGAAACGATCACGCTGCCGCGCCACATTGTCCCGCCAAGCCAAAACCCGCTGTACAGCTCCTCAGGGACCAGTGTGACACGGTCGTCTCCGCCCAGGACGCGGATTTCCGAAATGGCCGTGGCTCCCGCAGGCAGGGGGGCATTGATGGGCAGCGTCGAGCCGGGAATGCCCTGGAGAATCCGGGTTTCCCCCTTGAAACCGGCGGCGAGCGCGTCGGCCAGGCAGGCCAGGGCGGTGAAGAGGAGGGCCGCTGTCAGCCATCCGACTATCTGGCGCAGGCTCTGAGCCTGTGAAATATTCATATTCGCCCGCCTGGGATGTTCATGCAGGCCGCGCGCGATGCGGACCTTGGGTGTTTGAAAATGCTGCGCCCGGATACTGCGGGAGGTCATGTCATTACGCCGTTTCCGGAGTGGTCCGCTCCGGGGCGGCCTCCGTCTTTCCTCGCAGCAGCCTGATAAGGACTATACCGGAAAAGAGGGTCGGCAGGAACAGCGTAAAGAAGGCTTTGCAAAATGCGATGGTGAAGTTGTCCGGATCCAGGGAGGCGGCACGCATGCCGACACACAGTTCAGCCAGAATGGCTATGTCTACAGCTATCAGGGTGATTCTTTGTCTTGCGTTCATGCTTCTTTGCTCCTGAAGAGTGTCTGGACCGGAGGGCCGGCGGAGTGGGGGGGCCGATTAAGACGACCCTCCGGTCCAGACGGTATGGAAACCTGGCTGTGGCGGGGTTCAGCCGAGGATTCCCTTACTTCTTGAAGATGTCCGTCTTGCTGATGTTCATGAACCTCAGGGACTTGCCTTCTTCCTTGTAGTACACGCGGACTTCATCGCCGGCGTCCCAGGTGTAATCGGGCCAGGACATGTATTCATCGGGCACGCTGAAGGTGACCAGCATCTTCTGACGGGCGGAATACACGGTGACGGTCTTCTTGGTCTTGTCCACCATGGGGAAGACCTTGGCCTTGCCGGCTTCCTTGTCGAAGACCAGCGGATGGTCGCGGTCCACGTTTTCATGCATGTCGTGGATCTTGAATGCGATGGTCTTGAACGCCTGGGCCTGGGGATCGTAAATCACGATCTGGCTCTTCTGGGTGTCCAGCTTCATGCGCAGACCCGGCTTGGGAGCGGGGCCCATTTCCGCAGGGTCGGCCGGGATGGTGTACGTTGCCGGCGGCAGGCCCGAGTAGTCGGGGTTCATGGGCTCGGCCTTCTTGTCGCGGACAAAGGTCACTTTTCCGGCCTGCTTGTCGAAGGCCACCACGCGGCCCTGGTCCACCTTGCCGAAGTCGGTGCATCCCATGAGCGAGGCCAGCGCCAGGGCGGCCACGAAGAGAGATATGCGCTTCATGTTCATTGCTCCTTGGCTCATTGCCTAGTTCGCGGCCTTCTTAGCGGCCAGTTCAGCCTTGGCGCCCTGGACCATCCTTACGGCAATGTAGGCGCTCATGCCGAACACCAGGCCGAGGATGAGGACGGTGGATCCGATGTCCATGGCCTGATACAGTTCCTTGTAGGCGGAGCCGATCATCTTCATGGCGATGGAGACCGCGCAGCCGATGACCGCCAGGCCGAATGCGATGCGGATGCCGTAGCCCTTGATGTACTTGGTGGCCACAGTGCCCACCTGAGCGCCGATGGAAGCGCCGCAGAGCATGACGATGGCCGCGACCAGTTCGGTGCGTCCCTTGAAGGTGAAAGAGGCCGCGCCGTAGAGGCCGGAGATCATGACTTCGAACAGGTCGGTGCCGACGGCCACGTGGGTGGGGCAACCGAGCAGGTAGATGAGGGCGGGCATGCGGATGAGGCCGCCGCCGATGCCAAGGATGCCTGCCAGCCAGCCGGTGAAGAAGCTGACGAAGATGGGCAGCCAGGCGGAGCAGTAGATGCCGGCCACGTTCAGGTGCACCATGGGGGGAATCTTGATCTTGTGCAGGGCCTTGTGCCACTCGATGCCGGTGGCCAGGGCGTCCACTTCATGTCCGGCGGCCTTGGCGGCCTTTTCCTTCATGCGGCGCTTGTTCACATCGTGGAAGACCATCCAGGCGATGAGGAACAGCAGGATCAGATAGATGTAGCGGACGACCTTGTCGACGCTGCCCAGCCGTTCCAGCCACATGACCATCTGAGCGCCAACCTCGAAGCCGCCGACCGTGCCGACGATCATGATGACGCCCAGTTTGTAGTCAACGTTGCCGAACTTGCCGTGGCGCATGGTGGCGATAAGGGACTTGCCCGCCATGTGGGCGATGTCCGTGCCGATGGCGAAGGCCATGGGGAAACCCAGGATGTTGAGGCCGGGGGTGACCATCCAGGCGCCGCCCATTCCGAAGAAGCCGCCGATGATGCCCACGCCCACGCCCAGGATGACCAGGCCGGGCCAGAAAATTTTCACGCCCGCAATGGGCATCAGAATGTAGAGCCATTCCATGGTATTTCTCCTTCGCGCGGCTTAGTGTTCAGCCAGGTCGCGGGACTTGAGGTCCAGGCCGATGTAATGCATCACGATGTCCGCCAGCACGCCGAACAGAATGCCGATGGCCGGGATCATGATGACGGTCAGGATGGTGAAGTACAGGTGGCTCTCGTTATAGAGGTTGGCCCACCAGGCCATGATGCCGTCGAGCTTGCGGGTGTCGGCGACCAGGACGATGGGCGCGCCGCCTCCGCCAGCGGCCAGGGCCAGTCCGGGAACGGTCAGGGCCAGAAAGACCGCCGTGCACACTTGGGTTATTCTCTTCATGGTCTGCTCCTCGATATTCGAATTTAGCGGATCACCAAAATGGAACACGGGGCATGCGCAACGACCTTGGACGTGACGCTTCCCACCAGGAACCGGTCGATGACACCCTTGCCGCGGCTGCCCATGACGATAAGGTCGATGGCATTGTCCGTGGCGTAACGGACGATGATGTCAGCCGGAGAGACGCCCTGTTCGACCTCGGTCTTGACGTTCAGGCCCATGGCCAGAGCGGTCGCTTTGGCTTCCTCCATGGCCTTCCTGGCTGCAGCCATGAACTTTTCGCTCACGCTTGCAGAATCCATGAAGTCACCGATGTCCAGGAAGTCCTCGGCTACACAAAGCAGGGTGAGGTCCGCGCCTTGTTGCTTCGCGGTAGCCACCGCCTTCTCGAGAACGATCTTGGCCGAGGCCGAGAGGTCCAATGCCGCCAGTATCTTCATATGCTCCTCCTCCACGGTTGGGGGTTTTCTGCATCGCGATTGACCCGGTAAGAGCAACCAGTGTGCCACGCGATAGAACTTGACGAAATTATTGGGATTTCATAATTTCGCGCAAGCAATCTGATGGGCACAGAGAAGGTGTCCGCGCGATGCTGGCGCAATCAGTCGGCTGATCACGCAACCAAAGGGGCGCAGAGTATGGGTTTTTTCGGTCCTCAGAAGCCTGTGCACGGCAGCATGGTCGCAACCGTCGGCTCCCTCTCGCAATGGAGCATCCGAAGAAAGCTCCTGCTGACTATCATCCCCCTCATTGTCGGGGTGCTTACAGTCACCGGCTACGCAACAAAGGTCGTGTCCAGCCGGTATCTGAGCATGGCACTGGAACGAACCACCAAGGTACTCACCATGGGCCAGGCGGATGCCTTGAGCGACCTGTTCGAACAGGCACGACAGGACATTCTCCTTTTGGCCAGCTCGGAAGCGACGGAGGATACGGCCAAGCGGTTCCTGGAGGTGCAGTTCACCATCAGGCCGGGCATCTATAAAGAGCTGGCCTACATCTCCGCTGATGGAGACACGCTTCAGCTCTGCGTGGACAACGGCCGGGAGGTGCATTGCGTACGCAAGGACCAGGCCGCGCGAGTGAGCAACTCGCCGCTGCTGGCGCCCTCTCGCCTGAGTGAGGCGCGACCCGGCGCAGTCACCCTGCAAGGCCTCACCGAAACCGTGTATCCGCCGGGCATCCTGCCCGGAGCCGAAGCGGGAATAGGATTCAACGTGTTCCGGTTGACCACTCCCGTGGCGGACCAGAATGGCAAAATCACCGGATTCTGGGTGCTGTCCCTGGACGGCAAGGCCGCCAGGGACATCCTGTCGCTGTACAACTCTCCCAGGTCGCCTCTGGCGGCGTTTCCCCGCACCGCGGTCAAGCGCTACAGTTTCTTCTTCGACAGCCAGGGGTGGATGCTCTTTCAATCTGGCAATCTGGAGGAGCGCGAACAGCCGCTCTCTACGGATATGGCCAGATCCGGCCTCGCCGGAGACCACGGCATGCCGGGCTTTGCCGGCGCCTTCCGCCCGGCCGCCAGCAACGAGGCGTACTGGAACATGGTGGTGAACATCCAGGGGGCGCAGACCGGCGTGGAGACAGTCAGCATCGACCTTGATCTGGGCGTTTTCGGTCACGACAATTATTCCCTGGGATACGCTCCGGTCCTTTTCAAGTCCCATCCGGACAGGCCGCTGGAGGTTGTGGGCGGTGTGGCCTACATGGACAAGTCGCGCCTGCTGCTTGCCGCCGACTACCGCATTTTCGACGTCCTCCTGGTCATCTTCCTCACAGCGACCACGATCGCCATTGGTATTGTCGTGTTTCTGTCCCGCATCATCACGCGCCCGATGCTCGATCTTGCGTCAGCAGTCCGGGCAATGCCCCAGGATGGGATGCTTACCTCGATCGAACTTCCCGAGAGGGATCGTGAAACGACAATATTAAAGGAATCCATCAATCATCTTGTGGAGTCCATCAAGTATCAGAAGGAAGAGTTGCGCCTCAAAGACGCTCACATTGAAGACCAGTTTCGTCGGCAGCCGTTGGACATCGGCGACAAGCTCCCTCAAACGACGGAAATAGACGCCATGGAAGGCGTCATCGGTGCGAGCCCGGCTATGCGCGACCTGAAGTGGCTTATACGCAAGGCGGCTTCCGTGGATCCGGACGTGCTGATCATCGGGGAGACCGGGACAGGCAAGGAGGTTGCATCACAGGCCATCCACAGGCTGTCACGGCGAGCGGACGGCCCTTTCATCTCCATAAACTGCGGCGCATTGGATGAAAATCTGCTGCTTGACGCTCTGTTCGGGCACGTCAAAGGCGCATTCTCCGAGGCCAAGGGTGAGCGCAAAGGTGCATTCCTGGCTGCCCAAGGCGGCACCATCCTGCTTGATGAAATAGGGAATGCCTCTCCCAAGGTTCAGC
The DNA here is from genome assembly GCA_046566965.1 of Acidobacteriota bacterium. Lineage (GTDB taxonomy): Bacteria > Desulfobacterota > Desulfovibrionia > Desulfovibrionales > Desulfovibrionaceae > Fundidesulfovibrio. Next base: position 31,873 of record JBKICU010000022.1, read on the forward strand.
AGGCGCTTCTGCGTGCTCTGGCGGCTCGAACAATAATCCCGCTTGGAAGCGACATCGAAACGCCGTTCGATGCCCGGGTCATCGCCGCCACCAACGTAGACCTGCTGGAGTGCGTGAACAAAGGCACCTTCCGGGAGGATCTCTATTATCGTTTGCGCGTTCTGACCCTGCACACGCCTCCCTTGCGCGAACGCCTGGAGGACATCCCTCTGCTGGTGGACGCTTTCCTGAAGGAAACCGCATCAGTAATGAACAAACCTGCCATGACGCTTTCGCGTGGAGCCTGGGAGCGCATTGCCACACATGAGTGGCCGGGGAATGTGCGTGAACTCAAACACTGCCTTATGCGCGCGGTGGCCATGGCCGATTCCGACGTCATCCACGTTGAGGATTTGCGCTTTGATGCACAGGGCCAGGGTATGGCTCGACATCCGGCCCCTGGTTTACGGACTGCTGATTCAACGCGTCAGGAGGCAGCCGAAAAGGTTGCCACACAGGAAGCGCTGATTGATTTGAACGAACGCCAGCGGATCGGCATCGCGTATCTGCGGGAACACGGGAGCATGTCCCGCTCGCAGTACCAGACCATTGTCGGAAAAAATGTTCCCCCCAGAACTGCGCAATACGATCTGCGCGATATGGTGGAACGGGGCTTGCTCCAGATAAAGGGTAAAGGCCCGGCAACCCGCTACGTGCTGGTCGCCGAATGAATCCTGATCGATGAATTGCGCGATGTGAGCAACCTGTTGCGCGAAATTGCGCAACAACGGGAGGTCCCCATGCCCGGCTTGCAGAGTCCTATTATCAATAATCTTAAAAAATTATTCCGCCCCCTGTTCAAGGGGGCTCCCGCCTCGCCCGAAAAGGGGCAGGCCTTCTTCCGATTCAAGTACGTCAACTTCCAGGAACTGCTGGAATCCAATGCGGAACTCCTGCGCATCATAACCGCCATCGAGGAAAAGCTTCAAGGGCGGGACGTTTTCGGTATGGCTTTCCTGCATTCCATGGCCAGCCAGGCTGTCTTCCACAGTCTGCGCATGGTGCGCGGTTTCGAGAATCTTTCCGGCAAAGAGCAGTCAATACTGCGTCATCGCATCGAGGCCATTCGCTCAGACATGAAAGAGGCGCTTTCTGTGATTTCTCACGCCGAGGGGACATGGTTCAAAGTCATCTCAGACATTTCAGCAGCTGATTCCGAATTGTTCGGCGGAAAATGCGCAAACCTCGGAGAGGTCCGCAACAAGGCCGGGTTGCCCGTCCCAGATGGTTTCGGCATCAGTACGGCGCTGTTTCATGCGTTTCTCGCCGAATCAGATCTTGCTTCGGAGATTGCCAAGCGGACCATGTCGCTTGACCCTGCCGATCCTTCGTCCATTCAGGAGGCCAGCGAGGAAATCCAGCGCCTCATGCTGCTCGCACCTTTCCCGGCAGGGTTTGAGGAACAACTTCTTGAGCAACATGCCTTGCTGGCTGCGCGACTTGGCAAAAACACAGACGACATCCGCGTTGCCATGCGTTCCAGCGCCGTCGGTGAAGACGGCGAGTTGTCCTTTGCCGGGCAATACCTGTCCGTTCTGGGCGTCACGCGCGCCAAGCTCTCCGAGAGCTACCGTTACGTCGCAGCCAGTCTTTTCACCCCGCGGGCAATGGCGTACCGTCTGCTCAAGGGCGTTCCCGAGGAGGCCGCAGTGATGGGCGTGGCCTGTCTGGCCATGGTTCCGTCGCGATCCAGCGGCGTGATGTACACACATCACCCCTTCGATCCTGCCGATGATTCCATCCTTATCAATGCAGTCTGGGGGCTTGGACCGTACGCCGTGGATGGCATGGTTACTCCGGATCGTTACACGGTGCGCAAATCCGGTCTGGAGATCATATCGACGGAAGTCGCGCAAAAATCCGTTCTTCTTTCTTCCAAATTTTCCGGTGGAGTGGAGCAATCGCAGGTATCTCCCGATCAGGCGGGGCAAGCATGTCTGAGCACGGATCGAATCCGTCAGCTTGCAGGCTGGGGCATTCTGCTTGAAAAGCACTATGGGAAGCCTCAGGATGTTGAGTGGGCTGTGGACGAACGTGACGAACTGATCCTTCTGCAATCGCGCCCGCTTGCAGGCTTGGACTCCGCCATGCAGCAAACCAAGGCCTCAGTGCCCGCTCTTCCGGGCCACACGGTGCTCCTTGAAGGAGGCGACGCTGCCTGTCCCGGCGTCGGCGTCGGCGACGTCTTTCAGGTAAGAAACGATGATGATCTGGCAGTATTTCCTGATGGCGCCATCCTGGTCGCCGTACATTCCTCACCGAAGTTCATGGTTGCCATGACCAAGGCCAAGGCCATCGTCACTGACCATGGCAGCGTCACCGGCCACATGGCCTCCCTGACACGCGAGTTCGGTGTGCCCACCATTCTGGGATTGACCCAGGCCACCGCGACCCTTCAGACGGGACTCACCGTCACCGTGGACGCCACCAACCGGCGGGTATACCAAGGTGCTGTCGAGGGCCTGGTTCATGAAACCTCCCAGCCGCACGCACCCATGCTGGGCACACCCGTGCACCACCTGTTGAGTTCCCTGGCGACGCTTATCGCGCCGCTTAATCTGCTGGACCCCAAATCGGCAGACTTCTCTCCGCGCAACTGCAAGACCCTGCACGACATCACGCGCTATCTCCATGAGCGCTCATACACCGAGATGTTCACTTTGGGCGATCAGGCCTGCGGCGAAGGCGGCATGGCCGTACGACTGGATGTGGGCGTCGGCCTGGACCTACATGTCATCGACCTGGGGGGCGGCCTGGCCTGCGAGAACATCAAGAACGGCACCGCTGCCCGAACGGATGTGATTTCGCGCCCCTTCGTGGCGCTCCTGGCCGGATTGGCGGATGAAGCCTTCGTGGCCAAGGGACCGCGCCCGGTCCACCTGCGCGGTTTTCTCTCCGTGGTGGGACGCCAGATGGTGGATGGCCCCAATCTCGGGGCCGAGCGATTCGGCGAACGCAGCTACGCCATCATCTCCGACAAATACCTGAACTTCAGCTCCCGCGTGGGCTACCACTACGGCGTCCTCGACGCCTACTGCGGCAAGACCGTCAACAAGAACTACATCACCTTCGCCTTCAAGGGCGGAGCCGCCGGAGAAGACCGCCGCGAGCGACGCGCCAGGGCCATCGCCCTCATCCTGGAGCGCCTTGGGTTCAACGTCACCGTGAACGCCGACCGCGTAGAAGGACGCTTCCAGAAATACACCCCCGAACTGATCGAGGACCGCCTCGTGCAGTTGGGCAGGCTCCTTCAGTTCACGCGCCAGACCGACATGCTCATGACCAGCGAACAGGCCGTAGTAGCCATGGCCGACAGCTTCATGCGCGGCGAGACGATCTTTGGCGCGGCTGGGGCCGAGTAACCGGAGCTAAGTTCGAGAGGCAAGCTGGGCTCCGCCCAGACCCGCCAGGGTTCTGCCCTGGACCCGGCAGGGGAGAAGCCTCCCCTGCACCCGGCTCTTCGCTTCGCGTCGTGTTCGGGGGGCGAGGCCCAGCTGAAAGCGTATGGTGCAGTGACGAACGCGCGCCTGAGGTGAATCGTATGGAGTCGATCGGGAGTGTTCAATGCGGCACATCCCAATCTCCACCATCGACCGAGTCAGGCATACCAAGAATTAAAGAGCCCTGAAGCGCGGCTTTGCGCGCTTCAGGGCTCTTGATGTTCCAGGAAACCAAGTAGGAGCAGGGCGATACGCGAAGCGGATGCAGGGTCCAGGGGGATCATCCCCCTGGCGGGTCCAGGGCGGAGCCCTGGTGGGGTCTGGGGCGAAGCCCTGCTTATTTCAGCGCCTCACGCAGTATGGAGCCGGCCAGCGTCACGCTGGCGCGGCAGGCCGGGGTCTGTGCCAGGGCGTTGTTGGCCATGAAGCCGTGAATGGTTCCCAGCATGCGCGTGGCGGTGACGGCGACTCCGGCCTGTATCAGCTTGCGCGCGTAAGCTTCGCCTTCATCGCGCAGCACGTCGAACTCGGCGGTGATGACGAGCGCGGGCGGAAGGCCGCGCAGATCGTCAAGGGAGGCATTCAGCAGGGTGGCCGTGTCGGCGTTCTTTTGCGCTTCGTCGGGGGCATACTGGTCCCAATACCATTGCATGGCGCTACGGGTGAGGTTGGGTCCGTTCTCGAATTCGAAGTAGGAGGGCAGCGAGCAGGATGCGTCCATGACGGGATAGATGAGCACCTGCTGGCGGATGGCGGGGCCGCCTCTGCGTTTGGCCAGGAGGGCCACTGCGGCGGCGATGTTGGCTCCGGCGCTGTCGCCCCCGACGGCGAGGCGGGAGGCGTCCAGTCCGACCGCGCCGCTGTGTTCGGCGAGCCATTCGCATACGGAGTATGCTTCTTCCAAGGCGACCGGATGGCTGGCCTCGGGCGAGCGCGAGTAGCGCACCATGGCCACGGCGGCGCCGGATGCGGCGGCAAGGTCGCGACCCAGGCGGTCATGTGTGTCGGGGCTGCCCAACACCCATCCGCCGCCGTGGAGGTAGACCATCACGGGCCGCTTGCCGAGCACCCCCGAGGGGCGGATCAGGCGCACGCTCACCTTGCCTGAGGGGCCGACGGGTATGTTGACGTCGTCCACCAGTGCGGAGGGCTTGTCCTTGAGTTGCGCCTGTACGGTTTCCATGTTGGTCCTGGCGACATCAAGGGGCATTTCCGAAACGGGTGGCTGGTTCAGCGCCGTCCTGGCCTTGATGGCGGCCAGGGTGACGGGTTCGATACCCATGTCGTCCAGGGGGGTGGCCAGGGGGATGGAAGGTGTTTTCATGGGCAAGGGGCTGTCAGAAGAGGCGCGCGTTGTCAAATCCGGCATTCGTGTGAGGGCAAACAAAAAGGCCGCAGGAAAGCTGCGGCCTTTTGCACATGCGTGACGAGGCGATTCTAGTAGCTGGGCTTGAACTCGTCGCGGCGGTTCTTGGCCCAGGCTGCTTCGTTGTTGCCCGGATCCAGGGGACGTTCCTTGCCGTAGCTCACGATGGAGAGCTTGGCGCTGGGCACGCCCAGGTTGACCAGGTAGTCGGCGGCGGCGCGGGCGCGGCGTTCGCCAAGGGCCAGGTTGTACTCGGCGGTGCCGCGCTGGTCGCAGTGACCTTCGACGACAAGCTTGATCTCCGGGTACTGCTTCATGATCTCGGCCTTGCGGGTCAGGACCTGACGGGCTTCGGGCTTGAGGTCATAGCGGTCGAAATCGAAGTGGATCATGGTTCCAAGCTCACCGGCGACGCGGCCGAGCTTCTCGCGCAATTCGCGCTCACGGGCCAGACGCTCGCGCTCCTGCTCTTCCCAGTTGTCCTTGTCGGGACCGGCCACCTTCTTGCTGGCACAGCCAAAGCTCATCAGGGACAGGCACAAAAGCGCCATAACAGCCAACAACAGTCTGCTCTTCATTGGGTTTTCCTCCTCTTGCGGTATATGACGAAGCCACCCTCTACCGCGTTACATCGTACGGAAACAAACACCTACCGCCGACGGCGGAACTCATACTCTCTTGCATAAAAAAGGCAAGCGTCGTCGAGGACCCGCCGTGCAACTACGTCCTGGATGACACAATTGAAACCAATACAGCATCAGTCCTTTGCCACGACGGGGCTGAAGGATGGCATCAGCGCGTCGCCTTCGCCAGTGGGAATCTGAACCGCACCATCCCCGTTGCGGGTGGTCAGGTATATCTTCCTGCCGCCGGAGCGGCTGGTGGAGAAGGCGATGAAATAGCTGTCGGGAGCAAAGCTGGGGTTTTCGTCGGAACCGGGACCGAAACTGACCTGCTTTTCCGTGTCGGTGGCAAGTTCGTAGACGAACACCCGGTGCCCGCCGCCAGCCTGCTTGGAGTAGGCGATGTACTTTCCGTCCGGGCTCATGGACGGGTTGGTATTGTAGCCGGACTTGGAGGCCCTGCGCACGGAGCCGCCGGAGAGGTCCTTGACGAAGATGTTGGGGTTGCCCAGGCGGTCGGACACGAAGGCCATCAGGTTTCCGGACTGGTCGAAGCTGGGCGACACGTCGATGGAGGAATCGGCCACCAGGGTCCCGGCGGTGTTCTTGAAGGAGCTGTCCAGCGTATAGATGTCGGTGTTGCCGCGGATGTTGAGTGCGACGGCAATGGCTCCGCTGGGCATGTAATGCGGACTGATGACCGTGGAGGAGGGCAGGGTGAACACGTTGGCCTTGCCGCCGCTCCATACGCCCAGGTAGTGCGAGGTGGAGCCGATGAGCGTGAAGCAGATGCGTCCGCCGTCCCAGGACCAGGCCGGGGAGATGGCCATGCCCAGGTCGCCGTAGCGGGTCACCTGGGCCAGGTCGCGGCCCATGGCCCCGACCGTCCAGATGTCCTTGCCCTTGCCGGAGGGCTTCACGAAGGCCAGCTTGGCCTTGAAGATGGTGCCCTGTCCGGTCAGAAGGGCCATGAGCTCCATGCAGAAGCGGTCTGCAACCTCGGGGAGCTGGTCGCGGGTGACGCCGCCGTACACCTTGCCCAGGAGCAGTTTCTGGGAGAACACCTCGAAGGCGCGAAGCTCCACATCTCCCAGGCCCTTGCCGGGCTTCCAGACTGCGGTGACCAGAAGGTCCACTTTGGCCAGGGAGAAGGGCTTGAAGTCGATCTGCTCGGCCTTGGGTCCGGGCAGGGTTGCGCCGCCGAGAATGTCCGAGTCGCTCATGACCTTGAGGAAGGGCATGAACGCCAGGTTCTTGCGGATGAGCTCGTTCAGATATTGGGCGTCGGCGGGCATGTTGCCGTCGGCGAAGGGCTTGGACTGGACGATGTTCATGCGCGCCTGTCCGGGACCCTGGATCTCGATGGCCAGGGTGTCCTGAGCGCGAGAGTCGTTTACCGTGGCCACCAGGGTGAGCGCGGCCAAAGCGCACACGAGCAAGCTGCGAAGTGACATCATAGTTAACGTTTTTCCTGTGAGTTGAAGGTCAGTTCAAGGCGCTCGACACTCGCGGGCGGCTGCGGCAGGTCCCCGGTCTCCTGAATTGCCCGCATCGCCGAGTTGTCGAAATCGGCACGCCCCGACGGCTGAGTGACTCGCGCCGATTGTATACGCCCATCGCGTCCTATTTGCAATTCCACAACACAAACAAGCTTGAGATTGGAAAACTGGGGGAAACGCCAGTTGCGCTTGATGAGCTGGTTTATGATGGCGCCGTACGTGGCCTTGGATTCGGGGCTTCCGCCGCCGCCCCCGCCACCGCCGCCCTGACCCGCCTGCTGGCGCAGCTTGGCAAGTTCCTGGTCCACGGCGCTCGGGCCGGAGGTGCTGCCCTGGCCTGCCTTGGACTTGGCATCCTTGAGGGCCTGGTTGAGCACATCCTGGCGCTCCTTGGCTGCCTTGTCCGCAGCGTCCTTGGCGGCTTTTTCCTTGGCGGCCTTGTCGGCTGCCTCCTTGGCGGCCTTGTCGGCGGCTTCCTTGGCCGCCTTGTCCTTGGCGTCCTTCTCGGCCTTCTCCTTGGCTTCCTTTTCAGCCTTTTCCTTGGCGGCCTTGTCGGCGGCTTCCTTGGCCGCCTTGTCCTTGGCTTCCTTTTCGGCCTTTTCCTTGGCTTCTTTTTCAGCCTTTTCCTTGAGGGCTTTTTCAGCGGCGATGCGCGCGGCTTCAGCAGCGGCCTTTTCGGCAGCGGCCTTTTCAGCGGCAGCCTTTTCGGCTGCTGCCTTGTCGGCGGCAGCTTTATCCGCCGCGGCCTTCTTGTGCGCTTCTTCAGCCACGGCCTTCTTGTGGGCCTCTTCGGCTGCGGCCTTGTCGGCCTCGGCTTTGCGTGCGGCATCCTCAGCCGCCTTCTTGGCCGCGTCCGCGGCCTGGTCCGGCAGAGGCTTTGCTTCCTGGGGGCTTGGGGGCAGGTCGGCCTTGGGGCCGGGCGGTTCGGGAGTGGGTTGTTGCCCTGGCTGTCCGGGACCCTGCCAGCCTGGGGCTGCTTCGGGTTTCGCGCCTGGGCCGGGCAGGCGCAGGTCCACGAGTTCGACCTCGTATACCGGCACGTCCAGCCTGATCTTGTGCATCTCCATATTGGAGAGAAGAATGCCGCCCAGCACCACAGTCAAGTGCAGAAAAAGCGAGAAGAGCCAGCTGAGATAGCGCATAGCCTTACGATATCATTCCTGAGGACCGGCGGGCGGTCATTTCTTTGCGCGGCCCTGGGACTTGTCGTTCTTGACGGGTTCCGGCTCGGCCACAACGCCCAGCTTATCCACTCCTGCGCCTTTTATCTGTCCCATGGCCTGCACCACGATGCCGTAGGGCACCTCGCGGTCGGCGCGCAGGAAGAGCATCTTCTTCTGGTCGGTCACCAGGCGCTTCACGTGGGCGGGCAGCTCTTCCATGGTCACCTCGTACTCGGCCAGGTGCAAGGAGCCGTCCTTCCTGATGGAGAGCACCAGGTTCTCGGAATCCTGGGGCAGGGTGGTGACGGTCTTGGTCTGGGGGAGGTCCACTTCCAGGCCCTGGGTCATCATGGGGGCGGTGACCATGAAGATGATGAGCAGCACCAGCATCACGTCCACGAAGGGGGTGACGTTGATTTCGGCCAGGAAGCCGTCGCCGCCTCCGCCGGTGGACATGCCCATGTTAGTAGTCCTCCCGCACGCGGGGGGTGGGCTTTTGCGCCTCGGGGCGGGGCTGGGGCTTGTGCGACCAGCTGACTTCGCGCTGGATGCGGTTCAGGAACGCGCCTGAGAAGCCGACGAGCTCGCGCTCGATGTGGCGGATGTAGCCCAGGAAGAAGTTGTAGGCCAGGGTGGCGGGGATGGCCACGCCCAGGCCGATGGCGGTGGCCACCAGCGCCTCGGAGATACCGGGGGCCACGGCGGCAAGCGCGGCGGACTGCTGCAGGCCGATGGAGTGGAACGAGTTCATGATGCCCCAGACCGTGCCGAACAGGCCGATGAAGGGCGTGGCGTTGGCGCAGGTGGCCAAAAAGGACAGCGACTTGGTGAGCATGCCCAGCTCCGAGGCGACGGCCTGGCGCAGGGTGCGGCGGATGTTGTCCATGGCCACGCGGGATTTCTCGGCGGGGTCCAGGTCGGCCTCTTCCATGCGCATGAGTTCCTCGAAGGCCTGGAGACCCACGGCGTAGCAGGGCGAGCCCTTGTGCTGGCTCACTGCGCGCATGGCAAGCTTCAGGTTCTCCGACTCCTGGAAGAGCTTGGAGTCTCGTGCGGCCTCTTTGCGGGCGGTGGAGAGCGTGAACAGCTTGAGAAAGATGATGCTCCAGCTGGCCAGCGACATGACCACCAGGATGGCCAGAACGAATTTCACGGTGAGCGTGGCGTTGGCGAGCATATCCAGGATGCCGCCTTGGGGCGTCAAAGTATCGAGCATGTCTTCACCTTGTGGTAGTGTTCCTGTGTTCCAGCAGCAGCCGCGCAAGCTCCGGGAGGGCTTCCTCGGCCTTTGCCGCAACGCGCGCGTCGCACATGTGCGCCATGCGACCGGGTTCCAGGTTTATTTCGGCAACCTTGCCGCCGTACTGTTTGGTCAGGCCCGGCAGCGCATTGGCCGGGGCGACCTCGCAGGACGTTCCGACGATGAGCGTCAGCTCCGCGCCGCAGGCCAATTGACCGCTTTTGTGCAGTGCGTCAAGTGGGATGGCTTCCCCGAAGAACACGATGTCCGGGCGCACCACCCCGCCGCAGTCGCAGCGCCAGGGTGCCGTGGCCAGGGTTATGGACCGGGCGAGGGCTGTATCGTGCTGTTTTCCGCAGGAATTGCAGCGGTAGCTGGACATGGAACCGTGGAACTCCAGCACATTTTGCGATCCGGCCCGCTGATGCAATCCGTCTATGTTTTGCGTGACCACCGCTTCCACAAGTCCCGCGTGTTCCAGTTCGGACAGGGCCAGATGCGCCGGGTTGGGCTCGGCCCGCGACATGACCCACACCGCATCCATGAGAAACTTCCAGACCGCCATGGGATTGTTGTCCAGGGCGTCGGCGGTGGCCACCTGCATGGGGTCGTAGACGGACCACAGGCCGCCGGGGCTGCGGAAGTCCGGGATGCCGCTGGCGACGGAGATGCCGGCGCCCGTCAGCACGAGCACTTTTCCCGAGTCCGGCCAGAGCCGGGCGATCTTTTCCAGTTCATCCATCATGAAAGCAAAGACTGTCCTTGAGGTACGTGCATGGCGGGGTTATAGCCGCGTCCAGAGCGGCGGTAGCAGATTGGTCCCTGCATGCAAAGCGTTTCTGCCATCCGAAAGACGGCGCAAGCGTGGCTGCATCTGCCCAAGCACCGATAAATACGAAGAATATCCGTGGAGTCATCCTGTTCCATGGCACGATTACAATGTGTTCATGGTGTTTGTCATGCAAACGTCACACAGCTTCCCGCCCGGTGCAGTAAGATGCGTGGCGAACGAGCATCAGTTCCATAAGGCAAGCGAGATGAAGAAAAAAATACTGTTCCTGTGCACGGGCAACTCCTGCCGCTCCCAGATGGCCGAAGGGTGGACCAGGGCTCTCAAGGGCGACCTGTTCGACGTGTATTCCGCCGGGGTCGTCCGGCACGGCATGAACCCGAGCGCCGTGCGCGTGATGGCCGAGGCCGGGGTGGACATCTCCGGCCAGACCTCGAAAACCGTGGACGACCTGCCCCCCGTGGAGTTCGACGTCGTCATCACCTTGTGCGGGCATGCCAACGAAACCTGCCCGCTCTTCAGGGGCAGCGCCAAACGCATGCACGTCGGCTTCGACGATCCGCCCGCCCTGGCCAGGGACGCCGCGTCCGAAGAGGAGGCGCTTGGCCACTACCGGCGGGTGCGCGACGAGATCCGCGCCTTCGTGGAGGGCATGCCGGACAATCTGGGCTGACCCTTCGGGTCTGAATCTTCCGGGCATGTCTCCGTTGCCGTCTCCGTCAGGGACGGCAATCGCGTCAGGCTTCGATCCCTCGCGACAGGATCGAAGACCGGCCGGGCTTGTTCCTCGCGAATACCCGTCTTGCGCCTACTGTCCGTCCGGTTCGGATTCCTCCGGCCCGGTTTCCACCTGATCCGGTTCAGCCGGTGCGGCATCGTCCGCATCCGGTTCGACAGGCTCCGGATTGGCTGTCTCCAACCCTTTGTGCCGCGCGAACACCAGAAAGCCCGTGTGGGCCACCATGCGGTCCTCGGGGCGCAGGCGGTCCGGGACGGCCTTGTAGCGGCGCAGCATGATCTCCAGCACTTCCACGTCCTCGAAGTCCGAGGTTTCCAGGGCGCGCAGAAGATCCGTGATCTGGTTCGTGGTGGGCAGCAGGAATCCGATGGGCGCGCCGGGACAGATGATGTCCGCGGCCTGCGCGAGGTATTCCGAGGGGGTGCGCACATCCAGAAACAGGGCGTCCGCGCCGCGCGCCTCTTCGGGGAAGCCGTCGGCGATGTCGCGGTGGAAGAAGCTCACCCGGTGGGACAGGCCCGCGCGTTCGATGTTCTCCCTGGCCAGCTTGGAGAACTCCTCGCGGCGCTCGCAGGTGTAGACCCGGCCCGTGTCTCCGGCCATCCAGGCCAGGGCGGTGGTCAGTCCGCCGGAGCCGCTGCCCGCCTCCACGATGCGCCTGCCCGGACCGGCCCCGAGCTTCAGGAGGACGTAGCCGATCTCCTTGGGGTACATGATGGTGGTGGAGCGGCGTACGCCTTTGATGCAGTCGTGCAGGGTGGGCTTGAGAATGCGGAAGGCGGAACCCTTGTGGGTGCGCACCACCGAGCCGAATCCGGCCTCGGCCACTTCAGCCATTTTCAGCAGGCCTTCCTGGGTGTGGAAGGTGTGCGCGGGGTCGAGGGTGCGAAGATAGCGCTTGCCCTCGGGACTTATGAGAAGTACCAACTCTCCGGTCTGGATCACTGTGAAACGATTCCTTATTTATGCATTCCATGCGTTGCGCGAAGCGCATCACCATGGCCCCACTGGCCCCACCTGTCAAGCCGAGGCACCCCCATGCGCCTTGACGACCACGGCCTGATCTTCGGCCCCGTGCGATCGGGGCGCCTGGGCACGTCCCTGGGCCTGGACCTTCTGGGCGCGAAGATCTGCTCGTTTGATTGCCTTTACTGCGAGGTGGGACCAACCCGCGCGCTGACCTCGGTGCGCAAGCCCTACGTTCCGGCCGACAAGATTCTGGGAGAGCTGGCCTACTGGCTCTTCAACCCTCATCCCGAGTTCGACGTCGTCACCCTGGGCGGCATGGGCGAGCCCACCCTCAATTCCGACATGGGCCGCATCATCGAGGGCGTGCGCGAACTGGTCCCTGGCGTGCCGGTTGCCGTACTCACCAATTCGAGCCTCATAAACGATCCCCAGGTCCGCACCGAGCTGGCCCTGGCCGATCTGGTGCTGCCCTCCATGGACTCGCTGGTGCCTTCCGAGTTCGCGCTCATCAACAAGCCCGTTTCCGGCCTGTCGCTCCTGGACATCCGGCGCGGGCTTTTGGAGTTCCGCAAGCTCTTTGCCGGGCGGCTCTGCCTGGAGGTGCTGGTGCTGGCGGGCGTGAACGACTCGCAGGAGAACCTGGACCGCTTGAGCGCCTTCTGCACGGAACTAGCCCCTGACCGCGTGGACGTGGTGACCATGACCCGCCCCGGAGCCTACATCCAGGCCATGCCCGCGCCTCCGGACACGCTGGAGCGTTTCCGGCAGGCGTTGTGCGCTCCGGGAACCGGGCGCGAGGACGTGAAGCCAGTGCAGTCCGCGCAGACGGGCCAGGCCTGCCGGGACTCGGCGCTGGAAAACGAGGCCGGGCGGGAAGCAGCGCGGGACGACGCGGCAACGCCGGAAAAAGCCCGGCATTTCGCGCATCCACTGGACAACCGGACCGGGGAAGGGCTACAGGCCCTGAGCATGAGGGTGCTCGATTCCCTGGCGCGCAGGCCGCAGTCCGCAACGGACCTGGCCAGGGTGCTGGGCGCGGCCGACAGCGACCTCAGGAATTTACTCGACGATTTTCAGGCGCGGGGCCTTGTGCAGGTCCGGCGCTTAAACGGCGGCGCGTTCTACTTCCGAACCAGGAAGGAGCGCCGCCCCGGGCAAGAATAATTCACGGCATCAACGTGCCGCCTCCGGGTAGCGCTATGCGCGCCCGCAGGGGCAACACCAGACCGGACGCCCGCCCCCGAGGGGGACACCAAAGACGCATCGCGCCATATCAATCGGCGCAGAGAGGGCGGTCCGGCAGGAGAATTTCGCATGGCAGTCAAGAAGCGCAAGCGCAAGATGTTCGTCTCCGTGCTTCCCGGCGAGGAAGTGGAGGTCGCCATAGCCGAAGACGGCGTCCTCCAGGAATACTACGTGGAGATGACCCACCAGGCCAAGACGCGCGGCAACATCTACAAAGGCAAGATCCACAACGTCGATCCCTCCCTCCAGGCGGCCTTCATCAACTACGGGGCCGAGCGCAACGGATTCCTCCAGATCGACGAAGTCCACCCCGAATACTACCAGGAAGAGGCCAATCCCGAGCGCCGGGGCAAGTATCCGCCCATCCAGAAGGTGCTGAAAAAGGGCCAGGAAGTCCTCATCCAGGTGGTGAAGGAACCCACCGGCAACAAGGGCGCGTTCGTCACCAGCTACCTGTCGCTTCCGGGGCGCTACTTCGTGCTCACCCCGGGCCGCGAGCAGAAGGGCATCTCCCGCAAGGTGGAGGACGACGAGGAACGCAAGCGCCTGAAGGAGATCGCCGGGGGCGTCAAACTGGACGAGGGCATCGGCATCATCGTGCGCACCGCCTCCATCGGGCAGTCCAAGGCCGCCCTGGAGCGCGACATCAACTATCTCAAGCGCCTCTGGAAGGACGTGCGCGGCCGCGGCACCAGCGTGCCCACTCCCAGCATGATCTACCAGGAGCCCGATCTGGCCGCCCGCGCCGTGCGCGACTACCTCACCGACGACGTCAACGAGGTATGGGTGGACGACAAGGAGACCGCCGAACGCGTCTCCGAAATGGCCGCCCTGGTCTTCCCGCGCCGTCAGGGTCTGGTGAAGCTGCACGGCGACCACGAGCATTCCATGTGGGAGCGCTTCAACCTGCGCAGGCAGATCGACCAGCTGCACGGGCGCGAAGTGATCCTGCCCTCCGGCGGGCGTCTGGTGATCGACCACACCGAGGCCCTCACCGCCGTTGACGTGAACTCCGGCAAGATCGGCGGCGAGACCAATTTCAAGGAGATGGCGCTGCGCACCAACATGGAGGCCGCCGCCGAGGTGGCCAACCAGCTGCGTCTGCGCGACATAGGCGGCCAGGTGGTGGTGGACTTCATCGAACTCAAGGAGCGCAAGCACGTGGCCGAGGTTGAGAAGGCCATGAAGGCGGCCATGAAGATCGACCGGGCGCGCCACGACGTAGGCAAGATCTCGCGGTTCGGGCTCATGGAGATCGTGCGCCAGCGCATGGGCTCCTCGGCCATGTCCGTCTCCACCGAGACCTGCCCGGAATGCCGGGGCACCGGCACCCGGCGCAACCTGGAATGGCAGGCCCTTCAGGCCCTGCACGACCTCTACCGGCTGCTGCGCCGCCCCGGCCAGAGCGAGGGCGTGCACTACAAGACCACGCCGGAGCTGGCCTTTTATCTGCTGAACCAGAAGCGTGAAAGGCTCCAGGCGCTGGAGAGCCAGTACAACAAGGCCATCCACATCATGCCGGAGTAGACGATGCTTCTGGTGCACGCCTGCTGCGGCCCCTGCGCCATCACGGTCTTCCGGGAGCTTCTCGGCCAGGGGGAGGATGTCCTGGGGTTCTACTACAACCCCAACATCCACCCCCTGGCCGAATACCTTCGCCGCCGCGACGCCCTGAAGCAGGTGGGGGAGCGGCTCGAGGTCCCACTGGTCGTGGCGGACGCCGAATACGACCCCGTCCAGTTCCTGAGGCTGGCCGCCTTCCGCGAGACGGACCGCTGCCGATCCTGTTATGAAATGCGCCTGGACCGCGCAGCGCGCGAAGCCAAATCCCGGGGATGCGCAGCGTTCACTTCCACGCTGCTCTACAGCAAGTACCAGGATCACCAGGCCATCCGCGAGGCGGGCGAGGCTGCCGGGCGCATCCACGGCGTGCCCTTTTTCTATCAGGACTTCCGCCCCGGCTGGGACGAGGGCATACGCCTCTCCAAAGAGTGGGAACTGTACCGCCAGCCCTATTGCGGCTGCATCTTCTCCGAGTTCGACCGTTACAAGAAGAAGCTGGGGCGGTAGTGTCCCGGTCTGATGAACATGAAGCGCGGAGTTCAGGTACTCCACATCCGGCGAAGAACTCCCGGGATCAATGACAGCGTCTTGAACTCCGAAAATGCTTGCCTGCACGGGAGACATCCTGGAGGCAATGGGCGGTCCACGAGATCAAGCGCGCACCTCGTGCCTTCGAGGGCATAAATCGGGGAACGGCTCGCGCGCGTCATCGCGCCCAAGCTGCGTTGTGAGGCAGAAATCATCAGTGACGTCCACAACCGGCCGAGCGGGTTCATCTTGTGAAGCGATAAGCAGTGCAGGGGCAAGATCACGATGTGTCCGATATTGCCTGGAACTAACATCCCGGTGGTGATGAAGCGTCTGGCGTTCGTCCTGCTGTTGTTCGTCGCGTTGCCATGCGTGCCGTGTTTTGGTGCGGAGCGCCCGCACACCGGCGAAAAGAGCATCGTGATTCTTCTTCCCTTCACCCAGGATTATCCCGTGCACATGCAGTTGGTGAAGGGGTTCCGCGAGAGGGTGCTGGAGTCTGGAGCCAACGTCCGGATCTGTTACGAATACCTCGATCTGGCGCGCTTCCCCAATGAACGCGCCTATCTGGCCGACGTGGCGGCCTTCCTCAAGGCGAAATACTCCCGGCTCATGCCCGACGCGGTGGTTTCCGGCGGCCCCATACGGCAGTTCATGGACGAATACGGCGACGCAATGTTTCCGGGCGTGCCCGTGGTGTTCCCCAGGGACGAGAGCGCCGCGCTGGAGGCAGCCGTCACTGGCGGCGTGGATACGTCCAGGAATTCCGAATACATGAAGAGCGTGGAGGTGGTCTTCCGCACCCGTCCCGCCACGAAGACCGTCTACGTCGTCCTGGGTGATTCCGACGAGGAGCGCAACATCTTCAAGGACATGTCCCGCGTTGCGTACGCCTATCGCGAGCGGGCGCGGTTCGTGTTCACGAACGATCTGACGCATGCCCGGATGCTCGAGCTGGTGCACGGCGCGGGGAGCGACTCCGCCATCCTGTTCATGCGCTGGCACAGGGACGTGCAGGGCGAGTCGTTCATTCCCGACGAAGTCCTGCGGGAGGTGGCTGGCCGGGCCAGGGCTCCCGTGTACGGCGTGGTGGCCCACTCTCTGGAAGGCGGCGTGCTGGGCGGCTATCTTTTCAGCTTCGAACTGTTCGGGCGCAGGCTTGCGCAGCAGAGCCTGGAGGCGCTCGGGGAAGCCACGCCCGCAGGGAGCACCGCGCCTCTGCCGGTCAGCGAATACGCCTTCGATTGGCGGGAACTCAGGCGTTGGAACGTCAGGGAGGGCAGCCTGCCGCAAGGCAGCAGGATTGAGTTCAGGGAACTGTCCGCCTGGGACCGGCACGGGACGTACATCCTCGGCGGCGTTGCCGTGGTGTTGCTGGAAACGGCGCTTATCGTCGGGCTGGCCGTCAACCGGGCCAGGCGCAAGCGGATGGAGAGCGAGCTGTTGCGGCTGAACGTCTCCCTGGAGGAGATGGTCGCCAGTCGGACGCGCCAGCTCCAGCAGGCCAACGCGGAGCTTGAACTGGCCAAGCGTACCCTGGAGGGCATGAACATCCGCCTGGAGATGGCTTCCCGCACGGACCTCCTCACCGGACTTTTCAACCGAAGGCACTTCGAGGAAACCGCGCCGCAGGAACACGCCCGTTACGTGAGGACCGGCAAACGCTTCTCAGTAGTGCTGTGCGACATCGATTTCTTCAAGAACGTGAACGACCTGCACGGGCACGACGCAGGCGACAGGCTGCTGCGCATGGTCGGGGAGGATCTTTCCCGGTCCGTGCGCCCGTACGACATCCTGGTCAGGTGGGGCGGGGAGGAGTTCCTGCTGTTTCTGCCCTCCACGGACGCGGACCTTGCCGCCGCAATCGCTGAACGCATCCGCCAGGACATCGGAGGGAGGGTTTACACCTACGAGGGCCACTCCCTGCGCCTGAGCGCGACGCTGGGCGTGGCCACCGTGCGGGACGGGGAATCCGTGTCCGAGGTGATCCGGCGGGCGGACGTGGCGCTGTACGAGGGCAAGCGCTCCGGCAGAAATCGCGTCGTGGCGTCTTGATGTTCCCGTTCGCCCGGAAGCTTTACGCCCTGGTCGCGAAGCTATAGGGGATCGCAAAGGGACTTGTCCCTTTGCCCGCCGGAGGCTTCCGAAAGTCATAGTTGACTATCCATCTGCAATAACGACGGGTTATATACATGCTCCTCTACGTCCACGTCCCATTCTGCGTCAGCAAATGCCGCTACTGCGCCTTCTCCTCCCAGGTGATGGACATGGACGCCCTGGAAGCCTGGGAGCAGGCCGTGTCCGCCGAGGCGGCCCACTACGGAGCGCTTCTCAAAAAGCCCGCCGTGGAAACGGTGTACCTGGGCGGGGGCACGCCGAGCCTGCTGCCGTCCTGGGCCTTCGACAGGCTGATGAAGTCCCTGCGGCGCAACTTCACCATACCCAAGGACATCGAATTCACCCTGGAGGCCAACCCGGACTCCGCCGTGGACAAGGACCTCATGCACCAGTGGCGCGGGGCGGGCGTGAACCGGATCTCGCTTGGCGTGCAGTCCATGAACGAGGACGAGCTCGGGCTGCTGGGGCGTCCCCACGGCGTGGCGGACGTGCTCACCGCCGTGCAGCGCCTGCGCGCGGCGGGCTTCGCCAACCTGTCCGTGGACCTCATCTGGGGGCTGCCCGGCCAGCGACTGAAACAGTGGATGGATACCCTCAAGGCGGCGGTGCGACTGGGTCCGGAGCATATATCCGCCTACGGCCTCACCCTGGAGGAGGGCACCCCCATGGCCAGCATCGCGCAGGCGGGGACGCTCGCCATGCCGCCAGAGGACGAGGCTGCCAAGATGTACGTGCATGGCGGGGATTTTCTTGAGGAGCAGGGCTTTCTGCACTACGAGATAAGCAACTTCGCGCGCATGGGGTTCGCCTCGCGCCACAACCAGGGCTACTGGGACGGCAAGGACTACCTGGGCCTGGGGCCGTCGGCGGTGTCCACCATGGCCGGGCGTCGCTGGCAGAATCCTGCCGGGGTGGCCGAGTATGCCGCCATGGCGCGGAGCAAGGGATGGGGCCGCGACGCCGAGACGCTCACGCCCGAAGTGCGGGCCAGGGAGCTGCTCATGTTGTCGCTGCGCACCTCCAAGGGCGTTCGTCTTGCGGAGTACCGGCGTCTCACCGGGCGCGACCTGGCCACTGCCGAGCCCAAGCTCATGAGCGCCCTTCGCCAGAAGGAGCTGATCCGCATCAAGAACGGCTGCCTGCGCCTGACGCGCCAGGGCATGCTGGTGAGCAACCTGATAATCGGACGCCTGCTCTTCCCGGAAGGGGAGTAAGGCGCTGGCCTGTGTTTGTGAACAGGCCGAGCGAAGCGTCGGGTTGCAGATCGTGGGGGAGTGGTAGTCGTGCGGGGGAGTTGCGTGGGAGAAGCCTCCGGCGGCCAAAGGGCTGCGCCCTTTGGAATCCCTCATAGTTCTGTGGTTGAAGGTTGTCCGGCAGATGCCCGGCTCGTTCGGGAAGTGCACGTCACCAGGAATCAGGGAGCATCTCGAAATGAACAAAAGAGTTTTCAAGTCGGTAGCCGCATGTTTGGTTGCCGCTCTGGCGTGTTGCGTTTTTGCCGGAGCCGCCCTGGCGCAGGAAGGCCCTGCCTCGGGCACCGTGACCATGACCGTGGGGCGCGGCGCGATGATAATAAGCGCCACAGGGGGACGGGGCGTCCTGACCTATGACGGCCAGACCCATCCCTTCAAGCTGGGCGGGCTTGGCATCGGGCTTCTGGGCATCACCACGGTGGACGCCGAGGGCGAGGTCTATAACCTCACGCGCCTGGAGGATTTCGCCGGGGCCTATGTCCAGGGCGGCGCGGACTACGCCGCCGGGGACGGGCAGGGCATGCTGTGGTTGAAGAACACCAAGGGAGTCGTGCTCAAGCTGCGCTCCAGGACCAAGGGATTGTCGCTGGCCGTGGGCGGTGAGGGCCTGGTCATCCAGATGACCAGGTGAGCGGCGGGCGCGCCACAACGGAGGTCAACACGACATGGTCGCCACTCGACGCTTTCTTTCCGGTATTCTTGGCAGTTGCCTGATTCTTCTTTCCCTCCTGTGTTCCGATCCGGGCCGGGCAGCCCAAGCGGCGCAGGCCGAGCCGGAGGCGAAGCCCGTGGGCAGCGTGACCATGCGCTTCGGCCAGGGCGGCTTCATCCTGGGGGTCAGCAGCGGCGAGGGAACCTTGCAGTTCAACGGCCGCAGGTACTTCTTCAAGCTGGGGAGCCTGGGCGTGGGCGGAATCGGCGTGGCCAAGACCACGGCCACGGGCGAGGTGTACAATCTCACGGATGTCAAAGACTTTCCCGGGCCTTTCTTCCAGGCCCGCGCAGGGTATGCGGCCGTGGAGGGCAAGGGCGTGCACTGGCTGGAGAACGCCAACGGGGTGGTCATCAAGCTGCGCACCACAACCAAGGGGCTCATCGTGAACCTGGGTGCGGACGGCCTGATGATCGACATGGACCCGTTGCAGGAATAGGGGACGGGTCCTGAGCGGCTTGACTCGTGTGCCGCCCGGCCGGGCGCACCCCGGTACCCGAGGGCGCGTCAGGACCCATTTAGCTGCCGCCGTACCGTGGTCCCGGCAGAACCTGCCGGGAGACGGCATCAGCGCAACGCCCTCCCGCCAATGCATCTGATTGCGGGACGCGATTTCCGAGTCATCCCGTGAAGGACTAGAATTTCTCCTTGGCCTTGCCGACAGCCTCCTTGAGGTCGTGGAAGGCGTGCTCGAATCCCACTTTCAATTCCTGCCAAGCGGACTTGCCGCCCTTGCGCAGCAGGGACAGTTTGTAGCGGGCCAGGTCGTACTTGGATTCAAGTTTCTCCAGATCATGCTCGTAGCCCTTGATGAACTCCTGGCCCCTGGCTTCCGCCTTGGCCTTGGTGGCGTCGATCTTGCCCTTGAACTGCTTGAGCTGCTCTTCCATCTGGGCGGTGAATTTTTCATGTTCCGGCATGGTATTTCTCCTGATTCGTCACATGTCTTCAGAGTCCATTCCCTAGCGCTCTTGGGGGATTATGGTCAAGCCGACAGTGTGTTAAACCGTTTGATTCCAGGCGTCAGGTTGCGATGACGCGCTCACAGGTGACGCCGTGCTTGCGCATCCGGTTCAGCACGGTCAGCCTGCTCACGCCAAGAAGCCGCGCGGCCTGGCTCTTGTTGCCCCCTGCCCGGCGCAGGGCGTCCACCAGCGAGGCGCGCTCCTCGCTTGGTCGAGTCTTCTCGGGGCAGCCCCCGGACGACAATATGCTCCCGGACGTGCCTGAAACCGGGGTGAGCGCCAGGTGAGGGCTGGCCTTGGATAACGGCGCGTCGCCGGGCTTGCCCGACGCCGGGCCGAATACCGGGGAGGGGCTTGTTGTCCTGTCTGCGCGCAAGACGTCCGGCGGCAGATGCTCGGCTTCGATGCGTCCTGAATCCGCAAGCACCAGCGCGTATTCCAGCGCACTGCGCAGCTCGCGCACGTTTCCCGGCCAGGAGTGCTCCATGAGGAGCCTCATGGCCTCGGGCGTGATCCGGGCCGCCTCTCTGCCGGTCCTGACGGCGCTGGCGTGCAGAAAATGTCCGGCCAGAAGCGGCAGGTCTTCCATGCGGGCGCGAAGCGGCGGCAGTTCGATGGGGATGACGTTTATGCGGAAGAAGAAGTCCTCCCGGAAGCGTCCCTGGCCGATCAGGGCGCGCAAATCCTGGTGCGTGGCGGTGACGAGGCGCACATCCACGGGGATTGGCCGGTTCGCGCCCACGCGCTCGATGGACCGAGTCTCCAGCACGCGCAGAAGCTTCACCTGAATGGAAAGGGGCGCATCGCCAATCTCGTCCAGGAAGATGTCGCCTCCGTGGGCGGCCTCGAAGCGGCCCTGGCGGTCGCGGTAGGCTCCGGTGAAGGCTCCTTTGGCGTGGCCGAACAGCTCGCTCTCCAGGAGCGAATCGTTCAGTGCCGCGCAGTTGAGCTGTACGAACGGGCCGCCCCGGCGCGACCCGAGCTCGTGGATGGCCCGCGCGGCCAGCTCCTTGCCGGTACCTGATTCTCCAAGCAGCAGAACAGGCGCGTCCGAGCGCGCGGCCTTCTCCAGGATGTCGAACAGCCGCAGCATGGCAGGCGAGGCCCCCACCATGCCGTGGAAGCTGTCGGGCCGGTCCAGAAGGCGCGAAAGCTCTTCCACCCTGCGGTCCAGGCGCTCCAGTTCGCTCAGGTCCATGACGCTCTCCACTGCGCCGATCACCGTGCCGTCCTTGTCGTGGATGAGCGACTGGTTCTTGAAAACCGGCAGCCGCGAGCCGTCCTTGCGGCTCAGGGAGCAGCGCCTGGCCGGGCTCTCGCGCCCGGCGAACAGCTGGCACCAATGCCCTGAAACGCTCGTGCGCTGGATGGCGCAGGCCTCGCAACCAAGCACCGTGCAGGACTTTTCCATGAGTTCTTCGCGCGAATAACCGGTGAGCCGGGTCATGGCGTCGTTGACCATGACGATGCGTCCGTTGGGGTTGACGATGTACACCCCTTCCTGGATGGCGTGGCAGATGTCCTGCCAGTGCTGGCTGATATCCATGGTTACCACCTGTCTATGCACCTGATTGTATATACAGTGGTGTGAAAGAGCAAGTCTTGTGGGTTAGTGAGCAATATCAGAATGTTGTAGAGTGGCATGCATGCTGCTTCTGGGGTGCATGCTCACTCCGATCACACCCCACACCCGGTTCTCGCGCAGAACCCTGTTCAAGGCTTTGGCCCTGGGCGGAGCCGCGTCGCTGATGCCCGCCCGCTCCCGCGCCGCGGTTCTTCCCGAAACCGGCCGGGAGATGGCCACGCTCCTGGACCTGAACAAGTGCATAGGCTGCGGGGCCTGCGTGGACGCCTGCCGCGAAGCCAACGCCGCCCGCTTCCCCGAGCCCCAAAAACCCTTTCCCAAGATGTACCCGCCGCGCGTGAAGGCCGAGGACTTCTCGGACAAGCGCGGCGTCACCGACCGCCTCACGCCCTACAACTGGCTGTTCATCCAGAGAGCAAAAGCCGACGGGCGCGAGGTGTTCATCCCCCGACGCTGCATGCATTGCCAGAACCCGCCCTGCGCCAACCTCTGCCCCTGGGGCGCGTCATCCAGGCAGGCTGACGGCGCTGTGTCCATAAACCCCGACATCTGCCTGGGCGGTGCCAAGTGCCGCGACGTCTGCCCCTGGGAGATCCCCCAGCGCCAGACCGGAGTGGGCTTGTACCTGGACCTGATGCCGAGCATGGCGGGCAACGGCGTGATGTTCAAGTGCGACCGCTGCGCCCTGCGCGTGGCCGCCGGGAAGCTCCCGGCCTGTGTGGAGGCCTGCCCGGAGGGTGTGCAGGAGTACGGCCCGCGCGAGGTGATCGTGGCCAAGGCCCGCGCGCTTGCCAAGAGCACCGGCGGGTATCTCTACGGTCTGGAAGAGAACGGCGGCACCAACACGATCTATCTTTCGCCCGTTCCCTTCGAAACGCTGAATGCCTCGCTCATGGAGAACAGGCACGGCGGGCGCGGCAGGGAATCCAAGCCCGGAAGAATGGCCCAGCAGGGCTTTGGACGCCCGCATCTGGCGGCCACGGCGGACGCCATGGCCGGGTCCAACACCTTGGCCTGGGCGGTGCTGCTGGCTCCCCTGGCCGGAATCGCCTCGATATTTCTGAAGGGGTCGCGAAAAGTGCTGGACGCCTCCCGCAGGAACTCGAAGGAGGAGCGCCATGTCTAGCCTGGCCCTGTACCGCTGGACCGTGGCCGCTCTGGCCATATCCGGCGTCGCCCAGATGCCCGTCTTCAAGCGCTACTACATTGCGGACGTGCCGGGCCTCGCATGGACCGCCGACTATTTCTTCACCCATCGGATGCATTACGCGGCTGCTGCGGTGCTGCTGTTCTGGCTGGCGCGCCGCCTGCTGGCCGGGGGCGTGTGGTCCATCGGAGCAGGGCGGCTGACGATTCTGGCTGCGCTCGTGGCCACGGGCATCCCACGGGTTCTCAAGAACATGCCCGACGTGAGCTTCTCGCCCACGGCCACCATGCTCATGGACTGGGCGCATCTGGCGGCGGCCATGGCCTTGGGGGGCGTGGCGCTGGTGATGCTTTTGAAACGCCGGTAGCGCGTGCTTCGTTTTTGAAAAACATGAACATGCTTTTCAAAAATAAAACGAATGGTTCCCATGGATTTATGAACGTGTCTTGAGGGCGCCACGCTGGCTTACAGAGAAGAGAAAGGCGGAATACGCCTCCGGCGGCCAAAGGAACACGTTCCTTTGGAATCCATCATAGCTTCGCGCCGGGTGCGGGGCTATTGGAAATGGTCGAAGCCCTTTCGCGTCATGGGGCGGCCGTTCAGGGTGATGCCGGGGGCGTCCGTCACAGTCCCCAGCGCCCATACGCCCGGAATCTGGGTGTAGATGTCCAGGAAGCGCATGTGGTGGCAGGCCCCCAGCAGGGCGTAGTCCTCGCCTCCGACCACGGCCAGTTCAGCGGGGTCGGCTCCGGTATCACCGGCGCGGCGCAGCACCTCCGGGTGCAGGGTGTCCGGCTCCACGCAGAGGTCGGCCCCGAGCGTATTCCCGAGCAGGCGCGGCAGGTCGCGCGCGAGACCGTCGGAGACGTCCATCAGGCAGCGCACGCCCCGAAGACCGGACAAAGCCAGTCCTTCGGCGATTTTCGGTGAAGGGCGCAGGTGCGCGGCCACGCTGTCGGGCCAGGAGGCTGCGGCCTGAGGCCCCTGTTCTTCGAGCATCGAAAGGCCCACGGCGGAAAGCCCCACGTCCCCCACCGCGAACAGCACGTCTCCCGGCATGGCCCCCTCGCGCAGGATCAGCCGTCCGGACGGCCCGGCCTCGCCCCACAGGGTGATGGAGACGACGATCTTGGCGCACGCGGTCAGATCGCCCCCCACCAGGGGGATGCCCTGCGACGCGGCCAGCGCGGCCATGCCGTCCAGCAGCGACTCCCAGTAGGCGGCGGGGGTGTCCGGCGGCCCGCTCAGTCCCAGGCTGAAGCCGAGCGGCTTGCCGCCCATGGCGGCGATGTCGCTCAGGTTCACGGCAAGTGATTTGTGCCCGACGTCCTGCGGGGAAAAGTACCCGCGCCGAAAATGCACGTCCTCCACGAAGAGGTCCGTGGTCATGGCCATGGTACCGGGGCAGTTGAGCAGGGCGCAGTCGTCCCCGCGCCCCACGATCATGTGGGGGTGCACGTTGGGGAACCGGGTCGTGATGGCGTCCAGGAAGTGGTCCTCGCTGGCGAAGGGGGCTGTGGTCATGTTGGTGTCCGATGTTTGGGCGTTTTGCGCGCGTGGAACCCGATGGCAAGCCCTGCGGTCAGCGCCGCTTCGGTCAGCACCGTGGCCAGGGCGGAACCCTTGGCTCCGAACCAGGGGATGAGGGCCACGTTCAGGATGATGTTGGCCACCGCCGTAGCCAGGGTGACGCGGGCGTAGAAGCCCTCGCGCCCTACGGCGATGAGCGCCTGGGTCAGGATGCCGTTGGGCAGGATGAACAGGAGCGAGGGAAGGAGCCACAGGCACAGGGTCTGGGCCGGGAGGAACTTCTGGCCGTAGGCCAGGTCGATGATCCACGGGCCGAGCAGCATGGCCAGGGCCGTACCCGAGGCCGCCAGGACGCACATGACGCCCATCTGCACACGGAAGGCGCTCCGGAACACGTCCGGCTGGTGGATGGTCATGCGCAGTTTGCGGAAAAAGAGCTGGGTCAGCGGCGTGCAGAACAGCACGGCGGCCTCCACCAGTCGGTAGGCGGCGGCGTATTGACCCACCGCGCCAGGATCGTCGGTCAGGTGGGTGAGCAGGATGATGTCGGACTTGAAGTAGATGGTGGTGGCCGCGCTTATGAGCAGAAACGCCCCGCAACTTTTGTAGAGCTCCGGATTGATGCGAAAGCTCGGCATCATGCGGATGGACGCGGCCATGGGCAGGCACAGGGCCGCGCCGAAACCGGCCACCCATCCGGCGAAGAGAAGCGCCGGACCCGTGGAGGGCAGGGCCAGGGCCAGACCCACGGCGCTCACGGTGAAGGTGCGCACCAGGATTCGCCATTTGGCCTCGCGCTCGAAGAAGCCGTGTCCTTTCATGTCCGCCGCGAGATAGTTCCCCACCGCGAACAGGCCGAAATACACCACGGCAAAGGTCAGGGCGGTCTTGTATTCCAGCGGTAAAAGCCACACCAGCACGAGTCCCGCCGCCGTGACCATGACGGCGTGCCCCAGGGCCTGGCGTTCGACGGGCGCTTCGTTCGCGAGGTGTTCGGAGCGCTGCGCCGCTTCCCGGAAGATGAGCGTGGAGAAGCCGCCGTCCTGGAGGATGGCGAACAGGGAGGCCATGGTCATGATGTAGGAGTACGCCCCGAAGGACTCCGGACCGAGAAAGCGCCCCAGCGCGAAGGACAGCAGGGTGGAGAGCACCGCCGAATAGAGGGTGGCGGCCCACTGTCCGGCCAGGGCGGAGGCGAAGCGTTTTGCTGCGCTCATCAGGCCCCCGGCACGGGGTAGAGGCGGAAGAAGGGATTGCCGGGACAGGTCATGATGCTTCCCCGCTGCTGTGTTCGAGGATGAAGTCCACCGCCGCGCGAAGATCTCGGGCAAGGGCCGTGGGCTGTCCGGGGGCGGGAGCGTCCAGGCGCAGCCAGCCTTCGGCCATCGGGCCGGACGAGCCGCAGGGGCTCTGGTTTCCTTGCGCGCAGTCGTCCTCGTTGCCTGCGCACCCAGGCGCAGCGCAGGGTGTCCCCGCAGGGAGTTCCCCCGGCAAGCCGTACTGGAGCGCGAATTTCCTGCCATGGCCGGTCAGCACCAGCACGGACTGCGAGAACCCGCAGTTTCGCCCGAAGGCCACGTCCGAAGCGTTGTCGCCGATCATCACGGTGTTTTCGGGCTTGAGTCCGTGGGCGGCGCACAGGTCGTTCCACATGCCCGGCTCGGGCTTGCGGCAGCCGCAGGCCTCGTCGGGGGCGTGGGGGCAGAAGGCCACATCCTGGAAGGCGACCCCGTAAGGGGCCAGAAGTTCCGCAAGGCGTTCCTGCACGGCCCGGAAATCCGCTTCGCTGTAGTAGCCGCGCCCGATGCCGGACTGATTGGTCACCACGAACAGCCGCACTCCCGCCCGGCTCAAACGGGCCAGGGCCTCGCCCGCGCCGGGAACCAGCTCCACTTGCTCGGGGTCGTGCAGGTAGTGGCGCTCCACGATGATGGTGCCGTCGCGGTCGATGAGGGCGTTGGCCACGGGGGTCATCTGGTCCTCCGCAGGTGGTCCGGGAAGGGCTGCGGCGCGTCCAGGAGCATCACGTCCAGGGGGGACGCGTGGCGAAGCCCCAGGCGCACGGGCCATTTGTCCAGGAGCGGGGCGGCCAGGGCGGAGGCGTCCAGGCGGGCCTCGAAGCGCATCTGGGCGTCTGGCGCAGACCACAGCTGGGCCTTCTGGCCGGCCAGTTCGAAGCGCACCAGCACCTCGCGCGCGGGCTTGTCCAGGCGCACCACCGTGTACTGGGGGATCTTCCAGCCTTCCCAGCGCCCGGACCCGGTGCTGCGGTAGCTGTTCACCTCGCGCCAGGAGAGGCCGTCCGTGGAAATCAGGGTGCGCACGGCATTCTTGCCGCCGGCGTCGCTGAACACGCGGGGAAAGGCCCGGATGCGAAGCGATGTGACCGGCATCTCCGAGCGCATGGAATAGGTCAGGGAGCAGGGCTTGTCCTGGTCGCAGGTCAGGCAGTCCTCGTCGGGGATGCGCTTGATGTTTTCCGATGCCGCAAGTGTGGCCGGGTCGTACTGCGCCGCCGTGTACAGCGGCGTAAACACCAGCTCGCCCTGGCCGTTGGGGTTCACCGTGAGCGAGGCCGGGGCCGGGCAGGAAACCGGCAGAGGGATCTCCATGCGGTCCATGGTGAGCACAGGCTTGTCCAGCCCGCCTGTGAGCTTCATGGAGGCTATGATCCGGCGCGAGGAGGGGAACGCCTCCAGGATGCGTTGCGAGCCGGGCGCCACGTGCAGGGCGGGATGAGCCAGGGCCGGATCGTACAGGGCGATGGCCGGATTGCCGTCCGCGTAGGCCAGCACGCGCACGGGCTTGTTGCCGGGATAGGCGCGCTGGTAGGCCTCGTGCGCCTGGGGCGAGCCCAGGCCGGGGCGGGACAGCGCAGGATCGAGGCTGAAGGCGTACAAGGCCCGCGAGAGCGTCAGGTCGACCTTGGGAGTCCAGGGGACCACGGGCAGCTGTTCCAGAAGGGCCAGGGGCAAAGCCTCGCGCCCGGCCTGCTGTCCGGCGAGGCTTGCCTCCACCCGGAAATCCTCAAGCTCGATTGGGCCGGAGCGCGTAGCCGAGGGCTGTTCCAGCCTGAGGTCGAACGAGCGCGCGCCGGCAAGCTCCCGGTCCAGGTTCAGGGTGAGGGTCACGGAGCGTTTGCGCTCGTGGTTGGCGGGAATGAGGCTCCCGTCCGGCTGTCTGAAGGAGTCCATGGAGAGCTGGGCCAGGGTTTGGGGCTCCTTGCCGTCCACGGACAGAATCAGCGCGGCGCGGTCGTCCGTGGCGATGCCGGGGGCGAGCATCACCGAGAAGGTCGCCGTGAGCGTGGCACCGGTGATTTCGCTGCCGGGCAGAGGCTGGAAGCGGTACTCGGCCCAGCCGGGCAGCCCGGCGTCGTGCCGGGTGAGCGTCTTGGCCAGGGGCGAGGGGACCATGTTGGACGCTCGGTAGGCGTCCTCCAGCATGGAGAAGCCGGAGAAGTTCTCGGAGTGGACGTAGCGGCCCTGGGCGTCCGCAGCCATGGGACGCACGGAGGTCCGGGCCAGCCCCAGACTCAGGATATCCACGTCTTCCATGTGGGCGCGCCGGACGGCCAGGGGGAGCTTGTCCTGAGCCTTGGTCGAGTCGGGAGCCAGCAGGAAAGCCCGGTGATATCCTGTGGGCGGCAGTTCCCTGGCCGTGGGGATGAGGCCCTGGCCGTACCAGTCGAACACCAGCTTCAGGTTCCGGGGGTTAAAGTAAAGGATGAGGTCCTGGTTGTTCCGGTTCTCGGCCAGATAATCCACCAGCTCTTTATAGTGCGAGGTTTCGCGCGAATAATACTCGCCCAGGCTTTTCAGGTTCGGCGAGGCCAACAGCAGGAGCAGAAGCGCCGAGACGGTCAGGCGTGCCGCGAAAATGGGTCTGCCTGGGCCGAAAAGCCTGTCCGACACCCACTCCACGGCCAGGGCCAGGGCGTGGGCCGCGAACACGTTCAGGAACAGGAACAGGGAGAAGATGTAGCGCGAGGACAGTTCCATGCGCGCCTTGGCCAGGAAAATGCCCGCGATGGGCATGAGCATCCAGAGCGTGAGCAGCAGCACGAACCACTTCCGCCCGCGCCTGAGTGCGCAGGCGCATCCAGCAAGACCCAGCGCCGCAAAGGTCCAGCCCATGGGGAATTCTCCGCGATAGGCGAAGGCCGCGAACTCCTTGAGGGAGGACGTCACAAAATCCAGGTTGAACCTGGGGGTGAAGGTCGGGTCGCGCAAGAGCGCGAAGACGTTCAGCTGCCCCGCCGCCCAGGGCAGGTAGGCCGCCCCGGCCAGGGCCAGGGCCAGGAAAAGCGTCCAGGCCAGGGCGAGGGCCTCGCGGCGGTCTGTCTTCAAGCGCCAGATCAGGAAGGCTGCTGCGGCTGCCACCTGAGCGAAGATAAGCGTGGCGGCCATGTAGGAGGTATAGAGCATGGCCGCGGCCAGGACCCCGTACCACCACAGAAGTCTCCTGCGTCCCTCGGTCAGGGCCGTGTACAGGACGTGCAGGGCCAGCAGGTTCTCCAGCATGAACAGCGAATAGGGGCGCACCTCGCGGCTGAAGTGCAGGTGATACACCGACACGGCCAGCATCAGGGCGGCCAGCAGGGCGCTCAGGCGGCCAAGAGGCTTGCGGCACAGCATATAGATGGCCGGGACGGCGGCCACGCCCGCCAGCAGGCCGGGCAGGCGCATGAGCGCGTCGGACTTGGCCACGGCGGCGAGCCAGTGGGTGATGACGTGCGCCAGGGGCGGAAACAGCTCCACGCCGATGTCCGAAGGCCCGATGTTCCGGAGCACGGCCAGCATGTCCGGAAGAGGGCGAAGCGACGCGCCGACTGTGATGAACTCGTCCCACCACAGGGAAGGCTGCTCCATGTGCAGGAAGCGCAGCCACGCGGCCGCCAGGGTGATGAGCGCCACGAGGACGCGGTCGTCGGTGCGGTCGGTCGAATCAGGTGTCACGAATGGGCCTTGCATGATGGTTGGTGTGCGTTCGTGGGATACGCAAGGTTCCAGGCAACTTCAAGCCATGATCGGACGTTCGGGGCTTGGGGCTTGTGTGCGCCCGGATGCCTTGCCGGAGGCAGGCCAGGCGATGCGGTGAGCTTCATTGGCGGCTGCCCGGATAAGCACGGGCTTTTCCGACTGCGCTACAGGATGACTCCGCCCGCCAGGGCGCGCCCGGAGTCGTCGAACACCGCCGCAACTTGGCCGGGCGTGGGCTTGGGGATGGCCGATTCGAAGCGCAGGGACAAAAGCCCGCCGTGCGTCAGCGATGCCCGCACCGGGGCTGGCCGCTGCCGATAGCAGGTCTGGGCCAGGGGGGCTTCCGGCCACTCCTCGAAGGGTACCAGCAGGTTCATGCCGCGCACATGGCAGTCGTGCGCGTCCAGGCCGGATTTCGGCCCTGCGATCAGCACGTTCTCGCTGGCGATCTTGTCCAGCACGTACAGCGGCTCGCTCCATGGGATACCAAGGCCCTTGCGCTGGCCGATGGTGTGCCGCCACAGCCCCTGATGGCGGCCGATCTCGCTCCCGTCCGGCAGGCGCACCGGGCCAGGGCCGGGGAGGAGCGCGCTCTGGTCCAGCAGAAAGGCCCGGTAGTCGTCGCCTGGAACGAAGCAGACCTCCTGGCTCTCCGAGGGCAGCGGCGGGGCGAGCCCTCGCGAGGCCAGGGCCGCCGGGACGTCGGCCTTGCGCCAGCCTCCCAGCGGGAAGTGCGCGCGCCTAAGCCTGTCCGGGGGCGTGAGCGTCAGGAAATAGCTCTGATCCTTGGCGGGATCAGCGCCTCGAAGGAGGTTCCCGTTCCCGTCCTGGCGGGCGTAGTGCCCGGTGGCGATGCGCTGTGCGCCCAGGCGCGCGGCCTCGTCGGCCAGCAGGCCGAACTTCATGTCCCGGTTGCAGGCGGCGCAGGGGTTGGGGGTGAGCCCGGCGGCGTAGGCGTCCATGAAAGGCTCGATCACCATGCGGCGGAACTCGCCGGAGAGGTCCACGGCGGCGAAGGGCACGCCGAGAGCACGGCACAGGTCGCCAAGCGCCTGGACAAGGCGGAGCTGGCGGTCATCCGGGGGGAGAAAGTGGGCGTGCAGGGCCAGCGCGTCGTGCCCGGCCTCGCGCGTGAGCGCCAGGGCCAGGAGGCTGTCCATGCCGCCGGATACGGCGACGGCTATGGTCATGGTGTTGGTCGGTCCCGCCACGCGATACTACGGAAGAGTCCAGTCTACCATAGTCAGGCGAGGATCGATGGAAGAGAGTTGTTTGAATATCCCGTCATTGGAAACAAGGGTGGCCGCATGATCAATGCTGATGCTAGCAAGCAGGATGTCGAAATTGTGCTTTTTCATGTTCTCTTTTGATGTCTTGAAGTGAATTTTGTACTTGGACTTCAGTTCACCAAAAAGGGCTGCTCCCGTTATGCTGAGATTGGCGAGAGCAAAAGAGGCAAAAGCAGATTCCAGCGCCAGCTTTGTTTTCATTTTCGCTTCATGCGCTTCTGGTGGGAAGTTTGCTATTCCATATTGAATTTCATATGCTGCTGAGATGGGAAGGTACACAATGTCCGTGTCGCCTAGCGCTGAGAGGTGGCGTGTGCAAACTGTATGATAGGTGTGACCGATCACTGATCCATTCAAATATGTTTGTATCGATGACGTACTTATTCATCTCTGAACATGAAGGAATCGCGGAATTCCTTGGATGATTCCTGAATATGTTCTGAGAGTCCGGTCAGAAAACCTTCACGACTGATGCGGTCGGCAACGGCTGCCCACTTACCCTTTGCAGGTTCTCCTGGGCGGAGTTCGGCGGTTTGTCCGGACTCGTTTGCCTCTTCACTCTTGCTGGATACGGGGGGTCTTCTGCTTTTGGTATGTACAACCAGACTGGCCGTTCGAGAGCAGACAAGAGCATCCTGCTTTGTAAGAAAGCTTAGGCAACTGTCGGTATTGTCTTCGATTGACAAAAACAAGCCGGACTTGACTTGTTTTCGCAATACAACGGCTTTTCTGCTCATAACATCCTCGGCTCCTGAACCAAGTCAATACGACATCCCCGGCTGCTGTCAACCGGAACAGGGGCCGAACGCACCCGCCCGGCCCCTGCCGCACGAAAATCAGCGCCAGCGCTACCTCCCCAGCCTCTTCTCCAGCCCCGCCACGGCCAGGGTGGTCTTGACCACCGTGTCAGGATTCAGGGACATGCTCTGGATGCCGCACTCCACGATGAACTCCGCGAACTCCGGGTAGTCCGAGGGAGCCTGCCCGCAGA
>JBKICU010000023.1:0-5239 GCA_046566965.1 Acidobacteriota bacterium
CGACGAATCGTCTTCAAATCGGTTCGAGCCCGCGCGCATGGCACGGACGGGACAACTCCCGGCCTCCTGCAGAAACGAAATGCTCTCGCGCTGGAACGCGAAGCTACTTAAAAGTTTTTGAGAGGAGGTCCCGGAGGAGAACTTTTTTCAAAAAGTTCTCCTCCGGGCCGCCGGAGGCACTCCACTCGTGATTGAACTCTTGCGCATCAAGAACCTGGCCCTCATAGCCGACGTGGAACTCGAATTCGCGCCGGGCCTGAACGTGCTGACCGGCGAGACAGGCGCGGGCAAGACCTTCGTGCTCAAAGCCCTGGAATTCCTCACCGGCGAGCGCCTCACCCCGGACATGGTCCGCCCCGGCGCGGAAAAAGCCCAGGTGGAGGCCCTGTTCGTGGACCAGGGCGAGGACCTGATCCTGCGGCGCGAGCTCTCGGCCCAGACCGGACGCGCCCGCCTGTATATCAACGACCAGCTGGCCACCCAGGACGCCGTGCGCGAACTGAAGCCGCGCCTTCTGCTGCACGCCAGCCAGCACGGCCAGCAGCAGCTTCTGGCCCCTGCCTTTCAGGCCAGGCTGCTCGATCATTTCCTGCCTGACGCGGGGCTCCTGGAAGAGCGCAACGGGCTGGTGCGCGAGCTGACCGGCCTGGAGCGCGACATCCAGTCCCTGCACGAGCGCCTCGCCCACCTCGAAGACCGGCGCGAGGTGCTGGAACTCAAACGCGCCGAAATCGACAAGGTGGCCCCCCAGGAAGGCGAGGAGGAAGCCCTCATGGAGCGCCAGCAGACGCTGCGCATTGCGCGAAAAGCGCGGGCCGCGCTGGACGCGTCGCTGGACA
The DNA here is from genome assembly GCA_046566965.1 of Acidobacteriota bacterium. Lineage (GTDB taxonomy): Bacteria > Desulfobacterota > Desulfovibrionia > Desulfovibrionales > Desulfovibrionaceae > Fundidesulfovibrio. Next base: position 840 of record JBKICU010000023.1, read on the forward strand.
TGCTGCACGGCGAGGCGGGCATCCCGGCGGGCCTTGGCAGGCTGGAGCGCGAGCTTGCCGCCCTGGCCCAGACCTCGGAGAGCTTCCAGGCGGACCTGGAAGTGGTGCGGGAGGCGCGCATGAGCTTGTCTGATTTGGCGGGGCGCCTGCGCGGCGGGCTGCCGGGCCTGGAGGACGACCCCGAGGCCGTGGAGTCGCGCCTGTGGGAGCTGGCGCAGCTCAAGCGCAAGCTTAAGCTGTCCATGCCGGAGGTGCTGGCGCTTGGCCGAGAGATCGAGGAGAATCTGAACTTTCTGGACAACGCTGGACTCGACTTCAAGCGCATGGACCGCCTCCGGGGTGAGCTGCGCGCCAGGCTGGGCGCGACGCTCGAGGCCCTGGACGCAGCGCGGAGCGAGGCCGCCGTGGCGCTGGGCGCGCGCATCGAGGAAGAACTCCGGGGGCTTGGCTTCTCGGAGCACGTGCGCGTGCTGTTCGAGTTCGTCCCGGTGGAGTTGTTCCCGGCGGATGAGACCCATGACACCCTGACGGAACGCTCCGCCCGGCTGCTGTTCGCGCCGAACCCCGGCCAGCCGCCCCGCCCGCTGGACCGCATCGCCTCGGGCGGCGAGCTGTCGCGCTTTCTGCTGGCCCTCACCAGCCTGCGCGCCGGAAGCGACGCGGCAACGCTCATCTTCGACGAGGTGGACGCGGGCATCGGCGGCATCACCCTGAACCGGGTGGGCGAGCGCCTGAAGCAGCTGGCCGCCAAGCGCCAGATGCTTCTGATAACGCACTGGCCGCAGCTGGCCGCGCTGGCCGGGCGGCACTTCCTGGTGGCAAAACACGTCAGCGACGGCCAGACCGAGACCACCGTGACCGGCCTGAACGGCCCGCAGCTGGCCGAAGAACTCTCACGCATGGCCGGTGGCGGCGAACAGGGCCGGGCCATGGCCGGAAAGCTCCTGGAAGTGCGGGGCTGAACCCGTCCCGCCCTACAGCTCCTGCCGCCCCGCCGCCTGGGCGTACGCTTTGAGCGGCGCGATGTAGGCCTCCAGCGCCCTGACCGTGGCATGCCCCACGATGCCCACGCGCGAGCGCATGGTCATGGGCAGGCTCCCGGCGATGAGCGCCGCGGCGCCTTCCAGCCTTACCGCCGCGTCGCCCAACCGCTTGGCCAGCCCCGCCTGAAGCGCCGGGCACTCCTGGAGCGCAGCCGAACGCATCAGCGACAGGGTGTCCTGGCACTGCTCGTAGAGCACCCGCGCCAGCACCATGCCGTAGAACACGTGCAGATCGGCCTTGCCGTCCAGCACGTCGCGGCTCATGGGTTCGGCCATGGCGTCCAGCTCCGGCATCACACGCTCCAGGGCGTCGCGCCCCGGACGCAGCTGCTTTTCCAGGCTTTCCAGGGTGGCCGGAGCATCTGGAACAGGCTGACCCTGCGCCCAGGCCGGGGAGAAGAATCCCAGACAGGCCAGCGCAAGAAACAAGACCACCGCAAGCCCTGTATTTCCAAAGTGCCAGCCGCATGGCACCGCGCCCGTTCTCTTTGGTACCAACCGCCTTGCGGTCGCTCGAGATGGGGCAGTCATCGTCCAAACCATACCGTCCTGGCGTGCAATGCGCGTCATCATTGACTTCCCCCTCCTTCAGCCGTAAGGCGTGAGCCGGTTATCATCCCTTCTTCTGGAGACTCCATGTTCGACCTCCTCGTGGCCGTGGGGATCAGCCTGGCCGGGTTCGCCCTGCAGGTCTGGCCCAGGCTCATAAACCGATATTTCGGCATCGACACCTGGCGCTTCACCCTGCTGGCCCAGTACATCCGCGACAACAAAAAGCTCCCTGAAAGCCTCCCCCACAAGTACATCGTTCCGGGCTCCGTGGACAACCCTCCGCTGCTGCCCTGGCTGTGCTCGCTGTTCCCCAAGGACTGGCTGGATCGCAACCAGGGCCTCATCTCGCCCATGTTCGACGTATTGGGCAGCCTGACGGTCTATTTCATGGGGTACTCCGCCACCGGGCAGGCCGCCGGAGGCCATTTCGCCCAGATGGCGTATCTTCTCACGCCGGTGGTGCCGCTTGAAGCCTCCAACCTGTCGCTGCGCACCCTGGGCAGCCTCATCTTCACCTGGGCCATGCTCCTGGTGATGAGCTACGTGATCCACCCCTCCTGGTGGACCTTCCTCTTGGGCGTGGGCGGCGTGATGCTTCTCTCCATGACCCACCGCATGGCCATGCAGGTCTTCTTCTTCACCCTGTTCTGGATGGCCATGGTAACGGGCGACGTGAAGCACCTGCTGGTGTTCGCCGTGGGCATTCTGGCGGCGGTGTTCGCCACCAGGGGCCTGTACCTGCGCTACCTGCGCGGGCATCTGCTCATGATCAGCTTCTGGATGTACAACATCCACAACAGACTGGCCCATCAGGTGCGCGGCAACCCCACCAAGGAGCGCAAGCACACCGACTTCGTCAGACGCATCGAGCACCTGATCTGGACCATCCCGGTAGCGCCTTTCCTGGCCGTGAACCCCTGGATTCTCTACTCCTTCTGCGCGGTGTTCAGCGTGCTGCCCCAGGCGGGCGACCCCTGGATGAAGGCCTACGTGCTCTGGAGCGTGACGCTTTTCGGCCTGGGCATCCTGTTCAACCTGCCGCTACTGCGCTTCCTGGGCGAGGGCCAGCGCTACCTGGAATTCGGCACCTCCGCCGCCGCAGCCGTGGCCGGAGCCATGATCCTCCGGTTCCAGGGCAACCCGGAAGTCTGGGGCATCGTGCGCTACGTGCCCTGCATCATCGGGTTGGGCTGCCTTGTCCTGGTGCTGTTCTTCCAGCTGAAGCTGGTGGTCAAAAACCCCGACAAGTCCATCACCCCGGCCCTTCGCGCGCTCATCGACCACCTGAACAGCCGCCCCCGTCCGGTGCGCCTGGCCTGCCTGCCCCACGGGCTGGCGGACGCGGTCACCTACTTCCTGGACAACGGGCAGGTGCTGCTTTCGGACAACTCGGTTGGGGTGTGGGAGCTGGTGGACTGGTTCCCGCTCATCACCAAGCCGCTCACGGAAATCGCCGAGAAGTACGACCTGAACGCCTTCCTGGTGAGCACCAACTTCGTCAAGCCCGAAGAGCTGGATCTGCCAGGCTACGAGATCACCTTCAGCCAGGACAACCTCATCCTGTTTGAGCGCGCGGCCTGATTCCATGCCCAAACGTCTCGACAGCGTCCTGATCGCCACCTGCGCGGATATCCTGGACGAATCCGGGGAGCGCGTACGCCACAACGGCCCGGCCTGGCCCATGATCGACTATTTCACCGCCCGGTGCCCCCGCGTCACGGTGCTGGAACTGTCGCAGCCGCGCAAGGGCATGGTGAACCGCCCGCAACTCAGCCGTTACGAAAACGGCAAGCGGGTCTCTTTCAAGACCTGGAGACCGCTGGCCACCCGGCTCTTCGCCGTTTCAGACGAGGCAGCCGGGCCTCGCACCTTCATGCGTCTCAAGGTGCGCGACCTGCTGGCCTGCTTCTGGGCCGCTGGGGTGCACCGCGAGCGCTACGACCTGTTCATCGGCGTGGAATCGCTCCTGGCCATCTGCGGCGGCGTCCTGGAGAAAATCGGGATGGTCAAGGACAGCGTATACTACATCTCGGACTGGTCCCCTTGGAAGTTCCAGAACAAGATGCTCAATAAGATCTACCTGGAGATGGACCGCGCGGCCTGCCTGCTGTGCGACCACATCTGGAACTTCACCTACACCATCGAAGAGGCCCGACGCGACATCCTCAAGTTCGACGCCACCCACTTCGGACGCCAGCACTGGGTGCCCTTCGGATTCATCCAGGACGGAGTGGTGGTTCCGCCCGACGACTCGGTGGACCTGAACCGGCTGGTGTTCTGCGGCGGGATCGGCCCGGAGAACGGGCTGGACATCGCCATCGAGGCGCTTCCCGCGATCCGGGACAAATTGCCGGACATTCGTCTGGACGTGCTGGGCGACGGGCCGGACCTACCCCGCCTCAAGGCCCGTGCATCTGAACTCGGCCTGGACGGCGTGGTGACCTGGCACGGGTTCGTCACTGACCGCCGCCGCATCCTGGACGCACAGTTGGGCGCGGGCCTTGCCCTGGCCCCCTACGCGCCGCTGGAAACCAGTGTGAAGCGCTACGGCGACGTGATAAAGATCCGTGAGGCCGTGGGCTGCGGCCTGCCCATCATCACCACCAGCGTGCCGCCCTCCCATCTGGAAGTGCTCCAGAAGAACCTGGGCAGGGTGATCGACTATTCGCCGGAAGCGTTGAGTCAGGCGGTGCTGGAACTGCTCACGGACCGGGAGACCTATTTCACCGTGCGCGCCAACGTGGTGGCCGCCTCTGGGGACAACCGCTGGGAGAGCATCTACGGGCGAACCCTGGCGGCCATGGG
>JBKICU010000024.1:0-102812 GCA_046566965.1 Acidobacteriota bacterium
TGCGAAGCTACTAAAAGTTTTTGAAGGAGAGTCCAGAGAGGAAACTTTTTTCAAAAAGTTTCCTCTCTGGCCGCCGGAGGCATATTAAATTCTTACTCGTGCAAAAATCCGGTCAGGGGAGACGACGCTTTCGCGCTCTCCTGCACGGCTCCGGGTCCGGCCAGGAACGCCGCGCGCCCTGCCGCCACGGCCTGCCCGAAGGCGCGCCCCATGGCCACGGGGTCCGAGGCCGAGGCCACGGCGGTGTTCACCAGCACGGCTGCCGCGCCCATCTCCATGCACTCGCAGGCCTCGGAGGGCCGCCCGATCCCGGCGTCCACGATGACCGGCAACTCGATCTCCTCGATCATGATGCGCACCAGTTCCTTGGTGCGGAACCCGCGATTGGTGCCGATGGGCGCGCCCAAGGGCATGATGGCGGCGGCTCCGGCCTCGGCCATGCGCTTGGCGGCCATGAGGTCCGGCGACATGTAGGGCAGCACGGTGAAGCCCTCGGCGGCCAGGATGCGCGTAGCCTCGATGGTTTCCTGGTTGTCGGGCAGCAGGTAGCGGTTGTCGCTTATGACCTCGATCTTGATCCAGTCGCCGCAGCCTGCGGCGCGGGCGAGACGCGCGATGCGCACGGCCTCGGCGGCGTTGCGTGCGCCGGAGGTGTTGGGCATCAGGATGCACGTCTTGGGAATATGAGTGAGGATGTTCTCCTGCCCGGCCTCAGGGTCCACGCGGCGCACGGCCACGGTGATGACGCCCGCACCGCTGGCCTCGACTATGGCCGGAATGAGCGTGTTGGAGGAATATTTCCCGGACCCCAGGAAGAGACGGCTCGGAAGGGTGACGCCGCCGATTGTGAGCTTGTCGGACATATATCAGCCTCCTCCCACGAAGGACACGATCTCCAGGCTGTCGCCCTCGGCGAGGAGGGTTTTCGCCCATTTGTCCTTGGGGACGATGGATTCGTTCAGTTCGATGACCACGACCGCAGGGTCCAGGTTGCGGGAGGCCAGGTAGGCTTCCAGGGTCTGGGGCTGCGGCAGGGTGGTGGATTTTCCGTTGATGCGAAGGTTCATGTTGGGGTGCTCCCGCTGGGGAGAGAGTGTAACACCGCTGCTGGCGGCGTAAAGGGCTGGATGCTACGGGCCGGGACCGGGCCGGGCAGATCAAATGGCGGGTGCTGGGTACTGTCCCGTTCGTGTCCTGGCGGGCGGGCTAGAACCGATTTGAAGACGATTCGTCGCCCGCCCGCCAGAACCCGACCGTGACAGCACCCAGCCCCCGTCGAAACTCCATACTCCGTTGAGAAATTCAACGCGGAGAGACGGCGTCCCGCAACAAACTCCCGTCGAAAATCCAGTCTGCCGCGCAGGGATGCCAAGCCGGGAGGCGTCCTATGCCTCGTTTCCGTCGATACTCCAGTTGCAGCGCTTCAATTCCAAATGGAGGCGGCGTCCAGCAGCCCAATCCGGGGAACTACGTTCTGCCGCGCTGGAATGCGAAGCGGAGAGGGTGTCCAGAGGGCGAAGCCCTTTGGCCGCCGGAGGCATCCTAATTCTTGCTACTTCCCGCCGATAATCTTCGCGATATTCTCCACGTAGGGGGCGCGGATGACGCCGCGCTCGGTGACGATACCCGCGATCAGCTCCGAGGGGGTGGCGTCGAAGGCGTAGTTGAACACGCCGACGCCCTGCGGGGTGATCTGGTGCTCGCCCACGTGGGTGACCTCGCGGGGGGTGCGGTCCTCGATGGGGATGTCCGCGCCGGTGGGGCAGGCCAGGTCGAAGGTGCTGGCCGGGGCCGCCACGTAGAAAGGCACGCCGAAGTGCTTGGCCAGGATGGCCACGCCGAAGGTGCCGATCTTGTTGGCCGCGTCGCCGTTGGCCGCGATGCGGTCCGCGCCGACCACGACCTTCTGCACCATGCCGCGCTGCATGAGGAGCGCGCAGGCGTTGTCGCAGGCGACCTTGACGGGGATGCCGTCCTTGGCCAGCTCGTAGGCGGTGAGGCGCGCGCCCTGCAGGAAGGGGCGGGTCTCGTTGGCGATCACGGAGATCTTCTTGCCCTGCTCCCAGGCGCCGCGGATGACGCCAAGCGCCGTGCCGTACCCGGCGGTGGCCAGGGCTCCGGCGTTGCAGTGGGTCATGACGGTGTCGCCGTCGTCGATGAGGTCCGCGCCGAAGCGGCCCATGGCCTTGTTGATCTCGATGTCCTGGGCGTGGATGTCCTTGGCCATGGCCAGCCACTTGGCGGACAGCTCAGGCAGGCTCAGGCCGGAGTCGGCCTTCCAGGCGTCGCGCATGAGCTTCACGGCCCAGCGCAGGTTCACTGCGGTGGGACGGGCTTCCTCCAGGTCGATGAGAAGCTTGTCCAGGGCGGCCTTCCAGTCGCTGGCGGAGGCAACCTCGCGCGAGGCCAGGTAGCAGCCGTAGGCGGCGGTGACGCCGATGGCGGGCGCACCGCGCACCACCATGGTCTGGAGGGCGTAGATGGTGTCCTTGGTGTTGGCGCAGGGGAAATATTCCTCGCGTCCGGGCAGGATGCGCTGGTCGAGCAGGATCAGGGCGTCCTTCTCGGGGGAGAACTGAATATGGTCGGTCATGGAGTTAAAGTCCTAGCTGAGTTTTTTGGCCAAGAGTTCGTTCACCAGTCCGGGGTTGGCCTGCCCCTTGGTGGCCTTCATGATCTGGCCCACGAAGAAGCCCATGAGCTTGGTCTTGCCGCCCCGGAAGGCCTCGGCCTCGGCGGGGTTGGCGGCGATGACGGCGTCGATGGCGGCTTCCAGGGCCGAGGTGTCTGATATCTGCACGAGGCCCTTGGCCTTCACCAGGGCCTGCGGGTCGCCGCCCTGGGCGAAGAGCTCGGGGAAGATCTGCTTGGCGATCTTGCCGGAGATGACCCCGTCGTCGATGAGCTTCACCAGCGCGGCCAAGTCGGCGGGCTTGAGGGCCACCTGCTTCGCAGTGAGCTTGGCCTCGGCCATCTCGCGCATGAGCTCGCTCATGACCCAGTTGGCGATCTTCTTGGGCTGATCGTAGGCGGCCAGGGCCTGCTCGAAGTATTCGGCTATTTCGCGCTCGGCGGTGAGCACGTCGGCGTCCTGCACGGAGAGGCCGAACTCGCGCATGAAGCGCTCGCGCTTGGCGCGCGGCAGCTCCGGCAGTTCGGCGCGCCAGGCGTCCACCTTGGCGGGGTCGAGCTTCAGGGGGACCAGGTCGGGGTCCGGGAAGTAGCGGTAGTCGTGGGCTTCTTCCTTGCCCCGCATGGAGGCCGTGATGTTCTTGTCCGGGTTGTAGAGCCGGGTCTCCTGGACGATGGCCTCGCCGTCTTCCAGGCAGTCCTTCTGGCGCTGGATCTCGTATTCGATGGCCAAGCGGACGTTGCGGAAGGAGTTGACGTTCTTTATTTCGGCGCGCGTGCCGAAGGCCTCCTGGCCCTTGGGGCGGATGGAGACGTTGGCGTCGCAGCGGAACGAGCCTTCCTCCATGTTGCCGTCGCAGATGCCCAGGTAGACCAGGATGGAGCGCAGTTCCTTGAGGTAGGCCACGGCCTCCTCGGCGCTGCGCATGTCCGGCTCGCTGACGATCTCGATGAGCGGCACGCAGGCGCGGTTCAGGTCCACGTAGCTTGCGTTGTCCGTGGAGGAATGGATGTTCTTCCCGGCGTCCTCTTCCATATGGATGCGCGTGACGCCGATGGTCTTGACCTGTCCGTCCAGCAGGATGTCCACCTTGCCGTGTTCGGCGATGGGCAGCTCGTACTGGGAGATCTGGTAGCCCTTGGGCAGGTCGGGATAGAAATAGTTCTTGCGGGCAAACACCGACACCGGATTCAGGGTGCAGTCAATGGCCATGCCCATTTTGGCCGCGTATTCCACGGCCTTCTCGTTGAGCACGGGCAGCATGCCCGGCATGCCCGAGCAGACCGGGCAGACGTTTTCGTTGGGGTCCGCGCCGAACGCGGTGGAACAGCCGCAGAAAATCTTGCTCTTGGTGAGAAGCTGGGCGTGGACTTCAAGGCCGATGACCGCCTCGTATACCGCCATGACGTGAGGCTCCTGGGAGTTAGTGGGTAGCGGGGTCTGGTCTTACAGCCCCGGCGGGGCATGGTCAATGGGCAGACGAGATTGACTTGCGACACGGATCATGTTGGATAATATAGGACGAACATTCTTCCAGGAGGCCTCCATGCGAACCACCACCCTGCTCCCCCTTCTCCTGCTGTGCGCCCTGGCTTCCGCGGCCGGGTGCGTCCCAGCCGGCCGGGGCGGTTACTACGATAACCGCGACTACGAGTACGGAAACAGTGGATACTACAACCGAGGCTATCCCCGCGGCGGCCCCTATAACGACCAGGACGGTTACGAACGCCAACAGAGACGCCAGGAAGCCAACTGCAACATGAACTGGCAGAACTGCGTGGGCATCTGCAACCAGATCGTGGACTCCAACCAGCGTTACGCATGCGTGGCCAACTGCAACAACGGGTTGAACCAGTGCAAGAGGCGGTAACATTCCAGCGCGCTTGTCGCTTGGCTGGATGATCCTGATTGCCAGACGGTCGGACCGCATAGCCATGCGGTCCGACCGCGCTCCTGGCGCCGGGCATCCGTCCGACGTCAGAATTGCCCCAAGCCTCCCGGCGTGGTAGGATTCCCCATGCCAGTCAACAACACGGAACCGCTCTCGGTTTACCGGGCAGGCCCCGGCTACGCCCCCTGCCTGGCCGAAATGATCCTCTTGGCCACCCGCGCCCAACACAAGCGCGGCATCCTGGACTTCCTCCTCGGCCTGCCGGAACCGGTCATTCTGCGCGTGATGGCGCGCCTGGCCATGCATCCCGCCCAGGCCTGGGGCCGCATCGACAACACCTTCGTGGCCCTGGTGGACGGCGTCTGCTCGGGCACGGCCACGGCACGCCCGGCGGACCCTTTCGGGGATTTCCCGTATACCCCCGAGCCCTTCAGGGAAGTGGCGGCAGAGCTTCACATCGAGCCCGAGCTCGTGGAAGCGGCGCTTGAGCGCCAGAAGCGCCTGCTCTACTGGCTCTCGCCCGGGGACGAACCCGAGCCGGAGGGCATGTGGCTGCTGGAGTATCTGGCCGTGCGCCGACCCTTCCGGGCAGGCGGGGTGGCCAGGGGCCTCATGGAGCGGGTGATGCAGGAGGTGCGCGCTGCCGGAGGCTCCGGGCTTGAATTGTACTGCGAGATCGGCAACGTGCAGGCCGAGCGGCTGTACGCCACGCTCGGTTTCAGCGTGCTGCGCGAATATATCTACGATGAGGCGGCCGTGGGGTTCCACGGCGTGGGCGTGAGGCAGCTGCGGATCATGTTCGCGTAGCAGCCGGGATCAGGACTGCGGGATCAGGCGTCGCCCTCGTCACGGGGGGGATGGGCCTCCTTGAAGCTCATGCAGGCCCAGGGGAACAGCTCGCGGGCCTTGCCCACGGCGGAAGCCTCCACCGCCTCGTACCATTCCCGGAACTTGGCCATGAGCAGGCGTCCGCCAGGAGTCAGCGTGTGGCCGCCCTTGCGGCTGCCCGCCTGTTCGATGAGCTGGACGCCCAGCACCTTCTCGGTCTTGCGGATCTTGCCCCAGGCCGCGCGGTAGGACATGCCCAGGTGCTCGGCGGCTTTTTTCAGCGAGCCGAAGCGGTCCACGGCTTCCAGCAGCATGCCCCGGCCCGTGCCGAAGAACATGCCGTCCTCGGTCTCCAGCCACAGGCGAAGCCGGACCACAGGAGGCCTGACGCCGCCCAGCCCGTTGCCGTTCACCGGTTGGGCCTCGCCCCCGCAGGGTTTCTCTTTTTGTTCCTTGGTCGCCATGTCGAAGAGCATGCTAGCAAACCCCTGCCAGGAACAACAACCCCGAAAACCAGTGGCCGCGCATCCAGGACGGCATGGCTCAGCGGGATCGCGGCTCCGGCTCAGGCCCTGCCTGTCAGCTTGCGCAAGGCGGCTCCCTGGATCTTCTGGAGACCGACGCAGACTGCGAACATCACGGGGCTGAGCGCCGCGAACCAGAGGATCGACTTCCAGCGCCGGACTTCCAGCAGACTCAGTTTGAACATGACCAGATAGAACACCGGTTCGAAGAGATAGATGGAGAGCGAGTTTCGCCCAAGAAGGGCCAGGAAACCGCTGCCGGGCAGTATCCCGCCAAGCGTCTCGCGCAGACCCGCGCGCGCTGACGCCATGCCCGCGCCTTCCAGGCGACGCCGCAAGCGCGAGTTCTGGAAAGCCGGGTCTTCCCGATGATTGCCCGCAGCCGGGTTCATGCCGCTCGTCCCGTACTCCTGCCGCGTGTTCTTGCGCGGCAGGGCCAGGTAGGCTTTGAAGAACACCGTGCTTGCCGCCACCCCGGCAATGGTGAGCACCGCCACGACCCACCCGGTCAGCATCTCCTCTTCACCGGGCGTGATCGCGCCAATTCCCGCCCATCCTGTCCAGGCGGCAGCGGCGGCCCTGACGGCGGACTCCACCCGACCCGCCGGCGCACCACACACCAGCAGCGCGCCAAGCCACATGGCGGCCAGCGCAGGGCCGCCGGCCCGCGACACACGTCCCGTCCGGCCCGTCTGCCCAGGTGGGTCCGCTGCGGCCAGCATGCCCAGATGGAACAGGGCCAGGTGCGTGCCGTACAGGTTGCGGTACACGAACTGGTTCAGCATCCCCGACCTGTCGATCTCTCCGGCCAGGGACAGCGCCAGGCCGTTCAAGGCAGCCATGCCCGCCAGGGGCATCCAGCGCACGGCGCGCGAGTTCGACTGCGCCATGGCGAACAGGACGGGCGCGACCATATAGCACTGCAGCGCCTGTCCGATGGTCCAATAGGGGCTGTCCACCCCCAGCACCTGCCACCAGGCCACGGCCCTGCCGAACAGCACGGGCATGAGGGCCAGGGCCAGGATGTATTGCGGATACAGTCGGATAAGCCTGTCGCGCCAGAATCGTCCCGCCCAGGAGGCCAGCGTGCGCCCCTCGCCGAGCCTGCGCCACAGGGAATGGAACAGCCCGTAGCCGCTGGCCAGAAAAAACAGGCCGACCGCAGCGTTGCTGTAGCCCAGCACGCCCTTGTCCTCGGCCCAGCACACGGCCCGGAAGTGGGAGCTCAGGTAGATGAGGATGGCCAGGCCCTTGAGCACGTGCAGGCGATTGGGTTCGCCCAGGGATGATAGGTATGATCGTGGCATACGGCTTCTTTCGCCTTCGCTTGGTACTTCTTGAAAAGCCGGACAGGATCGGAATCCCCAGTCCCGTGTCCGACCGGACTTCGGGACGCAGTCGCACATGCGGGCGTCCGCCCTGGCCGGGATACGTCGCGCCCATGCTGTGGGGCGCCCAGCCTCGCTGCTTGGTGGGCCTCACCGGACGTCCGCGCCGCCGCGACTGGAATCCATCGGCCCCTGCATGTCGGGCCGGAGAGCGCGGGAGGTTACGCCTGCCTCCTCATTTTCCCGCCGCGCTCCCCGGTTTCCCGATCAGGTGGATGGGTGAGAGACCAATAGTCGAAATTGAAAATCAAAATCAATAAGTGTGTGCGATTTTTCTCTCAAGATGAGCAAGCACGGAGGAAGCCGAAGCGGCGCGACGAGAGGCGTCACCTGAACGGACGAACGAGAGGGCGCAACGAAGCAGGCTGGAGGCGTGGAGAAAAGATGACTCGGCTCGGACGGGAGAAACGATCACAGGCCGGGACGTGGCGTTGTCAGGACAGGATCGCCCCGCCCTGTTCGCTCGCGCGGTGTTCTCGCGCAGCCCGGGCCTCCCGGATGCGCCTCCCGACAGACGCACCCGACGCGGGGCGGAACAATACCGCCCTGCCCTTCAAGTCTCACTGCGTCTTTCGGACGGCTCCCGGGCAGACTACCTGGCCGCGATGGCCGCGTCGATGAACTTGCCCACGCCGTACTCGCGCCGCCTGAAGAACTTCTCCGGGTCCGGCCCGATTATCTGCATCTCGGGGTGCGTGCGCTGCACGTCCAGCGCGATGTGCATCTCCTTGGTGCAGCCTGTGGAAAACGTTGCGTCCTTGCCGGTCCAGACAGGAGGGACGCTGCGGCCCATCAGCTCGAAGGCCTGCTCGATATCCGAGCTCGTCTGGAACCGCCACACGCCGATCAACCCGGAACGCTGGACCTTCTCCCACATGAACATCAGGTCGTCGGCGTCCATGCCTTCCTCGAAGTGCTCGGCGGGGTTTATGATGTGCGTCCCCGTAAGCCGGGCGCGAAGGTGCTTCACGAAGGTGGTGACCACTTTGATGGCGGTATCCGTCTCGTGCGGGATCGAACCCACGATGGCCGAGTAGAACACGATGATCTTCCCGGCGGCCTTCTCTGCGCGCATGCGGGCGATGATGGCCTCGGCCTTGGCGGTTATCTCCGGTTCGGTGAAGGTGCGAAGCCCTGAGGGCTTTGGCTTCAGGTCCACGTGGAGCAGACCGTCGGCTCCGTGGTGCACGCAGATGACGTCGCGGGTGAACTTGGTGCGCGTCAGCATGATGCGCCTGTGGTTCAGCTCCCCCTTGGCGATCACCAGGTCGGACTCCTTCCAGGCGCGCGCGAAGGTGACGCTGGTCTTGTACAGGTTCAGGCGTTCGCGGCTGCCGTCGGAGATCACCAGGAAGGGGGTCTCCTTCAGGGCCTGAAGCAGGGCGTTCTTGCCCGCGCGGTTGTCCCCCAGCAGGCGTGCCCCGGCCAGGGCCTGCGCCAATACGGGGTCTTCGTCGGTGTCCCAGACCGTGGGGCAGTCGAAGAAGAAGCCGTCCTTCAGGGCCAGTATCACCCGGTGGCCCATGCGCAAAAGCACTCGCACCACCAGAATGTCGAACAGAAGCCCGCCTGCCGTGTCCGGCAGATAGAGGATCTTCATGGACTTGGGACGGCCCGGATCCAGAGCGCGGCGCAGCACGTCGAACGGGCCGCAGTTCAGGAGCTCGCTTTCGATCTCCTGGTGCTGGGGCGCGAAATGGTCATCCTCCCAGATGCGTTTCCAGACCGAAAGGCACAGAAGCCGCGAGATCTCCAGCATGTCCAACTCGAAGCGCATGTCCTGGATGGTGGCGCAGTTGACGGCCATGCCCGGACAGGTGTTCAGGGCCACGTTCATGGCCTGGGTGTCCATGAACTGGCTGGCGCGGCGGTTCAGCATGCGCTTGCGCTCCCGGTGGGGGTCGTCCTGCCCGGCCTGGGCCAGCACGATGGAGGTCAGGCGCTTCAGGAGGCGCGAGGGGATGAGCACCGGCGCGTTCACTGCCTGGCGGTACTTGTGGTCGCACAGCGAGAGGATCATCATCTTCTCGTACTCGCCGGGGCAGTGGTTTTCGATCAGCTCCAGCACGTCCCTCCACACCTTGGAGTAGGCGTCCATGAGGGCGGGCTCCTGATGCTTTTCCAGGAGATGGCCGAGCATCATGTCCGAACAGGGTACGTAGATTTCGTCGGGCCCCAGGGCGGCCATGAAGCGCATCTGCTCCGGGGAGGCGTTGCGCAGGGGATCGATGGAGTACTCGATGTGGTTCTCGCTCATGAAGTGCAGAAGCCATGCGTCGAGAAGCGGGTCCTTGCCGTAACGCAGCTCGCTGGGCGAGCCCATGGTGGGGAAGCTGACCGGGCTCATCGTTCTCTGATGAATCCTTTATCGAGTAGCTTGTTGAAATAGGAGTGCCTGCCCACGGCCACCAACTTGAGCGTGTGGGGCGAGCGGCGCACCCGCACCCAGTCGCCGGGCAGCAAAGGAAAGGTGGCCTGCCCGTCGCAGGTGAGGACCACGTCCGCCGTGGCCTCCTCCACGCCCATGTCCAGGGGGCGGTCGGTGGGCAGCACCATGGGCCGGAAATCGCACAGGAACGGGCAGATGGGAGTGATGGTCAGCACCTGGAGCTCCGGATGCACCAGCGGGCCGCCTGCGCTCATGGAATAGGCCGTGGCTCCGGTGGGGGTGGCCACCACCATGCCGTCGGCCCGGAAGCCGCCCAGACGCTCGCCGCCGAAAACGATCCCCACCTTGATGAGGCGAGCCATGGAGCCGCGCACCACCACGTCGTTCACCGCGCCGCTGTGGAATATCTGCCTGCCGTTGCGGGCGACCTCGCAGGTGAGCATGATGAGCTGGCTCACCGCGAAGCCCTTCTGAACCACAAGCTCCAGCGGCTCGCGCCAGTCGTCGCCGGTGAGCTGGGTCAGAAAGCCCAGGCGACCCAGATTTATGCCCATGAGCGGCACGGACTCGCTTGCCAACTTGCGCGCGACGCTTATCATTGTCCCGTCGCCGCCCAGAACTATGGCCAGCTGCGGGCGCGGCCCGCCGCCGTCCAGGCAGAAGGCGTCCGTGCAGCCTTCCTGGTCGGTCCGGTTTTCCACGATGCGTCCCGACGAGCCGAGCCCGTCGAGTCTGGAAACAATCTCGCCCGCCAGTTCCAAGGCTTTGAGGTCGCCGGACTTGACCACTACGAGGACTTCGCGCACTGATGCCTGCATAGCGCGTCTCTATGTGAATACGGCCCGGGGTTCAAGCCGTTTGGCCAGGTCCCTTTTATTTCGCTTCCCCCCTAAAGTCTGCCGCCCTCCTGGCCGATAGGTTTCGTGACGAGCGAGGAGAATCGAGAAATGGCCGCCAACCCAGCAATGCTCCGCAACATGCTGCGCACGTATGGGCGGCAGATCACCACGGCGCGAAGGCTGGCGCGGTACAGAAGATCGCTCCAGGCCGCCGGCACGCAGGACCAGGTGGAAATTTCCCGCGAGGCAAAACGCCGGGAACTGGTACACAAGGTGGCTGCGGAAATCGTGGAGAGCCTGATCGTCACCGGGTCCGAAAACCCTGTGGTGGTGGACATCAAGAGGGACTTGGAGGCCGCGTTCAGGACGAAGTTCCATTTCGCCTACCCGCCCGAAGATATGGACTTGCAAATCTTCAAGGTTCGGGGCGAGAATGACGCGGTTGAAGTGACAGGAACGGAGCGCGTGCGCATATTGGAGCAGTTGTGGCACATCGCGCTGGAAAAAGTCGACGAGACGATGCTTTAACGGACCGTCGGTCTGTTGAAGAGATGCCCGCAGGATAGGCTGTCTGGGGAGGCGGCTTCATCCACCAAGGAATCCGAGCGGGCGTCTCGGCGGGAAATTCCCGCCGGGGAGGGGAACATGGATATCAAGAACATTTTGGGAGGTTCCAACCCGTACGTACAGTCCAAAGTGGACAAGGGTGAAAGCTCGGAGGCGGCCACCGCCGCCAAGGCCAAAGCCAAGGCCAGGAGCCAGACCGCCTCGGGAGACAGGGTTTCTGTGTCGTCCGACGCCAAACTGGTGGCGGAAGCCGCCAAAGCGGCTCAGGCATCCCCGGACGTTCGGGTGGAAAGGGTTGAAGCGTTGCGGGCGCAGGTGAAAGCGGGAGACTACAATCCCAATCCCCGCCGCATCGCAGAGAAGTTGGTCGCGAGCGACCTGGACTTCCTCCGTTAACAGCACTGCCGCCCGCCAGGGCGCCAAGATACAATACCAAGCACTCGCCGGACGCGACAGGGGAAACCCCTGCGCGTCCCGCGAGGTCTTTTTGTTTTTTTGATCACGAGACCTCACTCAACAATTATTCCGGCAGAAAAGTGAAGCATCATTGCATCAGCGCGATCCCTGGTCTATAAATCAAGCACATTCCTCGCCAATCTGAAATCTCATCCGGCACGCGTCGCCGCACACGAAGGTCAATGAACGTGAAGATCCTGCTTCTGCTGGCCTCGCTTGTATCGTTCGCCGTCACGCCGTGCATCGCCGGAGAGACGCTCTCTGCTGTCAAAAAAAACGGCGTCATCCGCTGCGGAGTGGGAGACAACATCCCCGGCATGGCCGTGCAGGACGCCAACGGCGCGTGGTCCGGCATGGACGTCGACTTCTGCCGCGCCGTGTCCGCCGCGGTGTTGGGCGACCCCGGCAAGTGCGCCTTCCTGCCCCTGGCATCTCTGGCGCGGTTCACCTCGCTCATGAGCAAGGAGATCGACCTGCTGGCCAGCAACACCACCTGGACCATCGGGCGCGAGGCCGCGTTCAACGTGGTCTTCGCCGGGCCCATGCTGTTCACCCGGCAAGCGGTCGCGGTAAGGAAGGAGGATGCCCCCGCTGTGCGCACGGCCCTGGACAAAGCACGCATCGGCGTGGTCCGGGGCTCCACCCACGTGCGCGACATCGAGGAGATCGCCGCCAGGAACGCCATGACCTTCGAGCCCGTCCTCTACGACAGCCCTGTCCTGGCCTGGAAAGGCTTCATGTCGGGAGAGTGCAAGGGAGTCCTCGGGGATGAGATCGTGCTCGCCGCCGAGCGAAGCCTGACGCCGGAAGGAGAGAGTCTCATCGAAATAATCGCCCAGCAGCACTCCAGGGAACCCATTTCTCCGGTGGCGCGCCAGGACGACGGCCAGTGGGCCACGGTGCTGCGGGGGGTGTTGTCCCTGCTGGTGGCAGCCGAAGAGTGCGGGCTGACCCGGGCCAACATCGCGGACGTTGCGAACCGCAGCGTGGCCGGGCGTCAACTGCTGGAGCGCGCCGCAGCCATGGCCAAGCCGCTGGGCATCCCCCCGGACTGGGGCGTGCGGGTGATCGAGTCCGTGGGCAACTACGGCGAAATGTTTGCTCGCAACCTGGGCGCGGGGAGCTCCCTGAAGCTCGACCGGGACCTGAACCGGCTCTGGAAAGACGGCGGCCTCATCTGGGCGCCGCCGCTGTGACCGGGCACGCACCCTAACCGTCCGCACGGAGGCCGCCACTCCCATGCACGATTTCCAGGTATATTCCATATATGCGGTGTTCGCGGCGGTCATCCTGTGCATCGCCTTCAACCTGCTGGAGATGACCCTGGCCGCCCTGCTCGGGCTGTCGATCCTGACTGTTCTCGGCGCAATCACCCACAAGGACGTTCTGAACACCTTCGTGGCCTCCGAGGGGGCGCTGTCGCTCCTGTTCGGGGGCATGGTCGTGGCGCGTGTGCTCGGCCCGACCGGCATATTCGAAAACGTGGGCACGCGTTTCCTCATCATGACCGGGGGCAGCGGCAGGCGCTTCCTCCTGATGCTCACGGCCATGGTCAGCGTGGTCTGCGCCATCCTGCCCAACGCCACGGCGGTCATACTCATAGCGCCCATCCTGATCCGGGTGTGCAATGAGCTGGAGGTCGATTTCGTCGGCCCCATGATCCTGACGGCCATGCTCAGCAACGCCGCCGGGCTCCTGACCCTGGTGGGAGATCCCGCCACCTTCCTGGTGGGCCAGTCCATCGGACTGGGCTTCGTGGAATACCTGAGGAAGGTCAGCCTCGGCGGCGTGATGGCCATCGTCGTGCTGATCCCCCTGATGCCGCTATTGTTCCCTCAGGTCTGGCGCACCCGGCGCGAGCTGCCGCCGGGTCTTAGGCCCAAGCCCCTCGAGCGCCCCGGCTTCTGCCTCTTCGCGCTGCTCACGCTGGCGGTGATGGTCGGCCTGTTCCTGACCGGAGACGTCCTGCCGACCCCCATCGTCCCCCCGGCCGCCGCCATCATCGGGGCGTCGCTGGCCCTTTTGGCCATCTACTCCTCCAAGGTGGAACCGGTGGATGCCATCTTCAAGGACATCGACTGGAAGACCCTCATCTTCATCTTCTGCATGATGTGCTTCGTGGAGGTGTTCACCAAGACCGGCGTCATGGGCGGGCTTTCGCGGGCCATGCACGCGAATTTCGGCGGCAACCTCCTGCTGGCCGGGTTCGCGCTTCTGGGCGCGGTGGGGCTGGCCTCGGGCTTTTTGGCCAACATCCCGGTGGTGGCGGCGGCCATCCTCATGACCAAGGGGTATCTGGTGCTCATGCAGATGGTGCCTGAAGAAGCCCTTGGCCTCGGCTTCACCGACTGGCCGGACACTGCGCTGCCCGTGTTCGTAGCCATGATGTTCGGCGGCACGCTGGGAGGCAACGCCACCATGATCGGGTCCTCGGCCAATCTGGTCAGCGTGGGCATATGCGCCTCCCACGGACGCCCGGTCCAGTTCGCGGGGTTCCTGCGCTACGGCGTCCCGGCCACGGCCTGCCAGCTGGCCGCGTCCGCCGCGTATGTGTGGGTGCTCGTGAAGCTCGTTTAGCCCACGAGCGAAACGCAAAGAGGCGTCCGGCCTGCCCTCTGACGGGGCGGACCGGACGCCTCAATTCATCTCTCCACGTCCCGAGCGCGTGCGCCGAAGCGCCGCTCTTACAGGTTCTTCTGGAGCAGTTCGCCGAAGGCGGTGCAGCCAAGCGTCTTGCTGCCGGGGATCTGGCTGGCCAGGTCCACGGTGACGGTCTTGGCGCTGATGGCCTTGTCCATGGCGTCGTGGATGCTCTTGGCGGCCTCGAACCAGCCCAGGTGCTCGAGCATCATGGCGCCGCACAGCACCAGGCTGCCGGGGTTGGCCTTGTCCATGCCCGCGATGGTGGGGGCGGTGCCGTGGGTGGCCTCGTAGAAGGCCAGCTTCTCGCTCATGTTAACGCCGGGGGCCAGGCCGAGCCCGCCCACCTGGGCGGCCAGGGCGTCGGAGAGGTAGTCGCCGTTCAGGTTGGTGGTGGCGATCACCGAGTACTGCTGGGGACGGATCAGCACTTCCTGGAACATGGCGTCGGCGATGCGGTCGTTCAGCAGCACGGGCTTGGTCATGCCTTCCTTGGCCTGGGCCTCGGTCATCACCTCTGCGGCGAACTCCTCGGCGGCCATCTCATAGCCCCAGGCGCGGAAAGCGCCCTCGGTGAACTTCATGATGTTGCCCTTGTGCACCATGGTCACGCTGGGCTTCTTCTGGGCGATGGCGTGCTCGATGGCCTTCCTGATCAGGCGCTTGGAGCCCTTGGGGGTCATGGGCTTGATGCCCACGCCGGCGGTCTCGTCCACATTCTTGCCCAGGGAGCGCAGAAATTCGATCAGGCGCTTGGCCTCGTCCGAACCGGAGGCCCACTCGATGCCTGCGTAGACGTCCTCGGTGTTCTCGCGGAACACGATCATGTCCACCAGGTCGGGGCGCTTCACCGGGGACTCGATGCCCTGGAAGTATTTGATGGGCCGGATGCAGGCGTAGAGGTCCAGCACCTGGCGCATGGTCACGTTCAGGCTGCGGATGCCGCCGCCCACGGGGGTGCCCAGGGGGCCTTTCATGGCCAGTTCGGCCTGGGCCAGGGTGTCCAGGGTCTCCTGGGGCAGGTAGTTTCCGGTCTCCTTGAAGGCCTTCTCGCCGGCGAGGAGCTCCTTCCAGGTAAGCTTGCGGGAATCGCCGTAGGCCTTGGCAACGGCGGCGTCGATGACGGGGCGGGCAGCGGCGAAGACTTCGGGCCCGATGCCGTCGCCAATGATGTAATGGACGGTTTTGTTCATTTTTCGCGCTCCTGGAGTGTCTTGTGAAGGAAAGCGCTTACGGCGGCGGGGAGGTGCTGTCAACCGCTGAGAGGAACGACGGGGCGGACTGCAACGAAAAACCGGCCAGGATGGCGGTCCTGACCGGTTTTGGGAGGGGCGTTACCCCGGAACTTTGTGGCGCGAGAGACGGGACTTGAACCCGCGACCTCTGACGTGACAGGCCAGCGTTCTAACCAACTGAACTACTCCCGCGCAGCCCTGCGACGTCTTCTCCGTCGCGGGGAAGCGTGATTTATATGCGCCGCGAAAAAAGGTCAAGGGGCAAAAAGCGAAAGTCGGAAAAAAAAGTGTGGAGCGTCAGGCCGGACCAGGCGTGACAAAAAAAAGAACCCGGAGAATCTCCGGGTTCTTTGCTTTCTAGTGGCGCGAGAGACGGGACTTGAACCCGCGACCTCTGACGTGACAGGCCAGCGTTCTAACCAACTGAACTACTCCCGCGCATGTTCGTGGTAGGCGGAACAGGGCTCGAACCTGTGACCCCCGGCTTGTAAGGCCGATGCTCTGCCAACTGAGCTACCCGCCCGCCTCACGAAGGGAAGCTTTTATATGCGTCTGCTCCGCAGGTCAACACTTTTCTGAGAAATTTCTCGCGACAATACTACAAACGCCCCCGCCGCCGGGGCTGTTCCTGGCTGCACATCATCCAGAAGGCGGCAGCAGCACCCCAGATCGTGTTGGCCACCAGCACCACCACGGGAGTCAGCGTCCCCAGGTCCAACCCGAGCATGCCCTTGCCCACCACATTGGGGAACACCACCAACAATTGCACCAGGCTCGGGAGCAGCCCAAGCAGCGCACCGCGTCCCCACACTGACCTGCTCAGCACCGGGACCATGAACAGAAGCCCCCAGATGCCCCCCCACACCAGCCGTTGATAAACCCAGGGCAGAGTCCAGGCCGGAGCGATGTCCACTCTCAGAAGCGCGAACACGCCAAGCGCCCCCATTCCCCAGACGAACAGGGAGTTTACCAGCCCGCCAAACACGCCCGCAGTGAAGCAGACACTCAGATGCCGAAATATTTCAACCACCTGACACTCCTTTAATTACTGCACAATTTTTGCAAAATCCTCTTTCCGGTACGCGGCGTCAAGCGTGAAGGCTATTTGTAACAATTGACTTCATATTGCCACAGATGCTGATCTGTCGTACAGGGGGTCCGTTTGCGGCGGGCAACAGCCCTTCGCCATGGGGAGTCGCTGATGTTGTTGACTTTTTTGCTTTGCATACTCGCTGCCGGGGCAATCATTTCCGGGCTGACGTACATTTTCTTCTGGTACGAAGCTGCCAACACCCCCCACCCTTCACACGCCCGGGCCTGTTCCGGGACGAAAGGGCTCTTGCGGTGCGTGGCGGCAGGCTTTCTATCGAGCGTTTCCAGCCAGCTCATGGCGTATCTCACCTATCCTTTCGGCTTCGCGAAGAAGCTCTGGAAGCCCGCGCCCTCGCCCCACTGCACGCGTCCTCCAGTGCTTTTGATCCACGGCCTCTATCACAACGCCTCGGCCTGGTACCTGTACAAATGGATGCTCAGACGTTGCGGCTACGAGAAAGTCTTCTGCCTGAGCTACAACACCGTGAAGTACGACTTCTGGGAACTGGCCGCCCAGGTGAAGGACGTTGTGCGTGAAGCGGCCGGACTGTGCGGCGGCGAGCCCATCGTGCTCATGGGGCACAGCATGGGCGGCCTGCTGGTCCGCGCGGCCATCGCAGACCCGGATACGGCCAGGCTGGTCCAGGCCGTGGCCATCCTGGGGGCTCCCAACCACGGGAGCAAGCTTGCGGCGCTGGCCGTGGGCCGTCTTGGCCGCAGTATCATCCACAACGGCCCCCTGGTCGCCCGCCTGAACAAGTTGAAGAGCCCGCCGGACATGCCGAAGCTCAACCTGTTCTCTCCGCTGGACAACATGGTGTTGCCCACGTCCTCCCTGGAGATTGCCGAGCCGGGATGGATTCAGGCCGAGACAGCACCCATCAGCCATGTGAGCATGCTCTATCACCTGCCCACGGTCCGTCTGGTGATGGAATTCCTGGACGAGGTCGTCGCGCAGACCGGCTGCGAGGACGCTTCCGCCCGCAACGCCGGCGACGCTGCGCTCAAGCGGCGCACCGCAAGCGCTTGATAATCCCCCGGGTCCTGTTCTAGGTTCGCCGACGCGACCGGGCACTCCCGGGCGTCGCGTCTTCAACCGTCACACACCGCGCCCGGCGCGGCGGTTCACATATGAAAATCCTGTCCCTCGCGGCCTGCATCCTGTTCTTCCTCGCCTCCGGCCTGGGCCACGCCCAGGTGGAGACCAACAAGAAGAAGATTCTCTACCTCAATTCCTATCACAACGGATACGCCTGGTCCGACCAGATACTCGAAGGCCTGCGCAGCACCCTGGACAAGTCCACGGTGCCCTACGACCTGCAGATCGAATACATGGACTCCAAGCGCTTCGCCGACGACAACATGGTGGCCACACTGAAGCGGCTGTACGCGGAGAAATACCGCACCACCTCCTTCGACGCCATCATCGTGTCCGACGACAACGCCTTCCAGTTCTTCCTGGAGCACCAGGACCAGCTGTTTCCGGACGTGCCCACCATATTCTGCGGCGTCAACGATTTCGACCCCGCCCAGCTCAAGGGACGCAGGAACATAACGGGCGTGGTGGAGCATCCCGACCTGGAGGCCAACCTCAAGCTGGCCCACGAACTGAGCCCCGAGGTGACCCGCGTGGTTGTGGTGGGCGACTATTCCCTCACCAGCCAGTCCATCAAGAAGCAGGTGCGCCGCGCCGCAGCCAAGTTCCGCAACCAGCTGGTGTTCGAATACTGGGACGTGCGCACCCTGCCGGAACTCCTGCAACGCACGGAGACCCTCACGGCCAGCGACATGATTTTCCTCATTCCCATCTATCTGGGCACGGAAAAACAGGTCTACTCCGTGGAAGAGGTCTGCGAGATCTTGTCCAAGCCCTCGCCCGTGCCCATCTACAGCGCCTGGCAGTTCATGCTGGGCCACGGCATCGTGGGCGGCAAGCTGCACTCCGGGCAGGAGGAAGGCGCGCAGGCCGCCAAGATGGCCTTGCAGGTGATGGCCGGAGAGACGGCGGCCCACATCCCCGTGGTGGACAAGTTCAACGACCCCTACCTGTTCGACTATCCGGTGCTCAAGCGGTTCAAGATCCCGGAGAACAAGCTGCCGCTTGGCTCCACGCTCATAAACGAGCCTCTCTCCTTCTACACCATCAATAAGCAGATCGTGTGGATAAGCCTGTCCGGCTTCTTCCTGCTGGTCTTCGTGCTGGTGCTGCTGGCCACGTCCATCGTGCAGAAGCGCTCGGTCGAGATGCAGATCAAGAACCAGCTGTCCTTCCTGCGCATCCTCATGGACACCATCCCCCTGCCGCTCTCCTACAAGGGCGTGGACGGGCGCTACCTGGGATGCAACCTGGCCTTCGAGCAGTGGTTCGGCGTGGCGCGCCACGACCTGCTGGAAAACCCTGACCATCCCCTGGCCAGACGATTCGACTCGGCCGAGCGGCATCTGCTGGCCAAACCGGGCATCCTGAGCTTCGAAACCGACATGCTGGACGCCCTGGGCAACACCCACGGCGTCATCGTCAGCAAGGCCACCTACAAGGACGCCAAGGGCGAGGTGGCGGGCGTGGTGGAGGCCATTCAGGACATCACCCTGCGCCGCGAGGCCGAACGCGCCCTGCGCCGCTCCGAGGCCATGCTCCAGCTGGTGCTGAACAACATCCCGCAGCTGGTCTATTGGAAGGACAAGAACCTCAACTATCTTGGCGTGAACCGCTCCTTCCTGGACTTCTTCGGCCTTGAGCGCCCGGAGCAGATCGTGGGCCAGCGGGTCTCGGCCATCCTGCCGCCCGAGGCCGTGGCCTCCGCCGAGGAGGTCAACCGGCGCGTGCTGACCTCGGGCCACTCGGTGCACCGGCGCGAGTGGTCCCTGGCCTTTCCGGGGCGCGAGCGCGTAAGCCTGGAGATGACCATCGTCCCGCTGCACGACGAGGCGGGCGAAGTGGTCGGCGTGCTGGGCACAGCCGAGGACGTCACCGCCAAGATAAGCCTGGAGCGTCAGCTCCTCCAGTCGCAGAAGATGGAGGCCATCGGCGCGCTGGCCGGGGGCATCGCCCACGACTTCAACAACATCCTCACCTCCATCATAAACTCCACGGAACTGGCCCTCATGGACATCCCCGAGGGCTCGGACACCGCACTGGACATGGAGCGCACCCTGAAGGCCGCCCGGCGCGGCGCGCAGCTGGTGCAGCAGATACTGACCTTCAGCCGTCCCTCGCAGGAGGGCTTCACCCCCACGGACATGGCCGAGGTGGTGCACGAGGCCGTGGGCATCTTCGCGGCCACCCTGCCCCGCAACATCACTCTCAGCCAGCGCATCGAGGTGCATCCGGCCATCGCCTTCGCCAACCCGACCCAGATCCACCAGATCGTCATGAACCTGTGCGCCAACTCGTTCCAGGCCATGCGGGCCACGGGCGGCCACATGGCCATCGAGCTCTCCAAGGTGGATCTGGACGAACACCAGGCGGAGATGATCAACATCGCTCCGGGGCGCTACCTGCGCCTGTCCGTGGCAGACTCCGGGCCGGGCATCCCGCCGGAGATCATGGACCGCATCTTCGACCCCTTCTTCACCACCAAGGCCAAGGGCGAAGGCACCGGCCTGGGGCTGGCCGTGGTGCACGGCATCGTCACGTCCCACCACGGGGGGCTGCGCGTGGCCAGCCAGCCGGGACAAGGAGCCAGCTTCGAGATATATCTGCCCAAGCACGACGACTTCGACCCCACCGCCCCGGCCGCCCTGCCCGGCGGACCGGTGCGCAAAGGCTGCGAGCACGTGCTCTTCGTGGAGGACGACGAGGATCAGCTCCGGGTCATCCCCAGGGTGCTTGAACTCATGGGCTACCAGGTGACCGCCGAGAGCAGCGCGGCCCGTGCTTTGGAATTTCTGAGTACCGAATCACCCGGCATAGAGGTCGTGGTCACCGACTTCGACATGCCCGGCATGTCCGGCGTGGAACTGGCCGAGCGCATGCTCTTCGCAGCGCCGGACATTCCGGTCATCCTGGTGTCCGGCAGGCGCAGCGCCTTGACGGAGGCCGAACGCGCAGGCAACATCAAGACCGTTCTGCTCAAACCCTACAACGGAGAGGATCTGGCGCGCGCCATCGGCCAGGTCCTGGAGACCGGACCCGCTTCATGTCCACAATCCTCGTAATCGACGACGATCCGGAAATCCGCGACACGTTCCAAAGCCTCTCGCGCCGCATGCACTTCACCTTCCTGGGCGCGGGCACCCTGGCGGAAGGCCTGGCCCTGGTGCGCAACGAAACCGTGGATGTGGTCCTTCTGGACATCCGCCTGCCCGACGGCAACGGCCTGGAGGCCCTGCCCGACATCAGGCGCGGCGACAGCCCCCCCGAGGTGATAATCCTCACCGGCCTTGGCGACCCCGACGGCGCGGAGATGGCCGTATCAGGCGGCGCCTGGGACTATCTGGTGAAACCGGCGCCCATCAAGCAAACCATGCTCTCGCTGAACCGGGCGCTCAAGTATCACAAGGAGAAGGGGCAGAAGGTCTCCACCGTGTCCCTGCGCCGGGAATCCATCATCGGCTCGAGCCCCAGGATGGAAGCCTGCCTGGACCTGGTGGCCCAGGCCTCGCGCCTGACCGGACCGGTGCTCATCACCGGCGAGACCGGCACCGGCAAGGAACTCCTGGCGCGCACCATCCACCAGAACTCCACCCGCGCCGACGGCGAATTCGTGGCCGTGGACTGCGCCTCGCTCACCGAGACCCTGTTGGAGAGCACGCTGTTCGGCCACCGCAAGGGCTCCTTCACCGGAGCCGACCAGGACCGGCCCGGCCTGGTCAAGCTTGCCGACGGGGGCACGCTGCTGCTGGACGAGGTGGGCGAGATGCCCATGGGCATCCAGAAAGCCTTCCTGCGCGTGCTCCAGGAAAAGCGCTTCCGGCCGGTAGGGTCGAGCGTGGAGGTGCAGAGCGATTTCCGGCTCATCGCAGCCACCAACCGCGACCTGGAAGCCATGGCCGCCAAAGGGGAGTTCCGCCAGGACCTGTTGTTCCGCCTGAAGACCTTCGTGATCTCTTTGCCCCCTCTGCGCGAACGCAAGGAGGACATCAAGCTCCTGACCCTGTCCCACCTGGACACCCTCTGCCAGCGCTACGGCCTGCCCACCAAGGGCGTGGGCAGCGACTACTCGGACATGCTCATGGCCTATTCCTGGCCGGGCAACGTGCGGGAGCTGTTCGGCGTGCTGGAGCGCTCCCTGGCTGCGGCGGGAATGGAGCCGACGCTCTACGCCAAGCATCTTCCCGTGGAAGTGCGCATCCAGGTGATGAAAGCCAACATCGAGCGGGGACGCCGCGACGATGCCCCCCCCGTGGCCGCGTCGTATCGCCCCATGTTCCAGGCCGACGCGTCCCTGCCCACGCTCAAGGCCTTCAAGGAAGCCAAGGAACGCGAATACCTGGACGCCCTGGCCTTCCAGACCGGCAAGGACCTTCAGGCCATGCTGGACACCTCGGGATTGTCGCGCTCGCATCTGTACGCGCTTCTGAAGAAGCACAACATGGTTCTGTAGTTTCAGAGAGTTGAATCCCGCAAGGCGGAAAGCAAAAAGGGGAGCAGGCCCGTCAGCCTGCTCCCCTTTCATCGTCTCTTCGGCGATCCCGCCCTGCGGGGATGCCCGCCTACCGTCCGATGGCGGGAACGGTGCACCCCGCCTCGGATTTGAGTTCCTCGATGATGCGGCGCAGCTCGTTGGCCTGGGCCAGGAGACCCTTGATGGCTCCGGTGGCGTTCTCCACGCTGGTCAGGGTCTTGGCGGTCAGGGTGCTCACCGATTCCAGGGAGTGGTTGATCTCCTCCGACGCGCTGGACTGCTCCTCGGCCGCGGCCGCGATGCTCTGCACCTGCTCGGCGGAGGTCTGCGCGCCGCTCACCAGCTCCGTGAGCACAGCCCCGGACTGATCGGCCAGCTTTCCGGCCAGGTCGATGGTCTCCAGCGCGCGCTCGGTGTTGGAGATGCTGTCCTTGGCGGAGTTCTGGATGGCCGTGATGCTGGCTGCGACCTCCTGGGTGGCGGTCATGGTCTTTTCGGCGAGCTTCCGCACCTCGTCCGCCACCACGGCGAAGCCGCGACCGGCATCGCCTGCGCGGGCAGCCTCGATGGCAGCGTTCAGGGCCAGGAGGTTGGTCTGGTCCGCGATGTCGGAGATGACCGTCAGGACGCGGTTGATGTCCTGGGAGCGCGTCCCGAGCTCGTCCATGTTCACCTTGAGGGCCTGGGCCTGGCCGCCGACCTGGCGCATGGCCTCGATGGAGTCTGCCACAACCTTGCGGCCCTCCTGGGCTTTGTTCTTGGCGTGGTCGGCCTGCATGGAAGCCGAAGAGGCGTTGCGGGCCACGTCCATGACCGCGTCGGCCATCTGGTCCATGTTGGTTGCGGTCACGCGGATGCGGTCGCTCTGCTCGTCGGCGCGTGCGCTTATTTCGTCGGCCTGATGCGAAATGGCCTGGGTCGCTTCCGCGATGTGCGCGGCAACGGCCTCCAGGCGGGTTGCCGCCATGGCCATGCCGTCGCAGCGGGCCTGTTCGGCCTTGGCCATGGCATCTTCGGCCAGTTGACGGGCCTCGTCGGCGGCGGCGGCTTTTTCCTGGGCTTCCCGGGTTCGGGCTTCGATGTCCTGGATGTTCTGGCGCAGCGTGACAACCATTGAGTTGAGAGCTGCTTGCATGCGCGCGGCCTCGTCATTCCCGACCGCGTCCAGGGAGATGTCCAGATCGCCTTTCGCGCAGCGCTGAGCCGCATCGGTGGCTTCCCGGATGGGACGCGAAATGGTGGTGATGATGAGCCCGCACAACGCGATGAGGAAGACCAGACTCACCCCGATGCCCAGGAATATCCGGTTCAGGATCGACCGGATGCGTTCCTCGCTGTCCGCACGGATGATGGCCTTGGCCTTGTCCACGTTGTCCACGTACACGCCGGTGCCCAGCCACATGCTTGTGCCCGGGATCATCACCGCATAGGCGAGCTTCGGCTGGTCTCCCTGGCCGGGTTTGGGGAACACGTATTCAACGAAACCGCCGCCTGCCTTGGCCTTGTTCATCAGATCGCGCACGAAGAAGACGCCGTTCTTGTCCTTGGCGTCCCCCAGGTCCTTACCCTGGTTGGCCTTGTTTGGAGGCAACGCGACGTTGACGGTATTCTCGTAGACGAAATAGTACCCGGACTGGTCTTTCTCGAACCGGATAGGGTCAACCATCTTGCGGATCAGGTCAATCCGCTTGGCTTGGTCCGTTTCGGTCTTCAGCGCCTCGCCGATGGACAGCGCCAGGCTGTCAGACGCCACGGCGAGTTTCTGTTTTTCACCATCCAGCATGATGACTTGTGCGGCCTGAATGTTGTGGTCCAGCACTTGTTTCATGCCCAGGTAGAATACAGTGACCACGCCCCCGACGAATATGGAAAACAGAATAAGGAGCAATACAAAGCGCCAGGTAATCGAAAACCGGCGGAAGAAGAGACTGAAACCACTGTTCCGGGAGGGTTGGGTGGACATGAGTGGACCTCTCTGGATTGAGGAAAGTAAGTAGAGCTTTACGTTCACTCTGCCGAAACGGCAATCATGGCAACAAAAAAAGATGGGGGGGGCCGATTGGCCCCCCCCGGGCGGGTTGGTGTGGCGGGTGCTAGCCTAGACGGGCAGCATCCACTTGAGCGGGTAAGCCATGAGCATGGTCAGACAGGAGATGAACATCAGCATGGCAACGGAGTGCCACAGCGTGAAGCGGAAGATGTCGCCGTCCTTGCCGTGCAGGCCGGTAGCGGCCACGGCCACGGAGATGGACTGGGGCGAGATCATCTTACCGGTAACACCACCGGAGGTGTTGGCGGCGGCGCACAGCTCGGGGCTGACGCCGATGGCCTGGGCGGTGACCTTCTGCAGGTTGCCGAAGAGCAGGTTGGACGAGGTGTCGGAACCGGTCAGGAACACGCCCAGCCAGCCGAGGATCGGGGCGAAGAACGGGAACATGACGCCGGTGCCGGCCAGGGCGAGGCCCAGGGTGGTGGACATGCCGTTGGCGTTCATCACGTAGGCCAGGCCCACGATGTTGCCGATGGAGACGATGGGCCAGCGCAGCTGAACGATGGTGGTGCCGAAGCAGCTGATGGCGCGGCCGACGCCGTAGTTGGGGATGACGAACAGGGCCAGGATGCCGGAGAGCAGGATGGCGGTGCCGGCAGCGGCCAGGGGCTGGAAGGAGTAGATGGCGGGCAGGGCGGTAGCCTTGTCGCCGGCCATCTTGGCGACCATCTTGTGGTACATGGGCCACTCGACGGGGATGTTGATCATGCCGGCAAGCACGGGCTTGATGGAGGGCCAGCCCTGGATCAGAACCAGCACGGCCAGGATCAGGTAAGGCGTCCAGGCGCGGATGATCTCGCCGGAGGAGTAGTTGCAGACGGCCGGGCCGGTGGGCGCGGGCTCATCGGGGAAGTGGAACACGGCCTTGGGCTTCCAGACGCGCAGGAAGGCCCACAGGGCGACGATGGTCACGATGGCCGACAGGATGTCGGGCAGAGCCGGACCGTGGAAGTTGGACATGAGGAACTGGGTTCCGGCGAAGGCCACGCCGGCGACCAGCAGGGCGGGCATGACTTCCATGGAACGCTTGAAGCCGCACATGGTGACGGACAGCCAGATGGGCACGATCACGGCCAGGAAGGGCAGCTGACGACCGACGATCTGGGAGATCGCCATCTCGTTCAGGCTGGTGGCCTTGGCCAGGGCGGTGATGGGGATACCGACCGCGCCGAAGGCCACGGGGGCGGTGTTGGCGATCAGGCACAGACCGGCTGCGTACAGCGGGTTGAAGCCCAGACCGGCCAGCATGGCGGCGGTGATGGCGACGGGGGTGCCGAAGCCGGCGGTGCCCTCGATGAAGGAGCCGAAGGCGAAGCCGATGAACACGGCCTGGAGGCGGCGGTCATCGGTGATGCAAGCCAGGGAGTTCTTGATGATCTCGAACTCGCCGGACTCGACGGTCATGTTGTAGACCCAGATGGCGGTAATGACGATCCACACGATGGGGAACAGGCCGAACACGAAGCCGTAGGTGTAGGAGCCGATGGCGGTGGACGCCGGGATGCCCCAGATCAAGATGCCGGCGAGCAGCGCCAGTGCAGAGGCGATGGCGCCCGCCACGTGGCCCTTCATGCGCTTCACGGCCAGCAGGTAGAACAGAGCGTAGATCGGAAGGCCCGCAACTAGCGCGGACAGGCCGATGCTCTTGCTGATGGGGTCATAAATTTGAATCCAGGGTTCCATCACTCATCCTCCTTACGAAACGGTTGATCGGTTTACCCAAGGGTTTGGGCGTACAGCTCCACAGGGTGCTTGACGGCGATGCGGTCTCCGGCCTGGGACATCATGTCCGCAATCTGCATCATGCAGGCCGGGCAACCGGCAGCGACGATGTCCGCCCCGGTGGCCGCGATGCTGTCGCGCTTCTTCTTTCCGATCTTGGCCGAGACGGAGTAATGCTGCAGGTTGAACGATCCGCCGCAACCGCAGCAGACGTCCGACCCGTTCATCTCCACCACATCCAAGTTCGGGTTGGCCTTCAGCACCGTCCTCACCTGCCCGGACACCCCCAAGCTCTTCTTGAGGTGGCAGGGATCGTGGATGGTGACCTTCTTGGCGCCAACCGATGGCTCGACCACGGTAACGCCCAACTTGTCTGCAATAAAGGCGTTGATGTCCATGGCCTTGCCGGCGAGCATCTCGATCTGTGCGCGCTCTTCCTGGCTGAAGTCCTTGCACATCAGCGGCCACACGTGGTGGAAGGCCGAAGTGCAGGTGCCGCAGGGGGTGATGATGTAGTCGAAATCACCCTTTCCGAAGAGCTTCAGGTTCATCCTCACCAGGTCCTCGAAGCTTTTCATATCGCCCGAGGCCAGGGAGGGAACGCCGCAACAGACCTGATCGATGGGCATGTAGACACCCACCCCATGATGCTTGAACACCTTCAGCATGGCTTCGCCCACGGTGGTGAACATCTTGTCCACGACGCACCCGTAGAAGAAGGCCACCTTCAGGCCGCTCTTGCCCGGAGCGGTGTTCAGGTTGCCGGCGCTGCGAAGAGGCTTGTCGGCCAGGGAGAGCAGGTGGCGATCTCCAAGAACCGGCGACAGCAGCTTGGAACAGGAAGACCCGATGATGTCGTTCACCGGGCTGGTGAAAAAGCCCTGGAACTTGGTGCCCAGAGCAAGCAGGTTGTTGAACAGTTTGGGCTTGCTCAGCATGCCCCTGAAGATGGCTTTCTTCACGGGGGACAGGCCGATGAACGCAGTGACGATGGCGCGGGCCTTCAGGAAGATGTCCACAGCCTTGACGCCGGAGGGACAGGCCGCCGCGCAGGAGCCGCACAGCAGGCACTTGTCCAGGCGATCCTTGACGCCCTTGGTGTCGGAGATCATCTCGTGGCCGAGGAATTCCAACAGGGCGATCTTGCCGCGGGCCACGTCGGCCTCGCGACCGGTTTCGGCGAACACGGGGCACACGCTCTGGCACATGCCGCAGCGCATGCAGTTCACCAGCTGGTCGTCGAGTTCGCCCAGCATTTTGAGCATTTGATTCAAGTCGGCCATGTTCTTACTCCCCCAGGATCTTTCCGGGATTCAGGATGTTCTTGGGGTCCACGGCGGCCTTGATGCGCTTGGAGTACATGACGCTTGCCTTGTTGGTCTCGAGCTCCATGTAGCGCGATTTGGCCAGGCCGATGCCGTGCTCGCCGGAAAGGGTGCCGTCCAGGGCCAGGGCCGCGGCGAAGATGGCGTCGACGCCCTGCTCCACGCGGTGGAACTCTTCCTTGTCGCGGCGGTCGCACAGGATGGTGGGGTGCAGGTTGCCGTCGCCGGCGTGACCGAAGGTGCCGATGGTCAGCTTGTAGTCCTTGGCGATCTTGTCCAGGGCTTCCATCATGGCGGGAATCTTGGAGCGGGGCACGGTGGCGTCTTCCAGCACGGTGGTGGGGCGCAGGCGCGCAAGCGACGACAGGGCGGCGCGGCGGGCCTCCCAGACCTTGTTGCGTTCCACGGCGTCCTTGGCCACCTGGATGCGGGTGCAGCCGTTGTCCTTGCAGATCTTCTCGACCTTCTCGGCGTCTTCTGCGACCTGTCCGGGGTGTCCGTCCACTTCGATCAGCAGAAGCGAACCGGCGTCCAGGGGCAGGCCGACCTTGGCGTAGCCTTCGACCGCGCCGATGGTGAAGTTGTCCATGAACTCCAGGGTGCAGGGAACGACCTTGGCGGCGATGATGGCCGACACGGTGCGCGAGGCGGTCATGATGTCGGGGAAGATGGCCACCATGGACTTGGCTGCCTGCGGGGGCGGGATGAGCTTCAGGATGAACTCGCTCATGACGGCCAGGGTGCCCTCGGAGCCGACCATCAGCTGCGGGATGTTCAGGCCGGTGACGCACTTCACGGTTTTGGAGCCGGACTTGCACCAGTTGCCGTCCACGTCGAAGAAGTTGACGCCCATGACGTAGTCCTTGGTGACGCCGTACTTCAGGCCGCGCAGGCCACCGGCGTTCTCGGCCACGTTGCCGCCAATGGTGGAAACGGCCTGGGAACCCGGATCGGGGGGATAGAACAGGCCCTTGGCGGCCACGGCGGCCGCGAACTTGGCGGTGATGGCGCCGGTCTGGACAACGGCGTACATGTCCTCTTCGTTGATCTCGATGATCTTATCCAGGGCGTTGGTCAAAAGGACCACGCCACCCTTGGAGGGAATGGTTCCGCCGGAAAGGTTGGAACCCGCGCCGCGAACGGTGATGGGCAGGCCATTGTCGTTGCACAGCTTCACCACCTTGCCCATGGCTTCCATGGTGGTGGGGCGCACGACCAAGGAAGGAAGCACGGGATCGAGGACGGCGGCGTCGTACGAATAGGAGTGCTTGTCTGCCTCGGCGTCCATGATATTATCGCTGCCGACAACGGTCGCGAAGGCCTGCTTGAGCGATTGGCTGACCATTCTGATTTATCTCCCGGTAAGCTGAGGTTTACGGCGGCCCTCCCCGGTCAAGGAGGGAGCCCGTCTCCCCTCCCCGGTCAAGGAGGGATTGGGTCTGTCCCGACCTTAACAACAACCGTGCCAAGACACTCTTCCAGAATTATGCTTGTAATAACAGCATGTTAACATAGAGCCTTTTGGAACGCTCAAGTTTCGTCCGCAATGCCGGAATTTACCCTATAGCTCGCGATATCAGTCGCTTAGCGACAATCCTGTAACATTCCCGTGCCATTCGCCCGAGTCCATTTTTCCGGATGAAACCCTCACTTCCGAATTTTCGGACAACGCCTCCCCCCTCCTTGTTCCGTTTTTCCCATGCAGAGAGTCTCCATAACATGCCTTGACTACAGGCAATCTCTCCCAGAGGGGCATCGTTGCGTACTGCGTGCCCCCTGGCGCTGTCGCCCTCTTGAGCCCAGAACAACTGCCGAAGGCACCCCTGCCTCCAACTCCAGAGTGGACTCCAACCGGTTGGCATCACCGTCACAGGAGCCACGCCACCCTGGGAGGTAATGGACACGCACGTAACAGGCAGCAGCACGGGACAAGTCCGCATGGTTGCGCATAGCCGTTTCGCCTGGCTCTTTCACGGACATAAAAAAACCGGATGCGCGGGCATCCGGTTTTGGGTGGTCGAAACATTGCGAACTGCCTGGCGTCAGTCCTTGGTCTCCCCGGCGGAGGCCGGTTCCCGGGCAATGATCTCGCCGGGTTGATAATGCGTCGGGTATTTCACGTCGGTCTGGGGAACCTGCAGGCCGATGCGGGCCTGGAGGTTGATGACCACAGGACCTGTGAGGTTCAAGGTGGTGTTCTCGGGCTTTCCGGGCGGGATGGTCACGGTGACCAGCACCAGCACCTGGCGGATGTTGTCGATCTGCAGGAGCTTGCGCTCAGCCTCGCCCACCACCACGTCATAGTCCTGGATGAAGCTGTAGGGGTCCGCGACCATGAGGCCCAGCCGCGGGTCGTTCATGGATTGCAGGATGACGAAGGGGGAGTCGTCCCTGATCTGCACCAGGGTGAATTCGCGTTCCTGCTCGAAGCCGATGATTCCCCGAGGGAAATGCAGCACCCGCTCGGGGGGGATGCTCAGCTTGCCGATGCGGCTGTGGATCACTCGTTCTTGCTTTTTTGCCATAATGCTGCCGCCGCCAGAACGTCTTGTTGATCCGCTTCAAGTGCCATGCGGTTCTGCTCCAGTACCCGCAGGTATACTTCTTCCCTGTATACCGGCATCTCCGGGGGTACTTCCAGGCCGATCTTGATCTGCTTGCCCTGCACACCAAGAACGGTGACTTTTATCTTGTCGCCCAGATGGATGGACTCCCCCGGTCGACGTGTCAGTATGAGCATTCCCGCCTCTTATCCTTCCCGATGCTGGCGCACCCTAGTGCGGCCCGATGTGCTTGTCAACGCATCCTTCCCGCTACCGCTAGAGATAATTCATAAGGCTCAGGTTCATGATCATGGAAGAAGACTTGAGCACCGACTGGTAGGCCAACTGCTGTTGCGCAAGCCTGGTCATCAGTTCGGAGATGTCCACATCCTCGGTGACCGAAAGTTGCTCGTACTGGTTGGCTTTCAGGTTGTCGAGCACTCCTTCGGCAACCATCATCCGGTTCTCGCGCGCGCCCACGTCCGCCGCGTAGTTCAGGATGTTCTGGCTGGAGGAGCGCAGATCCGCCAGGGCCTGCTGCACGCCGGACTGGTTGTTGGTCTCAAGATAGCCCACCAGCTTGCCAACCGTCTCGAACAGGTTGGATGCCCCGGAACTGCCCGCGATCACCACGGGCCGGGCCGCGTTGCTGGCCGGGTCCCGGTACACGCCCCCGAAGATGTTCTTGCCGATGCCGTTGACCGCTATGCGCTCGGTGGGGGAAATGTCGAAGTTGATGATGGCCTTGCGCGGGCGCACCACGAACATGTTTCCCGCCGCAAGCTGGTTGCCCGCGTTGGAGTGCAGGGTCAAAACGCCGCCGGGGAGGTTGAGGCTGGCCGTGTCTGCCAGGGCGTCCGGGGTTGAGCTGTTGGAGAGCTTCCAGGTGACGCCGCCGTCCAGGCTGTAGGAATAGCTGACGTTGGAAGCCAGAGTCCCGGCCTGGTCGATGCGCACGATGACGTTGTTGCCGAACACGCCCTGCGCGGTTCCGGTCACGGTGGTGCCGATGCCCTGAAGCGGGTCCACGGCGATGTTGTCCTCGTCGTCGCCCTTGTACACGGCGGTGGGACGAATCCACATCCAGGTGCCATTGGAATCGTTGTAGTTGGTGGCGCTGGTGGCCACCACGCTGGTGCCCCGGTCCAACTCCAGGGAGACGCCGCCAAGCGAGAGCTGGAGCCTGTCCGGAGCGCCGGGGTCGCTGACGGTCCCATTTCTCCAGGTGGTGCCCCCGTCCGTGGTGTAGCGGTAGCTGCTGCCGTTCGTCAGCTGCCCGCTCTGGAGGAACTGCACCAGGGTGGTGGTCTCGTTGAAGCCGTTGATGGCGAAACCGGCGTTGGAGACCACGTTCGGCTGGTTGGTGGTCAGCCAGAGGCTCTCGGAGAAGGGCTGGGTGTTGGTCTTGTGCCCGGCGAAAATGGCCTTGCCGTCGAACTCGGTGTTGCCCATGGCGATGAGCTGCTTGAACAGCTGGCGCGCCTCGGAGGCGACCTGGGAGCGGTTGTCCGCCGTGAGCGTTCCCGTGGCGGCCTGCTCGGCCAGTTCCTTGACGCGGGTGATGACCGTGTTCACCTGCACCATGGTCGCGTCGGCCAGGTTCAGCCAGCCCTTGGCCATGGAGATGTTGGTCTCGTACTGGTCGATGGCCGCGATGTTGTCGCGGTAGCCAAGGATCCGGGTCATGCCCACCGGGTCGTCGGAGGGGCGGTTGACCTTCTTCTGGCTGGACGCCTGGAGGTTGGACTCCATGAGCTGCGTCAGGCTCGAGTTCATGTAGTTCACGCTCGAGCCGTAGATCATCTGTTGGGCGACGCGCAGTGCCATGACGCCCTCCTTATTGCTTCAGACCCAGCACGGTCTGCCACATCTGGTCGGCGGTTGATATCATCTTGGCGGCAGCCTGGTAAGAGTGCTGGAACTTCACCAGGTTGGACATTTCCTCGTCCAGGTTCACGCCCGAGACCTCCAGCTGTCGGCTGTTCAGGTCCTTGGCCAAGGTGTTCTCGAAATCGTAGTTGAACTTCGCGTTCTCGGTGTCCACGCCCACCACGCCCACCAGGCTGTTGTAATAGGCCTGGATGGACTGGGACGTGGGCGCGTCGAAGGTGGTGCGGATGGTCACGGACTTGTTGCGCAGCCCGGCGATGGCCAGGGCCGTGCTGTTGTCGCCCTGGTTGGCCTCATCCGCGCCGTTGATGTGTCCGGCGTTCACGAAGCCGGAGTCCGACCCGCACATGGGGTTTATGGTCATGGTGCGGGCGGTGTCGCCCGCGAAGAAGGTATTGATGCCAAGCGCCGCCCACAGTCCGGTTGCGTCGGTGCCGAAGCCGAAATTGTAGCCGCTCCTGGCGTTCACCTGCAGCTGATTGTTGACCACGGAGGCCGTCAGGAAGTTGCCGAAAGTGCCGTTGATGGCCCCGGCCACGTCCGCGAGGGTGTGCTGGCTCGGATCGAAGAGCTGAAGACCCGGCGTGCCGGCGTCGAAATCCAGGAAGCCGTTGGACACGGCCTCTCCCGTGGCTGAGTTGAACACGTACATCATGGATGCGCCCGAGGAGAGCTTGGAAGAGAAGGAAAGCCCGGAGGAATCCGAACCCAGGGCGATGTCCGAGCCCCTTGCCGCGTAGGTGCCGGTGACGTCGGTGAACATCTTCAGGCCCGAGCCCTGGCTGTGGATGCGGTTGGTCTCCCAGACGATGGTCTTGACCAGGGCGTCCAGGCGTTCCTTGTAGCGGCCCACGTTGTAGTCGCGCAGCTGGAAGTTTCCGGCGAGGCTGCCTCCGGTGACGCGCGTGGAGTTGTCCTGGCCGTTGAAATAGATCTGCGGCGTGATGTTGATGGGCGTGGCCGCGGACTGATACCAGAACAGTCCCGACTTGGGCACGACGGTGAAGGTGTCGCCCGCCTGGAGCTGCCCGGTGGGCGTCAGCCCGGCGTTGGAGAGCTGGCCGAAGGAAATCTTCAGGTTGCCCGCAGTGACCGACAGCTCGTCGGGGCGGGCGTAGAAGGTCTTGATCGCGCCCGAGTCGTCGCGCAGCCAGGTGGTGCCGCCGTCCAGGGACACCTGGAACTGCGCGGCGGAGGAGCCGGAGGACACGTCGCCGCCGTTCACCACCTTGATGGTGTACTCGAAATCGTCGGACCCGGAAAAGTTCACGGTGCCGTCGAAGCTCGACCCCGGAACCAGGTTCTTGATGACCTTGTTGGTTTCGAGCTTCACCTCATAGTAGTTCACGCCGTCCAGCAGGGTATGCCCGGCCCGGTCCATGATGGTGATGTTCGGCCCGCCGTTGTCGATCACGGAGATGTCTATGATCTTGGCCAGCTCGCGCACCTTTCTGGCCCGCTCGTCGTAGAGGCCGTTGGCGTTGTTCTGGTTCGGGTTGTCATGGACGGCCAGCTGCCGGTTGATGTCCGTGATGTCCTTGAACAGCTGGTTCAGGTTGCTCACGTCCTGCGCGATATAGGAGTTGGCCTGCTGCTGGATGGTGTCCAGGTCCGAGTCGGCCTGGCGCAGGATGGACATCAGGGTCTGGGTGTCCGACAGCACGTTCTGACGCTGGGGATAGCTTGAGGGGTCCAGACTCAGGTTCTGCCAGTCCTGGAAAAATTTGGTGAGCGATTCGGACACGCCGTCGGAGTTGGCCTCGTTGAAGATGGCCTCCACGGAACGCATGGCCTGGTAGAGCGAGTTGTAGCGCTCGGCGGACGAGGACTTGGTGTTGTAGGAGCTCTCGATGAACTTGTCGAACATCCGCTGGATTTCGGCAGCCTGCACGCCCGAGCCGATCTGGCCCGGCTTGTAATCGATGTACAGGTCGTCCTGGAACATCACCCGCTGGCGCGAATACCCCTCGGTATTCACGTTGGCGATGTTCTGGCCTGTTACCTCGATGCCCACCTGGGAGGCATTGAGGGCCTTCTGGCCCATATTCAGGAGCGACGCGATGCCGGGCATTTACAGGGCCCCCCTCAACATGGCCGGAGCGGGCTTGGTCTTGGCGAACACGCCGCGCGGGCCGTAGGACTGCTTGGTGGGGGTGAGCTTCTGCTTGAAGAAGTCCACGTAGCCGCTGGACTGGTCGAACAGGGCCAGGGCCAGGGCGTAGCTCTTCTCGGCCTGCTTGGCGCAGACCTGCTCCAGGGCGTCGATTTTGGACAGAAGCTCCTCGACCTGCGCCCACTCCTCGCCGAAAAATTCCGTCAGCTGGGTCAGGCGGGTCGCGCCGGGGAGTGTCTCGCCTATCATGCGGCGTACGCCCTGGCGCTCGGCCATGAGCTGGCGCATGAGTTCCTGAATGGAGAATTCCAGAGCTCCCACGGACTGGGGCTTGAACTCCCGCAGGTGGGCAAACTCTTCCTCCTGTATGTGCTTGAGGACCTGGAGGGCCTTGTGCTGCCGGGTAAGATTTTCCAGAATGCGCGTCTTCATGGCGAACTCCCTTTAGAGAACCGGCACCTGGATTTCAGGTCCCGTGGCGGCCGCAAGCCTTGCTCCGCCTTGACTCGCCGGGTCCACCGACCTTCCGTCCACCCGCACTTCGAAGTGCAGATGCGGCCCGGTGGCTCTGCCCGTCTGCCCTACCTGTGCAAGTACCTGACCAGCTTTCACGCTCTGGCCCTCGGTCACTTCGTTGGCCTTGTTGTGGCCGTAGTAGGTGCGCACTCCGCCCTCGTGTTCCACCACCACCAGATTGCCGTAGCCGCGCTCGCGCCCGGAAAAGACCACCGTGCCGTCCCGGGCCGCGCGCACCGGCGTGCCTTCGGGAGCCGCGATGTCCATGCCGCCGTGCCAGGCGCGTTGTCCGGTGAAGGGGTCGCGCCGCCAGCCGTATTCCGAGGTGACTTCGCCGGAGACGGGAGAAATGAACTGCCCTGCGGCGGCAAGTTGGGCGTCCTTGCCCTGCAGGTACTGCGCACCGGGCGTCCCCAGATGCTGCGAGGGCGTTCCGGCAAGCGACGCCTTGGGCTTTTGCGCCAGGGAATCGGGGGAAGCCGGCGAAGAATCGGCGTTGGGGCGCATGCCGGGACGCACCGCGTCCGAGGCCAGAACCACTGCGTGCCCCTGGAGCGATCCGGCGGCCTGCAACGGCGCGAGGCCCTTGTCCCGGAAGCTTCTCTGCATGGGCTTGCCCGGAGCTGCCAGGGCCATGGTGTCCGAGGCTGACCTGCGAAGCCCGGCCTCGGCCGGAGGAACGGGCCTGGCCGCATTGGCCCCCGCCCGCGTGGCCAGCTGCTGCTGCATGAAATCCGCGAGGCCCATGCCGCCCTGCTTGGTGAGGGTCTTGGACAGCTCCTCGTCGAACATGGCAACGTACTGGTCCTCTTCCTTGCCGTGGAGCAGCCCGTCCTTCTGGACGGTCTTGCGCATTTCCTTGAGCATCTGGCCGATGAACACCGACTCGAAGCCCTCGCAGGCCTCGCGCAGCTTCTTCTCCTCGCTGGGGCCGGGTGCGAAGCGCTTGTTCATGGCCTGGGCCGTCAGGGTCTTCTGGGCCTCCGGGGACATTCCGGCTGCGGCGGCCTTTTCGGGCGTGAGCGATTCCAGGATCTTGCCGAAGGACTTCTCCGGCATTTTGGGAGCCTGACCGTTCGCCTGAATCCTGGCATGATTCAGGGGCTGGGACATGGCCTGCGCCTGGGCCGCGCCGCGCGCGGAAAGGGCGGCCGATGTCTGGGCGGCAGCGTCCGGGGTCAGGCTCATGGCTTAGATGACCTCCAGGTCGGCGTGCAGCGCGCCCGCTGACCTGAGCGTCTTCAGGATGCTTATGAGGTCGCGCGGGGTGGCCTTGAGCACGTTCAGGCCCTCCACCAATTCCTGCAGGGTCGCGCCTTCCACCATGCGCAGCTTGCGGTTCTCCTCGGTGGCTCCGATGGTGGTCTCGGGAACGGCCACGGTCTCGGCTCCCACGGGAGCGAACGGCAGGGGCTGCGACACCTCGGCGGATTCCTGAATGGTGATCTGGAGGTTGCCGTGGGTCACGGCGGAGCGGGTCAGCTTCACGTTGAGGCCCACCACCACGGTGCCGGTCTTCTCGTCCACCACCACGCGGGCCTTGTTGTCCGGGGTGATTTCCAGGTTCTCGATGGTGGCCATCAGGGGAACCATGTTGCCCTTGTGCTGCTCGGGGATCTCCAGCTTGATGGTGGAGGCGTCCGAGGCGCGGGCGAAGCCGCCGCCCAGGGCCTGGTTGATTTTCTTCACGATGGCCATGGAGGTGGTGAAGTCCGGGTAGCCCAGGTTGATGGTCAGATCGCGCTGGCCGTTGAAGTCGAAGGGCACGGCGCGTTCCACGTTGGCTCCGCCCGGGATGGTGGCCACGGTGGTGACGTTCTTGGTGGCCGAAGCAGCCGCGCCCGAGGCCGAAAAGCCGCCCACGGCCACGGGCCCCTGGGCCAGACCGTAAATTTCACCGTCCACGCCCTTCATGGGCGTCATGAGGAGCACGCCGCCCAACAGGCTGGACGCGTCGCCCAGGGAGGACACGGTCACGTCCAGCTTGGTGCCGGGGCGCGCCGTGGCGGGCATCTGCGCCGTGACCATGACCGCGGCCACGTTGGCGGGCCGCAGGGTCTTCTTGTCCACGCGCACGCCCATCTTGTCGAGCATGTTCCAGATGGACTGGATGGTGAAGTCCGAGCCGCGCTTGTCGCCCGTGCCGCCAAGTCCGACCACCAGGCCGTAGCCGACCAGCTGGTTGGTGCGTACGCCCGAGAAGGAGGCCACGTCCTTGAGGCGGGCCGCCCGGGCCTCCGAAGGGGCCAGGGCCGCCAGCACGAGTGCCGTCAGCAGCAGGATTGCGAGTGGTTGCCTGTTCATGTCGGGTGCTCCTGGAACCTTCGTCCCCTCCCCCGAGTGGACGTGCGGTGCGTTGGTGTGCGCTCCGCGTGGTTCGCGTGCATCAATTTGTTGTGTCCGGGCCGTTTAGAACGGCCAGATGTTGTCCAGCACCCGCGAGAGCCAGCCGGGTTTCTGACGGTCGGCCAGCACGCCGGTGCCGAACATGTCCACCTGGGCCTCGGCCAGGGCCGAGGAGGAGACCATGTTGTCCGGACCCACGTCCATGGGGCGCAGAAGGCCGCGCACCACCATGATCTGGGTGTCGTCGTTGACGCGCACCTGGCGCGCGCCCTCCACCTGCATCACCCCGCCGGGCAGGATGTTCACCACGCGGCAGCCGATGGTGTAGGTCACGGTGGATTCGCGGCTGGTTTCGCCGTCGGAGTCGAACTGGTTGTTGCGGTCGGTCTTCACGATGGGCACGCCGGTTCCCACGTAGCCCTGCATTCCGGCCATGCCGGCCACGTCCAGCCCGGTGGCTCCCTTGATGAGGCCGTTACCCGGGAAAGGCGTGATGGCGTGCTGGGTGAAATAGTTGTCCACGCTCATGTCCATGGAGTTCTTGCCGTTGGACTTGGTCTTGGACTTGTTCTTGGCGTTGGATTTCTCCACCACGTTCACCATGACGATGTCGCCGATGCGCCTGGCCCGGTTGTCCTCGTAGAGGTAGTTGGGCTGGGCCGCCTGGGAATAGAGCGACCCCGGATTGTTGGCGGGCGACGGGGCCTGGATCACCGGCGGAGTGAGCGAGGTCATGGGGCTCGGCTGCTTCTGGGCCGGAGGGGCGCAGGCCGATCCGGCGGCGGCCAGGGCGCAGGCGGCCCACAGGGCTAATGTCTTGGTCTTCATGGCTTTCCCTCCCTATCTGGCCACGACGGTCTTGCCGTCCTGGACCACGGCGGCCAGTTCCCTGCCGCTTTGCACATTGCGTACCGTTATCTGTCCGCCCTTGGCTCCGTCGGTCATGGCGGTCACGGGCATCACCAGCTGGATGCTGGGGCCGCGCCACAGGCAGTACACCTGGGTCCCCTTGAGGATGGCGGGCATGGGTTCCACGGTCTCCGAAGTCAGGGGCGTGCCCTGGTTGAGCGAGGACTTCACGCGCATGGGCGTGGGATCCTTGGGCTCCCAGGGGACGCCTCGCACCAGCGCGAGATTTCTCCGCTCGTAGGTGATCTTTTCGGGAGTCAGCGCGCCCTCTTTCAGGTTGAGCGGACGCGCGGCCACGGGGATGACCTTCCACACGTTCACGAAGGCGTTGGCCGCGATCTGGCGCAGCACGCGCCCGTCCTGGGCGGTGACGGTCAGGCGCAGGTTCACGCGGCCGGGGGTCATGGCCCCCACGCCCTCGACGCTCAGGCGCTCCAGGTCCTTGTCGATGAACAGCTGGCCCGGCAGGGTGATCTCCTTGACTTCAAGCTCGCCGTCCTGGCCGGTCATGTTTGCCGTCAAATAGTCGACGATCATCCGGTCCACCTCGGATGCGGCCACGGGCTTGCCGCCGCCCTTCTTGAGCACCACCTGCTCGGGCACGGCGAAGTTCTGCTCCGCGCCGGGGAACAGCCGGTCCAGGTCGTCCAGGATCTTCTTGCGGGTGAAGGTCAACTGCCCCTCGCGGCCGGGAAAGGACCACAGGGGCGTGGAGGCGAGGATGCGCCAGGTTTCGGCGTCGATCTGGCCCACGGGTTCGGCGATTTCTCCGAGCATCACCCGCTCGCCCGTGATGGCCGCCGCCGGGGCGATCTTGAGCTTCCAGTCCATGACGCCCGCTCCAAAAGACGAGCTGGCGGCGAAAAACGCAGCCATGGCGCACAATGCGGCCAGGAAATAGCCGACGCGGCGAATGGGTAGCGCGGATTGCGACATGATCATG
Source organism: Acidobacteriota bacterium (assembly GCA_046566965.1). Lineage (GTDB taxonomy): Bacteria > Desulfobacterota > Desulfovibrionia > Desulfovibrionales > Desulfovibrionaceae > Fundidesulfovibrio. Next base: position 38,406 of record JBKICU010000024.1, read on the forward strand.
TACCGCCGTTAGCGTTTGAGGTTCACGGCCGTCTGCAGCATGGCGTCCGCCGTGGATATGGACTTGGAGTTGGCCTCGTAGGCGCGCTGCCCCACGATGAGGCCCACCATTTCGTCCACCATCTGCACGTTGGACATCTCCAGGAAGCCCTGCACCAGCGTTCCGGCATTCTCGTTGCCGGGGGTAAGCTCCTGGGCCGCGCCGGAGGCGTCGGAAATCTTGTAGACGTTTCGACCCTGGGCCGTGAGGCCCGCAGGGTTCACGAAGGTGTAGAGCGGGATGGTGGTGGTCGCCAGGACGTTTCCTGCCGCGTCCGTGGCGTTTATCACGCCGTTTTCCGTGATGACCACGTTGGTGGCGGTCTGCGGAATGGTGAACGTGGGCTGGAGCGTGTACCCGTTGGCGTTGACCACGGTTCCGTCCTGGTTCAGCTTGAACGCGCCGGAACGGGTGTAGACGTCGTTGCCCTCGGGGTCCTGGAGCCTGAAGAAGCCCTGGCCGGAGATGGCCACGTCCAACTGGTTGCCGGTGTTCTGGAAATCTCCCTGCTGGAAGAACTTGTGCACCGTGGTGGGGCGCACGCCCATGCCCACCTGGAGGCCGGTGGGTATGCGCGAGCCTCCCTCGTTCTGGGTGCCGGCCACGTTCAGGGTCTGGTACATCAGGTCCTCGAACTCGGCCCGGCTCTTCTTGAAGCCCAGGGTGTTCACGTTGGCCAGGTTGTTGGACATCGTGTCTATCTGGAGCTGCATGGCCACCATGCCGGTGGTCGCCGTGTAGAGTGAACGCATCATGGCGGCGTATCCTCCTTAACTACCGGGTCTCGCCGACTTTCGTCGCGGCGTCCCGGTCCATTTCTTGAGTGCTTGTGATGATCTTGGTGTAGGCCTCGAAGGAACGCTGGGCCTCGATCATGCCCACCATCTCCGTGACCACTTCCACGTTGGGTTTTTCCAGATAGCCCTGGTTCAGGGAGGTCTTGGTGGAATCGATGGGCCGGGTGACCGGCTGGGCTCCGTCCGCCCCGGTGTACAGGCTCTGGCCGTACTTCTTGAGGAGCTTCGGGTCGGCCACGTCCACGATGTCGATGGCGCCAACGATCACGTTGTCCACCGTCACCTGGCCGCCGGGGGAAACGGAAACCACCTTCCCGTCCGGGATGGTGACGTTGCCCGACTGCCCCATGACCGGATAGCCCTGGTTGGTGACCAGCATACCCTGGTTGTTGCGGTAGAACTGGCCGTTTCGGGTCAGGAACTGGCCCTCCGGGGTCTGCACCCGGAAAAAACCCGGGCCGGAGATGGCCATGTCCAGCGGGTTTTCCGTGGGCTGGAGGCTGCCCTGGGTCATGTCCAGGGTCTGCTCGGCCAGACGGGGCTTGGCCACGATCAGCGGACGCGGCAAAAGCTGCTTCTGTTGCAGGTCGTTGCGGGCGTCCGGGCTGTAGTCGGAGGCCATCCGCTGGAACACGTCCTGGAACGAGACCTTGTCGGCCTTGTACCCGGCGGTGTTCACGTTCGCCAAATTATTGGCGATGATGTCGAGCCGCTTTTCGTTGCTTAACGCCCCGAATAGCGCGCTGATTGAGCTTTGTTGCATGGCGGCGCTCCTCCTCGGGCCGGAATGAGCAGGAAGCGTGCCAGGGGGATTAGGTAAGTTTCGACGTTCGTGACCAGGGAGGATCAACAAAAAGGGCACCGCGCTCCGCGATGCCCTGCTCTGAAACGATTGCGTTGCCCGCCCTACTTGGGCAGTACCTGCGGGGGAACCGCCGCACCGGCCAGTCCCGGCGCTTCCAGGGCGAGGTCCGTGAAAGAGACGGCGATCCGGCGGGGGTCGCTAGGCGCGAAGGTCGACTCGGCATCCTTATGGTTCCAGCGGGTGTAGCGCAGTTCGATGCGCCCTGCTCCGGCCTTGCCGGGAAGCTCCAGGCGCTGGGCCACCTCCTGGCCTGGCTCCAGGTTCTCGTGCAGGGCCACGCGTTCCCCGTCCGCCAGCACTTCCACGCCCTGGCCGGGCAGGGGGCTGGTGAAGCGGTAGCTGAGCGCCAGGGGCCGTGCCTCGTCCAGGCGGTACTCCAGGCTGGTCCCCTGCCCCAGGCCCCAGCGCATCAGCACGTCGCCGGGCAGGCGCTCCAGCGTCCCCAGGCCGGACTCGGCCAGGGCCAGGGAGGAGCTTCCGAACCGCGCCCCTTCCCGGTCGGAGCTGAGGAGCAGCCGGGAGAGCTTCGCCTGTCCCAGCGCGCCAGTCTCTGACGTGGCGGTCTTCTCGCCCGCCACCAGCGTGGCCCGAAGCCACAGGCGGGTGTAGGGCGCGTCGCGCCTGAAACGCGCCAGCCGGCTGGTCCCCTTGCTTCGGGCAGTCTCTTCGACCAGAGGGAACCAGGGCTCGTCGTCGAAACGGTACTCGACCTTGAGCAGGTTGCCGGGAGCGTCCAGCTCGAAGTCGGCCAGCAATGCGAAGCTCACGGGAGCCTCTCCCGCGCCCTCCCCCTCCTGCCGGGTGAAGCGATAGACCACCTCTCCGGGCTGGCGGGGCTTGGTGGGGAACAGGGCGCAGCCGAAATAGGGCCAGACCGAGAGGTCCTTGAGGGTCCAGGCGCGGGCGTAGACGTCCGTGGGCTTTCCTGTGAGCTCGGCCACGAACGCCGGACCTGCGAGCGTCATGTCCGGATGGCGCGCGATGCCCGCCTGATACAGGCGGATGTTCTCGCGCCGGGCAATGGTTCCGGCCTCGCCGAAGAGTTCCTTGAACTGGGCCTCGGACGTAAAGAACTGGCCGAATTCCGGAAAATTGCTGACGAACACCGCCCTCACCGAGGGGTTGTCCGGTTCCAGCGACTGGCTCGCAGGCACTCCCGCGCCGTCCTGGAGCGAGGCGTACCAGTTCACGGACTCGAAAAGGCCCAGATCGTGGAAGGCCACCATGTCCGTGGGCGTGAAGTTGGCGCGCAGTGTGGCCGCGATATCCTTATAGAAGCCCATGTGCCACCAGGTGGCCACAATGCCTTTTGGATCGTAGAAATCCTTGCCTTTGAGACCGGCAAAGGCGCCTGCCAGGCCCAGACAGAGAAGCACCACCGCGAGGGGACGGCGCAAGGCTCCCGGCGCGAGGCCCTCGGCCCCGGCTCCGGCCAGCAGGACGGCTACGGGCAGGAGAAAACTCAGGTGCACCGCATAGAGATGGCTGGCGTACTGGGCCAGCACCAGGGCCGCCGGAGGCAGGACGAACAGCGCCGCCAGAGCGAAAGCACACCTGCGCCGGAAAAGAAGCGCCAAAGTCCCGGCGGCCATCAACGCGGCCAGGGCGGCCCAGGCGAAAGGCAAGTCCGCACCAAATGCCAGCACGCCGCGGAGAGCCGCCAACACTTTGTCCAAGGCCGGTCCGAAGCCCTTCCCAGCCTCGATGACCGCCTCCTGGCGGCGAAACTTGGCCTCCCAGAAGAACCAGGCGGCGGGCGCGGCGCACAGGACCGTGCCCACCCCGAACCTCAGGACGGAGCCCATGGAGGGCACTCCCCGGGCCAGGGAAGAGGCGAAACTCACCAGCCACTGCGTTCCCAGCACAAGAAAGCCCAGGTAGTGGCTGAGCGCCAGGGGCAGGCAGGCATAGAGCGCCAGCCTGGCGGAGCGCCCCTTTCCTTCCTCAAGGTAGCGCAGCAGGAATCCCAGGGCCAGGACCGCGCACAGTGAAATGAGCGCATACGGGCGCAACTGGCGCGATATCCAGATGTGCAGGGGGTGCACCGTCAGAAAGCCAAGTGCGGCCAGGGCGGCGAAACGGCTGTCCAGGTGTCGCTCGCCCACTCTCCAGAGAACCAGCAGCGAGAGTGTTCCGAACACTGCGGAGGGAAGCCTCAGCCACCAATCCGATGCCCCGGCCAGGAGCATGGCTTTTGTGAAAAAATAAAAAAAGGGAGGATGTACCTCCACATTTTCCGCTAGGCTGATTATATAAGGAACGGATTTGGAAGCGTTCTGTGCCACCAGCATCTCGTCCATCCACATGGACGGCGCGCCGAGCTGGTAGAACCTGAGGGCGGCCCCGAGAGCCAGCAACAGAAAGGCGGCCAGGCCGTAATCGCCGGTTTCGCCTGTTCCCTTGTCGTAACGACCCAGAATAATTGGCTGCTGCTGCATCGCCGGTCAGTATCAAACCGGGAGGGGTTGGAGCAAGGGCGCAATCGCAGCAAAAAGCTTGACACTCCCCCCAATCCGCATAATATGACGTACTTTGCGAGCGGGTGTAGCTCAGTTGGTAGAGTACAAGCTTCCCAAGCTTGGTGTCGCGAGTTCGAATCTCGTCGCCCGCTCCAAAAAAATCCTCATGACGTCTGGGAGAAATTCCGGACGATTACAGGGGTGGGCCATTCGGTTCGGTCCACTTTTTTTTTGCTATGAGCCAAGATAAAATAAAAGAACTAGCCAGAATCCGGGAATTGGCCGCCCCCTTCGTGGAGAGCCTCGGCCTTTCCGTATGGGGCCTTGAGATCGCGGGCGGGGACGGACGTCCCACCGTGCGTCTCTTCATTGAATCCGCCGAAGGCGTGGACGTGGAGCAGTGCGCCAAGGTCAGCCGCCAACTCGGCCTGGCCCTGGACATGGAAGACGTGATCCACGGGGCCTACCAGTTGGAGGTCTCCTCTCCCGGACTGGAGAGGCGGTTCTTCGAAATTTCCCAGCTTGCGCCCTACGTGGGCCGCGACCTGGACATCACCCTGGCCGAGCCGCTGGGCAAGCCCCATGAAGGCCGCAAGCGCCTCAAGGGGACCTTGGCGTCCCTTTCAGGCGAGACCATCACGATCATGTTCGAGGGCGAGCCCGTGAGCTTCCCCTGGAGCGGCGTGACCAGAGCCAGGCTGATCCACGAGTTCGAGACGCCCGAAGCCAGCAAGGCCCGGGCCAGAAAGACTTCCAAGGCAGACAAAGCAGCCGCGCGCGACAAGGCGTAAGGCTGCATTCGGAGGACCCCGTATGGGTATGGAGCTTCGCAAGGCCATCGACCAGATCAGCAAGGACCGCGGCATCGACCGCGACCTGCTCATCGACACTCTCGAGGAAGCTGTCCGTTCCTCGGTTGCCCGCAAATTCGGCGAGCACATGGACATCGAAGTCAGCTACAACGACGAGGCCGGCGAAATCGAGGTTTTCCAGTTCAAGATCGTGGTGGACGAGGTGGAAGATCCCCTGTCCGAGATCAACCTGGAAGACGCCAGGCTGGTCGACCCCAACGTCCAGATGGACGACGAGCTGGGCTTCAAGCTCAAGGTTGAAGATCTGGGCCGCATCGCCGCCCAGTCCGCCAAGCAGGTGATCATCCAGCGCATGCGCGATGCGGAACAGGAAATCATCTACGAGGAATACAAGGACCGCAAGGGCGAGATCGTCTCCGGCATCATCCAGCGCCGCGACCGTGGCGGCTGGATCATCAACCTGGGACGCACCGAAGCCATGCTGCCCAAGGAAGAACAGATCCCCCGCGAGCGCTACAAGCGCGGCGACCGCGTGCAGGCCTTCATCATCGAAGTGCTGCCCAGCGGACGCGGCCCCCAGATCGTGGTCTCGCGCACCCACCCCGACTACATGGCCGCCCTGTTCAAGCGCGAAGTGCCCGAGGTCTCCGACGGCACCGTGCGCATTCTCGGCGTTTCGCGCGATCCGGGCTCCCGGGCCAAGGTCGCCGTGTCCTCCAAGGATCGCGACGTGGATCCGGTGGGCGCGTGCGTCGGCGTCCGCGGTTCGCGCATCCAGAACATCGTCCAGGAACTGCACGGCGAGCGCATCGACATCGTGGTCTGGCATCCCGAAATCGCCACCTACGCCGCCAACGCCCTCTCCCCGGCCCGCATCACCCGCATCATGGTGGATGAGGACGAGAAAACCCTGGAAGTGGTGGTTCCCGACGACCAGCTCACCCTGGCCATCGGGCGCAAGGGCCAGAACGTGAAGCTGGCCGCCAAGCTCCTTGGCTGGAAGATCGATATCTTCACCGATTCGCGCTACTCCGAGCTGAACGCCGCTCGCGCCGGCATGGAGCAGCTGGCCAGCGTGGCTGAAATGAACATGGAGAACTTCCTCTCCGCCGGGTTCGACACCGTCGCCATGCTTGCCGAGGCCTCCGACGAGGACCTGGACCGCATCACGGGCATGACCCCGACCAAGCGCGACCACCTGCGCGCCGCCATCAGGCTTTTGCTGCCCGCGCAGCCCAAGCCCGAGGACGGGACAGACGACGAGGCCGAGCCGGGAGAAGAGAAGGACGACCTGTCTCCGGACGACATGGACGATCGCCGGGATGCGCCCTCAGCCATGCCTGAAGAGAGCCCGGCAGCTGGCGCCGCCCAGGTCGGCGAGGCCGATGAAGAAACCGGTAAATAACGATATTCAGGGACCGGCGCGGACTTGTGTGGTCTGCAGAGCCCGGTGCCCCAAACATGACTTGACCCGCCACGTGTGGCGGGGTGAATGGACGCCCGACGAGGCGTATATCCTGCCCGGAAGGGGCTACTACTGTTGCGCGGGGGAAGCCTGTAAGGCTAAATTCCCCAAACGCGCTGCCGCCGTGAGGAAAGGCAAGGGGGAAGGTAAACGTGACGAAGCTTAGAGTCCGAGACCTCGCTAAGGAGCTGAGGGTCAGCAACAAGGACATCTACCAGGCCCTGCGGGAGCTGGATATCCGTGTGTCCAGCGAGATGGCCACCCTGGAGGACGATCAGATCACCCAGGTTCGCGCCAAACTGAAGTCAGGGCTTGCCAAGTCCGAAGTCGTCCAGAGCCAGTCCCAGCCGGGAGTGGTGGTCAGACGTCGTCGGGCCAGCGCGTCCCCTGCCGAGTCTGAGGCCTTGGCCGAAGCTCCTGAGTCCGCTCCCTCCTCCGCCCCCGAGGAAAAGGAGCAGGATCAGGACGCGCCCGCCAGGCAGACCGCGCAGCCCAAGCCGCGCCGCCGGATGATCGAGACCCCTCCCGCCAGGATCATCTCCCAGCCGGAACCCGAGCCGGAACCCCAGGCCGAACAGGATCTCCCGGTGGTCCACGAGCACGAGTTCGCCCAGACCGAAGAGCAGCCCGCGCCGCAGCCCGAGCAGGCCGCTCCGGTCGTCGAGGCCGAGAAGCCCACGGAGCCCGTCCAGGCCGCCCAGGCGCAGGACGTCCAGGCAGAAGCCGCAGAAGCCAGGGAGCACGCTCCCGTGGCCGAGGCCCCCGGAGAAGCTGAAGCGCCCGCCGCCGAAGCCGACTCCCAGGCCCCCCAGGCCCCCACGGACGAAGCGCCCCAGGCTGAAGCAGCCGAGCCCGAAAAGCGGGTGAAGAAGCCCAAGCGCGAGGTGCCCATCGGTCCCCAGGTGCGCATCATTTCCATGCCCGAACCCCGTGCGCCGGAACCCCGTCCAGCACCGGGCGCTCCCCGTCCCGGCGGCCCTGGCGGCCCCGGCGGCCAGCGCCCCGGAGGACCCGGCGGTCCCGGCGGCTATCGTCCCAGCGGACCCGGCGGTCCGGGCGGGCCCGGCGGCCAGCGTCCCGGAGGCCCTGGCGGTCCCGGCGGCTATCGCCCCAGCGGCCCCGGCGGTCCCCGTCCCGGCGGACCGGGCGGCCCCCGTCCCGGAGGTCCCGGCGGTTTCGACCGTCCGCAGCCTGCCGCTCCCGCGCCCGAATCCGACGACCGCAAGCGCCGCAAGGACAAGCGCGTCGTGGAGTTCGGCGGCAAGGCGGCTGCCGATGACGGCAACCGTTCCGGACGCGGCGGCCCCGGCGGCAAGCGTCGTGGCGGCGACATTCAGGACCGCACCGGTCGCGGCGGCAAGAAGACCAAGAAGAAGGGCGGCGACCAGGTTGCCCAGATCATGGCCGCGCAGGCCCAGTCGCAGCCCCAGAAGGCCATCAAGCGCAAGATCAAGATGGAAGACGCCATCCGCGTCGCCGAAATGGCGCGCCAGATGGGCCTGAAGGCGCAGGACCTCATGAAGGTGCTCCTGTCCATGGGCATGATGGCCACCATCAACCAGTCCCTGGATTATGAGACCGCCGTTCTGGTGGCTGCGGAGTTCGGCTACGAGGTGGAGAAGATCGGCTTCGACGAAGATCAGTTCATCGACGTCGAGGAAGCCGACGTGCCCGAGTCCTTGCAGTCCCGCCCGCCCGTCGTGACCATCATGGGTCACGTCGACCACGGCAAGACCTCGCTGCTGGACGCCATCCGCTCCACCAACGTGGTCATGGGCGAAGCCGGCGGCATCACCCAGCACATCGGCGCGTACCACGTCACCACCCCGCGCGGCGACGTGGTCTTCCTGGACACCCCCGGCCACGAAGCCTTCACCGCCATGCGCGCCCGCGGCGCCAAGGTGACGGACATCGTCGTCCTGGTGGTTGCCGCCGACGACGGCGTGATGGACCAGACCCGCGAGGCCATCAACCACTCCAAGGCCGCCGGCGTGCCCATGGTGGTTGCGGTCAACAAGATCGACAAGCCCGGCGCCGAGCCGGACCGCGTGAAGCGCGAACTGGCCGAACTCGGGCTCGTTCCCGAGGAATGGGGTGGAGAGACCATCTTCGCCTACGTTTCCGCCAAGCAGCGCGAGGGCCTGGACGGCCTCCTGGAGATGATCCTCCTGCAGGCCGAGGTGCTGGACCTCAAGGCCAACCCGGACAAGCGCGCCAAGGGCCACATCATCGAAGCCAAGCTCGACAAGGGCCGCGGCCCCGTGGCCACCGTGCTGATCGAGGAAGGCACCCTGCACCAGGGTGACGCCTTCGTGTGCGGCCTGTTCTCGGGCCGAGTGCGCGCCATGTTCGACGACCAGGGCCGCAAGATCAAGGAAGCCGGACCGGCCATGCCCGTCGAGGTGCAGGGCTTCGAGGGCGTCCCCGAGGCCGGCGAGGTGTTCAGCTGCGTCGAGGACGACAAGGTCGCCCGCCGCATCGCGGAAACCCGCCTGCACAAGCAGCGCGAGCGCGAACTGGGCAAGGCCACCAAGCTCACCCTGGAGACCTTCCTGGCGTCGCGCGGCGAGGCCGAGGCCCAGGAACTCAAGCTGGTGCTCAAGTCCGACGTGCAGGGATCGCAGGAAGCCATCGCCGACGCGCTCACCAAGCTCTCGGGCGAGAAGGTCAAGATCCGCCTCATCCACTCCGGAACCGGCGCGATCACCGAATCGGACGTGCTCCTGGCGGCGGCTTCGGGCGCCATCATCATCGGCTTCAACGTGCGCCCCTCGGTGAAGGTCAAGGAAACCGCGGAACGCGAAAACGTGGACCTGCGCTACTACGACATCATCTACAAGGTGGTGGACGAGATCAAGGCGGCCATGACCGGCATGCTCGCCCCGGTGTTCCGGGAGCAGTACCTGGGCCAGGCCGAGGTCCGTCAGACCTTCAGCGTGCCCAAGGTCGGCCTTATCGGCGGCTGCGGCGTGCTGGACGGCAAGATCACCAGAAACGCCCAGATCCGCCTGCTGCGCGACGGCGTGGTGGTCTACACCGGCAAGCTCGCCAGCCTCAAGCGCTTCAAGGACGATGTGAAGGAAGTGACCAAGGGCTACGAGTGCGGCATGAACCTCGAGAACTTCAACGACATCAAGGTCGGCGACGTGATCGAGGCCTTCGAGACCGTGGAAGAGAAAGATACTCTGGATTAATCGCGTACCAACGCCTGGGAGTCTCCCTTCGGGGGGATTCCCAGGCGTTTTTCATCCTGCACAAGCATGATCATCGGCGTGCTCACCTTGGAGTTCCGTCTGCACGGAAACGACTCCCTCAAGGGGAAGCGCTCGGTGGCGCAGCGCCTCAAGGCCAAGCTGCGCAACAAATTCAATGTGGCCGTGAGCGAAATCGCCAGCCATGATTCGCACGACACGCTCGTGCTGGCGGCCGTTACGGTCAGCCCCGACGGCAAGCACGCGCAGGGGCTGTTGCAGAAAGCCCTGAACATGGTGGTTGCCGCCGACGAAGCGGAACTTATATACGACGACATCGAGTTGATCGGACAGTAGGCGGCTCACTGCAAGCCACCGCCATCCCGTGAGCCGCGCCTGAGACTGCGGCCCCCATATGGGATTCCACAAGGGCGGAGCCCTTTGGCCGCCGGAGGCTTATCCTGCTTCACACGAAACCAGACTGGACAGAGTACCGCACTCTCGCTCACATTACCCGCCGGAGATTTTCCCCCGGCGAAACCGCCCCATACAAGGCCGACGCTCCCTATGAAGACTACACCTGAAGGCCCCAGCCGCCGCTCTGTCCGCATGTCCGACCAGATCATGCGCGAACTGGCCCTGCTGCTCGTCGAGGAAATGCAGGACCCGCGCCTGGAACTCGTGACCATAAGCGGCGTGCGCCTCAATTCAGACATGTCCGTGGCCACGGTGCTGTTCACCATGCATGGCGACGCCGCGCGCATCAAGGCCGCCAAGGACGCGCTGTACCAGGCCAAGGGCTTCCTGCGCTCCAACCTGGGCCGCAGGGTCAAGTCCAAGTTCGTGCCCGACCTGCGCTTCGAGCATGACGATTTCCTGGAGACCATGGTTTATGGCCAGCCCCATGCATGATATCCTGCGCGCCATCCAGGCCGGGTCGCGCTTCCTGGTGGCCACGCACGTCAACCCCGACGGCGACGCCATCGGCTCCATCGCCGCCATGGGGCACATGCTGAAAAGCCTGGGCAAGGACGTGGTCCTGTACAACGCCTCCGGACTGCCCGAGCATTTCTCCTGGGTGAACCTGCCCGCCCCGGTTCTCACGGAGCTTCCGTCGCTTTCCGGCTTCGACGCCGTCATCGCCCTGGACTGCGGGGATAACCGACGCGGCGGCAAGGCCCTGCAGGACGCCATGGCCGCACACCGCACCTTCGTCATCGACCACCACCTGTCCAACCCCCAATGGGGCGAGCTGAACTGGGTGGAAGTGGACCGCTCCTCCACGTGCGAGATGGTCGCCACCATGGCCCTGGAACTGGGAATCCCCCTGGCCGGACAGCTCGGCGAGGCGGTATACCTGGGACTGGTGACCGACACAGGCAGCTTCTCCTTCGAGAACTCCAGCCCGCGCTGCATGGAGATGGCCGCGGCCATCATCCGCCAGGGTCTCAATCCGGCACGCGTCAACGAGCTTATCCAGAACCAATGGTCGCTGGCGCGCTTCAAGTTGTGGGGCGAAGTTCTCGGGGGCCTGACCCTTCATTTCGATGGACAGCTGGGTGTGATTCGCATAACCAGCGAACAGCTCTCCCGTCTCGGCGCCACCAGCGCCGATACCGATGGGCTGACCAATTTCGTGCTGCGCATCAAGGGATGCAAGGTGGCCCAGTCGTTGCGCGAGGATTCGGACGGTTCCCTGAAACTCAGCCTGCGCTCCGTTTCGGACGTGAACATCCAGCCCGTAGCTGCCGCGTTCGGCGGCGGCGGGCACAAATGCGCGGCTGGCGCGAACCTTCAGGGCGACATCGACGAGATCGAGTCGGCCCTGATTGCAGCATTGGGGAAAATTCTTGGTTTCTGATTCCGAGGGCGACGCGCCGCAGGCGCCGGAAATCCAGGCTGAGTCCCCGGCTGGCTCCCGGCCTGCCCGATCTGACCGGGCAGACAGGCCTGCACGGCCTCCGCAGATGCACGGCGTGCTGGTGCTGGACAAGCCCAACGGCCCCACATCCGCCGATTGCCTGCGTGACATAAAGTACCAGCTGGGGCAGAAGAAGATCGGCCACGCCGGAACCCTGGACCCCATGGCCACCGGTGTGCTGGTGGTGCTCCTGGGCGAGGCCACCAAGCTGGCCGGGTTCCTGACGGAAGGGCAGAAAGTGTATTCGGGCCGTTTGCGACTGGGACAGAACACCGACACCTTCGACGCCGAAGGCACGGTGACGTCCGAGGCCCCCTGGGAGCACCTGACTCCCGAGACGGTCCGCGAGGCGGCTTTGGCCTGGACGCAAATGTCCACCCAGGACATCCCGCCCTATTCGGCGGTGAAGGTGAACGGGCAGCCTCTGTACAAGAAGGCGCGCCGGGGCGAGGAAGTCCCGGTCATCACCAAGCCGCTCACGGTTTTCGATGCGGAAGTGCTCTCCATGGAGCTGCCGCACATGCATTTCCGGGTGAGAGTGAGTCCCGGCTCCTATGTACGCTCCCTGGTCCACAGCCTGGGGACGCGACTTGGGTGCGGGGCTCACCTGACTGAACTCATCCGGGAGTACAGCCATCCCTTCGGACTCGCCGAGGCCATCCCCCTGGATGAGCTTCTGGCCGAACCCGGACGGCTGGCCCAACGGGTGATCCCGCTGGCAAAGGCCCTGCCGCATTGGCCCACGCTTGTCCTGACACCGGAACAGGCAAAGATGGTCAAGGACGGAAAGGCCCTTCCCGTGTCGGAGATCCCCGGACCGCAGACGCGAGCCATTCTCGCCAACGCGGACGGCCTGCCCGTGGCCCTGGCCGAACCCCAGGACCGGGATGGCGCGAGGCGCTGGGTGATTCTGCGCGGGTTGAACCCCGCCGGATGACTCCCCCCGGCAATCGTGCCGCAACAAGACTAAACGGAGGATACCGCTGTGGTCATGATGGCTAGCGACAAGCTCAAAGTGATTGACGAGTACAAGACCCACGAGGGAGACACCGGCTCCCCTGAGGTCCAGGTGGCGCTGCTGACCAGCCGCATCATCTACCTGACCGAACACTTCAAGACCCACGCGAAGGACTACCACTCCCGCACCGGCCTGCTCAAGCTGGTCGGCCAGCGCAGGAAGCTCCTGAACTACTTGAAGGGCAAGGACGTCAACCGTTACCGCACGCTGATTGCGCGCCTCGGCATCCGCAAGTAACGTGTTTCCCCGGCCTGTCCGGCAGCGCCTGGCGTTGCCGGACAGGCCGGTTCAGCCTTTTCGGAGGGCCGCCCCGCGGGATGCGGACGGCCCATGACCGGCCAACCCCGAACGTTATCCGCGCGCCAGCGCCCGGGAGCACATGGTTCCCGGCCTCCGCCGCGCTCATCACGTTCCGGGAAGGCCTCTTCGACACATTCAACAGAGAGGTTACTCCATGGGTCTTTTAGACAAAACCATCCGCGTGGAACGCACCATCGGAACAAATCCCATCATAATGGAAACCGGACGCCTGGCCAACCAGGCCGACGGCGCAGTCTGGGTCCAGAGCGGCGGCACCGTCGTGCTGGTCACCGTGTGCTCCCAGGCTCTGGAATTCGACAAGGGCTTCTTCCCCCTGACCGTCGAATACCGCGAGATGTCCTACGCCGCGGGCCGCATCCCCGGAAGCTACTTCCGCCGCGAGATCGGCCGCCCCTCCGAGCGTGAGGTGCTCACCTGCCGCCTGATCGACCGCCCCCACCGCCCGCTCTTCCCCAAGGGCTATCGCGACGAGGTGCAGATCATCGCCACCGTGCTCTCCTCCGACGGAGTGAACGACGCGGACATCCTGGCCGTCACCGGCGCGTCCGCCGCGCTGCACATTTCCAGCATCCCCTTCATGGGCCCCATCGCCGGAGCGCGCGTGGGCTACATCGGCGGACAGTTCGTGCTGAACCCGTCCATCAACGAACTGAAGGACGTCTCCTCCCTGAACCTGGCCTTCGCCGCCACGCGCGACGCCGTGGTCATGGTTGAGGGCGGCGGCAACTTCGTCTCCGAGGACATGCTGGCCGACGCCCTGGATTGGGGCCACAAGCAGGTCGCGGGCCTCATCGACATGCAGGAAGAGCTGCGCGAGAAGGCCGGAAAGCCCAAGTCCGTGTTCACCCCGCCCGTGGAGAACGAGGAGCTCAAGGCCCTGGTTCAGACCACCGTGCAGGACGACATCAAGGGCGCCATGTGCATCGTCGAAAAGATGCCCCGCCGCGACGCCCGCAAGGCCCTGAAGCAGCGCGCCGTGGAGGCCGCCAAGGCCGCCTTCCCCGACGAGCCCACCGTGGGCGCCAAGGCCGCCGAGATCTTCGAGGCCCTGGAAAAGAAGACCATGCGCGCCTACATCAAGGAGACCGGCACCCGCATCGACTGCCGCGACACCAAGACCGTGCGCCCCATCGAAATCGAGGTCGGCGTGCTGCCCCGCACCCACGGCTCCTGCCTGTTCGCCCGCGGCGAGACCAAGGCCCTGTGCGTGGCCACCCTGGGCTCCACCGGCGACGAGCAGCGCATCGAGACCCTGGCGGGCGAGACCTCCAAGCGCTTCATGCTGCACTACAACTTCCCCCCCTACTGCGTGGGCGAAGTGAAGCCCGTACGCGGCCCTTCCCGCCGCGACATCGGCCACGGCGCGCTGGCCGAACGCTCCATCCTGCCGGTTCTGCCCCAGCCGGGCGAGTTCCCCTTCACCCTGCGCGTGGTGTCGGAAGTGATGGAGTCCAACGGTTCGTCCTCCATGGCCTCGGTCTGCGGCGCGTCCCTTGCGCTGATGGACGCGGGCGCGCCCATCAAGGCCCCCGTGGCGGGCATCGCCATGGGCCTCATCAAGGAGAACGACGAGTACCTGGTGCTCACCGACATCCTGGGTGACGAGGACGCCATGGGCGACATGGACTTCAAGGTCGCCGGAACCGCCGAAGGCATCACCGGCATCCAGATGGACATCAAGATCACCGGCATCCCCCAGGAGGTCATGCGCCGCGCCCTGCACCAGGCCCGCGACGCCCGTCTGGGAATCCTGGCCAAGATGAACTCCGTGCTGGATTCCCCCCGCACCGAGCTGTCGCCCTACGCGCCCCAGCTGACCGTGGTGGAAATCAACCCGGAGAAGATCCGCGAAGTGATCGGACCCGGAGGCAAGACCATCAAGGCCATCACCGCCGCCACCGGGGCCTCCATCGACATCGACGACTCCGGCAAGATCTCCATCTTCGCCCCCACCCAGGAGGCCATGGAGCGCGCCAAGGAGATGGTGCTGTTCTACGACCAGAAGGCCGACGTCGGCCGCAACTACCAGGGCAAGGTCAAGAAGATCATCGACTGCGGCGCGGTCGTTGAAATCCTGCCCGGCCTGGAAGGCCTGGTGCACGTCTCCCAGCTGGACATCGGCCGCGTGGAGAACGTCACCGACGCCGTGGCCATGGGCCAGGACCTGGAAGTCAAGGTCATCGCCGTGGAGCCCAACGGCCGCGTGCGTCTGTCGCGCAAGGCCGTGCTGCTCGAGGAGCAGGGCGAGACCATCGACCTGAACGACTTCGCGGCCCCCTCCCGCCCGCGCGGCGACCGTCCCGGCGGAGACCGTGACCGTGGCCGCGGCGGCGACCGTGGCGGACGCGGCGGCGATCGAGGCGGACGCCGCTAGGCATCCGTTCGCGCATCGCGCGTAAGTTGATTCGACAAGGGGGGCCAAGCGCCCCCCTTTTTTTTCCGCGACAAAAGAGAACTTTCAACCACGGATCCCGGTCCGGTGGCATCGAGCGCGTCACCCGCTTGTAAAAATTACGGAATACGGTACTCCCACACGGGATAACGAGTACGTCCGCGTCTTTCGGGCACCAACGCCCGCTCTCCTACCCTCTTTCCGGGAGCAACCATGCTACTCAAGGACAAGACTCTCATCATCACCGGCGCATCCATGGGCCTGGGACGCGCTCTGGCCGAAGCCCTGGCAGTGCTGGGAGCGAAACTGGTCCTGAATGCGCGCGGAGCGCAGGATCTGGAAGCCGCCTGGCAGTCCTGCGACATGGTGGGCGCACAAGCCGTCGCCGTTCCCGGAGACATTTCCCGAGCCGGCACTGCGAGCAGGCTCGTGGAAGAAGCCCTTGCCCTGGGCGACTTCACGGGATTCGTCCACTGCGCCGGGGTGCTTCGGGCGGGGCCGCTGCTGCGGGAAATCGGCGAGGATGGTTTTCAGGAAATCATGGACGCCAACCTGAAAGGCGCGTGGCAGATGATCCGCCACTGCGTACCGGCCCTGCACCCGCGCGGCTCCGGGCTGGCCGTGTTCATCGGCTCCGCAGCCGCGTCGGTCACCCAGCCGGGCATCGGACTGTACTGCGCGGCCAAGGCCGCCGAGGAACACCTCTGCCGCCAACTGGCCGCGGAGGAACCCTGGCTGACCAGCTTCGTGTATCGTCCAGGACTGGTGGACACCCGCATGCAGGATGAAGCCCGCAACGCGGAAGGCGGCGGGGCCGAATCACTGCGGGGACTGTTTCGACCCTGGAAGGAGCGCGGCCACCTCATCATGCCCGAGCAGTCCGCCATGGGGTTGCTGCGCCTGCTGATGCAGGACGACGGGGGCCTTTCCGGAAAAACCTTCGACGTGCGCGACAAATTCTAGCACGCAATCCACCCGCGCGCGTTCGCTTGCGGATACGCCCGAGCCCTCCGCCACGGGATCGCTGCACCTGGCTGATGCACCACGGCGTGGACCGGTCCCGGAACTGGCAGAAAAGCCCCGGTCCGACGGTGTCGGACCGGGGCTTCCAATTGCAGATCATGCAGCCGGTATCAGATATCAATCCTGGGCGGCACCCGCTTGGGCTCAGGCAGATCCGGCTCCGTCCCCTTTATGGGCGCACTGGGGACCTTGGGCGACATGAACCCCTTGTTTTCGTTGGACGCGGTCTGCGCCGTCTGCGCAGCCTTGGCCCTGGCATGCTCCGGACTGTACTCCGCGGCGTGGGCGATGGGCAAGGTATGGGTCTCGCTGCCGGATTCGTCGCGAACCGTCACCTGCACGGACCGGATGCCCTGCCTCTCCGGCAGCAGCAGATACCCCATGCGGGTGGTGCCCGGGGTGATGGGATCCTCTTTCCAGACGTTGCCGTCCAGGTCCGCCCGGACGGCGTCCACCATCTCCTTGGACATCGCGCCGTTGCTGGCGGCCACGCCCACCACTGCCCCCGCCCCGCCTCCCACGGCCGTTGCCTGCCAGATGAGGTTGGGATCCTTGACGGCGCCCAGGAAATACACCAGCGACGCCGCTCCCGCGCCAAGGGCCGCGCCGATGCCCGCCCCCCAGGCCCCGGAGGACGCAGCGGCGGCGGCCTTCTTCGCGAACGGCTTGGCCGTCGCCAGACGGACGCCCTCCTCGGGAGTGTACACCAGGTACTCGGCCCCGTCGGCAACGCCGCGCACGTCCTCCAGGATCACCTGGGGCTGGCTCTGGCCGGTGTTTTTCAGCACCAGGAGCACCGGCAGAAGCCTGGTCGAGGCGTAATCCACCCCACCCGCCCCTTCTTCGGTGCGCACAGCGGCGAGCACCCAGCCGTTTCCGGACACGCTCTGCGGAAAACCGCCCGGATCCAGGGCGCGCTTGGCATGCCCCACGGCGTATGGCTTGGCCGAACATCCTCCGAGCGCAAGGCATACGCCGATCAGCATGAGTCCCCAAACGGAAATCCGACCGCACACCTGCCAGACACCCATGAGCACACGCACCATACGTACACCTCGCTCGATTATTTTATTGACAGAACCTAATCGAATCCTGGATGGAGCGCAACTCGGATTTCGCTGCCTCGAACTGATCGGGATGGGCAGCGGTGTTGAAGTTGTAATAGTAATTCTGGCCGTCGTACCCTTGCCAGATCACCCGCTGGTGGGACCCGCCGCCTCCGGTGCGGCTCTCGGTGATCTCCCAGCCGATGGCCCCGCATTTTTTCTTGTAATCGCCGATGTCGCGACGCTTGGCCTCGATCAATCTGCCTGTCTTGACCTCTCCCTGGGACTGCTTGAGCGACGCGGCCACGGACGTTGCCGCCGGGAAGTCGGCGTTCATGGGGGTGTAGTGGAACTGGAAGCTCCAGGTCGTGCCGGGTTTCATGAATACCGGGTCCTTGCCGGTGGGGTCGCCTCGTTCCAGCCGCCACCCGGCCGGGATGGTGTAGGAGAACTTTCGCTCGGCGTTGGTGAAGGTCTGGGGTGTGGCGTAGCCCTTCCCCGCGGTCTTCTCGTCGGCCACGTTGTGGGCGTCGGACTTTTTGCCCTTGGCGGCGTCGATGCCTTGCTGAATGATGCCGAACTGGGCAAAGGCGGGAATGGACGCCAGCATGACGAGAGCCAGGAAAGTCGCAAGAATGGGGATGCGTCGCATGGATTCCTCCTGAATGTGGTTTTGGGGGAAGTCCCAGTCTACCACCAGGGGAGGAGGAACGCTAGGGTCGCTTTGTTTTCGAGTGTCGCACCAGCGCCGGGATCGTGGCCGCCAGACCCAGCAGGGACAGGGCCAGGGCGAACTGGGGGTCGGCCAGGTCCGATAGGGAACGGAAGGTTTCCAGCCTGCTGCCGGACACGGCGTAGATCATAGAGCTGGGCAGCACCCCGAGGAAAGTGCCCAGCAGGAACTTGCGTTTGCGGATGCAGGAGAGTCCGGCCAGCACGTTCACCATGAAGAAGGGGGTGGCCATGATGAGCCGGGCCGAGAGCACGAACCAGAAGCCGTTGCGGGCAATCTCCAGGTTGGCCCTGGCCAGTTGGCGGCTGAAGCGGGAATAGAGCGCGTGGTAGAAGAGGTGGCGCACCGCGACAAAGCCGAGCAAGCCACCGGCGCAGGACAGGGAGACGTTCAGCGTGAAGCCCCAGGACGTGCCGAAGAAGTACCCCGAGAGCACCTTGACCAGTGCGGCCAGGGGCAGCGGACAGTTTATGGCCACCGCGCCCAGTGCCAGAATTCCCAGCCAGCAGGCGGCCGGGTACTCCCGTACGAAACCTTTGGAAGCCTCGGCCCAGGCCTGGGCGAAGGCCAGAATCTCCCGGGCGTGGGCCGCCCATTGCCACAAGACGACCCCAAGCCCGACCAGGGCCAGAATCCAGGCCGTTTTGGCTTTCATGCGACGATTCCTTTGCGCGCGGCGGATTGAAGCGATCCGGGACGGCTCCCGGATCTTCAGCCGCTCGAGAGATAGCCCTCGCGGATGACATCCGCGTGTCGAAACACGCGCGCCGGGTCGTTCAGCTCACCAGCACGCCCGCGTAGCCGACCACCCGGTCGAAGTCGCCGGAAGCGTCTCCCGAGTTGGCGTAGGCGGCCACCTCGGCCTTGAAAGCTCCCAATTCCAGGGCGATCATCAGCCCGAGGGTCATGGGAAGCACCCCGCACATGCTGATGCCCATCTCGCGCACCGTGGAATAAAGGCCTACGGGGTCCATCTGCTGAATGGCGGAGAGTGCCATGGAATCGAGGGCTTTGGCCCGGTCGGCTGGGACGTAGTGGCTCATGTCCGAGCTGACCAGAATGCTGACCGGCTCCGGCCAGGTCTTGATCACCGAGGCCATGTTCCGGGCAACGCCCGCCAGCTCCGAAAGCCTGTGCGCCGACACGGCCACCGGCACGCCCCGCACGCGCGGCTTGAGGGCGCACAGGAACGGCAGCACAACCTCCAGGGAGTGCTCCTGGGCGTGGGCCGCCTGGTCGGCGACCAGACGCGCGTCGGAGGCGATCAGCGCATCGGCCAGCGCTTCTTCTATCTCCAGGCTGCAAAGCGGCGTGAGCCACTGGCCACGGTTCCAGACCGCGAGGGGCGCTCCCATGCCGGTATGGTTGGGACCGAGCATCAGGAGGGTGTCGGCCAGGTTGGCGCGGCCCAGGGTCCGGCCCGCCACCTCGCCGGAATAGATATATCCGGCGTGAGGTACCATCGCCAGGATGGTTGGATCCGCATCGCGCGGGGCGGCCTTGGCCAGCATGGCCTTGACATCGCGGTCGAGCTCGGCCGGGGAGCCGGGATAAAACTGGCCTGAAACCACTGGCTGGCGAATCATCGTGCTGACCTCCAGGCGGACGGCTGGAAAACCTGGATGGATGTAACCCGTCAAGCAGGCTCAGGCAAGACGAATGAGCATCAAAAGAGTCCGGAAGGCTCAGGGAGGTCCGGTCAGGCGCCCCGCCCGTTCCTCGATCCCGCGCGTGGCCAGCTCCGACGCGGCCAGTTTCCCGTAGAGCGAGTCGCCCTGGCTGGCGCGCATGTCCTCCAGGACCTTGCGCCAGGAGGCCATGTCGCCCAGGGACCGGTGCAAAGCGGCCATGCGCAGGCGGTTGGCCGCCCATTCCGCGCTGTCCGGCGGGGCTTCGGCGTCCAACTGGGAGCACAGGGCCAGCGCCTCGCGGTAGCGCCCGGCCCCCTGGTTGGCCTCAACCATGAGCTGCAGGGCGTCGCGGGCCTTGCCGTCGTCCTTGGCCGCTTCCTTGAACAGGGTGCGCGAATCCATGGCCCAGACCAGGGCCTTGTCGTAATCCTTGCGGTCCAGGGCGGTACGGGCCTGATAGTACACGGCGTAGGCCCGCTTGGCCGGTTCGAGCTGGGGGTCGGCGGCCAGGCGCGCCCACAGAAGGCGCGAACGGGCATATTCCCCGGTATGCTCCAGGGCCATGGCCTGGGCGAACTCCAGGGCGCGCCGGGGATTGTCGGCCAGCTTCCAGGAGGAGACCTTGCGCAGGGCCTCCAGAATGGACTGCCAGTCCTGATTCTCGCGGTAGATGGTCAGCATCAGGGCCAGGGCCTTCTGGGCGTCGGGCGTGGGGCCTTTATCCAGATAGGGTTCGGCCATGGCCAGGGCGTCCTTGGGCGCGCCCTGATAGTACAGGGCCAGGGCCACGCCCAGGCGTTCCCGGTCGGAGAGGACGTCGCCTCGCTGGGCCAGGAACGGATACTTGCGCCACAACTCCAGGATGCGTTTGTAGTTCGCCTCCTCCAGGAGCGGCCCGACCATCTTGCCGAAGGCCTGGGCTCCCACCTCCACGGCGGACTTTTCCAGGTCGTTGCCGGGGTAGTCCTTGGTGAAGCGGCTCGCCAGGTCCAGGGTTTCCGGGTACTCCTGCTTGAACATGCGCCACATGGTCAGCTTGAGCAGCGCCAGGGGAGCCAGGGCGCTCTTGGGGTACTCGTTGACGATGATCTCGTAGATCTTCTCCGGACGTATATCCTTGGGATCGGCGAAGGCCTTGTACATTTCCTGGAGGGTGGGCGCGTCGTGGATGCCCTGCTCCGCCAGGCGCATCATGGCCATGAGCGCGCCCTCCTGGCCGGGATACAGGCGGATGGCCATGTCGTAGAATTCGCGGGCCGCGTCGCGCTTGCCGAGCTTCACGCTCACGTCGCCCAGGCGGGCCAGCACCAGGTCGTTGGCCGAGTCGTTGGGCACCAGGTTGTAGAACCAGAGATAGTCGTCCTTGGCCCTGGCGAAGTCGCCCAGCTTGTAGGCGATGTCCGCGGCAACCCGGCGCAGGCTCGGATTCTCCACGTAGTAGCGCGGCCAGCGCTTGTCCACGTACTCCACCACCTTGGCGGCCTCGGCGTACTGCTGCAACTCCAGCAGGGCCTTGGAGAGCCCCAGGGCCGCGTCGCGGGCGAAGCGGCTCTCGGGATGCTTCTGGAGCACGTCGCGGAAGGCCTGGGCGGCGCGTTCGTTGTTGCCCTTGGCGTCGCGCAGCTTGGCCTGGTCCAGGTAGTATTCGCCCCAGTATACGTCGATGAGGGGCACCTCCTGATCCAGGGGATACTTGTTTCGAAGCAGGTTGAAATAGGCCCTGGCCTCGGGGATGTTGCCCTGGCGCAGGTTGATGTAGCCAAGCTTGATGAGGGCTCGCGGCACCCGCATGGACTTGGTGTTGTAGTTGAGCGCCTGCTGGATGGCTCCATTGAGCTCCTGATAGGTTTCTGCCAGCTTGTCCTTGTTCAGGGCGAACATCGCTTCGGCCCGGAGATAGAGCGCCGCTTCGGTGAGTTCCTTGGAGAGTCCCGGTTTTTCCGACAGAATCCTGGCGATTTCCAGGGCCTTTTCGTTGTCGCCGTGTGCCAGGGCCTGCTCTCCGGAGACCAGGAACGCCTTGTCCTCCATGCTGTCCGGCTTTTCCTGGCCGGGGGCCAGGGGAGCTTCCGGGGCGGAAGGCGCGGCCGGAGGCGGGACGGGAGTTGCGGGAGCGGCGGGAGCCGGAGCAGGCGTGGCCGGCGTTTCGGGGACGGTCTCGACCGTGCCCTGCGCGGCAGTCCTGGACCGGTCGGGAACGGTCTCGAAGGAGATGGGAGCGCGGACCTCGCCCGGAGCAGGCGGCGTGGGAGCCGGGGCTGCCGGAGTGACCGGGGACGCGGGCAGGCCTGACGGAGCTGAAGGCTGGACGCCGCTGCCCTGGGGAGCAGGCGGTTGCGGCTGCGCGGCCGGAACCGGAGAAGACGGAACTTGGGCGATCTGCTGGCTCACGGGAGCCGGGGAAGCCGGAGCCGGTTGCGCGCCCTCGGGAGCCTTTACGGCCTGAGGAGCCGCCTGGGGACCGGGAGCCTGGCCTGAAGGCTGCGCTCCTGACGGGGGCGTGGAGGAAAGATCGATTTTCCCGGTCACACCTTGGGCGGGCGCGGGCTGAGGTTTGGCGTCAGGGGCTTGCGGCTGCGCCGTGGACGGCGCCGGTTCCGGACTTGGGCCGGAAACAGGACCACCGGCGGGAGCCGGGGGGGAGGCCGGAGCCGAAGGCTGAAGCGCAGCGGGTGCCGCCGTCTGGCCGGACGGCTGGGTCGCGCTCTGCTGCGCAGGCGCGGGAGCCGTCCCCGAAGCCGGGGCCTGCTGCTGCCCGCCGCCGGCAAGGTCCATGCGGACCTTCACGCCGCCGCCGGGAATCTGCTGGACCTGCGGAGCCGGTGGCGCTGGCGGCTGGACCTGGGGCGTCACCGCCGGGGGCTGTTCCGGCTGCGCCGGGGCCGAGGCGTCGGCCTTGCCCGGAGCGGGCTTCCAGCGCGTCCCTGCGGGATCGTAAAACACCTGGAGCTGCACCGCCTTCCCACCCTTGGGCGAGCTGACGAACCCGAAGGCGTCGGTCTCGGTTTCCACCACCAGCACGTTGTCCGCCACGCTCAGGCCGGAGATATGCCTGCCGCGCACCGTTGCGCCGGAAACGCCCTTCAGCCTGGTTCCTGTCGGAAAGAGCACCTCAACCCGCTTGGCTCCGGTGCGCAGCACGACGGGCGCGGGCGCGCTCTTCGGAAAGGAGATGGTCAAAAGATCGGCGGAAGAGTCGCTGGAAAGGGCGTAGGTCTGCGCCCAGGCTGGAGCCAGGGGCGCGAGAAGGATGCACAGGCAAAGGAGCCAAGCCGTCTTGGCCGGTGGACGCGGCTTCACGGCGCTGAAGAAAGCAAGAAACGTGCTAGGCCACACGGCGCGAGCCTTAGGCTCCCAGCATGTTCTTTTTTTTCAGCTTCTCGATGAGCGTGGTGCGCTTGATCCCAAGGATCTCGGCGGCCTGGTTCTTCACGCCGTCGGCCATGCCCAGCGCCTCGGTGAGCAGGCGCTCCTCGATCTCGTCCAGGAACTCTTTGAGCCCCATGTTGCGTTCCTTGAGGTCGGCCACCACGGGCCAGACGAACCCGGCCGGACGCTCCTGCGCAACTTCCGGCAGCGGCGGAGCCTGCCCCAATCCGTCCCAGACTTTCTTGGGCAGGTCCTCGGGGCGTACCTCGTCGTGGTCGCACAGGATGGACAGGCGCTCCATGAGGTTTTCCAACTCGCGCACGTTGCCGGGCCAGCCATAACGCAGGAACATATTGCGCGTGGCGGTCGGGACCGCCAGAATCGTGCGTTCCTTGTTTTCGCAGAAGCGCCGCAGGAAGGTTTCGGCCAGGATGAGGATGTCGTCGCCCCGCTCGCGCAGCGGCGGCAGGTGCATGGGGATGACGTTCAGGCGGTAAAACAGGTCCTCTCGGAAGCGTCCGGCGGCAACCTCGGCCTCCAGGTCGCGGTTGGTGGCGGCCACGATGCGCACGTCCACCTTCATGGTGCGCGACCCGCCCACCCGCTCGAACTCCTTTTCCTGGAGCACGCGCAGAATCTTGACCTGTAAGGACAGGTCCATCTCGCCTATTTCGTCCAGAAAAATGGTGCCGCCGTCGGCCAGTTCGAAGCGCCCGGCGCGGCTGCGGATGGCGTGGGTGAACGCGCCCTTCTCATGCCCGAACAGCTCCGATTCCAGCAGCTCCCTGGGGATTGCCCCGCAGTTAACGGGCACGAAGGGCTTGGAGTGGCGGCGGCTGTTGGCGTGCAGGGCGCGCACCAGCAGTTCCTTGCCCGTGCCCGATTCACCCGTCACCAACACCGTGGAATCGGTGGGGGCCACCTTGGACAGCACGGAAAAGACGCTGGTCAGGGCTGGGCTTTTGCCGATGATGCCCACTGTGTTCAAATCCATTCGGCCTCCGGGATAGCCTCTCGCATAAGTCAAAAGTGTCAATGAAATGACGCGAAGTCAAGGGGGGAGGCGCAAATTGCGAGGCGCGGCCTGAGCCTGGCCGGCGTCCCCGCGACGGGCGGGTTCAGGCGGTCAGGCTGAGAATGGCCCCGGTGGTCTGCTCGATGGTGCGCACGGGCTGCTGGCGCAGGTGAAAATTGCGTTCGTAAGCCTGGACGCCGTGCATCTCCCGGGCGATCTCCAGGTTGCCCCCCTGGTGGGGGTACTGCCAGGCGCGCTCCTGAACCTTCTGGTCGTTGGCGATATCGTAGTGGATGGGGGGCATGTTCTGCCCGAAGGTGTAGGTGTGCTCCACCACGGCCTGCACCCGGAAAGGCCCGGCCTCGGCGGCGGACCCGGGGGCCTGGGTCACGCCGTCCACCACGCGCCGCTCCGCCGCCAGGTTGTTCCCGGTGTTGGCGTAGAGCCCGAGGGCCTGAACGTTGGCGTCCACGATGTCGGTCATGGCTTGGCGCTCCTCGCTTCATACTGTGAGCACTTCGGGGAACGCTGTCAACGCCCGTTGCCGTCGCAGTTGCCGTGGTCCCGCGCTTCAGGCTAAACTCCCCGCGATGTCCAGACGAAACGCCATCCTGCTCACCCTGGCGGCCTGCCTGCTGGTGGCCTGCGCCCAGGAGCCGCCCCCCAGGCCCCAACCCTGGGAGAACGTCCGGGCGGGCATCCGCTTTTACGCAGGCGTTGGATTCGAGGTCCGCGAGACCACCGAGGAGGGCTGCCAGTTCGCCGTGGAGGCGTCCAAGGGCACGGACCTGCGCTTTCGCATCTGTGTGAGCCCCCCGCGCCCGGAGATACTGCTCACCCAGAACGACTTCGTGGCCTGCGAGAACGTGAAGCTCTACATCGAGCAGGCCCTCAAGGGAGTGCGCCCCACCTGCAATCCGGGCAAGGCCGGGGACCTCTTCGCCTACGACGCCCTCTACGCCAGACGCCTCAAGGACGAGCACGGCAAGGTGCGGGTGCAGTTCGTGAACCACCTGTTCATCCCGGCCAAGGGGAAGCTGGTGCAGGTGACGGCCAGCGCCATCGGGGACGACGACAAGCACGCCCAGGACCTGTTCGAGCAGAACCGGAGCGCTCTGTTCGCCATGATGGCCAGCGTGAGGATTCGCTGAGGCGGCTGTTACTCTTTGCTTATGCTTGGGGAAACCATGTGAAGCGGCGACAAATCGCAGGAGGATTCGCCACCGGCGGCCAAAGGGCTGCGCCCTTTGGAATCCGCAATTATCCCATTGCGTTGCCAAGTCACCCTTAAGCCCGAGCGGCGGCGATTGCTTTTGCTCGCCTATACTCAGCTCTTGGTCCGCTCGATCCCCGCGAAGGCGCAATGGTTGTGGATGGACTCGAAGCTCTCGGCCTCCACGGAGTACCACACCACACCGGCGTGTTCCTCCAGCGATTTGGCCATGCCGCGCACCACGTCCTCCACGAAGCAGGGGTTGGCGAAGGCCGCCTCGGTGACGAACTTCTCGTCCTCGCGCTTCAGGAGCGCGTACACCGGCGACGATCCCGCCCCCTCGGCCATGGTGATGAGCTCCTCCAGCCACACGAAGCCCTTGAAGCGGCAGCGCGCGCGCACCACCGTGCGCTGGCTGTGCGCGCCCTGGTCGCTGATGGCCAGCGAGCACGGGCACACGGTCATCACCGGCACCTCCACGCCAAGGGTGATGCGGAACTTGTCCCCGGTGAGGTCGCCCTGCACGGTGCAGGCGTAGTCCATCTGGGACATGGCGCCGCTGGCGGGGGATGCCCGGCGCACGAAATAGGGGAAGCGCACCGTGACGTGGGCGTTCTGGGCCTCCAGGCGCGAGCGCACCCCGGCCACCAGCTCGCGGAAGCCGTGATAGTCCAGCTCGCCGTTCCAGCTCTCCAACGCCTCCACGAAGCGCGACATGTGCGTGCCCTTGAACTCGGCGGGCAGGTCCACGGCCAGATCGACCTCGGCCACGGTGTGCTGGCGGCCGCGCTCGCGGTCGCGCACGGTCAGGGGCAGGCGCAGGGACTTGATGCCCACGCGGTCGATGGCGATGGAAACGTCGGAAGGCGATGATTGGATGTCTTTCATGATCTCGTGCTCGCGGCGCGGGGCCGGGCGTTATGGTTTGTTGGCGTTTTTTGCGCGAAAGCCCAGGGAGATGGCGCGCTTGGGGCAGACGTCCGCGCACTCGCCGCACAGCACGCACTCCGCGTGGCGCATGTGGCCGCGCGCGGCCATGTCCGCAACGGGCAGGCTCATGGGGCAGGCTCTGGTACAAGCGGCGCAGGAGGAACAGCCGTCGCAATCGGAGGCTTCCACGCCAAGGCGCAATTGAGGCAGCCCCAGGCGCTCGCCCGCGCGCGTCCCCAGGATGAGGAACGGGGCCATCCAGCACAGGCTGTGGCAGAAGCCGCGCCTGCCAAGCGCCAGCGCCTGCCACACGATGAGCGCCAGCACCGTGAAATACGGGATGAACATCATGGGCCGGTCGATGCCGACCCAGGCCTTCATCATGAAGTCCGGCTCCAGGCGAAGGCCAGCCGGATTGGTGGCCACGGCCAGACCATAGCAGGTCAGGATGGCCATGAGCCAGGGAATCCAGAGGACCCACTTGATCTTGCCCGCCGCCTGGCTGGTCACGGCCTCGGGATTCACCGCCGCCAGAGGCTCCTGAAGCCCCGCGCCAGGGCAGACCCAGCCGCAGAAGCCGCGCCCGAACATCAGCCCCGAGAAGAAAAGCGCCGCGAAGGTGATCGCGCTGGCCGTGACCGCCCCCTTGATGGCCCCCTGAAGGATGACCACCGGGGAAAAATACGTGAACGTCAGCGGGAACAGCAGGAACGAGGCGAATATGATCGCCCGCCGCCACCTCTGGCGGGGGGACATGGCGATGCGCAGGGGCTTCATGCGCGGGGTCCGGTGGCTTGGCATGCTCCCGCGCAGGACGCGTCACGCGATGCGGCACAGTTCCGGGAGCCCGGACCATGGGCATGGCCGGCATGCGCCAGTATGCAACAGCCCGCCAGGACTGCCCTCCGATTACCGGCAACTCCGAAAGAAAAGAGCACTGCGTCGGTCATTGCCGCAAGGCCGTCCTTAAACCAGTCCCTGCCCGGTGGTGGTCAGCGTGAGTTTTCCGTGCTTCACGCCCTTGGTGGCGATAAGCTTGTCGGCCAGGCGCTTGATGGCGTCGCCCGCGCCCTTCAAAATAAGCACTTCCAGGCAGTTGTGGTGATCCAGGTGCACGTGGACCGTGGTCAGGATCACGTCGTGCTCGTCGTGCTGGATCTCCACCAACCGCTGGGACAGGTCGGAGAAGTGATGGTCGTACACCAGGGTCAGCACGGCGGCGATCTCCGCCTCGCCGAGCTGCTGCTCCTTCTCCACCAGCACGCCCCGGATCAGGTCGCGAATGGCCTCGGAGCGGTTCGGGTAGCTGCGCTCCTCGCACAGGGCGTCGAACTTGTCCAAAAGGTCGGAATTGAGCGACACGCCGAATCGGATGGTCTTGCCCATGCGTTGTCCCCTTTGCATGCCGGAGGGATGCCCTCCCGGCGCGTTCCAAATCCTTCCCGCGATGCCTGAAAAAAAGCTACCGGCCCAGGGTGAGTTCCCAGAGGTTGACCGTGACGTGGTACCCTTCCACGGGCACGGGCTCGGTGAAGAGCTTTTGCACTCCGAAGCCGTCCTCGGCGAGGCGCTCCCAGACCGGGCGCGACACGCTGCGCCGGGGTTCGGCCAGCCAGATGCGCCCGCCCGGAGCCAGATACTCCTTAAACAATTTCGTCAGCGGATGATAGAAGCGCGTTTCGTACACGATGTCGCCGCCCCACATGAAGTCGAAGCTTCCCGGCTTGAAGGCCGGGGCGCACCAGTCCATCTGGGTCCACAGGGGTTGCGCAACGCCGTTCAGGGCCGCGTTCTCGCGCGAAAAATACACGGCAGGCCACTGATGGTCCATGCCCACCACCTTCGCCCCCAGCGACTGGCCCACGATGCCCGTGAGCCCAAGCCCGCAGCCCACGTCCAGGCAGATCTTCCCCCGCAGCGCGTCCTGATTGCGCGAGAGCCAGCGGCACAGCAGAAGGCTCGCGGGCCACAACTCCGCCCAATAGGGCATGCGCTCGTCCTCGCCGAACTCCTCGCGGCTCATGTTCTCCCAGATGGTTTCCAGGTCGCCGGTGCGGTTCAGGAGCCAGGTGCGCCCGAGCTCCTCCACGTGCAGGCACTGCCGGGGGCCTTGGGTATAGTCGGGACTCACGAGTTTGGTTTGTTGGGATTTCTGGTGGGGGGCGGTCGCCAGGGTTCGCATGGGGCATATCCTCCGAAGGCGCTCCTGATACGCGCAAGCGTGCCCGCATGCAAGGGTGCGCGTGAAGGAAAGCCTTGCCCCATGCGGTTCTGGCGGGTAAAGTGCCCGCGTTTTCAGGCAGACAACACGAGCGCACGACAAGGAGCCATACATGTTTCCCACCGATCTTCTGTACACTCCCTCCCACGAATGGGCCAAAGTCGAAGGCGACACCGCCACCGTGGGCATCACCAGCTTCGCCCAGGAGCAGCTGGGCGACATTACCTTCGTGGACCTGCCCGCCGTGGGCTCCCAGGTGACCCAGGGCAGCGAATTCGGCTCCATCGAGTCCGTCAAGGCCGCCAGCGAGCTCTACTCCCCCGTGACCGGCGAGGTTATCGAAATAAATGCCGCGCTGGACGCCAACCCGGAGCTGGTCAACCAGGAAGCCTTCACCGGCGGCTGGATGATCAAGGTGAAGCTGTCCGCCGAGCCCCAGGGCCTGCTGGACGCCGCCGCCTACGAAGAAACCGCCGTATCCTGCCACTAGGCGAGGAGCACCGATGCCCTACGTTCCCCACACCACGGCGGACACGCGGGCCATGCTGGAGGTCGTCGGCGTGGACTCCGTGGAGGAGTTGTTCGCCGAAATCCCCCAGAGCCTGCGTCCCAAGAGCTTCGACCTGCCCGCCGGCATGTCCGAGATGGCCACCCGCGCTAAACTTGAGGACCTGGCCTCGCGCAACTCCACCAACCTGGTGAGTTTCCTCGGCGCGGGCTTCTACGACCACTACGTGCCCTCGGCCGTGGACGCGCTCACCATGCGCGGCGAGTTCTACACCGCCTACACGCCCTACCAGCCCGAGGCCAGCCAGGGCACGCTCCAGGCCATCTACGAATACCAGACCGCGGTCACGCGCCTTCTTGGCATGGACTGCTCCAACGCCTCGGTCTACGACGGCGGCACCGCCATCTATGAAGCGGTCATGATGGCCGTTCGCCAGACCAAGCGCGTGAAGGTGGTCATCTCCGAGACGGTGAACCCCATCTACCGCATCCTGCTCGGCACCTACACGGTGAACCTGAAGCTCGACCTGGTCACCGTGCCGCACGTGGACGGCGCGACCGACTTCGCGGCCATGGAAAAGGCCGTGGACAAGGACACCGCCTGCGTGGTGGTGCAGAGCCCCAACTTCTTCGGCTGCGTGGAGGACGCCTCCGCGCTGTTCGCAGCGGCCAAGGCCCAGGGCGCGGTGAACATCATAAGCGCCTACCCGGTGATGGCCAGCGTGATAAAGACCCCCGGCGCCATGGGCGCGGACATCGCCGTGGCCGAGGGCCAGAGCCTGGGCCTGCCCATGAGCTTCGGCGGCCCGTACCTGGGCATCATGACCTGCACCAAGGCCCTGGTCCGCCAGATGCCCGGGCGCATCGTGGGCCGCACCACCGACTCGCAGGGCCGCACCGGCTACGTGCTCACGCTGCAAGCCCGCGAGCAGCACATCCGCCGCCAGAAGGCCACCTCCAACATCTGCTCCAACCAGGCCCTGTGCGCCCTGCGCTGCCTGGCGCACCTGTGCCTGCTGGGCGAGGAGGGACTTCGCCGCACGGCCAGCGCCTCCATCGGCAACGCCCGCTACGCCGCCGGAAAGCTCGCCAAGATTCCTGGCGTCACCGTTTTGAACAACGGCCCCGTGGGCAACGAGTTCGCCATCCGCCTGCCGCGCCCCGCCCAGGACGTCTGCCTGGCCATGATAGGCCGCGGCTACGTGCCGGGCTTTCCGCTGGGACGCTACTACCCCGGCCTGGAGGACTGCCTGCTGGTGACCTGCACCGAGAAGCACTCCCGCCGCGACATCGACATACTGGCCGCCTGGCTGGAGGACGAACTATGAGCACCGTGTTCACCAAATCCGCGCCCGGCCGCGAGGGCGTCTGGCCCAAACAGCCGGATAACGACCTCTCCGACCTGCTGCCCGCAGGCCTTACCCGCGAGGTTCCCGCCGGGTTGCCGTCCCTCTCGGAGCTGGACGTGGTGCGCCACTTCAGCCTGCTCTCGCGCAAGAACTTCGGGGTGGATTCAAACTTCTACCCGCTGGGTTCCTGCACCATGAAGTACAACCCCAAGTTCTGCGAGGACATCGCCGGACTGCCGGGATTCGCCCGCCTGCATCCCCTGCTGCCCCAGCTGCCGCGCGGCGACGAGCTGACCCAGGGCGCGCTCGAGGTGATGTACGAGTCCGAGCGCTGGCTGGCCGAAATCACCGGCATGCACGACTTCACCCTGCACCCCATGGCCGGGGCGCACGGCGAGTTGACCGGCGTTCTCATCATGGCCGCCTACCACGCGGACAAGGGCAACAAGAAGACCAAGATCATCTGCCCCGACTCTGCCCACGGCACCAACCCCGCCTCCGCCGCCATCGCCGGGTACGAGGTGGTGTCCATCGCCTCCAAGGACGGCATCGTGGACCCCGACGCCCTGGCCGAAGTGCTGGACGACGAGGTTGCGGGCATGATGATGACTTGCCCCAACACCCTGGGACTGTTCGAGAAGAACCTGCCCAAAATCGTCGAGATGCTGCGCTCCGTGGACGCCCTGCTCTACTACGACGGCGCGAACCTGAACGCGGTCATGGGCAAGATGCGCGTGGGCGACGCCGGGTTCGACGTGGTGCACCTGAACCTGCACAAGACCTTCGCCACGCCTCACGGCGGCGGCGGTCCCGGCGCAGGCCCCGTGGGCGTGTGCGAGAAGCTCGCGCCCTACCTGCCCATCTCGCGCGTGGTGAAGGACCCCTCGGGCCGCTTCCACCTGCGCTACGACTATCCCAAGTCCATCGGCTACGTGGCCCCCTTCTACGGCAACTTCGGCGTGGTGCTCAAAGCCTACGCCTACATGCTGCGCCTGGGCCGCGAGGGCCTCATCAAGGTCAGCGAGAACGCCGTCCTCGCCGCCAACTACATGCGCAAGCGCCTGGACGACGTGCTGGAGGTCCCCTACGACCGGGTCTGCATGCACGAGTTCGTGGCCTCCGCCGAAAAGCAGTCGCACAAGGGTGTGCGCGCCCTGGACATCGCCAAGGCGCTCCTGGACAAGGGCTACCACGCCCCCACGGTCTACTTCCCGCTCATCGTCAAGGAATGCCTGATGTTCGAGCCCACGGAGACCGAATCCAAGGAGACCCTGGACCAGTTCATCGAAGACCTGCGCGACATCCTGGCCCTGGCCGAGACCGACCCGGCGGCTGTGCAGGCCGCGCCCGTGACCCTGCCCGTCACCCGCCTGGACGAGACCGCCGCCGCGCGCAACATGCACATCACCGAAGACATGTAACTGATCGATTGATACGGGCCTGCCAGCCCCCCGCAAAGCCGCCGCCCCGCGTGAGACGCAGGGCGGCGGCTTTTTCATTGCGGGAGGGGCAGATCGGCGCACGCGCCTATGCGCGCGGGAAGCTAGAAGGTCCAGGACAGGCTGACCGATCCGAACATCTGCGGGGACTTCTGGTTGTAGAACTCCTGCGTGCGCAGCACATGGGTGTAGGTCAGCTTCACGGAGCCCATCATCACCCCGACTCCGGCCATGACGTCGGCCACGAAGGGCTTTTTGGCCACGCGGGCGCTGTCCTGCCAGGTGTTGCCGTCCAGGAACATGTTGCGGGCCACGGCCCGGCCGTTGGCTCCGACGAAGATGTGCACGCCGGGGGAATTATCCTTGTTCAGCCTGGGGTCGTTCGAGGCGGCGGGAGCCTCCACGCCGGCTCCGGGACGGATGAGGGAGGTGCCGAAATCCCAGGGGAGATTGTAGCCCAGCCGCGCCTCGAAACCGGCATTGGCGTTGGTCAGCACGTTGCCCGCCGTTACACCGAAATGCGGCAGCAGGTCGACGGCCATGTGGTTGTCGAAGTCGTGGCGGAAGACGCGCAGGGTGCGCTGCCAGGCCAGGAGCAGCGCCGGCTCGTCGTTGATCTGGTGTTCCCAGTGGCGAACGCGCCGAAGCCCAAGGATCTCGTGGACGGTGTTCTGGGTGCCCCCCGCCAGGGACGAAGGGCCGACGATGCCCAGGCTCCCCTCGATGGTATCCAGCCGGTACGGGGTCTTGGCGTGCAGGGCCAGGCCCACGAAGGACCAGCCGGCATAGGGCCTGTCGTAGGGCCTGTACACGGGCGAGTAGATGTGGCGCGGGGTGAATATGGTCTGCCCCACGGACAGCCCCACGTTGTACTGCATGCCTGGATCGTCGAGAAAGGGCAGGATCCTGAGCGATTGCACCACGAAACGGGGCAGCCAGTGGTCCTTGGCGTAGCGGCTGATGTCGCCCGACACCCAGATGATCTTGGTGCCGTTGGTGTAGTTGGCGTCGGTGCCGCCCATGATGTCGTTTTCTTCGGTTATGGTAAGGGTGGAGGAGACGCGGACGTCCTTTGGCGCTTCGGAGGGCTCATCCTCGGCAGCGGCCGGGGCAGCGGCCCGAAAAACCAGCAGGAGCCCCAGAAGCAGTATGCTGAGCAGCCTGAGGGCGGCGGGCTGCGTCATACCCTGCATCAGCCCGGCAAGGCCGTTCTGTCGATTCTGTTCGCCGGACTTCCTGGGCGTGCCCAAGGCGCGAGAGTCCAACGCGATCGTTTCGCACATCCTGAATACTTCCATGCAACTCCTCCGTTTCATACGCTGTTTGCCTGACATGGCCCCGAACGATGTTTCAACTCTTTGTCGCACGTGCGCGCGTATGCCCGGCCGCCCAGCTCGACGCTTTATCCCGGCCCGGTTACTCATGCGCCACGTACGGGTGGGTCATCTTGGACGGCACCACGATTCTGTCGAACTCCTCGGCGGTGACGAAGCCAAGCCCCAGAGCCGCCTCCCTGAGGGTCAGGTCATGCTCCATGGCATGCTGCGCTATCTCGGAGGCCTTGTCGTAGCCGATCACCGGCGCAAGCGCCGTAACCAGCATGAGCGAGCGCCCCACGAACTCGCCGATGCGCCGAAGGTTCGGCTCCATGCCTTCCACCAGATACTTCCTGAAATTTCTCATGCAGTCCGACATGACCCGGATGGATTTCATCACGTTGAAGATGATGAGCGGCTTGTACACGTTCATCTCCAGCTGTCCCCCGGCTCCGCCCAGGTTGACGGCCACGTCCGCCGCCATCACCTGTGCCGAGGCCATGGCCATGGCCTCGCACTGGGTGGGGTTGACCTTGCCTGGCATGATGGAGGACCCTGGTTCGTTGGACGGGATGATCAGCTCGTACAGCCCGGCGCGCGGTCCGCAGGAGAGCAGCTGGATGTCGGTCGCGATCTTGTACAGCGACACGGCCAGGGTCTTGAGCGCTCCGGAAAGATACACCAGGGCGTCGTGGGAGCCCTGCACCGTGAACCTGTTGGGCGCGCAGATGAAGGGCAGGCCGGTGAGCGCGGCTATGCGCTCCACGGCCGCCTGCGCGAACCCCTCCGGCGCATTCACGCCCGTGCCGACCGCCGTACCGCCCAGGGCCAGGCGGTACACGCCGCGAAGCGCCTCGCCCAGACGATCGAGATTGTCGTCCAGAAGGCCCACATAGCCCGAAAATTCCTGTCCCAGGGTCAGAGGGGTGGCGTCCTGCAGGTGGGTGCGCCCGATCTTGACGATGCGCTTCCAGGCTTCGGCCTTGGCGGCCAGGCCGTCGCGCAGATCTTTCACCGCCGGGATGAGCGTTCCGGACACGCCCACGGCGGCCGCGATGCACATGGCCGAGGGGAAATTGTCGTTGGTGGACTGGGACATGTTGGCATGGTCGTTGGGATGCACGGGCGACTTTGAGCCGAGCGCGGTCCCCGCCAGCTGACAGCAGCGATTGGAGATGACCTCGTTCACGTTCATGTTGAACTGGGTGCCGCTGCCGGTCATCCACACGTGCAGGGGGAACATGGAGTCGTGCCGGTGATCAAGTATCTCGTCGCACGCTTCTACGATCATCCCGGCAATGTCTCCGGAGAGCATGCCCAGCGACTGGTTGGCCTGGGCCGAGGCCTTTTTCAGCACGGCGTAGGACGCGATCATCTCGCGCGGCATCAGATCGTCGCCTATGCTGAAGTGCTCGATCGAACGCTGGGTCTGCGCGCCCCAGAGCTTGTCCGAAGGGACACTGACCCGGCCCATGCTGTCGGTTTCCGTACGATGATCCATCGGTTGTCGCTCCTTGTGTCCTATACGCCGGATATCCGGGGCCTCCACGGGCATGCCGGCCCGTAGGCGAGGCATGGCCAGGGTCAACGCCGCAGGATCGGGCGGGCCTCCCGGACTGTTTGGGCCGGCCTGACGCCAGCCTTCCCCCGGGGACACCGGGCACGGCGGCGGCCACTTCTGCCGGATTCCAGACAATTTCGTACTTCAGCTGATACGTCATTGCAACAAATCGATCATACTTTCGTATTGCTCACTGCGTCGTGGCGGTTGCGCTTGTGCCT
This sequence comes from Acidobacteriota bacterium, assembly GCA_046566965.1. Lineage (GTDB taxonomy): Bacteria > Desulfobacterota > Desulfovibrionia > Desulfovibrionales > Desulfovibrionaceae > Fundidesulfovibrio. Next base: position 73,260 of record JBKICU010000024.1, read on the forward strand.
GCCGGACACCCGGCGTTCCTCGGGTGTCGGGATTGCGGGTACATGTGCGGCGGGAATTCTCTATGATTTCTCTTGCCTTCTGCCCCTGCTCCAATCTACCAAGGCAGTTGGCATCTATTTTTCTCCCGCACACCTCAATACAAAGCGAACGCTATGGCATCCGATCTTCTCATCGTCGGCGGCGGCCCTGCCGGTTACGACGCGGCTCTTGCAGCCGCCAAGCGCGGCATCTCCACCACCCTCCTGGAAAAGGAACATCTCGGGGGCTCCTGCCTGAATTGGGGCTGCATCCCGACAAAGTTCCTGCTGGCCGCGGTGGCTCCCAAGGCCGAACTGGAAGGTCAGGAGAAGATGAAGACCGGCTCCGGCCAGGTTTTCGTGGACCTGCCCGCCCTGGTGGACCGCAAGAAGCGCCATCTGGAGGCCACCCGCAAGGCCATGGCCGCCGAACTGACGAAGCTCGGGGTGGAGTTCATCCACGGCGAGCTCAAGATGATCGGCGCGGCGCGCTCCGTCATCGAGGTGGACGGAGAGCCCAAGACCATCGACCACAAGCGCTGCATCCTGGCCACCGGCAGCCGCCCCGCCTGGCATCCAGGCCTCAAGGCCGACCACGACTGCGTGCTCAACTCCGGAGACATCCTTGGCCTGCGCGAAATCCCCAAGCACCTGCTGGTGGTGGGCGCGGGCTTCATCGGCCTTGAGCTGGCACAGTTCTTCTCGCGGGCCGGGTCCAGGATCACCCTGGTGGAGGTCGCTCCGCGCATCGCCCCGTCCGAGGACGAGGAGATCAGCAAGGCCCTGGCCCAGAGCTTCAAGCGCATGGGCTGGGAGATGCACGTGGGCGTCTCCATCTCCAAGCTGGAATCCGTGGACGGACAGGCCTGCCTGAGCCTGAGCGACGGACGCGTGCTCACCGCAGACAAGTGCCTGTTGGCAGTCGGCCGCCTGCCCAACTCGCGAAACCTGATGCTGGAGATGCTTGGCGCAGAGGTGAAGGGTGCGGCGGGCTGGATCCACACCGACGAGCACCTGCTGGCCACGCCCACGGTGTACGCCGTGGGCGACGTGAACGGCCGCACCCTGCTGGCCCACGCCGCGGCGCACCAGGGCGAATGGGCCGTGCGCCACTTCGCGGGCGAGGAAAAGACACCCTACGAACCCGGCCCCATCCCCGGCTGCATGTACGGCGCGCCCGAGACCATGCGCGTGGGCCTGATGCAGGCCGAAGCCCTGGCCAGGGGCATGGACGTTACCGTGAGCCGTTCCCAGCTGGTGGCCAACCCCATCGCCCAGGCGCACGGCGCAACGAGCGGGCTGGTGAAGTGCGTGTGGAGCGAAGGAAAACTCGTGGGCGTCACGGCTGTGGGCCACGGGGTGGCCTCGCTGGCCACGCTGTCCACGGTGATGGTGTCCCAGGGCTGGACCAGGAAACAGTGCGGCGACCTGGTCTTCCCACACCCCACCCTGGACGAGGCCCTGCGCTCCGCATTGCTGAATCCGGCGGCGTAAACTCTTCATGAGCGGGGTTGTCCGCACCGCCTGCACCCGTCACTGCGGCGACGGGTGCGCCCTTCTGGTGACGCAGCGTCCGGACGGGTCGCTCTCCGTGCGCGGCAACCCGGAGCATCCCTTCACGCGCGGCTTCCTGTGCGCCAAGACCGCCCGTTTCGGCGAGCGGCTCGCCAGTCCCCGGCGCATCACCACGCCGCTCATCCGGGAAGACGGCGATTTCCGCGAGGCCTCCTGGGACGAAGCGCTCAGCCTGACAGCCGCGCAGATCACACGCCTTCGCACCACACCGGAGCGCATGCTCCACGTCTTCTACTACGCCTCCTTCGGCCTCCTGCATCAGGCCAGCAAACTGCTGTTCGGAACGCTCGGCGCGTCGGCCTTCTCCGGATCGCCCTGCCTCTCCGCCGGAGTCGAGGCCCTGAAGCGCGACTTCGGAGCCGTCCGACAGGGTCCCCTCGCCGACGCGGCCACCGCCGACCGCATCGTGAACTGGGGCCGCAACGCCGATGCGCAGTCCGTGCATCTGGCGGCCATGCTGGCCAATGCCCGCAAGCGCGGCGCGCGCGTGCTGTCCGTCCATCCGGGCGACTCCGGCTACGACGGCCTCTCCGATGAACAGATCATCATCCGCCCCGGCTCGGACCGCTTCCTGGCGGCTGCAGCGGCCAAGCTTCTGCTGGAACGCGGTCTTTCATCCGATGGTCGCATCGCGCTGTCGCGCTGCTTCGAACCTCAGGCGTTTCTTGAACTTCTGGACGGCTGGAGCCTGGATTCGTTGCTTAACGCCTGCGGCGCAAGCCCGGAGCAGGCCCGCCTGCTGGCAGACTGGTATGCAGGAGACGCGGGGGATGCGCCAACGGCCACGCTCCTCGGGCGCGGCCTGCAACGCTACGGCTTCGGCGGCGAGAACGTGCGCTTCATCGACGCCCTGGCCATGCTCTCCGGCCAGATCGGGCGCGAGGGCGCTGGCGTCTACTTCAAGCAGGAGGATCTCGGCAACGCCGCCTGGGGCTGGACCCGGGCCAAGCCCGGCTACGCGCGCACCTTCCCCCTGGCGGCCCTGGCCGCAAACGTGGCCCTGGCCGACCCGCCCGTGGAGTTCGTCTGGGTGGAGGGGATGAATCTGGTGACCCAGTGTCCCGACAGCCTGGGCACGGCGCAGATGCTGCGCTCGCGCTTCACCGTGGTGGTGGAGCCCTTCATGACCGACACAGCGCGCTGCGCCACGGTCATCCTGCCCCCTGCCCTGCTGTTCGAGTGCGAGGACGTGGTCAGGAACGACTCCCACGAGTTCGTGAACCACTCGGCCAAGGTGCTCGCCCCGCGTGGGCAGGCCCGCAGCAATTTTGACATCGCCGCCTCGCTCGGGGCCATGCTTGCGCCGCCGATCGTCTACCCCAACCCGGAAGAGGTCATGGACTCTGCCCTGCGTCAGGGCGGACTGGCGGCGTCTTTAGCCGAGCTTCGGGAAAAGGGCTGGCTGGGCAGGCCCGTGCCCTCCACGCCCTGGGCGGACGGCGTGTTCGCCCACCCCGACGGGCTGTACAGATTTCCGGACGCGCTGCACCCGGACGCGCCCGCTCCGGACGGCTTCCCCCTGCGTCTTTTGAGCTTCGTGCGCAAGGGCCACCTGCTCTCGCAGATTCCGGAGGACGAGCAGGAGTCGCCCCCGCGCGTGTACGTGTCGTCCGGCTGTCCGGCCCTGGCCGGACTGGACCCGGCCCGCCCCGCCCTGCTTGAGACCGCGCTCAGCTCCATGATCGTACGGGTGGAAATCCTCGACACCCTGCACCCCGAGGCCGTGCTCTACCCGCGCGGCGACTGGCTCTCGCACGGAGGCTGCGTCAACCGCCTGATCGCCGGACGCGAGACCGACATGGGGGCGCAGGTGGCCTACTACGAACAAAGGGCGAGGCTTGTTACCGCCCCGCCCTCCGCCGTCTGATTCTCTCTCCGGTTACAGCCCCGGAACCGGGAACCGCGAACACATGGCCTCCACCTCCCGGCGTATGTCCGCACGCAGCGCCGCGTCCTCCGGCTTTCCAAGCACCGCCAGCATCCACCCGGCCAGCCGCTCCATCTCGCGCTCCTTCATGCCCCGCGTGGTGGCAGCCGGGGTGCCGATGCGTATGCCGCTGGGGCGCAGGGGTGGGTTGGGGTCGTCCGGGATGATCTGCTTGTTGGTGGTGATGCCCACCTCGTCCAGAAGCTCCTCCGCCACCCTGCCGTCCAGGCCGAAGCTCGCCTGGGTGTTCATCACCAGCATGTGGTTGTCCGTGCCGCCGGTCACCAGCTGCGCGCCGCCGCTGGCCAGCGCCCCGGCGAAGGCCTGCGCGTTCAGGAGCACCTGGGCCGCGTAGTCGCGGAACTCAGGCGTCAGGGCCTTGCCCATGGTGATGGCGATGCCCGCGATCACGTTCATGTGCGGGCCGCCCTGAAGTCCCGGAAACACCGACTTGTCGATGCGCGCCGCCAGCTCCCTGCGGCACAGGATCATGCCCCCGCGCGGGCCGCGCAGCGACTTGTGCGAGGTGGTGGTCATCACGTCGAAGCCGTGGTCCATGGGGTTCTTCATCACCCCGCCCGCCACCAGCCCGGCGTAGTGCGAGGCGTCGCACATGGTGTACGCGCCCACCTCGTCGGCCACGGTTTTGAAGGCCGCGTAATCCAGGTCGCGCGGGTAGGACGTGTAGCCGCACAGCACCAGCCTGGGCTTGTGTTCGTGGGCGAGTTCCCGCACCGCGTCGAAATCGATGGCACCGTCGCACGCTGCTGTCTTGTAGCGCACGAAGTTGAACAGCCGCCCCATGTGCGACACGGGCGCGCCGTGCGTCAGGTGCCCACCGTGGGACAGGTCCATGGCCAGGATGGTGTCGCCCGGCTCCAAAAGGCCCAGGTACACGGCCTGGTTCATGGGCGAGCCGGACAGCGGCTGCACGTTGGCGTGCTCGCTGCGGAACACCTGGCAGGCCCGCTCGCGCGCCAGAATCTCCACCCGGTCGGTGAAATCCTGGCCGCCGTAGTAGCGCCTGCCGGGGTACCCCTCGGATTACTTGTTGGTGAACACGCTGCCCAGCACGGCCAGCACTTCGGGATAGGTGTAGTTCTCGGACGGGATCAGCTCCACGCCGAGGCGCTGGCGGTTTTCCTCGCCGGTGAGCGTGGCGAATACGTCGGGATCGGATTGTTCGAGCAGGTCACGATGGGCGCGCATGGGCTCCTCCTGGTTCAGGAAGGTTGGCATCATCTGTTGACGATGCAGCCCAGGCGAGCGGCTTGACGAATTTCGCGCTTCCCCGTGGTTGCCCACGTTTCTCGCCAGTCACGCGAAACGGATGATTCGGACAGGGGACATGTAGCGCGGCGCATAAGGGAAGGTCAAGAGCGGCGGAGTTGACCGGGGGGCGGGGCTACGCTAGGCCACCGGGGCGGAAGAGTAAGAGGCAAACGAAGAGGAAGATGCCTCCGGCGGCCAAAGGGACAGTGTCCCTTTGGAATCCCCAGTAGCTTCGCGGGTTTCACCAGATCATAATCAGTTGGAAAGGGGTGTGCAGTGGGAATTGGCGCTTTCAGGGCAACGGCGGACATCGTGCTGGCCTCAGGGTCGCCCAGGAGAAAAGAGCTGCTCGGGTCCACGGGCGTGGAGTTCAGGATCGTGGTCTCCGGCGTGGACGAGCCCGCCGCCGACGCGGGCGAAACGCCCGGCGGCTACGCCCTGCGCATGGCCCGCATGAAGACCCTGGACGTGGCCGCGACGTGTGGGGGAGCCTACGTGCTCGGCGCGGACACCGTGGTTGCCGTGGGGGACTTCATCCTGGGCAAGCCCGTGGATGTGGACGATGCCAGGCGCATGCTGGGCATGCTCTCCGGGCGAGAGCACACCGTGGTCACGGCCTGCTGCCTGATCGGGCCGGATGGTGAAATTGTGTGGGAAGAGGCTCAGGCCTCGAAAGTCACCTTCGCGGACCTGACCGAAGAGGCCATCGCCGCCTACGTGGCCACCGGCGAACCCATGGACAAGGCAGGCGGCTACGCCATCCAGGGCCTGGGAGCGTTCATGATCGCCCGCGTGGAGGGGTCGTACACCAACGTCGTTGGGTTGCCCTTGGCCGAAGTGGTGAAAGAGCTCGTGCAACTCGGAGCCGTTATTCCGGCCTGACCCGAACCGCTTGACGCTCCCCGGCCTGATGCATGATGGTCGTGGTATCGGAAACACCCCGGACGGAGGGCGGAACGTGGAAGAAGCTGGAACGGACAAGAAGGTCGACGTCCTCATCAACGTCTGCGGCAAGCCCTACCAGACCGCCCTGGCGCTTCTCACCCTGGAGCGCGCAAGCGGCCACCGCATCGACCGCATCTATTTCGTCGAGGAGAACACCCAGCACCACAACGTGGACATCCACACCGGCCACCACGGCTTCGTACTGGACAGGCTGAAGGATAAGATCGTCTACCTGCGCCCCGAGACCTGGAACTACTGCTTCTCCATCGAGCTCAACAGGCTGGACGACGAGCAGTACCGCCACTCCGTGCGCTACCAGTACGGCTGGGAGAAGTCGGACAAGGACCACGTCCTCATCATCCACAACGACGCTCACTTCCACGGCGACGTTGTCGGAGCCATGCTCGAGAACATCGGCGGGCACATTGCCATCGGGCACATTGGGCAGTGCTGGTACTGTCCGGCGTCGTTCACCGGGAGGTGCGGACCGGACAGCTACCTGGAGTACAAGCCGTCGTTCCGCGAACTGCGCGACCTCTACACCAAGACGCGCGCCCCCGAGGGCTCGCTCATGCGGGCCTACCACCTGCCGCGCATGCACCCCATGTTCGAGAAGCAGCCCTGGCCGCTGCCCGAATGCCGGGTGAACGAGTGGTGCGCGCTGATCGACATGAAGAAGGCGCGGGGCATCACCGTGCCGCACGGGCGGGTCACGCCCTTCGGGGCCATCCTCTCCGTTGGCAAGCAGATCCTCGACGTGGGCTGCCAGTGGTTCCGCGACGTGCACGTGCGGGGCCACACCTGCAAGAACTTCGACATCTACAAGTACATGCACCACGACGTCCCGCCCACCGGACAACCGACGCTCCTGGACAAGGAACGCTACCAGCAGCGGGAAATCGAGGCCTTAGCGCGGCTCCGGGAGGAGTTCGGCCATCCCTGACCAGGTCAACGCCTGTCGTAGGGGCAGGCACGACCATGCAGAATGATATTTCACAACACGGTCTCTCAACAAGCAAATCGCATGCATGCAGGCCGCCCGACCGCTGACGGGGCAGGAAAGCCCTTCCCCAGCTTGCTCTTGCGTCTGCCCTGAAAAGCAACCTCTTACCGGAGCCTGACAATGACCCTCATCGAACGCACCGCCATCAATTTCGCCTCGCTCGGCCCTGTGGGGAAGCTCCCCATCTCCGGCACTTGGGGCTCGGCCGTCACCGCCCTGGCCGCGCCCTTTCTCTTCATGCCCGCCCCTTTCGCCGTGCGCCTTACCATCCTCGTGCTGGTCTTCATCGGCGGCAGCCTCGCCTGCGACATCGTGGAGAAAACCCTTTGTCGGAAGGACCCCGGCCTGTGCGTCATCGACGAGGTGTTGGGCCAGTGGACAACGTTCCTGTTCTTTCCGGTACTTACGCCCTGGCAAATGTTCTGGGGATTCGTGCTGTTTCGCGTTTTCGACATCCTGAAGCCCGCGCCGGTGCGCGCCTCGGAGTGCTGGCTGCCCGGCGGGTTCGGCGTGATGGTCGACGACTTCCTGGCCGGGATCTACTCGGCCGCCGCGCTCGGCGTGCTGATCGCCCTGACCTAGCTCAACACACCAATTACGCAGTAATTATAAGGGATTCCAAAGGGGCTCGCCCCTTTGGCCGCCGGAGGCTTCTGCTACGACGTGGCACTCCGGTATTTCAGGAGCAAGGCAAGACGGAAGACGGAGGCGGAAGGCGGAATATGCCTCCGGCGGGCAAAGGGCTTCGCCCTCTGCACACCCTCTCCGCTTCGCGTAATGATCGTAATTGTGACTGACGTTCGAGACAGACGAATATCTGTTGGCCGGGGAGATGTCGAAAGAGCCTGCGGGCAAAGGCCCGGTGGCTCAAGGGCTCTGCGCACCCTCTCCGCATCGCGTAGTGATCGTCATTGTGACTGACGTTCGAGACAAACGAACATCTGTTGGCCGGGGAGATGTCGAAAGAGCCTGCGGGCAAAGGCCCGGTGGCTCAAGGGCTCTGCACACCCTCTCCGCATCGCGTAATGATCGTAATTGTGACTGACGTTCGAGACAGACGAACATCTGTTGGCCGGGGAGATGTCGAAAGAGCCTGCGGGCAAAGGCCCGGTGGCTCAAGGCTCTGCGCACCCTCTCCGCTTCGCGTAGTGATCGTATGTGTTGAGCGTTCTGTAGGATTCCCCGTCGACTACGAGCGAGAGGGAGCGCCCGCATCAGCTGCGGCGCTTCTTCTCGCGGTCCTTGGCGTCCTCGAAATTGAGGCGTAGCTGACTCTTTTTCTTTTCTCGTGTCTGAAAAGTCAGCCTGGCCCCCAGATAGAAGCAGACCAGAATGACGATTCCCCAAATGATGTAGGCGCTCACTGGTTTCTTCCTTGCAATCCCTGTCGAGCCTGGGTCTATGGTCCTTTCCCGGATGCCGGTCAAGCGCCCAGGCGCCGATGCCAAAGAAAAGGGCGCGGAGCATGCCCGCGCCCGTCTTCCATTTTCCGGGGTCGGACAGGGTTATTCGCAGACGCCGCTCTTGCGGGCGTTTTCCGAAAGCTCGCAGTCGCCCTTCTCGCAGGCGGTTTTGAAGTCGGCGCACATCTTGTCGGGCTGGTTGATCTTCAGATACGCCGAGCCGCGTCCTTTGTAGACTTCAGCGTCGGTGTAACCCATCTGGATGGCTTTGTCATAATCCTGGATCGCCTTTGTGAATGTGCCGAGCTTGTAATAGGTGTGCCCACGCATCACCACCGCCAGAGAATCCTGGGAATTCAGGGCGATGGACTTGTTGTAGTCGTCCATGGCCTTGTCCAGATGATTCAACATGAAATTGGCATGGCCGCGCCCGGCATAAAAGTTGGCGTTCCGGGGTTCGAGTTTGATGGCTTGATCAAACTGGTCCAAGGCGTTCGCGTAGTTGTTCTGGCGGCCGAGCTCCATGCCCTTTTCATATGCTTCCTGGGCAGGACCAGTCGCGACCGACGCTGCCGCCACTCCGGCCCCTGCGGCAGCCGCCGCGGCCGGAGCGGTGTTGCGGATGGCCTCGTTCGCCTTGCGCTCGGCCTCGGCGTTGGACTGCACCACCGCCGGGTGCTTCTTGCTTTTTTTAGGTTCTTTCTTGGATTTCGATGACTTGGACGACTTGGACGATCCCGAATCGCTGCTCTTCGAAGAGGACTTAGCCGACGAAGAAGCCGCCTTGGACTCGCTCTTGCCGCCAGCGGACTTCGTATCCTGAGTCTTTTTGGAACTCTCGGATTTGGAGGACTTCGCTTCGGATTTTGAAGTGGATTTTTCGGATGTTTTCGAACCCTTGTGCTCTTTCTTGGCGGGTTCCGCCAGAGAATCTGAAGCATTCAGGCTCAGGGACAGGGCCGCGATCGCTATGAAAAAAAATAAGTATATTCGGTGCATAATTGATTCCGCTGGTCCTTTACAGGCAGTGGGCCACGGGATGCAGGCGGGACAGTAGCCCCTTCATTGGGGCGCGGCAAGAGGCGCAGTCGCCTCTAATGATGAAGAAAAGTTCATGTACCGGGCGTAAATCCCTGACAGGCCGTGCAGAACGTGGACGTACGCCCCGCAACCTTTTCCACGCTAAGCGCCCGCCCGCAGGCCGCGCAGGGCTGCCCTCCCCGCCCGTACACCTGGAACGTCCACTGGAAGGATCCCTCCACGCCTTCGGCGGTACGGTAATCCCGGATGGTGCTGCCGCCGGACTCGATGGCCCGGCACAGGACGTCTTGTATCGCCGCGAAAAGCATGTCCAGCCGGGCGGGAGGAATGTCCACGGCCTTGGCGTCGGGCCGGATTCCGGCGGCGAAGAGGGCCTCGTCCGCGTAGATGTTGCCGATGCCCGCAATCACTTCCTGGTTGAGCAACAGAGCCTTGATGCGCCCCCCGCGCCCGGCCAGCGCTTTCCGGAAATCCCGGCTGCTCATGGACAGGGGTTCGGGGCCAAGCCGGCGGTAAAAGTCCCAGTCCTCGATTGCGCCGGGAGCGAAGCCGCGGCAGGAGCCGAAGCGTCGGGTATCGATGAAGTGCAGGGCGCGTCCGTCCTCCAGTTCGATCAGCACGCGCAGATGGGGTTCGGGACGCTCGCCCGGCCGGGTGACGAAAAGCCGCCCGGTCATCTTCAGGTGGAAGGCGATGATGCCGCCGCCCTCGACCTCCACCAGACAGAGTTTGGCCCTGCGGTAGACCCTCGTGACCACGCGCCCCACGACCAGTTCGCGAAATTTTTCGGGATCTCCGGGAAAGACCAGCCGGTCCAGGACGGCAAGGCCCGTGATGCGCCTCCCGGCCAACAGAGGGTCGAGCCCCCTGGCGATGGTTTCGACCTCGGGAAGCTCAGGCATCAGGAACCGGACCGGATATCCGGCAGGGGGACCTGAAGCGTTTCCGGGCGGCCGTCGCGAAGGATGTCCAGCCGGAGCGTGCCGCCTTCCTTCAGGGCGCGCATGGTGGCTGAATGCAGGTCGGGAAGGGATTTTACTTCCGCGCCCTGGGCCTTCACGAGCACGTCGCCAGCCTTGAGTCCGGCGGCATCGGCCCTGGAGCCCGACTCCACAGCCACCACCGCGATCGCGGAGTTTTTGGTCTCCAGCGTCAGCCCGAGCCGGGGTCGCTTGACCTCGGGGCAGTAGAAGAACAGGTCCGCCTCTAAGGGATCGGGGTCCTGGCCGCCGCGCCAGGGCATGAGCAGGAGGCGCTGCCCGGCCGGGTCGAACACGGCGAGCCGGGAAGCGATGCCCCAGCCGCGCTCCACATGTCCGCCCCCGGCGATTATGGCCACGGGGCGGCGAGTGGCGACCCGAGCCTCCACGGCCCGCCGGGCCATGGCGGTATCCCACAGGGCCTGCACGGTGATGAAGCTCTCCCAGGCGGCTTTGCGGTCCTTGGGCTTGCCGAAGGGGTGGGAGTCGAACACGGCGCGCAGGGACTCTTCCTGTTCCTTGGGCACGGGGATGATCTTGGATGGCAGTCCGAGGCGCTCTTCCATGGAGAGGCCCTTGAAGCCCGACCGCCCGACCTTGCGGGCCACGTCGCGCGGGACGTTCAGGGCGTAGAGTGGCAACTCGAGTCTGCGGGCGGTCTCGAAGATGGGTCGGTAAATCTCGAAGGGGAATCCCCAGGTCTGGCCCCAGACCAGCCGCTCTTCCAGTTCTTCCAGGCCTATGATGCCCTTGTTGAACAGGTCGAGGATGGGCTGCGCGTCAAGGCTGACCATCTCGAGCCCCACGGCCGGAGGCGTGCCGGCCTCAGCCATGAGGGCCAATACCCTGGCCTGGGTCTCGTGGTCGCAGGCGCTCGTGTGGGCTTCGCCGATGAGGACGTACGCGGCCTTGGCGGCTTGCGCGCCCACCCAGGCTGATTCGACCGGCTGCCGGGCGGAGTCCAGGAACTGGCCGGGGGCCGGGGATGCCTGCCCTGGCTGGGCAGACTGTGAAAGCCGGGCGGATTCGGGGTCGTTCGGCGCGGACACGTCGCTATAGCGCTTGCACCCCGGAAGAGCGATGACGATGGCCGCCCAGAGGGCGGCCATCGTGAGGGCTCTGGTTAATCCCACTTGCGCTTGTCCTCGATGGGACGGATCTGCGCGGGAAGCGTGCCGGGGGCCAGCACCTTGAGTTCGGGGCGCAGCTTGATCTTCTCGCGGAACATGTGCAGCAGTTCGTCGTCGCGCTTGAAGTTGCTGGCTTCGATCATGAGGGTCATCTCGTCGATGCCGCCTGGGTTGGTGACCTCGATCTGCCAGCGTTTGATCTCCTCGAAGCGGGCGATGACCTGCTCCACCTGATGGGGGTAGACGAACATGCCCTTGATGCGGGCGGTGGTGTCCACGCGGCCCACGATGTTGCCCAGGCGCGGCGAGGAGCGCCCGCAGGAGCAGGGAGCGCGGTCGATGTAGGACAGGTCGCCCGTGGCCAGACGGATCAGGGGATAGGTCTTGTTGAAGGCCGTGACCACTATCTCGCCCACTTCGCCATCCTTCAGGGGGATGCCGGTGTCTGGGTGGCAGATCTCCACGAAGGCGCGGTTGGCGATGTGCAGGCCGTTCTTCTGGAAGCATTCATACCCGATGCAGCCCACGTCGGCGGTGCCGTAGCCCTGGCGCATGATGAGGTCGAACTTCTTTTCCAGGTTGGCCCGAAGCTTTTCGGAGAACTTTTCGCCCGTAACGAAGGCTACCTCAAGGAACAGGTCCTTGCGCAGGTTGAGCCCGGACTCCTCGCCCTTCTGGGCCAGGTGCATCAGGTAGCTGGGGGTGCCCACGTAACCGGTGACCCGCAGTTTCTGCATCACCTCGAGCTGGGTTGCGGTGTTGCCGGGTCCTGCGGGCATCACGGCGCAGCCCATGTTGCGCAGCGGCTCCTCGAACATGAGGCCCGTGGGGGACAGGTGGTAGTTGAAGGTGCACTGCACCACGTCTCCGGCGCGGAAGCCCGTGGCGTAGAAGCCTTCGGTCCAACCCCAGTAATCGTCCTCGCGGTCTTCGGGATCGAAAATGGGTCCCGGGGAGAGGAACACCCTGCGCAGATCGCCCAGGTCCTTGGTCAGGAGGCCGCCCAGACGAGGTCCCATGGACTGAAGGAATATGAGTTCCTTCTTCTTGAGGATGGGGATATGCTTGAGGTCGGAAAGCTGCTTGAATTTGCCCACCTGGAACTGGGCGCGGTCGAAGCGCTTCTTCACATCCTCCGAATAGCGGTACGCGTAGGTCAGCAGATCCTTGAGCTGGATCTGATAGTATTGACGGCGTTCGGATTCATCGAGCACCTCGCGGCGGGAATAAATGCCTTCGGTGCGGTCCTTGCGGGTCATGTACGGGCTCCTTGTGACGGGCGGGACAGCCTCAGTCTAGCATGAAAAGCAGGTTTTTCTAACCCTCTCGAACAAAAAAAGCAAGCCCGCCACGTAACCCGGCGATTTTGCAGGCTCCTGAGGCATGAGGCCGTGTCATTCCCGCCCGAATACAGGGTTTGCCCTGCTCTCTGGCCGTCCAGGACATGCTCCGGGATGACATATCCGCCATATCCTTGTCATTTCGGACGGATGCAGCTAAGCCGGGCTGCGGCTGGCGCCGGGCCTCTTCGCACTGGAGTCCGACGTCCCGTCGCGACGGCTCCGCGCAAGATCGAGCGACATGTTCCCGCGCACTATATTCACTGTCCGTTCAATACCTTGCCGAAATCGATTTGACCGGAAGATCAAAATCCACTAACCACGGCCGCCGGGGCTGAGTAGTGGCGGGTTTCTTTTGATCTGGTACGGTTCGCACCTCACACTGAGAAAGGAATCATCGGGTCTCCCATGAACTCTATAATGCTTCGACTCCCTAACATCTTAGTATTTCTCCTCATTCTCCTGGGCTCTGGCGCCTGGAGCCTGGCGCAGGCCGGGCCCCGGGCTCTGACAGCCTCCCGGACCGACACTCCGCCCGGGATCGACCAGCCGGAGAGTCCGCAATGGTCCGGCGCGGAGCCCGTCACGGTGCGCGACGTGGTGGCGAAGGTGGACATCACGTTGAAGGCCCTGCACGACGACGAGAACGTGTACATTCAGGCGACCTTCCCGGACCCCACGGAGAACCGGATGCACCGGATGCTGCTCTGGGACCCGGCCAAGCGCGCCTACCGGGACGGCCCGGAGCGCGAGGACGTCCTGGTGCTCAAGTGGAACATGTCGCCCAACGCCTCGGGCCTGACCCTGCACGAAGACGCGCCCTACGTGGCCGACATCTGGTTCTGGAAAGCCTACCGGTCCGACCACGCCGGATACGCCGACGACAAGATCGAGATATACAGCGTCAATCCTGACCCCTACGCAAAAGCCATGCTCTCGGTCAGCGGCAGGGTGTTCTACCTGACCCGCAAGGGCGACGAAGGCCAAGACCCGGCCGACGCCCTCATCTACCCCGAATATGTCGGCGAGAGGGCTGCGAAGTTCAGGCTCGTCCAGCCAACCGGATCGCGCGCGGACATCCGCGCCAAGGGCTTCTGGAAGGACGGCCTCTGGACCGTGACCTACGCAAGGAAGCTCGTCACCGGCCACGACGACGACGTGCCCTTGTCCCTGGACGGCGCACATCCTTTCGGTGTCTCGCGCTTCGAGATCGCCGGGCGCGCCCCCGAACCCGATACCGAGGAGCCTCTCTACGGATGCGGAGAAGTTGGTGAGATCATCGTATTGAAATTCGCGAGGTAAGGTGTGGGCATTTCATCCCTGGAAAGGCTTGCGGCCCTGCTCACGGCCGTATTCTCCCTTTCGATCTGCTGGCTCGCCCTGGACCACTTCACACGTTCCAAGGAAACGGTGCGCCATCTGGTCGAGGGGCACGCCCAGGCCGCCATGATATTGAGCGAAACGGACCAGTCCCTGTCTCAGAGCAGGCAAGTCTATGAGTATCTGATTGCGGACCGGGGAGTGTCCATCGAGGACGCGGTTTCCATCCTCGACTCATTCACGGCCCGCCTGAGGCAGCTGCCCCCCCAGCAGGATCACCTGACGGAGATGCTGACGGACCTGGCCAACCTCAGGGCGGGACTTCTCCTCATCGACGAGATGCGCAGCTTCGATGAATTTTCCGACGCCATGACCACGGCGGTCGATGAGGTGAACCTGCGGATGGCGGCTGCAGAAGCCGCACACAACGTACTGACCAGGCAGGCGGCTCTGCCCGGCGAAACGCTGTACTTCCTCGGTCATTCGCTCCAATCGCTCAAGACCATGGTCACCCGGTATCTTCGCTCGAAACCAGACCGGCTGCCGGTGTTCAACGAGCTCATGGTCAAGATCACGGGCAACCTGGACCGCCTGCTTGCCATGGAGGAGCTCTCCGGGGAGCATGACGCCCTGCACCTGCTCCAGTCCGAAGTGGTGGCGCTTCGGACCAACATCCCCCGCCTGCGCGCCAACCTGCGCTACGACCCGAACTTCATGGCCAACACCAGCAAGGCCGAGAAGGACGCCGTCAAGGATCTGTGGGACGCATCCTTACGGTCAGTCCAGGCCATCAAGGAACGCCACACCCGCCATCTGCGCCAGCACAGCGAAGCCTTCCTGCAGGATACCGAGGCCGACAAGCAAACGTTCCTCATTCTGTCGGGGTGCGCCCTGGCGCTTGCGGCGGCCGGGCTCTACGCCATCAGAAGATGCGCTGCTGCGCGCATCGCCGTGCTCAAAAAAGGCGCTTCCCTTATCTCCAACGGCCAACTGGACCATCGCATCCCTCCCGGCCCAAACGACGTGATCGGGGAGCTGGCGACGGAATTCAACGCCATGGCCCAGAGCCTGCAAAACGAAAAACGCATCTCCGCACAGGCCATGCAGGAACTCGAACGCTCCCGGGACCTTCTCGACGAACGCTTCCGGGAACGAAACCTGGAACTGAGCGAGGCCATCGACAGCCTGCACATCAAGGACGCAGCGCTGGCCCACTCCCGAGAAGGGGTTGTGGTGTGCGATGAGGCGCTGCGCGTCATAGACGCCAACCCCGCCATCTCCCGCCTGACCGGCTACCCGATGGCCAGCCTCCTGGGGCTCACGCCCGGGGCCTTCTGTTCCACCTCCCCTTCGGAGAATTTCCAGGACACCCTGCTCCAGACCCTCGAGTCCGAGGGACGCTACGAGGGGGAAGTGGAGATCACGACCCGGGATGGCAAACGCGTGCCGCTGCGAGTGCTGTTTGCGCGCATCCCCAGCGCCGGGGAGAGGCTGGCGCGCCATGTGGGAATATGCCTGGACATCACCGAGCAGCGAGACACCGAGCACCGGCTCAGGCGCCAGGCCCTGTCCGACGCCCTCACCGGACTGCCCAACAGGGAAGCCCTGATCTCCTCCCTGGGCTCGCGCATACGCAAGGCCAAAGCCGACTCGGCGCAGTTCGCCGTGCTCCACCTGGACCTGGACGACTTCAACAGCATCAACGACAGCCTGGGCCACGCCACGGGCGACGCGCTGCTGAAGATCGTGGCGCTGCGCCTTTCCACCATCATGCGCAAGGACGGCATGGTAGCCCGCCTGGGCGCGGACGAATTCGCCCTGGTGTCCGGCCCGCTTGAATCGGATTCCCAGGCGCTGGCCATGGCCAGGAGGGCTGCGGGCTGCTTCCGTGGCCCCTTCGAGATTTCCGGGGAGACCTACAGGCTGAGCGCCAGCCTCGGGCTGGCCACCTTCCCCAGAGACGGCTCGGACGCCTCGGAGTTGCTCAAAAACGCAGGCCTGGCGCTGCACCGCGCCAAAACGCACGGCAAGGGCAGGCTCGAAGTTTTCACCAGGGAACTGGACATGCAGGTGCGTTCTCGGGTCGCGTTGGAGCGGGACCTTCATCAGGCCGTGGAAGACAGACAGTTCGAGGTCTACTATCAACCCATCATCGAGATCGCGACCTCTCGCATCGCCGGAGCCGAGGCCCTGCTGCGCTGGACCCGCAACGGAGCTCCGGTTTCGCCGGGAGAATTCATCCCGCTCTGCGAGGAAATGCACATCATGCGCGAGGTGACGGCCATCCTCCTGGAGAAGGTCACCCGCGACATGAAGGCCTGGGAGGCTCAGGGCGTCACCCCGCACGTCAGCGTGAACATCTCCGCCCTGCACCTCTCCGAGCCGGATTTCCTGCACCGACTGACGCACACCCTGCAGTCCCTGGACATCGCGAGCAGCCGCATGGGGCTGGAGATCACCGAGACGGCCATCATGCAGAACCCGCAGGCCGCCGCCGAGATACTGCGACAGCTGCGCAGCCGGGGCCACTCCCTTTCTGTCGACGACTTCGGAACCGGCTATTCCTCGCTGCGCTATCTTCAGAAGTTTCCTTTCACCTCGCTCAAGATAGACCGCCAGTTCATCGCGGACCTGGAGGGAAAGGAATCCCGGGCCATCGTGAAGGCCACCATCGCCATGGCCCGGACGCTTGAATTGAGCGTGGTTGCCGAAGGGGTGGAGACTGTGGCCCAGTTGGAACTCCTCACGACCAAGGGCTGCGATTTCTACCAGGGCTTCCTGTTCAGCCCCGCCCTGCCCGCCGACGCATTCGCCGCCCTTTTCCTGAAAAAGGGCGGTGGATTCCCGGACCGCGTGCTCCAACCCGGCGAGGAGTCCGCCCCCCCCTCGGACGACGACACGCTGCAGTGACGGACCGCTTCGTTTTTCCCGCACCAGTCGCAAGGCCCCCGCACTGCCGGGGGCCTGTTTGTTTCACGGGATGGCGCGATCCGGAGCATCCATCCTGCCGCCGAGCCGCTGCAACGGGAACCGGGTGGGATGCGAGAAAGGCCGGGGACGCCATGCGGCGCACCCGGCCCTTTGCCGTGTCATCGGGTGTGGCGGCAGTCGGCCGCCCCCTCGCGCGGGGCCGATCAGATGGGCGGAGCGATGGTCACCAGCACGCGCATGTCGGTGATGGCTCGCACGCCGTGGGGTTCGGAGATGTCCGAGACCAGCACGTCGCCGGTCTTGGCCGGGATGGCGTCGTCCTCGGAGAGAAATTCCCCCTCCCCGGAGAGCACCACGATGGAAAGCTCGCCTTCAATATCGTGCGAGTGGATGGGCATGGTCTGCCCTGCCTTGAAATTGAAGTTGATGATCTTGAAGTTCTCCGAGTCGTGGACCAGAAAACTGTGGAACGTGAGGTCAGTGAACTTGGCCTCGTCGAATATGGCCACCTTTTTCATCATGAAGGGCCTCCTTTTCGGATAGGGCGGCATGCGCGAGCCGACCGGGATCATTCCGTATGGATACACCAGCCCGATAGGCGCGTCGAGAAAAGAAACGGCGAATGCTACTGCGCGGGCAGGGGGGTCTTGCGGGCGCAACGCCTGACTGCGTGGGCAAGGGCTTCCAACCTGAAGGGCATATCCATCACCTCGGCTGGCGAGCGGCCCAGGCGGGGGATCTCCTTGCTGGCCACGCTGCGCACCAGGACGTAGTCAATGCTTCCCAGCTCCGCCAGGCGGCGGGCCAGGGCCGCGGGCTCTCCGTTCCAGAACACGACTGCGGCATCGGGCCTGGCGCTACCGTTGCCCTTGCTGCCGACAACTCCGTCGGAACTGACAGCAAGACCGGAGGAGCCGAGGCTCTCGGACAGAATATCCCCGATCGCTTCGTCGGAACTGATGACCGCGACCCGCACGGGTGCAGGCCTGGGAGCGTCCTCGCCGGACGGGCCCGCCTCGCGCCTGGCGGTCTGGAGCAGAGCCTTCAGCCTGGCCAGGACGAACCTCTGCTCCGTGCCCGGCTCCGGCGGATTGACGATCTGCCGGGGCGTCTCCAGCAGGCCGACCAGGGCCAGGGCCTTGTCCAGGGTCTTCCTGACCTCCGGGTTCAGGCATTCCTGCCCGCGCCTGGAGGAGGACTCGCGCATGCGGACCAGCGCCCCTTCCATGAATGCCGCCGGAGAGGAGGCCACCGTCCCGGCGGACAGCCTGGCCTCGTCCAGGGACCTGGCCAGGGCCAGCATGGCGCGTCCGGCGTTGGAGGCCGGATACAGCTCCACCAGGGGGCGCTGCCTCCCGGCGGCTGCTCCCACATGAGGATCGCTCGGGATATGCCCCAGCAGGTTGGCGTCGAGCTTCAGATACTTGCCCATGGCAGTGCGCAGGCGCCCGAATATGTTCCTGGCGGACTCGGCGGAGGCGGCCCGGTTCACCACCACGTTGGGGCTGCGGCGCAGGCCGTTCTCGAAGAGCACCTTGACCAGGGCGTAGGCGTCCGTGAGGGAGGAGGGATCGGGATTCACCACCACCAGCAGTTCCGGGCAGGCCAGGCACAACGAGATGACCTGGCTCGATATGCCCGGCGAGCCATCCACCACAAGGTAGTCGTAGCCTTCGAGCTTGGCGAATTCCGTGGCCAGGGTGGCGCGCGCCTCGCGCGGCAGGTCCGCCAGGCGGGACACGCCGGAGCCGCCTGGAATGACGTCCAGCCCCGGACCGGCCCGCAGGATGGCCTTCTCCATGGGGACGCCCTCGAAGAGCACGTCCTCCAGAGTGAGCTTGGGGGATATTCCCAGCAGCACGTCCACGTTGGAAAGGCCCAGGTCCGCGTCCAGCAGACACACGGTGCGGCCCATGCGGCCAAGCGCCAGGGACAGGTTGACTGAAATGCTCGTCTTGCCCGTGCCGCCCTTTCCGCTGGCGACGGACAGGATGCGGCTCACGGCCCTGATCCTTGCAGCGGGGCGATCACCGGGAGGCTCCTTCTTCCAGAAGCCTGCTGGCCTGCTCCAGCAGCTCTTCCACCTGGAAGGGCTTGCGCAGGCACGCGGCGGCGCCGAGCGCCCTGGCCTCGCTGAGTTCCTGCTCGCTGGCCATGCCGGTCAAAACCAGCACGGGCATGGCCGGCTCGGCGAAGCTGTTGGCCTCGCGCAGGAGCGACAGCCCGTCCCGGCTGGGCATGCGGATGTCCAGGATCATGAGCTGGTAGCGGTTCTGGCGCAAGAGCGCCAGGGCCACATCTCCGTCCTGGGCCACTTCCACGGCATAGCCCTTGGATTCCAGTGATTCGCGCAGGATCTCGCGGATGCTCTGCTCGTCGTCCACCACCAGCACCGCCTGGCGAGGCGTCCGGGATATCCCGGCCAGTCCCTGATTCCTGGCGGGGGCGGTCAGGTCGCGCGGCAGGGTCAGGCTGAAGGAGGACCCCGATCCGGGCTCGCTGGTCACCGAGATGCGACCCTTGTGTGCCGCCACGATGCCGTATGCGGTGGACAGCCCGAGTCCGGTTCCTTTGCCCTCGGCCTTGGTGGTGAAAAAGGGATCGAAAATTTTCTCCAGGTTTTCCCGTGGGATGCCTACACCTGTATCCGAGATGGTGAAGACCACGGAATCGCTCTCGGAGGAATAGCTGATTCCGGCGGTGAACACCCCGCCGCCATCCTCCATGGCGTGCTGCGCGTTGAGCGCCAGGTTCAGCAGAACCTGTTCCATCTGCCGGGCGTCGGCCTTGATGTCCGGGATGGCCCCCCGGTAGTCCCGCCTGACCTCGATGCCTTGGCCGGTCAGGCTGCCTTCCACCAGGGCCAGGACCCGATCCATCACGTCGCGCGGGTTCATGGCCTCCATGCGCGGGGCCGCCGGACGCGCGAAATCCATGAGACTGCCAAGGATGGCGCTGATGCGCTCGATCTGCTCCACCATCTGGCGCAGGCCCTTCTTCTTGGCCGGGTCCTCCTCGCGCATCTCCAGGAGCTGGGCGCGCGCGGAAATGATCGCCAGGGGGTTGTTGATCTCGTGGGCCGCGCCTGCGGCCAACTGGCCCACGGCGGCCAGGCGCTGGGTTTTCAGGAGCTTGTCGTTCATGTCCTGCATGGAGCGCATCACCTGGGCCAGACGCTCGGAACGAAGCTCGCAGCGGGCCACCAGCTCGATATGCCGGAAGGCCTGGGCCGCCAGCTGGGCCAGCAGGCTTACCGCCGTGCGCTCCTCGGGCGGAACGCGCCCCGAGCACGGCCGGTAGAGAAGTTCCCCGAAGGATTCCGCCCCGTCGGTCAGGCTGACCATGGCCACGCCGTCCTGAAAGTGGATGGGCGGGCCTTCAGGTCCGGCCAGGGCGGACGCCCTGGTGCGCCACCCCGTCAGATGGTCCAGGAATTCGCGGGGAAGCCCCACCATCCCTGCGGAGTCGTCCGGCCGCAGATTCTCGTCCATGGGAATGTCCACGGGCCTTGGTCCGCCGCCGAATCCCCAGGCGTGCCCGGTGGCCGTGCGCAGCACGGGCTCGATCACGCAAGCCAGCCCGCCCGGAGAGGCGAACCGTTCCTGGATGCACCGGGACAAGGCCAGCAGCACGTCCTGGGGAGTGAACGCCTTGGCGATCTCCACGCCGGCCTGGGCCACGCGTCGAAGCGCCATGGCGTCGCGTTCAAGAGCCTTGTTTGTCCCGGTGAGCCCGAGCGAGGTCTCGCCCAGGCGCCGATTGGCACGCCCCAGCGCGTGAAAATAGAATGAGGCGGCGTCCTCCTGAAGCTCGAACAGGGCGGCCCGCTCGGCAAAGAGGTTGCCCACGCCTGCGCGCACCGCCCGAAGCGCCGCAGGGCCTTCCAGGCCCAGAGCGGAAGCCAGGCCCAGGCAGTCGGCATCCTCGAAGCCGCCGGGCACGGTGCCCATGGCCTCGTGGGCCAGACGGTCCGCCAGCGCGACGATGAGGCTCACCGTGGCCGCCTCGCCCGCCCCCAGCAGGGCGCTGGCGGGCTGATGGTGCATCCAGGCGGCGTCGATGAACACATCCGGCAGCTTCCAGCGCTCCAGGAGCCACTTTCCGGCCAGGCAATGGTCGGCCCCGAGGGCCTCCTGTTCGGCAGCCACAAGGCGCTGGCCCACCAGGAACTCGTCGCGCAGCAGGGAGACGTACGCATCGCCCCCGGCGCTTAACAGGGCCAGCTTGCCGCAGTCGTGCAGAAGCCCTGCCGCGAAGCAGGCTCCGCACAGGCTGGGCCTGGCCTGTTCGGCCAGGAGCTTGGCCGCGCAGGCGCAAGCCAGGGAGTGCCGCCAGAACTCGCGCACCAGGGGATCGCCGGCATCGAAGGTATTGAAGAGCCCTTCCCGAACGCACACGCACAGGGCCACGGTCCGCACAACGTCGGTTCCAAGCAGCATGGCCGCCTGGCGGATGTCCTCCACCTTCTCGATCCGGTTGAAACCGGCGCTGTTGGCCAGGCGCAGAAGTTGGGTGGAAACGGAAGGGTCAGCCTCGATGGCTTCGACGAGCTCCTGGAAATCCGGAAACTCCCTGGTTGCTATCCCGAGGACGCGGGCAGCGGATGCGGGTGCGGAGGGGAGCTGTTCCATGCTCTCGATGAGCTTTCGCATCCGGTCGGTGGACAGTTTGGGCGGGTCCTGACGCATGGCGGGCCAACTTAGGTAAGCGTTAATTCCGGAGAGTACCGCAGTTGCTGCTCCCTACATCATCCGTTCGAAAAAGCAACCATTTGCCCGTGAAGCGGTCCTTTGCCAGCCTGCGTCAAGTATGCTGGACAAATCCCGCAAGCAGGTTGTAGATCAAGTCCGTCCAGTCGGTCTCCCAACACCTTCATCAGGACAGGACCCGATCGCTATGGCTCAACACAAGACGCGCATCCTGCTGGTGGACGACGAACCTGGCGTGCTTGAAGTCTGCGCCGAGACCCTTGAGGGGATCGCATCCTCCGTGTCCACCGCGCGCGACGGCCTTGCAGCCAAGGAGCTCCTGCGCACCGAAACCTTCGACCTTATCGTCAGCGACCTGCGCATGCCTGGCATGGGCGGCCTGGAGCTCATAAAGGCGGCGGGCAGCCTGGCCCCCGACACCGACATCATCGTGCTCACCGGCTACGGAGGCATCGAAAGCGCGGTGGAATGCGTGAAGCTCGGCGCAGTGAACTACCTGCTCAAGCCCTTCAAGCTGGAAGCCCTGCGAGGCGCTGTGTGCAAGGCCCTGGAAGAGCGCTCCTTGCGCGTCAAGCGCAACTCCAGCGGCACCCTGGCCCAGATGCTCGCCCTGAAAGACGCCATGAACGGCCAAGACGACTCAAAGGCGCTCATCAAGCAGTTCCTCGGCCAGGTGAAGTCCGCCTTCTCCCCCGACGGCATCGCGTTCTTCATCAAGGGAGTGAAGGATCTGGAGTCCGGCCCGCAGGTGCTCATCGGCCCCTATTTCCGGGACAATCCCGGCGTGCGCTCCTGGTTCGAGACCCTGGGGACGTCCATCGCCACCAAGGGCCGCCCCATCCTGATCGAGGGCCAGCTGCTGCGCGAGGCCTTCGGCAACGGCAACGGCTCGGCCGCGGTCCCCACCTCGGCCATCGGCGTGCCCGTGGAGGGCCAGAACGGGCCGCGCGGAGCGGTGGTGGCCCTGCGCGCCGGGAACGCCGTGCCCTACGGCCTGGACGAACTGAAGCTCCTGACCCTGTTCGCGGCCCACGCCTCGCTGTGCTTCGAGAGCAACCAGGCCTGCGCAAAGTTGAAATCCGTCAACGGGGAGATCGTCTTTTCGCTGGTCCACGCCGTGGAAGCCAAGGACACCTACACCCGGGGCCACTCCGAGCGGGTGAGCCGCTACGCAACGAAGCTGGCGCGCTTTCTCGGGCTGTCCGAGGCAGAGGTGGAGCTGGTGCGCGTGGCCGGAGTGCTGCACGACATCGGCAAGATCGGCGTCCCCGACATCATCCTGAACAAGCAGGGGCCGCTCGCCACCCAGGAACTGCCCGCCATGCGCCAGCATCCCACCATCGCGCGCACCATCCTGGGAAAGGTGGAGTCGCTCTCGGACGTTCTGCCCATCGTCTACCATCATCACGAGCGCGTGGACGGCAACGGGTATCCTGACGGCCTCTCGGGCAACGAAATCCCCTTTCTGGCCCGGCTGGTGAGCGTGGTGGACGGGTTCGAGGCCATGACCTCCGACCGCGCCTACCACAAGGCCAGAAGCGTCGAGGACGCCCGCAACATCCTGCGCAAGGGCGCGGGCAGCCAGTGGGACGCCGAGCTGGTCAACGCCTGGCTCCAGCTGCTGGACGCGCCCGGCGAGAACTGAACCATCCGGGCCGCAGCGCCTGGAAACAACGCGACGTATTCAGGGGCGACATACAGCCCGCTTGCTGCCACACGGCTCCGAGACGCAGCCCACGCCGGGCACAGCGCGGACGAGCCTCCCCCACCCCCGCGAGCAACGAAAAAGCCCCCGGCTCTCACCGGGGGCTTGCTGTTGCGGTCATCTTCCTCGATTCTGAAGCGGATCAGGCATCCACCTTCTCGAAGAATTCCTTCTCCGCTCCGCACTTGGGACAGACCCAGTCTTCCGGGACGTCCTCCCAGGCGGTGCCGGGGTTCACGCCATGCGGGACGTCGCCCTCTTCCGGGTCGTACACGTAGCCGCACGGGCATTCCCATTTATCCATGACGGTCTCCTCCGGTAGTATTCGGCGATTTCATTCCGGAGGCCGGAACATGAATCGCCGTGTATCATGACGATTCGCGAGTGCTCGTCGCAGGTCTTGCAGCAGCCCAACGCGCATCGTTTGAAAAACACACGCGTGTTTTTCAAAGGAGCGCGCTAGCCGACCGTATAGAAGGCCTTGGCAGCGGCCTTGCAGACCGGGCAGTTCTCGGGGGCGTGGTCCTCGCAGGTGTAGCCGCAAACGGAACAGATGTAGTATTCGGTTTCCTTCAGGCCTGCAGGATTGGCCAGGGCCTTCTTGTAGAGGTCGGCGTGGATCTTCTCCACCTCGTTGGCGTAGCGGAAGGCGCGCTCGGCCTGCTTGTTGCCCTCGGCCACGGCTTCCTCGATCATCTTGGGGTACATGCTCTCGAACTCGTGGGTCTCGCCCTCGATGGCGGCCTTCAGGTTCTCGGCGGTCCCGGCCACTCCCTTGAGCACGTGCAGGTGGGTGTGGGCGTGCACGGTTTCGGCCTCGGCTGCGGCGCGGAACAGCTTGGCGACCTGCTTCAGCCCTTCCTTTTCGGCCTGCTTGGCGAAAGCGAGGTACTTGCGGTTGGCCTGGGATTCACCGGCAAAAGCTTCCTTCAGGTTCGCTTCAGACTTGGACATGATTCCTCCAAATAATAAGATGGACTTGTTGTTAAGAATAATTCTGACAAGAAGTATAAACCAAATCGAGCGTTCCGGTCAAGCACCCTGAAACATTTCGACTACCTAACGAGCTTTGCTACTGCGAACCCAGGCAAGCGTGACACACCCCGCGCACGACCACGCGGCGGTCGTCCACCCGGCCAAGCGCCTCGGAATCGTCAGGCAGCACCAGTTTGTCGAACTCGTCCCACATGAAGTCGTAGATGGACTTGCAGCGGGAGCACACGAAGTGATGATGCGGGCTTGTATCGGCATCGAAGCGCCCCTGGTCTCCGGTGACCGGGACACGCATGATGATTCCCAGATCGTCGAAGGTGGACAGGGTGCGATAGACGGTATCCAGTGAAATGGTGGGCAGCCTGCGCCGCACCCGCCCGAATACCATTTCCGCGCTGGGATGGTCCTTTGCGCCTACAAGTTCCCGCAGGATTTCCAGACGTTGATGCGTAAGCCGCAACCCCTTGTCCTGCGAGATGACCTTGAACTTCTCCAGAGCGGAGTCGAAATCCATGGCCATAGCGTGTGCCTGCAACATGGGACATCTCCTCAATACGGATTGTTTACTGATAGCCTACTTGTTGTCGAAGTCAAGACCTACTGAGAAGGATTCGAAGCAAGGAAAGTTCCGTTGTTATCGCCGGATTTGATTTCAGGGGCCACTTGCGCTACCCCACGCCTGACCGAACCCAAGGAGCGAACATGAACGTGCTGCTGGTTGGCTCGGGCGGGCGCGAACACGCCCTGGCCTGGAAGCTCTCTCAAAGCCCCCTCGTCGATACGCTTTTCGCCGCGCCCGGAAACGGCGGCACAGCACTTGCCGCAACCAACGTCCCTCTGGCCGATACCGACGTGGCTGGTCTCGTGGATTTCGCCAAGGCCAACGTCGTCGGCCTGGTGGTGGCCGGTCCCGAAGCCCCGCTGGTGGCCGGACTGGCCGACGCCTTGGCCGAAGCCAATATTCCCTGCTTCGGACCCGACGGCTTCGCCGCGCAGCTGGAAGGGTCCAAGGCCTTCGCCAAGGACATCATGCGCGCCTCCGGCGTGCCGACCGCTGACTATCAGGTCTTCACCGACTACGAGGCCGCCAAGGCTTTCATAACGGCCCACGCCCTGCCCATGGTGGTCAAGGCGGACGGCCTGGCCGCCGGAAAAGGCGTGGTGGTGGCCAAGACCCACGCCGAGGCCCTGGCCGCGCTGGACGACATGATGGTCACCCGCAGCTTCGGCGCGGCAGGCGACACCGTGGTGGTGGAAGACTGCATCGCAGGCGAGGAGGCCTCCTTCCTGGCCTTCTGCGACGGCGAGACCGTGGTTCCCATGCCCTCCTGCCAGGACCACAAGGCCGTGGGCGAAGGCGACACCGGCCCCAACACCGGCGGCATGGGCGCGTACTGCCCCGCACCGGTGCTGCCCGACACCGAGTGGGACCGCATGGCCGCCCTGGTCATCACCCCCATCGTGCGCACCCTGGCCGCCAAGGGCCATCCCTTCAAGGGTGTGCTGTACGCGGGCCTCATGATGACCGCCGACGGCCCCATGGTCCTGGAATACAACGTCCGCTTCGGCGACCCCGAGTGCCAGCCGCTGCTCATGCGCCTGGAATCGGACATCGCCGCGGTCATGATGGCCTGCGCCACGAGCACGCTGACTCCCGGCCTGGTCACCTGGAGCCCCAAAACCGCCCTGTGCGTGGTGCTGGCCGCAGAAGGCTACCCCGGCAGCTACCCCAAGGGCATGGCCATCTCCGGCATCGATGACGCTGAAAAGGCTCCCGGCGTGAAGGTGTTCGTGGCCGGGGCAAAGCTGGAATCCGGCACGCTTCGGACCACCGGCGGGCGCGTGCTGGGCGTCACCGCACTGGGCGACGATCTTGCCTCTGCCCAGGCCAACGCCTATGCCGCCGTCTCGTCCGTCCGGTTCGACAATTGCTACTATCGCCGCGACATCGGCGCAAAGGGAATCACAAGGAGCGCACAATGACCCAGGTGGCCATCTTCATCGGTTCCATCTCCGACCGAGACATCATGCAGCCCTGCTCCGACGTGCTGACGGAGCTCGGCATATCGCACCTGTACACCGTAACCAGCGCGCACCGCACGCCGGACCGCACGGAAAAGCTCATCCGCGATCTGGAGGCCGACGGCTGCCAGGTGTTCATATGCGCGGCGGGCATGGCCGCGCATCTGGCCGGCGCGGTTGCCGCGCGCACCGTGAAGCCCGTGCTTGGCGTGCCCGTCACCGCGTCCTCCCTGGGCGGCATGGACGCCCTGTTGGCCACGGTTCAGATGCCCCCGGGCTTCCCCGTGGGAACCGTGGCCCTGGACAAGGCCGGAGCGCGCAACGCCGCCTGGATGGCCGCGCAGATCCTGGCCCTCGGCGACAAAACCCTGGAAGCCAAGATCGTCAAGGCCCGCGAGGGTTTCATCGCTGGCGTCGAGAAGGCCGCCCGGGAACTCGAAGGCCGGGCCTGATGCCCTGCTCCTGAAGTTGTTTTCCGGGCTCAACCGCGCCCGGCATCGTATCCTGTCCCTCAGGTCTCCCGGATCGGCCAACCGGCCGGAGGTCCCTGCGTAGCCCTGTTCCTGCAATTCCCTGTGACATCGCGCCCTTCACGGAAATCCGTGAAGGGCGCATCCACCGCGGCTCCCGCAGATCCGGAGGCGTCGCCCCTGCTTTCCTGATCTTCCCTGGCCGACCTTGCGTCTCCCCCTTCAATATTCTACTGTCCCCCGCGCTGGTGCATTAAAAAAGGGAACAATCCACCGTAGATAGAATTTTCCGCAGCACCATTCTGCCGAGCATGGCCTCCCACGAGGGCGTGCGCGGGCACCATCGCGCTTTCGTCAGACGATACACGCCGCTACGGGCAATAACGCTCAGGCGCTCAAAGACGGACAAAACATGAAAACGCTTTTCCACTCGGTCGACTGGAAAGAGGCATCCCTGGGCATCATGCTTCTAGTCGCCCTGGTGATGTCAGTAACCATCAACTACCTCCTCTTTCACACCTTCGCCGAAATGTTCAGCATCGTCATCGCTTTCGGCGTGTTCATGCTGGCCTGGAACACCCGCAGGTTCCTGAATAACGACTATCTCCTTTCCGTGGGGATCGCCTATTTTTTCGCAGCATTTCTCGACCTCATGCACACCCTGACCTACAAAGGCATGACCATCTTCCCGGGTCTGGACGACAACAACGTCCCCCCGCAGCTCTGGCTCACGGCCAGATTCCTGGAAAGCCTGGCCCTCCTGGCCGCGCCGGCATTTTTCTACCGCCGTCTGAACATCACAATCGCATTCGGCGGGTACAGCATCCTTACCGTCCTGGCCCTCGCCGCTATTTTTCACTGGAAGATATACCCCGACTGCTTCGTTCCCGGTAGCGGCCTGACGCAGTTCAAGATCATCAGCGAGTACGTCATCTGCGCCATTCTCGCGGGTGCGGCGTTTCTGCTCTGGGTCCATCGCAGCAGGTTCGATGCGCTGGTGCTGCGCTTCCTCATGCTCTCCATGGCCGCCACCATCGCCACGGAACTGTGCTTCACCGCCTACACCACCCCCTACGCCACCATCAACATGGTGGGACACATCTTCAAGATCCTGTCCTTTTACTTCATGTACCGGGCCATCATCGAAACCGGCCTGACAAAACCCTACGACCTGCTCTTTCGGGACCTGCAACTGGAAATAGATGAACGCCGGAAGGCCGAATCTGCACTGCGAAAAAGCAGAGAGCTGCTGAACAAAACCCAAAAGGCGGGCGGGATCGGGGGCTTCGACTGGGACCGCGAAAGCAACGCGCTGCACTGGACCGACGAGAGCCACCGCCTCTTCGAAGCTCCACCCGGATTCGCGCCCACCATGGACGCGATGATCGAACGCGTCGATCCCGAGGACCGCATCTCCCTGATGGTCTCCTTCGAAACATCCTACGAAAATGGAACCCCGCTGGACGTTGAAGCCAAAGTCGCCACGTTCCAGGGCAACGAGCGCTGGATCAGGTTCCTGGGGAACGTCACCCGCAACGGAGCGGGCGGAACGCTGGCCGGCATACTGCAAGACGTCACCGACAAGAAACGCCTGGAACAACTGCGCGAGGACATCGACCGGATGTCCCGTCATGATCTGAAAAGCCCGCTCAACGCCATCATCGGCCTGCCCGGGCTCATTCTCCAGGACAAGCACATGCCGCGCGAGACAATTGAAGAGTATCTGCGC
Organism: Acidobacteriota bacterium; assembly: GCA_046566965.1. Taxonomy (GTDB): domain Bacteria; phylum Desulfobacterota; class Desulfovibrionia; order Desulfovibrionales; family Desulfovibrionaceae; genus Fundidesulfovibrio. The sequence goes on from JBKICU010000024.1 coordinate 101,773, forward strand.
CTCATCCGCCAGACCGGATACAACATGCTGAATCTCATAAATATTTCCCTGGACATGTTCAGGATGGAACAGGGAACCTACACCTTCGAGCCCAAGCCCGTGGACCTGGCGGATCTTTTGCGCAAATACTCGCTCGAGGCGGCGGAGCAACTCCACAGGAAGCACCTCGTCCTGCACACAACCATCGATGGCCGACCCGCACGGGACACGGATGCCTTCCGGGTTCTCAGCGAAGCCCTGCCCGGCTGGTCCATGCTCGGAAACCTGCTGGAAAACGCCATCCAGGCGTCCCCCCCAGACGCCGCCGTGACCGTGGCGCTCCAACGGCAGGACGGACAGGCACTCATCTCCATCACCAACAAAGGGGCGGTGCCCCACGACATCCGCGCCCGCTTCTTCGAGAAATACGCCACATCCGGGAAATCGCGCGGCACGGGCCTGGGCACTTATTCGGCCAGGCTGATCGCCGAAACGCTCGGCGGATCCATCGCGTTGGACACCTCCGACCCCGATGGGACAACCATCCACGTGACGCTGCCCCTGGCTGAATAGCCAAGGCTGGAGCTTCGCCCCAGACCCCACCAGGGCTCCGCCCTGGACCCGCCAGGGGGATGATCCCCCTGGACCCTCAGTGGGCTTCGCATAACGTCCCGTTCCTGTTCAGTCCTTGCCCAAATTCATAAGACCTGAAGCGCGCAGAGCCGCGCTTCAGGTCTTTTTATCGAGAAATATGCCGCCAGGATGTCCTGCGTCGATGATTACATCCAGTCGTATGATCCCTTCGTCGTTCAAGTCCAGTACGTGCACGAAGCTTCAGAAAACTCACAAGGGAACTTTGCCCGGACCCGTATTTCATCACGGACCATGCTGCCGACGCGCGGTTAGCGGGTGGAAGCTCGGTCCTGGGACCTGGAGTTGGAGACCAGCCTGAGAGTGTAAACCGATGCTTGAAGGCATTATGCTGGGACAGAAAGCCAATCCTAGGGTTAGTCCTGAATGCTGACCCTAGAAGCATATCCTAGAGTGCTGGTCTCAAGGGC
>JBKICU010000025.1:0-35291 GCA_046566965.1 Acidobacteriota bacterium
AACGCAGCACATGAATACCTGGCTTCGCGTCGTTCTCCGGCAAGCACCGGGGTGCTTGCCGGAGAACGACGCGAAGCCTATTGAAAGTTTTTGAAGGAGAGCTCGAGAGGAAACTTTTTTCAAAAAGTTGTCCTCTCGACTCTTTGTCTTCCAAGGAGAGAGAAACCGTGATGACCGCCACTGAAATCCGCCGCAGATTCCTGGACTATTTCGTCGCCAACGGCCACTCCGAGGTCTCGAGCTCCTCGCTTGTGCCGCGCGAGGACCCATCGCTCCTGTTCACCAACGCGGGCATGGTGCAGTTCAAGAAGGTCTTCCTGGGCCAGGAGAAGCGCGACTACACCCGCGCCGCCACCTCCCAGAAGTGCCTGCGCGTGGGCGGCAAGCACAACGACCTGGAGAACGTGGGCCGCACCGCGCGCCACCACACCTTCTTCGAGATGCTGGGCAACTTCTCCTTCGGCGACTACTTCAAGGAAGAGGCCATCCGCCTGGCCTGGGGCTTCCTGACCGAGGAGATGAAGCTCCCCAAGGACAAGCTCTACGCCACGGTCTTCCGCGACGACGACGAAGCCATCGAGCTCTGGAAGAAGATCGCCAACCAGCCTTCCGAGCGCATCTTCCGCCTGGGCGAGAAGGACAACTTCTGGTCCATGGGCGACACCGGCCCCTGCGGCCCCTGCTCGGAGATCCTCATCGACCAGGGCGAGCACATGTCCTGCGGTCCCGACTGCGGCATCGGCAAGTGCGACTGCGACCGCTTCCTGGAAATCTGGAACCTGGTGTTCATGCAGTACGACCAGATCGAGCCGGGCAACCGCGTCGCCCTGCCCAGGCCCTCCATCGACACCGGCATGGGCCTGGAGCGCATCGCGGGCGTGTGCCAGGGGGTCTACTCCAACTTCGATTCCGACCTGTTCAGCCCGATCATCGCGGCCACGGCGGACCTGGCGGGCGTGAAATACCGCACCGACGAGGAGACCGACACCGCGCTTCGGGTCATCGCGGACCACTCGCGCTCCATGGTTTTCCTGAGCGCCGACTCCATCCTGCCCTCCAACGAGGGACGCGGCTACGTGCTGCGCCGCCTGATCCGCCGCGCCTTCCGTTTCGGCCGCCTCATGGGGCTCAAGGATCCCTTCCTGCACCGCGTGGCCCCGGCCGTGGTGGACGTGATGGGCGTGCAGTACCCGGAGATCGTGGAGGGCATGGACTTCATGACCCGCGTGGTGCGCGAGGAGGAGGAACGCTTCTCCGCCACCCTGGACAAGGGTCTGGACATCCTCGAGGAGGAGATGGCCGCGTCCAGAAAGAACAACGTGGCCGTCATCTCCGGCGAGGCCGCCTTCAAGCTGTACGACACCTACGGCTTCCCCCTGGACATCATCACCGACGTGGCGGGCAAGCAGGGCTTCTCCGTTGACGAGGAAGGCTACACGGCCTGCATGGCCGAGCAGAAGGCGCGCGCCAAGAAGGCCTGGAAGGGCTCGGGCGAGTCCGACATCGCCGGGCAGTTCAAGAAGCTCCTGGAGACGGGCGTGAAGTCGCGCTTCGTGGGCTACGACACCCTGGAGGCCGAGTCGCGCGTGATCGGGCTCATGGGCGAGGACGGCCTGCCGCGCGAGCGGCTGGTGCAGGGCGAGGGCGGCTACGCCGTGTTCGCGTCCACGCCCTTCTACGGCGAGTCCGGCGGCCAGGCGGGCGACCGGGGCAGCGTGGAGACCATGACCGGCTCCGCCGACGTGCTGGAGACCCTGAAGCCCGCAAGCGAGCTGACCACGCACCAGGTGTTCGTCAACGAGGGCGAGCTGCTGCTGGACCAGGAAGCCAAGCTCATCGTCGATGAGGAGCTGCGCATGGCCTCGGCCCGCAACCACACCACCACCCACCTGCTGCAGGCGGCCCTGCGCAAGGTGCTGGGCGACCACGTGAAGCAGGCCGGATCGCTGGTGGCCCCGGATCGCCTGCGCTTCGACTTCACCCACATTTCCGCCATCACCCCCGAGGAGCTCTCGCGCATCGAGGACGAGGTCAACCAGGCCATCCTGGCGGACATCGGCGTCACCCGCGAGGTCATGGGCTTCGCGCAGGCCCAGGCCAAGGGCGCCACGGCCCTGTTCGGTGAAAAATACGGCGACGAGGTCTGCGTGGTGGAAGTGCCGGGCGTGTCCTCCGAGCTGTGCGGCGGCACGCACCTGCGCGCCACCGGTCAGGCTGGCGGGTTCGCGATTCTCAGCGAGACCGGCGTGGCCGCAGGCGTGCGCCGCATCGAGGCCGCCACCGGCTGGAACATGTTCAGCCAGTTCCAGGCCGCGCGCCAGGAGCTGAGCGAAGTGGCCGACCTGCTGCGCGCGCGTCCCGGCGAGCTGGCCGAAAAGCTGAAAGCCCTTCAGGCCCAGGTAAAGACTCTCACCAAAGACAAGGAACAGCTCCAGGGCAAGCTGGCCTCGGGCCAGGGCCGCGACCTGATGGACTCCGTGGAGGAGATCGCCGGGGTCAAGGTGCTTACCGCCCAGGTGGACGGAGCCACCATGAAGTCCCTGCGCGACACCATGGACGACGTGAAGAGCAAGATGCCCTCCGGCGTGGCCTGCCTGTGCGGCGCGGGCGAGGACGGCAAGGTGGCGCTGATCCTGTACGTCAGCAAGGACCTGCACGGAAAGTTCACGGCCCAGACCCTCATCAAGGACGTGGCCGCCCTGGTTGGCGGCTCGGGCGGCGGCAGGCCGGACCTGGCCCAGGCCGGCGGCACGGACCCGGCGGGCGTGGCCGCGGCGCTCGAAAAGGTCAAGGAGCTGGTTGGGAAGGCCTAGAGCGCTTTCGGCTGCCGCGATCATAACGACAACGACTCGCGGGCGTTTCGGTCACGCCGTCAGGCTCATCCGAAACGCCCGCTTTTTTCCTCTCCAGAACCCAACGCGAAGGAGCGTCCCATGCCCATCCAATCCCTGGCCCCCAACCTCATGGTGGAAGACGTGAACCGCTCGGCGGATTTCTGGTGCGGCCTTCTGGGCTTTGGCTTCGCAGGGTCCGTGGACACGGAGCACGACTTCCACAAGGAGCGCCACACCCCGGAGGAGGGCAAGCCAGCTCTTATCTGGGCGCAGTTCATCGTGGGCAAGGCCGAGGTGATGGTGCAGCGCCGCGACAGCCTCACGGAGGAGCTTCCCCTGTTCAAGGACAAGCCCACCGGGGCCACGGCCACGGTGTATCTTGGCGTGGACAACCTGGACGAACTGTACGCGCGCCTGAAGGACGTCGTGCCCACGGTGCGCCCGCTGCAAACGGCCTTCTACGGCATGCGCGAGTGGTACATCCAGGACCCCGACGGCTACGTGGTCTGCCTGGCGCAGCCCGCCTAGTGCCCTGATACACCCCGTGGCGGGCGGACCGGCGGAGAGCCTTTCCGCCCGCGCCTGGCTGCTGGTGCCGGGTCACGAGAGTATTGCCCATTGCCGAGGCTTGCCGGTCTGCGGAGTGCCTCGAAGCGTGCCGACGCTTTCTCATGGCTCCACCAGGACGATGAAGGCGGCCAAGACTTTTCTGGAGAACCTTTTGAGTACATTCATGCCACGACACAAACAGTATCTGCTCGCCGTGATCATCGCCCTGGGTGCGGCGGCCCGGCTGTACAACCTGGGAACGCCTTCGCTCTGGGGAGACGAAATCCAGGTGCTGTTCGGTGCCCAGGCGCCTTTGGGCTCGCTTTGGGAATGGATCGCGCGCCATGAAGTCCATCCGCCGTTTTTCCATGTCCTCATGAAACTCGTCGGCCTGGCGGGAATATCCGACGAGGCTCTCAGGCTCCCTTGGGCCCTGTGCGGGATAGCCTCCATATATCTGATTTATAAGCTGGGCGAGGAGGCGTATTCGTCCGAGGCAGGATTTGTCGCGGCCGCGCTGCTGGCCTCGAATCCGCTGCATATCTGGCTTTCCAGAATGGTCCGGCCGTATGCGCTGCTGATCCTGCTCTGCCTCGTCGCATATGTTTGCTTGATCCGATTCGTGAAGAGCGGCAACCGGAGAGACTTGTTTACGATCGTCGCATGCAATTTCTTTCTTTTGATATTGCACCTGAACTCGCTCATGATCGTGGGCAGTCAGGGTTTTGTCCTGCTCCTGGCTGTCCTGTGCAAAAAAATCAAATGGAAACAGCTGTTTCAATTTGGTCTTCTTGCCGTTTTGTCGTTTGTTCCATCCATTCTTGTGTTCGTCACGGCGACTTCGCGCGCGGACATGACGGCGCCCTTCTCTTACGGCGAGGTGTGGAACAAGTCCTTGTACAACCTTGACCGGGCGGTGGATTTCTACGGGACGGGCTGGCTGGCCTGGGTCGTGGGGCTGGCTTGCCTGGCCGGTGCGTTTCATGCGGCGAGAACCCGGAAGTGGGTGTTCCTGTTCCTGGGTTCCCTTGTGGTCCTGCCTTTGGCTGCCATCATCCTGAGGCGCTACGGCGCGTATTATAATCCGTGGCACGTAAGCCACATGCTCGTCGCGATCCTGACGTTCGCGGGAATCGGAGTGGCCTGGATCGTCCGGTTTCCCGCAGTGGTCCGGGCAGGGGCGGTCATGGGCGCCCTGGCATTGGTAGTGTTTCTCTTCGTTAAGGTCGGCGACAGACTGTACGGTCCTGATGCGGTCATCATTTCCTGGTATGATCCGGCGCACTTCAAGACCTTGGCGCGCGAATTCCCCGATTTCGAGAAGAACAGGATCGTGTCATTCGACGACGCGTTCATAGTCGGAGGCACATCATGGTATTTGAACAGGTTCAGGGCACTGAACCCCGTTGAACAGATGTCGCTTTCGCCGGATCGCGACAGCGCGACGCTCATGCTGCTCAGTTCCCGTTCGGATTTCTCTCGTATCCCGGTCGAGGAGAAGGCGATACCCGGCGCGGAGCTGAAAGCGCATTCCCGGATCGATACCCAGAACGTCTGGGTGTTTTCGCACCCCAGAGTCCCCCCGAGGGTGATCGATTCCACCCCCTGGCTGGCGGGATTCGACATGAATCCGGGGGAAGTGCTCGGCAGGGCGCGCTCTCTGACGGATATGACACTGAAGTTCGACCATGCCTGGCGCCTGTTTCCATCCCGCCAGGATGCATCCTCAAGCGTGGAGTTCGACTTCGAGAACAAAACACCGGCAGGACCGCAGCTGATCTCCCTGGCGATACCCTTTCGAAATGCCGGCGCAGGAAACACGATCACGGCATATGTCACGTTTGACGAGGAACCAGCGCAGGTCTTCCCCGTGAGCAAAGGGCCGGACATCCGCTCCCTCCAGATTCTCCGGTTGCAGCGCGCCGAGGGGTACCGGAAGCTGAACCTCCGTTTGGAAGTCTTCTGCTCCGCAGAAACTCCGGAGTACCTGACCGGAGCCATGGAAACCCTGAGCCTGCACGGCGTGCGCTTGGCAGTCTGTCAGGACGGGAACGACGGGCCATGCAGCGAGGAGGTCAACGGATGGTTCGGGGAGCAGCTCAGGGGCATGTACCTGGGATCGGGGTTCAAGGTCCGGGCTCCCGGGCAGCGCCTCTTGACGCCGCTTGCCGATTTCTCAAAAATGGAGACGGAGTATCCATCCTGGAGCATGCTGACCCCGAAAGATCCGTCCGGAGAGGCGGTCCTGCGGCAGGTTGTGGACGGCGAGGGGGATTTCGTATTTTACCCCCGGGTCGGGAAGGACTCATCCATCGCCGCACGCCTGGTCCTGCCGGGCGGCGAACGAAAGGACCTGCTGTTCCTGCCCGGCGTGCAAAAGTGGACGATCATCGGCGCACGGTATCCACTTTCGATTCCCAAGGGCGCGGAACTGGAGATCGTGCTCAAAGGCCCATGGGCGCAGCTGTGGGTCAAGGACGGCCAGATCGTCTTTCATCGTTGAACCGAAGTTCGTTGCGCTCTTTTCAGGAAGACCCTGTTTCCAAAACGCCAAGGAGTTTTCATGTCCCTGTCCTCCACTCTCTACGCCAAGGCCCAGACCATCATTCCCGGCGGGGTCAACTCGCCCATCCGCGCCTGCAAGGCCGTGGAATCCGAACCGCTCTTCATCGCCAGCGCCGCCGGTTCCAAGCTCTACGACGTGGACGGCAGGCAGTACGTGGACTACGTCATGAGCTGGGGACCCATGCTCCTGGGCCACGCCCATCCCCGCGTGCACGACGCGGCCAAGGCCGCCCTGGACGCCGGAGCCAGCTTCGGCGCGCCCTGTCCCGCCGAGGTGGAACTGGCACGCAAGATCGTTGAGCTCATGCCCTCCATCGAGATGGTGCGCATGGTCAATTCCGGCACCGAGGCCACCATGAGCGCCCTGCGCCTGGCCAGGGGCTTCACCGGCCGCGACTACGTGGTCAAGTTCGACGGCTGCTACCACGGCCATGCCGACGCCTTCCTGGCCGCAGCCGGGTCCGGCGTGGAGGTCCAGGCCGCTCCGGGCACGCCGGGCGTCCCGGCTGCCACCGTGGCCCACACCATCGTGCTGCCCTACAACAACCTGGAGGCCGTCAAGGAAGCCTTCCGCCTCAAGGGCAAGGAGATCGCGGCCATCATCGTGGAACCCGCCCCCGGCAACATGGGGCTGGTGCTGCCCGGCCCCGGCTACCTGGAAGGCCTTCGCGCCGTGTGCGACGAGTACGGCGCGCTGCTCATCTTCGACGAGGTCATCACCGGGTTCCGCTGGAGCCTGGGCGGCGCGCAGGCCCGCTACGGCGTGCGCCCGGACCTGACCACCCTGGGCAAGATCATCGGCGCGGGTTTCCCCGTCGGCGCTTACGGCGGACGCCGAGACGTGATGGAGAAGCTCTCCCCGTGCGGCCCGGTGTTCCAGGCAGGGACGCTCTCGGGCAACCCAGTGGCCATGGCCGCCGGTCTGGCCAACCTGCGCGAGCTGGAAAAGCGCGACTACGCCGCCCTGGAAAAACGCACCGGAGAGCTGGCCCGGGAGTTCGCGGACATCGTGCGCTCCAAGGGCGTGCCCGTGCAGCTGAACCACGTGGCTTCGGCCTTCACCATGTACTTCACCGAGCAGCCCGTGAACGACATGGCCGCCGCGCGCACCTCCAACGGCAAGATCTACACCGCCATATACAAGCAGATGCGCGATCAGGGCGTGTACCTGGCGTCGCTGGCCTACGAGTGCACCTTCACCTCCTTCGCGCACACCGAGGCCGACTACGAGCTGACTCTGGACGCGGCCCGGAAGCTGACGTTCTGATGGCCGAGCGGGTAGCGGTCTACGCCTTGACTCCCCAGGGAGCGCGGCTGGGCCGCGCCCTGGCCCGTGAACTTGGGGCGGACCTGTACCTGCCGCGCAAGCTGGCCGTGCCAGATGAGCCCAGCGGGCAGGCCTTCGATTCCCTGCCCGCGCTGGTGGCGGATGCCTTCCACGCCTATGCCGGGCACGTGTTCGTGGCGGCCTGCGGCATCGTGGTGCGCGCCGTGGCCCCGCACCTGCGGGGGAAATCCCGCGACCCCGCCGTGGTGGCCCTGGACCAGGACGGGCGACACGTGGTGAGCCTGTTGTCCGGCCATCTTGGCGGAGCCAACGACCTGGCCCGGCGCGTGGCCCGGCTGACGGGCGGCACGGCGGTGATCACCACGGCCACGGACACGGCCGGGCTTCCCTCGCTGGACCTGCTGGCGCGAGACTCGGGCCTGGCCATCGAGAACCTGGACGCGGTCAAGACCGTGAACGCAGGCCTCCTGGCCGGGCAGGTGGTGCAGGTCTTCGACCCGGAAGGGCACCTGGCCGTTCCGGCGCAGCACGGCGCGCGCTTCGAGTGGGTGGCCGCGCCCCATCTTCTGGAGCCCGGGCTTCCGGCGGTGGCCGTGAGCTGGCGGGATATCGCCGTGCCTCCCGGCACGCTGATCCTGCGCCCCCGCGTGGTGGTGGCCGGGGTGGGCTGCCGCAAGGGAGCGGGCGCGCCGGAGATCGTGTCGCTTCTGGAAGAAATCTTCGCGGCAAAATCCGTGGCCTTGAAAAGTCTGGCCCTGCTGGCCAGCATCGACGTCAAACGCGGCGAGCCTGGCCTCCTGGAGGCCGCCCGCGAGCTCGGCGTGGACATACGATTCTATCCGGCAGAGCGCCTGGCCGGGGTGAAGACCCCGAACCCGTCGCCCATGCCGCTCAAACATGTGGGAGTTGAAAGCGTATGCGAGGCAGCCGCCCTGCTGGCGGCCGGGTCGACCCGGCTTCTCGTTCCGAAGATGAAATCGAAAACCGTCACGGCGGCGCTGGCCCTGTCCCGGGCCCCGGCAAGCTGACCGTCGTCGGCCTCGGCCCCGGCGACCCGGCTCTGACCGCGCCCCTGGCCGTCCAGGCCCTCACGGACGCGGGCGTGGTGGCCGGCTACTCCACCTATCTGGACCTGATTCCGGCCGGACTGCTGGCGGACAAGCAAATCGTTTCCACGGGCATGATGGGCGAGGTGGCCCGCTGCAACGCGGCCATCGACGCCGCGCTTTCGGGCAACGACACGGTGGTGGTCTCCAGCGGCGACGCCGGCGTGTACGGCATGGCCGGGCTGGTGCTGGAGCTTCTGGAAGCGCGCGGGCTTTTGGAGGCCGTCGAGTTCGAGGTGGTTCCGGGCATCCCTGCCGTGATGGGTGCGGCGGCCCTTCTTGGCGCGCCGCTGACGCACGATTTCGCCTGCGTGAGCCTCTCGGACCTGCTCACTCCGTGGGAGCTCATCGAGAAGCGCCTGGAGGCCGCAGCGGGGGCAGACTTCGTGCTGGCGCTGTACAATCCGCGCTCCAGGCGGCGCTCGGGTCTTCTGAAGAAGGCCCTGGCCATCATCGCGCGCCATCGCGCCCCGCAGACTCCGGTGGGCATCGTGCGCCAGGCCTGGCGCGAGGGACAGTCCGTGCAGGTTGCCACGCTGGAATCCGCCGATCCCGAGGCGGTGGACATGCTCACCATCGTGGTGGTGGGCAATTCCCAGACGCGCACCGCCTCGGGGCGCATGCTGACCCCGCGCGGCTATGCCGGAAAGTACGGCCTGGGCGGGGAGAGCAGGAAAATCGCCTCTGCGCCTTGACACAGCGCCAATTCTGATCGTAGATGCTATGTGAATTTTTTCATTCAACTTTTTTTGGTGAGGAGGTGGATGGGAATGAGGAAACCGTTTTTTGTCCTGTTGATGTGTGCGGCTCTGGTTGGCGCTTTCTGCCTGCCGGCGCTGATGGCTGCGGACGCGCCCAAGGGCGCCATGGAACTGAAGGTGCCTGCCGGCGCGACTGCGACCAAGGCTCCCGTGAAGTTCAACCATGAAGGCGCTGGCCACAAGGCTGCGGACTGCAAGGCTTGCCACCACAAGGAAGGCAAGGACATGAAGTGCTCTGGCGCCGGTTGCCACGACAACGTGGATCCTGCGGACAAGACCAGCGACAAGAGCTTCTACATGGCTTTCCACAAGGGTGAGTCCACGAAGAGCTGCGTCGGCTGCCACAAGAAGGCCAAGGCCGAGGGCAAGAACGCCCCGATCGCCTGCAACGCCTGTCACCCCCAGGCACAGTAGCATCCCCGGGCGCGGCGGAAAGATCCCCGCCGCGCCCGGCTTTCATCGGGCGGAGGGCCCACATGTCCAACTCTCCGAAAGACATCATCGAGCTGACCGACATCATCGAACACGGGCCCGGCACGGCCAACAAGGACGGTGCTGACGGCGGTGTCGATCTGAGCTTCGAGCGGGAATTGGAAGACCTCTTCGCCGAATCTCCCACGGATAAGCCTGCCCAGGGTCCCCAGAGCCCTGATCTCCCCGATCTTTCCGATCTTCCCGGTCTTGACGACCTGCACCTGCCCGAAGAGAACGCCACGAGCGGCGGTGCGGACGACATAGACCTGGACGGCCTGGACGCCTTGCTGGCCGAGGCCGAAAAAAGCGGCGCGGACGCCCCCGGCGGCGCAGCCGAACTCGGCTTGGGCGATCTGCCCGAGCTCACAGACGATTTTCTTTCGGACACCGCGCCCAAAGCCGCCGCGCCAGACCTGTCCATGCTCGACACCATGGCCGCGCCCGCAGCTGCGGCCATGGCGGCCGCGAGCCTGGGCGAGACCGTCTCCGGTCCTGCCTTGAGCGGCCTGACTGCCCGGATGGACGCCCTGGAGGACAAGCTCCAGGACCTGGGCGATGCCCTGGACGCGCTCAAGGCCGAGCCCCAGGCCTCCCAGGCCGATCCCGCCGCTCTGGTCGCGCAGCTCAAGGAGAGCCTGGAGCAGCAGCATGAGGCCCTGAAGGCGGAGTTGTCCGTCCTGGCCGCTGCCCAGGAGTCCCGGCAGTCCCAGGAACCACCGGCTCCCGTGGACGAGACCGCCCTGGCCGAGCGCGTGAAGCAGGAAGTCCTGTCCGCTCAGCCCGAGCCCGTGGACGCCGAAGCCCTGTCCGCCCGGATCGCCCAGGTGGAAGCTCACGTGGCGGACCTCCAGGCCGGCGCCGAATCGCAGGCCGACCCCGCCGCCATGATTGCGGAACTCAAGCAGAGCCTGGAGCAGCAAAACGAGGCCCTGAAGTCCGAACTGCTCGCCCTGGCCGCCCCCCCGGAGGGCCAGGAACCTCCGGCTCCTGTGGACGAGACCGCCCTGGCCGAACGCGTGAAGCAGGACGTCCTGGCCCAGCTGCCCGAGCCTGTGGACGCCGAAGCTCTTGACGCCCGGATCGCCCAGGTCGAAGCCCGTGTGGACGAAAAACTGGCGGACCTTCAGGCTGCATCCGCTTCTCAGGCCGATCCTGCCGCCATGATTGCGGAACTCAAGCAGAGCCTGGAACAGCAGAACGAGGCCCTGAAGTCCGAGCTGTCCGCGATGGTGCCGCCTGCGCAGGAACCCCCGGTGCCCGTGAACGAGGCCGCACTGGCCGAGCGCGTGAAGCAGGACGTCCTGGCCCAGCTTCCCGTCCCCGAAACCGGCGGTGAAGAAGCCCTGGCCCGGGTGCAGGAGCTCTCCGGCAGGATCGACGCCGAACTTTCGGAAGTCATGGCCCGTATCGAGGCCATTCCCGCTCCGGCGGACACCGAGTCTTTGTCGCGCCAGCTGGAAGAACTGGCCGCGCGCCAGGAACAGATTCAGGCGCGCCTGGACGCGCTGGAAGCCAAACCCGCCGCGCCGGACCTGGGCGGGCTGGTCTCCCGCGAGGAAATGGCAGCGCTTCGCCGAGACATCCTGGACGAAATGCAGAAGGCCGTTCCTGCCGCAGCAGCCAGGATAATCCGCGAAGAAATCCAGGCCCTGGTCCGGGAGATGGACTAGACCCGGACAGTATTCCATCAGGACGCAACCCTCATGAGTTCGTCTGCGCGCGAAGCCCTTGGGCTGTGCCTGGGCGCATCGTCCATCGGATTGGTGCGCCTGAGCGCGTCCGACGGGGACGTGCGTATCCTTCACGCCGAGAACCGCTCCCACGGCGGCAATCCCACCGACACCCTGCACGCCATGCTCGACGCCGAGCCTGACTGGCGCGCGATCCCCCTGGCCGCCACCGGCAGGAAGCTGCGCAGCCTCGTGCGCCTGCCGTCGCTCTCCGAACCGGAGGCCGTCGAACTGGCAGCAGCCTACGTGCTGGGCGCGAATGTGGGCGGGATCACGGTCCTCTCGGTGGGCGGCGAAACCTTCATGGCCTACGGCCTGGACGGGGCGGGGCGCGTGCGAGACATCCGCTCCGGCAACAAGTGCGCGTCCGGAACCGGGGAATTCCTGGCCCAGCAGCTCGGGCGCATGGGGCTCTCCGTCCCGCAGCTGCGGGACCTGGACCAGGAGGCAGACCCGTACGCGGTCTCCGGGCGCTGTTCGGTGTTCTGCAAGTCCGACTGCACCCACGCCCTGAACAAGGGCGCGCCGCGCGATTCCATCGTGGCGGGCCTGGGGCGCATGATGGCCGGGAAATGCCTGGAGCTCCTGCCGGACAAGGCGCGGGGGCGGGTCCTGCTGGCGGGCGGATGCTCGGCCAACGCCTCCCTGGAGCGCTTCCTGCGCGAGAACGTCCAGGAACTGATCATCCCGCGCAGCGCGCCCTGGTTCGAGGCGTTGGGCGCTGCCCTTTGGGCTTTGGAGCACAGTCCCGACCCGCCGGGGGACGGCTCGGTGTTCACCGCGCGTCCGGCCAGCTTCACCCTGCTTGCGCCGCTGGCCAGCTCGCTTCATCTGGTGGATTTCAAGGAGCATCCGCGCGGCGAGGCACAGCCCGGCGACGAGGTGCTCCTGGGCCTGGACGTGGGCTCCACCACCACCAAGGGAGTGGTGCTGCGCCGCAGCGACCTGGCAGTGCTGGCCGGAGAATACCTGCGCACCGAGGGCGACCCCGTGGGCGCGTCCCGGCAGGTCTACGCGAGCCTGTCGCGCCAACTTGGGGTGCCGGTGCGCATCGTGGGGCACGGGGTCACGGGCTCGGGGCGGGCCATCGCCGCGCTGCACGCCCGGGCCACGGCGGCCATAAACGAGATCGTGGCCCATGCCGCGGCCGCCGCGCACTACGATCCCCAGGTGGACACCATCTTCGAGATCGGCGGCCAGGACGCCAAATACACCTTCCTGTCCCAGGGCCATCCTTGCGATTCGGCCATGAACGAGGCCTGCAGCGCAGGCACCGGCTCCTTCCTGGAAGAGTCCGCCCGGGAATCGCTCGGCGTGGACACCCGGGACATCGCTGATCTGGCCCTGAAGGCCGCCACCACCCCCAACTTCAACGACCAGTGCGCCGCGTTCATAAGCTCCGACATCAAGCTGGCCGTGCAGGAGGGCCTGCCCCTGGAGGACATCCTGGCGGGGCTGGTGCACTCGGTGTGCCTGAACTACGTGAGCCGGGTGAAGGGCAGCCGCCCGGTGGGCCAGCGGGTCTTCATGCAGGGCGGCGTGTGCTACAACCGGGCCGTTCCGGCGGCCATGGCCATGCTCACGGGCAAGCGCATCGTGGTGCCGCCCGAGCCGGGACTCATGGGCGCGGTGGGCGTGGCCCTGGTGGTGGACCAGCGCATGCGCCAGGGGCTGCTGCCGGAATCGTCGTTTGTTCTGGACGATCTGGCCGGGCGCGAGGCCGTGGCCCGGGAGCCGTTCACCTGCCGGGGCGGAAAGGGCGGGCAGGAGGGCTGCGACCGGGGCTGCCGCATCGCGCGCATCGAGGTGGGCGGCAAGGTCCACCCCTTCGGCGGCATCTGCAACCGCTTCGAGAACCTGCGCCAGGGCAAATCCCCGGACGCTGCCGGCCTGGATATGGTGCAGGCCCGCCAGCGCCGGGTGTATCGCGGCTACGTGCCCCCGGAAGGCGCGGCCAGGCCGGTGGTTGGGCTCTCGCGCTCCTATCTGGTGAACACCTATTTCCCCTTGTTCAGAACGTTCTTCGCTGAGCTTGGCTTCGATGTGGTCCTGCCGGAGCGCGTGGACCCGGCAGGCGTGCAGCGCCGCTCCTCGGCCCTGTGCTTCCCGGCGGAGCTGGCCCACGGCTTCATGGGCGACCTGCTCTCCAAGCGCCCGGACGCGGTGTTTCTGCCGCACGTGCGCTCCGTTCCCGGCGTGTCGGGCCAGGACGCGTCCTGCACCTGCGTGCTCCTGCAGGGCGAGCCCTTCTACCTGGGGAGCGCCTTCCCGGAGCTGGCCGCGTACGGTCCGCGCCTGCTGGCCCCGGCGCTGGATTTTGCGCAGGGGCTGTCCGGCGCGCAGGGCGCGTTCATGGACACGGCCCGCACCCTGGGCGCGGACGCATTCCGGGCGCGCCAGGCCTTCCAGGCCGGGCTCGAGGCGCAGATCCTCTGTCGCAGGGACATAGCCGGGCTGGGACGCGAGGCCCTCGAACGCCTGGACGACGAGCCGGACCTCATGGGCGTCGCGCTGTTCGGGCGCAGCTACAACGCCTTCGCTCCCGAGGCCAACAAGGCCGTGCCCGAGAAGCTGGCCACGCGCGGGGCCATGGTCATCCCCTGCGACATGCTGCCCGTCGCCCAGTCCCACGGCGAGGCAGCGATTCCGTCCATGTACTGGGGCCAGGGCCGGGTGATCCTGTCCTCGGCCAGATACGCCGAGCGCCATCCCAAGCTCTTCGGCGCGTACATCACCAACTTTTCCTGCGGGCCGGATTCCTTTCTGCTGGGCTATTTCCGCGACGAGATGGGCGGCAAGCCCTCCCTCACCCTGGAACTGGACAGCCACACCGCCGACGCGGGGCTTGAGACGCGCCTTGAGGCCTTCCTGGACATCGCGGACAATCATCGCAGGCTTGAGCAGCGCTCTGCCAGCGTAGGGCGCGTGGTACGGCCCGGTTCCAACGGCACTCCCATTGCCCGCATGGAGGCCCGAAACAGACGGGCGGGAATCGCCCTTCCGGACGGCGAATGGCTGCCCCTGACTCACCCTCGCGTCCGTCTGGCCATCCCCAGCATGAACCCTTACGGCACGACCCTGGCGGCCAGCGCCCTGGCCGGGTGCGGGGTGCGGGCCGTGCCCCTGCCGCCCGCCGACGAGGCCGCCCTGGCGCGCGGGCGCGGCAACTCCAGCTGCAAGGAGTGCCTGCCCCTGCAACTCACGGTGGGCACGCTGCTGGACTATCTTGATGCGCGCCCCACGGGCGAGGCCACGGCCTACTTCATGCCGGGCGCGAAAGGCCCGTGCCGCTTCGGACAATACGGCGAGTTCACCTCGCGCATGCTCAGGCGGCTGCATGTCCCGGACGTCGCCGTGCTTTCGCCCTGCGCGGACAACGGCTATGCCGGGCTGCCCAGCGCCGTGACCCTGGCCATCTGGCGCGGCACCGTGACCGGCGATTTCTTCGAGGAGATCCGCTCCAGTCTCCTGGCCGGAGCCGTGGACACCCGCGAGGCCCTGAGCGTTCTGGATGGCTGCCTCAGGCGCGTGGAAACGGCTCTTGGGGGGCCCTGGAAGGCTGCCCTGGCCGAGCTTGGCCGCGTGGCCCGCGAACTGGCCAGCATACCCATGCGGCTCCCGCGCGAGCGCATCCCCACCGTTGCCCTCCTGGGCGAGATCTACGTGCGCCACGACCCCATCTCCCGCCAGGGGCTGGTGGAGCGGCTGGCGGCCAAGGGCATTGCCGTGCGCACCTCGCCGGTCAGCGAGTGGGTGTTCTACACTGACTGGCTGCAACGTGAGGGAATCACGACGAAAGTCGGTTTCAAGGGACGTTTCAAGCAGTGGTTCAAGCAACGCTGCTTCCAGCAGATCCGCGAGGCGCTCCTGCCCTGCGGCCTGATAAGCCCGCACGCCCCGAAGACCGGCGAGCTCATCCGCGCCGGAGCGCCATACGTCTCGCCGCTGCTCACCGGGGAAGCCATCCTCACCGTGGGTGCCGCCTTCCATGAGATTCTGGACCCGGCCTGCGGGGTCATTGCCGTGGGGCCGTTCGGCTGCATGCCCACGCGGCTGGCCGAGGCCGTGCTGGCGCGCTCGTTCGACACGGATGCGCTGGCGCTGCTGTACCCCTGGCGCACGAAGAGGCTCCCCCCGCAGGCGCGCGGCACGCTGCCGTTCCTGGCGTTGGAGACGGACGGCAACCCCTTCCCGCAGCTTATAGAAGCCCGGCTGGAAGCGTTCTGTTTGCAGGCGCTTCGGCTGCATGCGTATCTGGACTGAGTCGGGGGAGAAGGGGGGGTGAGTCGGGGGAGAAGCCTCCGGCGGCCAAAGGGCTTCGCCCTTGTGGAATCCCTTATAGGTATGCGTGTTCCCGGCGGGCGCGGCAGGAAGCGCTCGAGTTGAGACAAAAGCGTCTGGCGGCTTGGACGCTGGCCGGATGAAAGAGAAAGGCTCCCGAAGGGGCGGAAAGACCGCCGAAAACAAAAAGGCTCCTGGACCGCGCAGCGCGCGGTCCAGGAGCCGTGTTCGTTCAGTTCGGGGAGAGGCTATTTCTTCTTGAGCGAGGCCAGCCGGTCAGCCAGGCTCTGCTGCGGCTGAGCGGTGGTCTCCCCTGCGGCCTCCTTCAGGGCCTGGGCCAGGATGGGGTCCTCGGACTTGGGGGGCGCCAGAAGCTGGGTCTTCTGGGTGGACACCTCGGCCTTGCTCTCCATCTCATGGGCCTTCTTGGTCATGGCGTCGAAGGCGGTGCCCAGGTTGTTGGCCTGCTGCTTGATGCCGGCCACCACCTTGGCGCGCTCTTCCTGCTCCTGGGCGCGCTCCATGCGCACCTTGGCCACGTCCATGCGGCGCTTGGCGTCGGACAGGCGCTCGCGGGCGGTCTTCAGGCGCTCGGCGGCGGACTTCACGGCCTGGTTCAGCTCGTCGTAATAGACCTTGGCCTCGTCGGCCTCCTTCTGCTCCCGGTCGATCTCGGGCACCATCTTTTCCAGCTCGCCCAGCAGGTTTGCCAGGCTGGCCTCGATCTGGGCCCTCTCCTCGGGGGAGGCGGCCGCGTCGGCCTTGGCCTGGAGGCGCTCGGCGGCGGAAAGGCGCAGGTCGTAGTTCTTCTGGATCTCCTGGGCCTCGCGCTCTTCACGCGCCCAGGCGTTCTTGGCGTCCACCATCTGCTTGGTCAGCTTGGTCAAGGCCTCGTCCAGCTCGGAGATCTCGGCCTCGGAAGCGGTCTCCGGGTCGAATTCCACCAGCAGTTTCACGAACCCGGACTGCGCGTCCTGGGCCTTCTTCACGAAAAAGTGCTTCACGAAATTGATCATTCAATTCTCCTTGAGAGATCCTGCGCTCCAATAACGACGCGGGAGCGCTTGTTTGCATGGTCAGGGTTGAGAAACACGTTCCGTTTGCGCAACGACGTCCCAGAATGCCTGTACGGCGCTGGCCGGGCGCGATCAGCCGCGCCTGCGGTTGAACATCCAGAGCGCGCCGCCGCCAAGCACCGCCATGGTGGCGAGGGGCCAGAACAGTCCGCCCGAGGACTTGCCGGAATCTCCCTTGGAGTCGTCGATCTTGGGCTCGGCCAGCGCGATGTTGGGGTCCACGTCCTTGGGCACGGAGCCGGGCTCCACGGGCACGCCGTCCTTTTTCATGCTGTCCAGCTTGGCGTTCATCTCGTCCAGCTGCTTCTTGAGGTCCGCGTTGGACTCGGACAGCTTGGCCGCCTCTTCCTTGAAGGCCTTCACGCCGGGATCATTCTGGTTGTTGTGGAAGAAGCCCGCCCCGGAGGTCATGTTGGAGAGCATGAACCACATGAACATGGCGTCCCACATGCCGAAGCGGGAGAAGCTGTTGAAGGCGTAGCCCGGAGCGGAATAGCCGCGTCCGGCGTAGTAATTGTCGCGGTAGCCGTTGTATTCCTGGTAGGAGCCGAAGGTGCGGTTCTGGTTCAGGATGGGCTTGTTGGTGCCCACCTGACCGGGGACCGCGTTGCCGGACTTGGAATACAGGCCCTGATATCCCTGATAGGAGGTCGTGGCTGCCTGGCGCTTGGCGGCGTCCGCGCCGGACGACGAGAAGGCCGAGGTCCCTGCGGACCGGGAAGCCGTACCGGACGAAGCGCCGCCTGAGTTGGAGAACCCGCCGGGCGAGGCAGGAGAGCTCTGTGCGGGCGCGCCCGGCTGCCCAGGCTGCGTGGGCTGGCTGGGCGCGGCAGGCTT
Source organism: Acidobacteriota bacterium (assembly GCA_046566965.1). Taxonomy (GTDB): domain Bacteria; phylum Desulfobacterota; class Desulfovibrionia; order Desulfovibrionales; family Desulfovibrionaceae; genus Fundidesulfovibrio. Next base: position 17,502 of record JBKICU010000025.1, read on the forward strand.
GCTGCTGGACCAGCCGGACGTGCCTCCGGACGGGGACGGGGACGACGGCGCGGGGGGCGGCGTGCCGGGGCGGCTGGAACTGGACCAGCCCGAAGAGCCGGAACGGCTGCCGCCGGAGGAGAACGAGCCTCCTCCGCCGCTTTTCTTGGCAAAAGCCAGGCCCGTGGGGCCGACAATGAGCATCAGGGCCACGGCCAGGGCCAGAATCGAACTGGGTCGCATGTCTGGTCTACCTCTCGATACGTTTCATGAACACGGGAAAACGGTTGTGGGACGCCTGTCCGTACAGGGCTGCGTCCGTGGCTGGCCGACTCCCTCCCAGGGCATCACGTTCCTGCGGGATCCAACGGATTTCGCCCTTTGGCCCTCGCAGAACAACTCACAAGCGATTCTGCTTGCTCCTCATGAATGTCACATCCGCAGCGCTAAAAAATCTTCAGGGCCTGGGGAGTCATCACCACGCCGGACAGGCAGCGCACCAGGGCCTGGCCGGGTTCCTCGTCGGCAGAGAGGAGCATGAACTCCTGCGTGTCGGCGATCTCGCGGCTGTAGAGCATCATCTTGTGGTTCACCACGATGGGGGCCGCGTCCGGTGCGGTGAAGATCTTCTCCTGCGCGTCGAAGGGCGGGGAGTAGTTCCCGTCGCCCCAGTCGCGCGTGTAGGTGGCTCCCTGGGGGGAGGTCAGGTCCGCGCCGCCGATCAGGCCGCCCTCGCCAAGCCACTGGGCCCAGTCGGACTCGCTGCCGGGGTAGATCTCCTGCAACACCTGAAGGCAGTTCACGTCGATGACCGTGCCGTCCTTCTGTTGCTGGAACTGGAACAGCGCCTGGCGGTCCCCGGTCTTGACGTAGGCCCTTATGATGGTGAGGCCGAACAACTCCATGCCGGAGACCGCCTCCACCACCATCTCGCCCTGGGGCAGGGGCAGGGCAAGGTCCAGGCCCTCATAGCGCAGGGCCTCGCCGGGCTCGATGGAGACGATGGCTCCGATGCGCAGGGTGCCGGGCAGGGTGGGAAAGCCGGGATAATTTTTCGTATCCTTGCTGGTCTTCCAGAACATGCATGCTCCTTGTCCCGTGGGACGCAATTCATTTTAAGGCTCCTGGCGCGATGCGCAAGGGCGTGTACGCAAGGTGGCGCAGCCGGAAGCAAGGGCAATCACTAGAACAAACGGCCCTGAGCACAAAATGAAATCCTGTTCATGATTTCGGGGAGATGGCGGATACGCCGTCCGGCAGGCGTTCGCAGGCTGTGGAGTCAGGAGGCCTGCGGCACGAAGTCGTACGCGCCCACGCCCTGCACCAGGAGCACCCGGCAGGGGCCGGGACCCAGGCAGCGCACCCGGTGGGCGCGTCCGGGCAGGACCTCGCGCCAGTCGCCGCATTGCAGGGGCGTGGATTCGTCGGGGCCGCGAAAATCGAGGCTCACGTTGCCTTCCAGGCAGAAGGTGGTGTCCGTGACCTTGGTGTGGGTGTGCCAGGGGACTTCCTGGCCCGGGGCGTAGGTCATGAGGGTGACCTTCACGTCCGGAGTGGCCAGGATGGGGAGCTTGTCCGCGATGGTGTAGGGGGCCTTGGAATCTGCCACGGTGTCTGCCTCCTGGGCATTTCCCGGTGATCAGGCGCGCAGGTCGGAAGCGTTGCGCGCGAGTCGGCGCGAGCCGGATGTCGGCTGCGTCCGTGGGGGCCGGGGTGGGAGGCGTCCCCGGCTGTGTTCAGCGGCTCACGCGCGAGGACCTCCTGCGGCTGGCAATGCCGGGGGGCCCGTGCCTGAGAGTACTGCGGCTGGCGGGGAATCATCCCCTGCCGGTCCGCCGTTACGAACTTGGCCCTGCGATGGCGGCGCGGGCGTGGGTGAAGCGGTACACTTCGCCTTCCTGCAGGAAGGGGGTCTCCACGAAGGTCTGCATCTTGGGGGTCTTGTAGCGCAGACGACCGAAGCCGCCGCACAGCGCGGTCAGGTTGACGGTCTTGCGCTGCCAGGGGTTGAAGAAGATGCGCCCCATGGGCGTGCCGGTGGCCATGTCCTCGATCTCCACGGCCCTGGGGAAGGAGCTGTGGTTCTCGAGCTCCACGCTGATGACCACCCCGGCGAAGAACTGGGCGTAGTCCATGAGCTTGCCGTAGCGAAACTTGTAGTTTTCGCGCACGACCTCGATCTTGGACGCCAGGTCTTCCACGTCGGCGTCAGAGAGCTGCTTGAAGGTGTTTTTCAGGTGGGTTCGCAGGGTTGTCGCCTCATCCATGTTGAGCCTCCTTAGATAAGCGAGTCGCAGTTTCTCATCCCAAACGGGAGCGTCCTGGGCATCGATTCCGGTTGCGGCCAGGGCGGCCCCGGTCAAGAGCGGCAGTGGAGCCATGACGTACGCCTGATTCGCCTTATGCGGGCTTTCACGGTGAAGAAAAGGGGAGCCGCCGTGTGGCGGCTCCCCATCAAACATCACGAAGAGAGCGGATTGTAAAGCCTATTTGCCGTTGATCAGCGAATAGGTCTGGGTGGCGATCTCCAGCTCTTCGTTGGTGGGGATGATGTACACGGCCACCGGGGAGTCGTCGGTGGAGATCTTGGTGATCTGGCCGCGCTTGAAGCCGTAGTTGCGGTCGCGGTCGATCTTCACGCCGATGCCGCCCAGGGTGTCGCAGGAGAACTGGCGCACGTCGGGGTCGTTCTCGCCGATGCCCGCGGTGAACACCACGGCGTCGCAGCCGTCCAGGGCGGCCAGGTACGCGCCGACGTAGTGCTTCACGCGGTAGCAGAACATCTTGAGGGCCAGCTCGGCCTTCTTGTCGCCCTTCTCGCGCGCGCTGTGGATGTCGCGCATGTCGTTCAGGCCGCAGATGCCCTTCAGGCCGCTTTCCTTGTTCAGCAGGGTGTCCACCTGGTCGATGGTCATGCCCTTGTTGGCGGCCAGGAAGGCGTGCAGGGAGGGGTCCACGTCGCCGGAGCGGGTGCCCATCATGAGGCCCATGAGGGGGGTCAGGCCCATGGAGGTGTCCACGCATTGGCCGTTCTTCACGGCGGCCATGGAGCAGCCGTTGCCCAGGTGCACGGTGACGCAGCTGGTCTCGTTGAAGGGCTTGCCGATGACCTGGGCCAGCTTCTTGGCCACATAGCCGTGGGAGGTGCCGTGGAAGCCGTAGCGGCGGATGCCCAGCTCCTCATACAGGTTGAAGGGGATGGGGAAGAGGTAGGCGTAGTCCGGGATGGTGCCGTGGAAGGCGGTGTCGAACACGGCGGCCTGGGTCACGCCGGGGAACAGGGCCGTGGCGGCCTCGATGCCCATGAGTCCGGCGGGGTTGTGCAGGGGCGCGAGCGAACAGAACTTCCTGATGGTGTCCACCACCTCGGGGGTGATTATGGTGGGCTCGCGGAAGGCTTCGCCGCCGTGCACCACGCGGTGCCCGATGGCGCCGATCTCCTCGGGGGTGGCCGTGGGGGCCTCGCCGCCGGTGATCATACCCGCGCAGCGGCCCAGGGCGGCGGTGTGGTCCTTGAAGGGCTCCTCCACGGTGAGCACCTTCTGGTTGTCCGCGCCGGGGAAGGACTTGTGGGTGATCTTGCCCATGGACTCGCCGATGCGCTCGGCAAGGCCCGAGCAGAGCACGGCGTCGGAGTTCATGTCGATGAGCTGGTATTTCAGCGACGAGCTGCCGCAGTTCAGTACGAGAACCTTCATGAGGTCGTATCTCCTTGGGAGGGCTTAGTGTTGCGCCTGGATGGCGGTTATGACGACGGTGTTGACGATGTCCTCGACGGTACATCCGCGGGACAGATCGTTCACCGGTTTGTTGAGGCCCTGCAGGACCGGTCCGATGGCCACGGCCTGGGCGGCGCGCTGGACGGCCTTGTAGGTGTTGTTGCCGGTGTTCAGGTCGGGGAAGATGAACACGGTGGCCTTGCCCGCCACTTCCGAGCCGGGGAGCTTCAGCGCCGCGACCTCGGGGTCGATGGCGGCGTCGTACTGGAGGGGGCCTTCGAGCTTGAGCTCGGGGGCCATCTCCTTGGCGATCTTGGTGGCTTCGCGGACCTTGTCCACTTCCGCGCCCGAGCCGGACGCGCCCGTGGAGTAGGAGAGCATGGCGATGCGCGGTTCCACGCCGAAGGCGGCGGCGGTCCCGGCGGACTGGATGGCGATTTCCGCCAGCTGCTGGGCGTTGGGGTTGGGGTTCACGGCGCAGTCGCCGAAGACCAGCACCCGGTCGGAGAGGCACATCAGGAACACCGAGCTCACGATGGACATGCCGGGCTTGGTCTTGATGATCTGGAGCGCCGGGCGGATGGTCTCCTGGGTGGTGGTGATGGAGCCCGACACCATGCCGTGGGCCTGGCCCATCTGCACCATCATGGTGCCGAAGTAGGTGGGGGAGAGCATCTGGTCGCGGGCCATCTCCTCGGTGACGCCCTTGGCCTTGCGCATGCCGTAGTAGGTGGTCCAGTACTGCTCGTAGAACTCGGACTTGGCGGGGTCGATGAGCTGCGCGGCGGACAGGTCCAGGCCAAGCTGGGAGATGAGGGGCTGGACCTCGTTCTCCTTGCCCAGGATGGTCAGGTCGGCCACGCCGCGGCGCAGCAGGATGTCCGCGGCCTTGAGGATGCGCGGCGAGGTGCCCTCGGGCAGGACGATGTGCTGCTTCTCCTTCTTGGCGCGGTCGATGAGCGAGTATTCGAACATCTTGGGCGTGATCTTGGAGGACTTCTTGGCCTCCAGGCGGGAGCGGAAGTCGTCGCCCTTGACGTGGTGCTCGAAGGTGCCCAGGGCGGAGGCGATCTTCTTCTGGTCGTCGGCTTCGATGCGGCCGTACAGGTCCATGAGGATGCGCGTCACCTTGTAGGTGTGGCCCTCGGCCAGCAGCACCGGCAGGGGGATGCCGGTCCAGCCTTCCACCAGCTTCTTGACGTTCTTGTGGGGGTCGAGCCCGCCGGTGAGCACGATGCCCGCGATGTCCTGGTAGGCGGTGGACAGGCGCGAGGCGTAGCAGGCCAGCACCACGTCGGCGCGGTCGCCCGGGGTGATGACCAGGGCGCCCTTCTTGATGTAGTCCATGAAGTTGCCCACCTGCATGGCGGCGACGATGTAGTCGTCAACGGGCGTGTCCAGCTGGTCCTGGCCGTAGAGCACCTGCGCGCCCAGCCATTTGGTCACGTCGCCCACGGTGGGCTTGCCCAGGGTGGCGTCCTCGGGGATGGCGTAGGTCAGGCAGTCCTGGCCGCCGATGTATTTGCAGGTCAGCCCGTCCAGGACCTTCTGCTCGAAGCCGGGGTCCACGCGGTTGACGATGGTGGCGAAGATGTCCAGGCCCTTTTCCTCGAAGGTGTCGATGGCGATCTGTGTGGCGGCCACCAGCTTCTCGGGGGTCTTGTCCAGGCCGTTGGCCACGATGATCACCGGGCAGCCCAGGTTGGAGGCGATCTCGGCGTTGATGTCGAACTCGAAGGCGGAGTCGGTGCCCATGAAGTCGGTGCCTTCGCAGAGCACGAAGTCGTAGCGCGATTCCAGCTCCTTGAACTTGGCCAGGATGTTCTCGAGCATGATGGTGTGCTTGCCCTGGTTGATCATGTCGCGGGCCTGGTCCAGGGTGTAGACGAAGGAGTCCTCGTAGCGCTGGTTCAGGTAGAACTGGGAGAGGATCAGGTTGATGTCGTGGTCGCGCTTGCCCTGGGCGGAGCCGGAGATGATGGGGCGGAAAAAGGCCACGCGCTGGAAATCCTTGAGCAGAAGCTGCATCACGCCCAGGCAGATGGCGGACTTGCCGCTGCGGGCCTCGGTGGCGATGATGTAGAGGTTTTTAGACATGGGCGTCTCCTCGTGTGAGTGATTGGTGGAGGGCGCGGGCGGGAAGAGAAGGATGCCGCCGGACAGAAGGAAGAACCTTGGAGCGGGCCGGTTTGCAGCCGCGCGAAACGATATGCTGGCCAGGGCGCGGCGATGCGGCCCCGGCCCGGGCGTCATGGAAAGGATGTGGATGTCCGGGCTGGCCTTGGCCGTCCGGACCTTTGGAAGTGATCATGTGCGTTCACGCGCTGTTTCACGCCTGCCGGGCGCAAGGGCTCCGGTCAGACTGGATGGGGATTTCCCTAACAAGGACCGTGCCACGTGTTGCCAAATGTCAATGTCCAGCAATATAAAGCACTTACCACGCCAAGTTGTCCAGAGCATATCCCGGTTTTCCAGACAAAACCAGCCTGGAGCACCCCATAAGGCAAAAAAAGGTGTGCAAATCCATGGGGACGGGAAGGCCGAGCGTGCCTGACTGCTCCCGGCAAAGCAAGCCGGGACGGGAACATCGGGCGTTTCGGCCAGAAAAGGCGGCGCGGCTGTCTGGAAAAGCGGACAGGTCTGAATTGCGGGACGTCTGACAGGCACCGTCTTCAGGCGTCAGTTCAAAAGCTTCCGTGCCTCTTCGTCCGTAAGGGGGCGGCCGAGTCTCTCCCCTTCGGCGCGCACGGCCTGGACCAGGGATTCCAGGTCGCGCCCGGAGGCGTCCAGCCCGAACTCGGCAAGCTTGGCGGCCACGGCGGCGCGCCCGCTTTTCTTGCCCAGGGCCGTGTGGCGGGCATGCCCCAGGAGCGCCGGGTCGTAGGGTTCGAACAGGGACGGGTCGCGGGCCAGGCCGTGCACGTGCAGGCCGGTCTCGCAGGCGAACTGCCCCGCTCCGGCCACGGCCTTGCGCGGCGAGATCTCGATTCCGGCGGCCCGGGCCACCACGGCGCACAGTCCGGGCAGCTCCTCCACGCGGTAGTCCAAGCCACGGCGCATGTGCAGATACGCGGTCATCTCCTCGAGCGCGGCCAGTCCCGCGCGTTCGCCAAGCCCCAGCACCGAGGCGTCGGCGTAGTCCGCCCCGGCCAGGAGCCCGGCCAGGGCGTTGCCCGTGCCCAGTCCGAAGTCGTTATGGCAGTGCACGCCCACCGCGATGTCCAGCCAGGATTTCAGGTCTCCCACCAGCCGGGCCACCTCCAGGGGGTTCCAGACCCCCACCGTGTCCGACAGGCGCACCCGCAGGGCTCCGGCCTCCTGCGCGGCCAGCGCGGCCTGTACCAGGAAATCCTGGTCGGCGCGGGAGGCGTCCTCCAGTCCCAGCGACACCCGCGCGGCTCCGGCGTCCAGGGCCAGCTTCACGTGCCGGGAAAGGTGTTCCAGCAGGGCGGCGGGCGAAAGCCCCAGGCGTTTCTCCATATGCGCGGCGGAGACGGGCAGCCCGAGGTGCAGCCAGTCCGTCTTCAGGGCCACTCCGGCCAGGATGGAATCCTCCCTGCAGGCGGCCCACACCGAAATCTCCGGCGCGTTTTCCAATGCGCGGGCCTGTGCGGCCAGCCCGGCAAGGGTCGCGTCGCGTCCGGCCACGCCAAGCTCCACCTCGTCCACGCCCAGGCGGGACAGACGGTCCAGAATGTCCGAACGGACCTCGGGCGCGAGGTACACTCCGAAACACTGTTCGCCTTCGCGCAGGGTGGAATCGATGATCTTCATATGCGCTCCGGTTCGGGCAGCAGGTGCGTACGGCGCTGAAGCAGCGCCGCGAATTCCATGGGCGGCATGGGCCGGGCGAACAGGAAACCCTGAAAGCCGCCGCAGCATTGCAGGGAACGAAGAAACTCCAGTTGCCGGTGGTTTTCCACGCCCTCGGCCACCACCTGCATGCCCAGGGTGGCGGCGATGGACACCACCGCCGTTACGATGCCCGCGTCGTCCGGGTCGTCGGGCAGGCCCTCCACGAAGGATTTGTCGATCTTCAGCGTGCCGATGGGCAGGCGCTTCAGGTAGGTGAGCGAGGAATAGCCGGTGCCGAAGTCGTCCAGGGCGACGGTGATGCCCGCGGCGGCGAGCTCGTTCAGGCAGATGCTGGCCGTGTCGAAACATTTGAAGAACACGTTCTCGGTGATCTCCACCTCCAGCTGAAAAGGCGACAGTCCGGTGCGTTCCAGGATGTCGAGCACCCGGCGCGGAAAGCCGGGAAGCTCCAGCTGCCGCGGAGACAGGTTCACGGCCACCTTGGGCTCGCCCAGGCCCTGCTCGGTCCAGAAACGGGTCTGGCGGCAGGCTTCCTCCAGCACCCATTCGCCCAGCGGCACGATAAGCCCGGTCTCCTCGGCCAGGCCGATGAATTCTCCCGGCCCGGCCAGCCGTCCGTCCGGCCGCTGCCAGCGCACCAGGGCCTCCATGCCTTTTATCTCGCCGGAGAACACGTCCACGCGGGGCTGATAATGGAGGACGAACTCCTCGCGGGCCAGGGCCTTGCGCAGGTCGCTCTCCAGCTTGAGGTTGGAGGCCACGCGCTCGCCCAGGTCCTCGGTGAAGAACTGGAAGTTGTTTCGGCCCGCCTCCTTGGCCCTGTACATGGCCATCTCGGCGTTCTGCAGCAGCTGGGCGGGCACGGCGCCGTCCGCGGGCGCGATGGTGAGGCCCAGGCTCGCGCCGAGGTGCAGCTCATGGTCCTTGACGTCCATGGGTTCGGCAAGGCTTGCAAGGATGCGTCCTGCCACGTGGGCGGCGTCCTGGGGGCCGCGCAGATTTCCGAGCAGCATGGCGAAGGCGTCGCCGGAGAGGCGCGCCAGGGTATCGGCCTGGCGCAGCAGTTTCGTAAGCCGCGCGCCCACCTCGGAGAGCACGATGTCCCCTGTCGCGTGGCCCAGGCTCTCGTTGACGGCCTTGAAACGGTCCAGGTCCAGACAGATGACGCCCAGGGATCGTCCGGCCTGGCGGCTCTGGCGCAGGGCCACGCCCAGGCGGTCCAGGAAGAGGTCGCGGTTGGGCAGGCTGGTGAGGCCGTCGTGGTAGGCGCTGTGCAGCAGGAGTTCCTTGTGGAGCTTCACGTCCGAGAGGTCGCTGAACACGGCCACGTAGCGCTCCAGCCGACCACCGGGGGAAAATACCGCCTGGATGGTGAGCCGTTCCGGATAGGTCTCGCCGGACTTGCGGCGGTTCCAGATCTCGCCCTCCCAGTGGCCGGTCTCGATGAGTTCGTCCCAGAGGGCGGCGTAGAAGGCCGTGTCGTGGCGTTCGGACTTGAGGATGCGCGGGGTTCGGCCCACGGCCTCGTGAGGTTCGTATCCGGTGATGGCGGTGAAGGCGGGATTGACCCGCTCGATGCGTCCGTCCGGGGCGGTGACCACCACCCCGCACGGGTTTGCGAGCATGAGGCCCTCCAGCAGCCGGACGGCCTCACGGTCATGGGCAGAGGCAGAGGGGGAGAATCGTTTCATGGACGGCTCCTGCACACGTCTCCCCTACCAGGATTACAGGATCTGGAAAAGCATTCTAGTGGCCATGATCAAGAGGAAGGCCGCGAACACCTTCTTGAGCTTGGCCACGGGCAGCTTGTGGGCGATCTTCGCGCCGGTGGGCGCGGTGAGCATGCTGCACACCACCAGGCCCAGCATGGCGGGCAGGTAGATGAAGCCCAGGGAGTAGTCGGGCAGCCCGGCCTTGCCCATGCCTCCGAAGATGAAGCCGATGGTCCCGGCCACGGCGATGGGGAAGCCGATGGCCGCTCCGGTGCCCACGGCCTGGTGCATGGGGATGTTGCACCAGGTCATGAAGGGCACGGTCAGGGTGCCGCCGCCGATGCCCACCAGGGCGGAAATGACGCCGATGAAGCCGCCCACGCCGGTCATGGGCACGAAGCCGGGGATCTCGCGGCTGGGCTTGGGCTTGAAGTTCAAAAACATCTGCAGGGAGACGTAGTACAGGAAGCACACGAAGAAGCCCTTCAGGAACCCAGAGGACAGCCAGGCCGCCAGCTTGGAGCCCAGCAGCGTCCCGATGACGATGCCCGGGGTGATGAGCTTCACCACGTTCCAGCGCACCGCGCCGTGTTTGTGGTGGGCGCGCATGCTGGAGATGGAGGTGAACATGATGGAGGCCAGGGAGGTGCCCAGGGCCATCTGCATCAGGTATTCGGCGGGCAGCCCCTGCCACACGAACAGAACCGACAGTACCGGCACGATGACGATGCCGCCGCCCACGCCCAGAAGTCCGGCCAGCACTCCGGCCGCAGCGCCCGCCAGGGCGTAGAGCATCAGATACACAAGCATCATGTCGAAAATCTCCTTGTGGTGAAGGCTTTTGAGCCTGTGGCGCACACGGCGAGCAGGCGCCTGGAGGCCCGGAGTTACCGCCTTTGCCCCGGCTTGTCGACAGGTCCGGGACAGGCTTTCCACGCGGTAATGTTACACTCCTGCCCTCGAAAGCTTACAAAAAGGGGAACATTTTTGTAGCTTTTGCGCGTGTGTCGTCTTCTGGGCCAGTGACCCGCCAAGCCGGCCATTCCATCGCATGCCCCGCCAATACTCGTATTTTTGCAAATTTGCAAAAAACAGGGCTTTTGGCACGGCGTTTGCCTTTACCTCCGCGTATCCCACGAACCAACTATCTTCCTTCGGAGGTTTATCATGAGAAAGATCGCAATTTACGGAAAAGGCGGCATCGGCAAGTCCACCACCACTCAGAACACCGTGGCCGGTTTGGCCACCCTGGGCAAGAAGGTCATGGTCGTGGGCTGCGATCCCAAGGCCGACTCCACCCGCCTGCTGCTCGGCGGCCTGCAGCAGAAGACCGTTCTGGACACCCTGCGCGAGGAAGGCGAGGACGTCGAACTCGAAGACATCCTGAAGCCCGGCTTCAAGGGCACCATGTGCACCGAGTCCGGCGGCCCCGAGCCGGGCGTGGGCTGCGCCGGACGCGGCATCATCACCTCCATCAACCTGCTCGAGCAGCTTGGCGCCTACAAGTCCGACAAGAACCTGGACTACGTGTTCTACGACGTGCTGGGCGACGTTGTCTGCGGCGGCTTCGCCATGCCCATCCGCGAAGGCAAGGCCCAGGAGATCTACATCGTGGTCTCCGGCGAGATGATGGCCATGTACGCGGCCAACAACATCTGCAAGGGCATCGTGAAGTTCGCCGAAGCAGGCGGCGTGCGCCTGGGCGGCCTGATCTGCAACTCCCGCAAGGTCGACCGCGAAGAGGACCTGATCAACGCACTGGCCGAGCGCCTGGGCACCAAGATGATCCACTTCGTCCCCCGCGAGAACCAGGTGCAGCGCGCCGAGCTCAACCGCAAGACGGTCATCGACTTCTCCCCTGAACACCCCCAGGCCAACGAGTATCTGTCCCTGGCCTCCAAGATTCAGGACAACACCGACTACGTCATCCCCAACCCGCTGCCCATCGAAGAGCTGGAAGCCCTGCTCGTGAAGTACGGCATCGCCAACTAGGCAAAAGCGAAACCATCAAGAAAGGCAGGAGAACACAGCATGTCCCTCATCATGATCCGCTCCATCGTCCGCCCCGAAAAGGCCGACGACGTCATGGCCGCACTCATGGAATCCGGCTTCCCGGCCGCCACCAAGCTGGCCGTGGCCGGCCGCGGCAAGCAGCGCGGCATAAAGATCGGCGAAGTGACCTACGACGAGATCCCCAAGGTCCAGATCATGGCCGTCGTGTCCGAGAAGGACAAGGACTTCGTCATCAAGACCATCGTGGACGCCGCCCGCACCGGCGGCAAGGGCAACTTCGGCGACGGCAAGATCTTCGTTTCGCCCGTGGAGGAGATGTACACCATCAGCTCCGGCGTGAAGGAGACCGACCTGTCGTCCATCGGGGAGGCCAGGCCATGAAGGAAGTCATCGCAGTCGTTCGCATGAACAAGATGAACCAGACCAAGAAGGCCCTCACCGACGCGGGCATCGCGGCCTTCTTCGCCCACGAGGCCTGGGGCCGGGGCAAGGGCCTGGTGAACGCGGAAGTGGCCGCCGCCGCCGCGGCCGGCAACCAGGAAGCCGCCGAGATCCTGGGCAGCAAGGGCAAGCTCTTCGCCAAGCGCATGGTTACGGTGGTGGTGCCCGACGAGAAGGTCGCCACCGTGGTGGAAGCCATCAGCTCCGCCAACAAGACCGGAAAGCCCGGCGACGGCAAGATCTTCGTCCTGCCCCTGGCGGACTCGGTGCGGGTGCGCACCGGCGAATCAGGCGCCTGCGCCATCGAATAAACGGCCCAAGCGCCAGCCATCACAAGAGGGAAGCATCATGGACGCCCCGATGAAAGACCACCTGGTCAGCCCCGCGCTCGACCCGGAAGAAGCCAAGAAGGAGCTTCTGGCCAAGTACCCGCCCAAGGTCGGCCGCAAGCGCTCCCAGCAGATATTCATCAAGGAAACCGACGGACCCGAGGACCGCGAGATACTCTCCAACGTCCGCACCGTCCCCGGCATCATCACGCAGCGCGGCTGCACCTACGCGGGCTGCAAGGGCGTCATTCTCGGCCCCACCCGCGACATCGTGAACATCACCCACGGCCCCATCGGCTGCGGATTCTACTCCTGGCTCACCAGGCGCAACCAGACCGACGCCTCCGCCCCCGGCGCGGAGAACTTCATCCCCTACGCGTTCTCCACGGACATGCAGGATGAAGACATCATCTTCGGCGGCGAGAAGAAGCTGGCCGCGGCCATCCAGGAGGCCTACGACATCTTCAAGCCCAAGGCCATCGCCATCTTCTCCACCTGCCCCGTGGGCCTCATCGGCGACGACGTGCACGCCGTGGCCCGTCAGATGAAAGAGAAGCTCGGCATCAACATCTTCGGCTTCTCCTGCGAAGGCTACAAGGGCGTGTCCCAGTCCGCAGGCCACCACATCGCCAACAACAAGATCTTCACCGAGGTCGTGGGCACCTCCGACAAGCCCGAGCGCACCGGCAAGTACACCATCAACATGCTGGGCGAGTACAACATCGGCGGCGACGCCTTCGAGATCGACCGCATCATGGAGAAGTGCGGCATCACCGTGAACGCCACCTTCTCCGGAAACTCAACCTACAACGACTTCGCCTCCGCCCAGATGGCCGACCTCTCCTGCGTCATGTGCCACCGGTCCATCAACTACGTGGCCGACATGCTGGAGACCAAGTACGGCATCCCCTGGATCAAGGTGAACTTCATCGGCGCGCACGCCACCGCCAAGTCGCTCAGGCGCATCGCCGCCCACTTCGGCGACAAGGAGCTCATCGAGCGCGTCGAGAAGGTCATCGCCGAGGAAATGCCCCTGGTCGAGGCGGCGCTCAGCCAGATCAAGCCCCGCACCAACGGCAAGACGGCCATGCTCTTCGTGGGCGGTTCGCGCGCCCACCACTATCAGGAGCTCTTCCACGAACTGGGCATGACCACCCTGGCCGCCGGCTACGAGTTCGGACACCGCGACGACTACGAAGGCCGCCACGTCATCCCCACCATCAAGGTGGACGCCGACTCGCGCAACATCGAGGAGCTGGAGGTCGAAGCCGACCCCGAGAACTACCGCGCCCGCCTGACCCCCGAGGAGATCAAGGCCCGCGAGGAAGCCGGACTCAAGTTCAAGGACTATGAAGGGCTCATCCCCGACATGCCCAAGAAGACCATGATCATCGACGACCTGAACCAGTACGAAACCGACAAGCTGATCGAGATGTACAAGCCCGACATCTTCTGCGCCGGCATCAAGGAAAAGTACTCCGTGCAGAAGATGGGCGTGCCCTTGAAGCAGCTGCACTCCTACGACTACGGCGGACCCTATGCCGGATTCAAGGGCGCGGTGAACTACTACAAAGACATCGACCGCATGGTGAACAGCAAGGTCTGGAGCAAGGTGAAGGCCCCCTGGCAGTCCGAGGGACCCGAACTCACCGCCTGCTTCGTGGCCAGCTAGGAGGATAGGATCATGGCACTCTTACGGCATACTCCGAAAGAAATAACGGTGGAGCGGAAGGCCCTCTCCATCAACCCGGCAAAAACCTGTCAGCCCGTCGGCGCCATGTACGCCGCCCTGGGCATCCACGGATGCCTGCCGCACTCCCACGGCTCCCAGGGCTGCTGCGCCTACCACCGCTCCGCCCTCACCAGGCACACCAAGGAGCCCATCAGCGCGGCGACCAGCTCCTTCACCGAAGGTTCCTCGGTGTTCGGCGGGCAGGCCAACCTGCTCACCGCCATCCAGAACATCTTCGAGGTGTACGAGCCCGAGATCATCGCGGTGCACACCACCTGTCTCTCCGAGACCATCGGCGACGACATGACCCAGATCGTGGAAAAGGCCCGCACCGACGGCAAGGTGCCCGCGGGCAAGAACGTGATCTACTGCAACACCCCCTCCTACGTGGGGTCGCACGTCACGGGCTACGCCAACATGGTGGGCGGCATGGTCAAGAACCTGGCCAAGTCCACCGGTGAGAAGAACGGCAAGTTGAACATCATCCCCGGCTTCTGCGAGCCCGCCGACATGGCGGAGATCAAGCGCCTGGCCCTGGAGATGGGCGTTGCCGCCAACGTCTTCCCCGACACCTCGGGAGTGCTGAACGCGCCGCTCACCGGCAAGTTCGAGATGTACCCCAAGGGCGGAGCGCGCGTGGCCGACATCGCCTCCTCCGGCGACGCCGTCGGCACCGTGGCCCTGGGCGAGTGGGCCACCGCCCACGCTGCCAAGATGCTGGACTCCGAGCACAAGGTCCCCTGCGAGATCCTGGGACTGCCCATCAGCCTCGGCGCCACCGACGACTACATCATGGCCCTGCACAAGATGTCCGGCAAGGCCGTGCCCGAAACCATCGAGTTCGAACGCGGACAGGTGGTGGACGTCATGAGCGACTACAACCAGTACTTCTACGGCAAGCGCGTGGCCCTGGCCGGAGACCCCGACCAGCTGATCGGACTGGTCAAACTGTGCATCGAGCTGGACATGATCCCGGCCTACGTGGTCTCGGGAACCCCCGGCAACAAGTTCGAGCGCACCATAAACGAGATCGTCAAGGGAACCCCTGCCGAAGGCATCACCAAGGTGAAGTGCCCCGGCGACCTGTTCATCCTCCACCAGTGGATCAAGCAGGAGCCCGTGGACCTCATCATCGGCAACACCTACTGCAAGTACATCGCCCGCGACGAGGACATCCCGCACCTGCGCCACGGGTTCCCCATCGTGGACCGCATGGGACACACCTACTTCCCCACCGTGGGATACAAGGGAGCCCTGCGCCTGATGGAAAAGATGCTCGACCTCTTCCTGACCCGCCGCGACCGCGACGAGCCGGAAAGCTCCTTCGAGTTGGTGTACTAGGGATACAAGAGGAGAGGCAGGAGAATGCCTCCGGCGGCCAGAGAGGAAACTTTTTGAAAACGTTGGACGAGGGCCATCCTGGCCCTCGCCCTCCGGGCGCCGCCAAGGCGGCGTCCAACCCTTCTGTCCTGAAGGGTTGTCCTCTCTGGACTCTCCTTCAAAAACTTTTACGTAGCTTCGCATTCGAGCGCGTTAGTTATGGAGTCCTGGAGCAGTTGGGGACGGATGGCCCCGGTATCTTTCAGGTAGCCTTGCATCCTAACGCGACAGACTGGAGTTTCGGCGGGGCTGGGGGGTGTCACGGTCGTGTCCTGCGCGGCGGGCGACGAATCGTCTTCCAATCGGTTCTAGCCCGCCGCGCAGGGCACGGACGGGACAGCCCCCAGCCCCCGCACCCGGACGCGAAGCCAACTGAGGGTCCAGGGGGATCATCCCCCTGGCGGGTCCAGGGCAGCGCCCTGGCAGGGTCCGGGACGGAGTCCCGGCGGGGTTTGGGGCGGAGCCCCAGCGTCACCTAGAAGCCAAATGGAGTTCACGAAATGGTCAACAAGCCGAAGCATCATATATTGGTCTGCAACAGCTTCCGCGCCAAGGGCGAACCCAAGGGCGTCTGTTTCAAGCAGGGCGGAAGCCTCTTGCAATACATGGAGACCGAAATCCTGGATCGCGGGCTGGACGTCCTGATCACGGGCTCGGGCTGCCTGAAGCAGTGCGAGGACGGCCCGGTGATGATTGTCTATCCGGAAGCCTGGTGGTACGGGAAGGTCGATAGCGAAGAAAAAGTCGACGAGATCCTCGACGCCCTGGAGAACGGCCAGGCTGCCGAAGACCTCTTGCTGTAAGACGAAAACTGTCTCCTGCCTGCCTCTGTCTGCCTTGGGTGGCCGTCCGGGTTAATCGCCTGGGCGGCCATTCCGGTTTTTGGAGGGTGCTATTGCAAATGGTCAGGAATACCAGCGTGTTGGGCGTCACCAGGGGCGCTATCCGGTTCGCTGCCGGTAACCTTGGAGGCCCGCTCCAATTCCACGAGTAGCTCGTAGACGCGACGATGCTCGTCAGGCATGGATCCAATATCGCCAGTGTAAATATATGGTTCAATGATGCCGAGGCGAGGCCCTAGGGCAGTGACAATAGGTCTAAGTTTTCCTTGCAAATCTTCAAGTGTATCTAGTTTTTTGTCTGGCTTATCAGGTAGCTTCCCGATGAAATCAGAAAGAAGTTTGATGTTTTCTGATTCCCAAAGAGGGAAGTCATCCCTTGCATGAGCACCTAAATGTTTGGGTGGGCAAGCCCATATGATCGGGTAAGGCGTATTCCCCCAGATGCCTTTTAATGGCTCCCATCCGACAATCACTCCAGTAAGTTGATCTTTTGTATCAGTGTCTCCCAAAAGAAAGGCTAGGTCCATGGACATACAAAGGACCATTGGGTGACTAAACTTGGAAATTCTGAAGCCGATATCAAGGTCTTGTCCAAGATAGTCATGCCCGTTGGGGACATTGATGACGCGGTTGCGGACAGGAAAGTTGGCTATCCAGGCAGTACCTTTAACACGCAGTTTTCGCCCGCCTCCAGGCGAATTAGAAAAGATTCCATTAGATGTGCGCAAGGCAGCAAGGAAGCAAAGACATAAACTATGTGCGTGTTCTCGGGTATTTACCTTGAACGAATAAATTATTTCATCACCCAGGCACTTCCATAAGCTCTTGCTGTCAAATGGAGTTTCTTTCTGAGCGCATTGGCTTTCAAACCGCGCATGGAAGTCTTGAAACTGACTGGCTATAATCGACGGCCAGTCTGACTGGAGAAGGTCAGTTTCCGGGAAAAAATCATGTACGGGTATAGCATGGATATCTATTGGCTGGGAACCTTGTCGCTTGCATGCATGTGCGTTGATTTTTTCGAGAAGTTTCTGTCTTTGACGGTACCTAACTTCAAGCTTTGAAATGTTATACTCTTCTTTTAGTTTTGTAGAATCTACGATATCTACACTTAAAAAAAGTCTTGAGCTTGGGGAAATGTCTGCAGCTGGACGATATTGATCGGGCGGTTGAGAACAACCATCGGCTGAGACTGGGGTGCACACGGCGATTCTAGGAAAGCTTTAATGCGGAAAGACGGACATTGGCGGCAGCAACCGATACGCCGAAACGACCAGCTAATATGTAAGGATTATGGCCACATTCTTCTGCAGCAGCGATGAATTCTTCTCGTGGCATGAGCAGGTTGGCCGCGAACCAGTTGGCTTCGGTTTCAGCCCGATCTGAACCAAAGCGATTGAATTGCGCTATGCCGGGCTCTTTGAAGTTGGTGTGTAGCAGCAGGTGCCCAAGTTCGTGGGCGATAGTGAAATTGTCGCGAAGCGGAGAGGTCTCTGGTGACAAAAAAATCGTAAACGTCTTGTTCTCTTCTATTCGGAGCGATTCCCACTTGTCTTCAGGCGTCGCCACCACGATCGAACCCCGCCAAAGCCGTACAAGTTCGTTCAAGAATAGACGTGTATCGTCATGCTTATCTGCAAGCTGAGGGAGGCCCCTTACCTGTTGGGCAAGAGATTCGATGGCCTTTGAGGAATGCCTTGCGGCTGTGTTAGGTACTGGCATAGCTGAACCTCTTGAGAAGCGGGTGCCTCCAAGAAACAGTGACAAGATATTAGTTCGTAATCAGATATTGTCAAGAAGATTGTTACGACATTTACAAATACATGT
>JBKICU010000026.1:0-41185 GCA_046566965.1 Acidobacteriota bacterium
TCTTCAACTCCCATGCGTCCATCCCCTTTCATCTGGCCACACTGGAGACGGCCCAGCGCCTGGCTGCGGCCCTGGACGACGACGGCGTGCTGGTGGTGAACACCATCGCGGCGCTGGAAGGTCCGCGCTCCAGGCTTTACAAATCCTTTTTCGCCACTTACGCACGGGTCTTCCCGCAGGTTCACCCCGTCAGAGCCTGGACGTCCGGCTCGAAGACCGATCTGCAGAACATTCTGCTGGTCTGCTTCAAGACCGCCGCACCCCGGCCCTGGACCAGCCCGGACGAGTCCGCGCAGGCGCGCCTGGACCGGCGCTTGGACGCGCCTGAGCTGGACGGAGCCCTGGTTCTTACCGACGACTACGCACCTGTTGAACGCTATCTAACCGGTTGGTGACACACATGAACGAGACTGATTCCTGCCCTTGCGGCTCCGAACTGACCTATGGCGACTGCTGCGGCCCCATCGTGACCGGCGTGCGCCTGGCCCCCACGGCCGAGGCGCTCATGCGCTCGCGCTATACCGCCTACGCCATCGGCGACATGGCCCACCTGAAACGCTCCCTGGACCAGCGCTGGCAGGCCTCCTTCGACGAGGACGGCGCGCGCGAGTGGTCCGAGAAGGCCGACTGGAAGGGGCTTAGCGTGCTCTCCACCAAGGCGGGAGGCCCTGGGGACGAGGAGGGCGAGGTCGAATTCGTGGCCAGCTTCGAGATGGACGGCGAGGTGCAGCAGCTGCGCGAGCGCGCCCGCTTCCGCAGGAAGGGCGGCGAATGGCGCTATGTGGACGGCAAGGTGAAGTCCACCAAGGAGCCCGTGGTGGCTTCCGGCCCCAAGGTCGGCCGTAACGACCCCTGCCCCTGCGGCAGCGGCAAGAAGTTCAAGAAGTGCTGCGGTTAGAAACTATTTTCAGGTTTTTTGAAATAGTCGTTGACACCCAGGTCCCCCCGGCGTAAACCCTCTTTCTCAGCAACGCGGGGTGGAGCAGACCGGTAGCTCATCGGGCTCATAACCCGAAGATCGTGGGTTCAAATCCCACCCCCGCAACCAGAGAAATCAAGGCCGACGAGAAATCGTCGGCCTTTTTCGTGCCCGGACATTTCCAACGCGACCCCGCCGGGCGGCGTGGGGCCATCCGGTTCGTCCGAGTCCGGTCATAGGTGATGTGCTGGTTTATCGTGGGGGGTTGCCTAGATCTCCCTCCGCAGAACGTACCGGGCAACGATGTGGGCTTTGCCTCGTCAGGCAGGTCCGGCACGCGCAGGGTTTGAATGTGCTGTCGAGATATGCAGCACGTCCAATTGGCTGGCGTCAAGAATGCCCCCGTTGGGCTTCAAGGCCCTATCCGCCGCTCCGGGGGCGACTGCCGCGCCTTGCCAGGCATTGTCTTTGCCATCGATCCCTCTTCACAGTAATCAACGACCTCGCTTGACTTAATTATGTTTCTATGGTGCATGCTACACTGTGACCCATATTCTCTGGGAGGTGTCTTATGCATGCATGGAAAAATTATGTCGTTATTCAGGTGATGTGCATGATGTTGAACATTGCGGTTGGCTTGGGTGCAAGTACAGCGTATTCGCAGCCGTATCCATATGGAATGGATAGGCAAAGTCGTGAAGAATATGAACTCGAACGTGCCCGGGAGGAAGGAAGGCGGGAAGGTCGGCGTGAGGAACAAGAGAGGAATCGCGAATATTATCGGGATGAAGTCACTCCGGGCTTGGGAGCAGGCTGTAATGTGCAGTGGGATTCCTGCGCCAGGGATTGCAACACAATTCGCAACTCAAACCAGCGTATGAAGTGTGTCGCTCGATGCAACAAAGCGCTCGAGCGGTGTAACCAGCGTAATTAGATGCCGCGGCGTGCGTGTGCGCGCAGGGTGCGAAATTTTCCGGATCGGCAAGCCGGAGGCTTCCGTCGTGTCCGAGTCCCGCCGCGAATGTCTCCCCGCCTGCCCGCCTGCCTGTGTCCTGCATTGCCCGCGCGCCAATTCAAAGTCGTTGCCCCCCGAGTGGTGCTAGCGGCATCCCCTCTGTTTCTGGCACGCCTGTTGCCTTCCCCTGGGCAGGATGCGAAGCCCTGAAGACCGTTCCGGACGCAAGCGCGCGGCCCGCGGGCGTTGGCGCGTTTCGTGGTGGGACGGCTCAGAAAATGGATGTTTCAAAAACGTCCACGGAACCTACATTTTTGCCACCGGTCCGCCTCCAGGCAGGACGCAAGGGGGACTCAATGAAAGCTCTCGACGACCTGATGCTCTCCATCCGCCGCATGGGCGAGGAAGACGAAAGCCCTTCGCTTCCTGAGAAGCCCGCCGACCTCCTCTTGTACGCGCCCTGCCCGGTGAAGCTCGTGGTGAAGGACTCCATCGACGCCATAATCGCGCAGTATGCGGCGCGCGGTGAGGAAATCACCGCCCACATCCCCATGGGCTGCACCTCCATAGACCCCTACGATCCCATCTACCGCCAGGCCGACCCGGACAAACTGCCCGGCCTCATAGGCTCCATCGGCTTCGGGGACTTCTGGCGGCGCGAGTTCGTGGACAACCACGTGCGCGCCGGGGTGTTCGAGGCGGCGCTGCCCGAAAAGGTGAACCCGCTGCACGTGAAGGCCGGACTGCTGGACCCGCGCGGGGCCTACACCGTCTACGGGGTCACTCCCTACGTGTTCATGGCCGACACCCGCCGCCTGGGCGACCTGCCGCTGCCGCGCACCTGGGAGGACATCCTGCACCCGCGCTACAAGGGCGAGGTGGTCATGTGCGGCGACGGCGACGACATGGCCGACGCCGTGGTGCTGAACCTCTACAAGGATTTCGGCATGCAGGGCCTGGACGCCCTGGCCACAAACAGCAAGGGCCTCATGCACTCGTCCTCCATGGTGAAGTCCGCCGGGTCCAGGGACGAGGACGCGGGCGCGATCTACGTCATCCCGGCCTTCTTCGCCGAGAGCACCCGCCAGCCCGGGCACATCAAGGTCATCTGGCCCGAGGACGGCGCAGCGGCCAGTCCGCTGTACCTGCTGGCCCGGCGCAGCGAGCACCACAGGTTGTCGGATCTGGCGTCGTTCTTCGCGCGCGGGTTCGCTTCCATCGAGAGCGCCGGATGGTTCGCGCCCATGGACGGGTCCGTCCCCTCCAGGCTGCCTGCCGGGGCCTCGCTCAAGTGGGTGGGCTGGGACTTCATCGAGGACAACGACGTGAGCGAACTGCGCGACAAGCTGAACGTGCTGTTCCGGTCCATGGTCAGGAAGAGCGCATGCGCCTCGTAACCGTGGCCGGGCCGCCCTCCTGCGGCAAGACCTCCGTGGTGGCCAAGGCCTGCGGGGTGCTCCAGGAGAACGGCCAGCCCTGCGCTGTGGTCAAGTTCGACTGCCTGCAAAGCCGCGACGGCGACCTGTACCGCGCCGCCGGTGTTCCGGTGTCCGTGGCCTTTTCCGGCGGGCTGTGTCCTGACCACTTCTTCGCCACCAACCTGGAGGAGGCCTTCGCCTGGGGCGTGGAGTCCGGAGCGCAGGTGGGCCTCATCGAGACCGCCGGTCTGTGCAACCGCTGCTCTCCGCACATCCGGGGCGCGCTGGCCGTGTGCGTGATCGACAACCTCATGGGCATCGACGCGCCCGAAAAGATCGGCCCCATGCTGCGCATGGCGGACATCGTCATCGTCACCAAGGGGGACTTGGTGTCCCAGGCCGAGCGCGAGGTCTACCGCTACCGCATCCGCCAGATGAACAAGCGGGCGGTCATCCGCCACGTCAACGGACTCACCGGCCAGGGCTGCGCGGAGCTGGCGGCCATCATGGCCAAGGCCCCGGATATCGACTCGGTCACGGACATGAAGCTGCGCTTCTCCATGCCCGCCGCGGTGTGTTCCTACTGCCTGAGCGAGACGCGCATCGGCGGGCGCTACCAGAAGGGCAACGTGAAAAAAGCGAAATTCGCGGGGGGCGTCCATGCTGAGTGAAGTCGCCGGGTCGGACGTCCTGGACGCGCCAGACTCCGGGAGCGAGAACAGGGTTTGCGCGCCCGCCAGCATGACCCTGGCCGCCGGGCGCGACAAGTCCGGCAGGCCCGAAGCCGGGGACGTGGTGTTCCGCTCCGGCGAGATCACCGCGCTTCTCGGCCCCACGGGGTCGGGCAAGAGCCGCTTCCTGTCGGACATCGAGTCCCTGGCCTGCGGGGACACGCCCACCGGGCGCACGCTGCTTCTGGACGGGCGCGCCCCGGACGCGGACGAGCGCTTCGGGTTGCAGGGGCGGCTGGTGGCCCAGTTGACCCAGAACATGAACTTCGTGCTGGACATGGCCGTGCGCGATTTCGTGCTGGCCCACGCCATGAGCCGCGAGGTGTCGGACCCCGAGGCCGCTGCCCGCCGCGTGCTGGACGCGGCCAATGCGCTGGCCGGGGAGCCGTTCGGCCCGGGCGCGCAGCTGACGCAGCTCTCGGGCGGGCAGTCGCGGGCGCTGATGATAGCGGACACGGCGCTCCTCAGCTGGTCGCCGGTGCTCCTGATCGACGAGATCGAGAACGCGGGCGTGGACAAACGCCGGGCTCTGGACCTGCTGCTGGCCAGCGACAAGATCATCGTCATCGCCACCCACGATCCGGTGCTGGCCCTGTCGGCTGACCGGCGGCTGGTGTTCGAGCACGGGGCGGTGCGCGCGGTGCAGACCCGCACCGGGGCGGAAGAAGCGATCCTGGCCCGCCTTGAACACATGGAGACCGAGATGTCGCTGGTGCGGGCCATGCTGCGCGCCGGAGCGGAATTGGGCTGAAACAGCGCCCTCGCTTCGTTCAGGCGGTCTTCGCCTTGCTGGGCGGAGCCATTGTTCCTCATTATCACTATCGCGCAGCGTCAGCCCTCGGACAGGGCAGGGCGATGTTTCCCCCGGAGCAAATCAGGTCCGGCTCAGGTTTCATGCCGTCGCTGACCGTATCGCCAGGGCCAGCACGAGCCCTCGCATTTCCTCATGTCGGGCCCGGCAGGGGGCTGCCTTCCGGACACTGCCGGCCTGGGACCTTTAGTTCCATGCGGTCAAGCACTTGGCCGCAATTCCCAGGCTTTGCCGAACCCTCGCTTTCCCTCAATGTCAAGAAACCAGCAGAGGAACTGCCAGACCGGAGCGGACATTCTGGCCGCTCGATGCATCTTCTTCGCTAAAAAGGAATGTTTTCTGTTGTATTGGACTGAAAATGTGCTAAAATTCTGCTGAATGTATTATTGTTTAGGTAATACAGTTGGTTATGGCGGTTCATGTCTGTATCTGGTTTGTGTGCATAGTCGTCTCGTAGCGGAAGGATGGAAACCATCTGTTCTGTATGGAATGGTTGGGTTCATCACCATCTTCCGGTGGGGGATAACGGGAAGGAGGAGTGTGATGTCCGACAGACAAAGTGGAAGAATAGGATGGGCTTTGCTTTGGATTTTGGGAGTTCCGTTGCCTATCTTGCTCGTTGTGTATCTTTTGCGCGGGTGTACCTGAGGAGGAGCTGCGCTTGAAGGGCGTCTTGCATCAGCATGACGCCCTTCAGCGCGGCATCAGTTGCTTGAGGCATACAGTGAGCAACACTCGCACTGTCGAGTGATTACCATAGGAGAGGCCGGGGGCATTTGTTCCCGGCCTCTTCCGTATGTATCAAATTGCACTGCAGGCAGGTCGTCCGGCTGGGTGTTCCCGGAAGAGTGCCACGGTCCTGGCCTACCCTTTCCACTCCGTGCGCCGCCTGGCCATTTCGGCCTTCAGCCGGGACACGGTGCGTTCGTAGCCGCCGGGATTATGGGGCTTCAGGCATTTCGTGCAGTCCTTGATAGGGCCGAGCATCTCATAGTCGCCTTCGCACTCTTCCAGGAAGTACAGGGGGCAGTAGCAGAACAGACAATTGAAAACCTCAGCATCCGCGCCGGGATGGCAGGGGAAGTACTTGCAGGCCCGGTTCTGGTAGAACGCGTGGGACGCCTCCTGGCATACGGATTGCTTGCTCATGCAGCAGACTCTTCTTCCAAGAGGTTAATGTCATGGTTATGACGCCGCAGAATATAGCCGCCGCTCTGGCGGCCAGGCCTGAAGTGACGAGGCTCGGCGCGACCCGGCTGTCGCAGGACCAGGGCGCGTTCAAGACCATGCTCACCAGCGAACTGGGTGTAAGCCAGGAGGTGCTCAGGGGCAAGGGCAAGGAGGCGCTGTCTCTGCTGAAGCAGAATTCGCCCGCGACTCCGGGAGCACCGGGCGCCCCGGGAGCCTCAACAACCCAGGACGCCGCCAATTCCCTGGGAAAGGGCGCGTCCGGGGCCATGCAGGCGCTCATGCGTGAGCAGGCCCAGAATCCTGCCCGGAATACGGGCCGGAAGAGCACCGCTCCCGTGCGCACCAACGAAGTCCGCGGCAAGATCGCATCCAACGAGGCGCGCGGGGTGGTCAATTTGAACGCCCGCCACTCCGAGGACCTGGGCCACCTGCCCGGCAACAGCAGCAAAACCGGGCTTCCGTCCGGATTCACGAAAGCCGAGGAAGACCTCCTGTTCGCGGCAGCTGCCGCTGAATCGAAATTCCTGGCGGCCAAACGGCAGACCGCGCTGGCCAAGGACGACGCCAAGTACGCCCGCTCGGACAGGATCGGCATCCTGTCCGCGGCCTACGAGTCCCGCGGGGCCATCGACGCCATCGGCTACGACGGCCGGGGCGGCACCTCCTACGGCACCTACCAGATCGCCTCGGGCGTCGGCACCATGAGCCGCTTCCTGAATTATCTCGAGTCAAAGGCTCCCGATCTGGCTTCGCGCCTGTCCACCTCCGGCCCTGCCAACACCGGCGGCCGCGAGGGAGCCATGGCCAACGAATGGAAACGCATCGCCTCCCAGCATCCCAAGCGCTTCGAGGCCTTGCAGCACGAGTTCATCGGCGACACCCACTATCAGCCCGCGCTCAAGTCCATCACCTTGTCCACCGGAGAGGACCTCTCCAAGCGCTCCCAGGCCGTGCGCGAGGTGCTCTGGAGCACCGCCGTGCAGCACGGCCCCAACGGCGCGTCGGATATATTCACCTCCGCCGTGGAGAAGCTCCAGGCCAAGGGGCAGGAGAAGTCCGACAAGGCTCTCATCGAGGAAGTCTACGCTCAACGCATGACCCAGTTCGCCGGACGCGGCCGCCTGCGCGTCGCCGTGACCACCCGCCTAGCCGACGAGAAAGAGTCCGCCCTGGCCATGCTCGGCGGCAGAAGCCTGAGCTGATCCCGTCGGCGTTCTGCAATCCACGCCCGCGCGCTCCCGCTGGGGAGTTCTCCCGGACCCGGCAGGCCGTGCCGGTGGCGGGAGGCCTGCGCTGTGTTCAAGGCCGCGCTTGCCACGAGGATGACCTGCGGCTATCACCGTCTCATACGGTTGAGCAGGAGGAGAGCGTGGCTGGACTGATCCGTTGTGTTCTGATGATTCTTATGGTCGCGGTTCTTGCCGTGCCCTGTCTGGCGGCCGCACCGGCCAAAATGTCCCCCATCACCAAGGGCTTCGGGTCGGCTGCCTGGGGCGAGGACGTGAGCAGGCGCAAGGACTTCCTGAAGCTGCGTTCCGACGACGGCGTGGACTACTTCGTGAACCTGCGCGAAACCTACGTCATGCAGGGCTACGGCAAGCCCACGGTGTTCTACGGGCAGTCCGGCGGCAGGCTGTACGCCGCGTACCTGCGTCTGAATGAAGACGCCTCCTTCGACAAACTGGCGGGCGAGCTGAGCCGCCTGTACGGACACGGCAAGAAAATGACCGAGGGCGGTTCCTCCGTGGTGCGGTGGAAGACCGGCCCGGTGCGCGTGAAGCTCAAGAAGGACCCGGCGGGCGGCGTGAAGCTCTCCTTCTATTATCAGCCCGTTGCCGTGACCCTGTCCATGGTTCAGCGCGAGGCAGAACCCGCATCTGATGAGCTGACGCGGCTTCTGCCCTCGGGCCTTGCTCCCGTCCAAGTGCCTGCCGGCGCCTTGCCGCCCAAGCAGGAGGACTACGTGGGCATCGATGTGCTGAAATACCTGCGCGAAGGCAGCCAACTCCTGAAGCTGGAAAAGCCCAAGGCCAATCCCGCGCAGTAGGCAGGCCGGGAAGCTGGTCGGTCGGGCCGGCGCCTTGGTGACGACTGGCCGGAATCGGGCGTGCGTTTCCCTGGGGCCTGGTGATGCCCCGGCGGCGGTCCGGAGCGAGGGAAGGCCGGGAAATATGGCCGGATTGGAGAGTGCGGACCGTCGGGTTTCTGGAACACGTCGCAGACAGGGAACGGAGTGAGCCGGGAGATGTGGCCGGATCGGCGTGCGGTCCGCCTGGTTCCGGCACTCTCGGCGTCGCGCCGGGGTTCCGGACTGACCCCGGACCGGATGTCGGGGGAGAGGCCTCCGGCGGCCAAAGGGGCGAGCCCCCTTGGAATCCCTGGCGGGTTCCGTGGTCCGGCGGGTCGTGAAGAGAGTCCGGCTGCCGATGCGTGAAGGGAAGAATTCCCCGAAAGAATCGAAAGCGCGGCGTCCCCTGGGACGCCGCGCTTTTTCGTGGAATACTTCGGGGGGAGTCTAGTCCTGGGCGGTCTTGACCACGCCCAGCTTTCCGAGAATCTCCCCAAGCTTGGCCTGCACGTTCTGAGTGGCCTTGGCCACCAGCGTCATGTTCACCAGGGTCACCGCCTCCACCTTGAATTCCTGCTTGTTCCACAAGGCCAGCAGGCCGTGGGTCAACTGCGGCTCCATGTTGGAGAGCTTCGTGGCCTCGGCCAGTTCCTGAGGTGTCCTGGCCTTGAAGAAGAGCCACTCCGGGCCGGAGGGGTCTTCGTCGAAGAACAGCTTCTGGCGGATGCGGTTGAACCCGGCGGGCGCCAGGGCGGCGACGTCGGCGCGGGACGCCCGGCGCTGCCGCAGGCACTTCACCTGCACCTTGGCGCCCTCGCTGGCGGTCTTCTCCGTGAGCAGTCGGCACAGGGCGAATTCCAGCATCAGCGTGTGGGCCATGCCAAGGGATGCGGGTTCCAGGGCTCCGGCCAGGGTCAGGATTTTCTCCTGTTCCTTGGCCGTGAAGTTCTGGATTGCCTTGCCCAGATCCTCGCGAGTGATGCCAAGCGCCAGCGCCGCTCCGGTGGCCATGGCCAGCAGCTGGTTCCTGAGAAATTCCTTGCGGGCCAGCGTACGCTGCGCCGTGACTGCCGGTTCCTCGCCTTTCTGTTCGTCTTCGTCAGGAGGCATGGGGATGCCGTCCACGAAAACGCTGACGAAAAGTCCGGCCTCGGGGTCCATGGAGGCTATCGAGGCCAGCACGTCGTAGTCCTGGCGGGCAGACCTGGGCGGAAGCAGGGGCCTGTCCAGGCCGGGCAGCAGCGCCGAAATGGCCGTGGCCGCCTTCAGGCACACGGAATCTGTCCGCGCCGCCTCCACGGTGGCCTGGAGTCGGGTCTTGTCGATCTCTTTGTCCGTGCCGGTCAGTTCGGCCAGCACTGCATCCAGGGGGAAGCGCACGGCCACGAAGGAGCCGTCGCGGCTCAGCTTGAACTGCTGCTTGTTCAGCATCTCGGCAAAGCATTTGTCGATGAAGCCGAACACGAAGCGTTCCAGCAGGGCCTTCCAGTAATGGTCGTCGGAAAAACCCGCGTGCGATATTTCGTCGATGTCGGCCAGGGCGGACTCGCCGAAGCGCTTGAGGATCACGTCGTTGAAATCGTCGCGGACCAGTCCGGAGAGGATGATATAGCCTTGCAGGCATTTGGCCAAAAGGCTTTCCAGGTTCAGGAGCTGGTCCAGCAGGGAAGCGGCCTGTGCCGCCGCGCCAGTGCGAACGGCCACCTCGTACTGGTTCAGTACCGCCAGGAACTGGGACGCCCACTCCCGGTAGAGCGCGTGCGCGGGCAGGGGCTCGGCGCGCGAAACGATGGTGGCCGTCAGATGCTGCTGGTCGGCTTCCTGGGAGGGGGATTCAGCCAGGCGTTCTCGGTTGGCCTGCAACACCGCCAGCAGAAGCTCCCGCTCCAGGACTTCGCGCCGGGGGGAGGAAATCTCCTTGAGTCGGCGCAGCGCCGCCAGGTAGCTGTCGATGCGGGGGGTGGAATCGTCGTGGCTCATGGATGATACCTTCATGCCCGTTCTGAAGGTGGGGCAGACCGAGCGTACAGCAAAAACCTTTGAAAAAAAAGCCTATCCCGTGGAGGGAGGGCGTGCTTTCCAGGGCCGGGCCAGGGAAACGGCGGCGGCCCCCAGGGCAAGTCCGGCCGCACAGAAAAGCGACGCGTCGAATCCGGCGACAAACGCGGACAGATCGTTTTGTCCGGCGGCCACGGCGCTGTTGTGCCAGGCCTCGTACACCGCGGTGGACACAGCGATGCCGCTGGCCATGCCGAGCGTCCGCACCAGGGCCATGATCGCTCCGGCCACGCCGCTCTTGGCTCTGGGCGCGCTGCCGAGCACGGCGTTGTTGTTGGGCGAGACGAAGATGCCGAAACCCAGGCCCAGCACGGCTTGGCCCACGGCCATGCGCAGCATTCCGGAGGAGGCGGTCAGAAGCGTCTGGGAATAGAGCCCGGCCGCCGCCACGGCCATGCCCAGGCCCGTGAGCAGCGCGTGGCTGAGCTTTTCGGAGAGATACCCGCTCACCGGCGCGGCGAAGGCCATGGTCAGGGGCATCACCGCCAGGACCAGCCCCGCGTCGCGGGAGCTCAACCCCCCCACGTGCACCAGGAAGAACGGCAGCATGAGCGCGTTGCCCAGAAGCGCCATGAAGCACAGGAGCGAGGCCAGGTTGCCCACGGCCAAGCCGCGGATGCGAAACAGCGACAGGTCCACCACGGGGTGGCGCACCCGGGACTGGCGGCGCAGGAACAGCCACAGGGACGCCAGCGCCACAGCCTCGCAGACCAGCGTCCCCGGAAATCCCCAACCCCAGCGTCCGCCGTGGGTGATGGCCGTCAGCAGGAAGATGATGCCCACGGCGTATTGCACGGCTCCGACCAGGTCGAAGCTGTCGGCGCTTTGCTTGCGGTCGTCAGGCAGGATGCGCTGCACCAGGATCATGCCCAGTATCCCCACGGGCACGTTGACGTAGAAGATGGACGGCCAGCCGAGCCAGCTCACCAGAAGTCCTCCGAGCGCCGGTCCTGCCAGGGAGCCGAGCGACACCACCATGCCGATCATGCCCAGGGCGCGCCCCCGCTTGGGACCGGGAAAGCTCATGACCACGATGGCCGGGCCGTTGGCCATGAGCAGCGCCCCGCCCACGGCCTGGCAGGCCCGCCCCGCGATCAGCCACCACATCCCCGGCGCGGCCCCGCACAGCGCGGAGGACAGCGTGAACAGGAAAAATCCCAGTCGGTATTTGGCCTTGCGTCCGCTCATGTCGCCCAGGCGGCCGAAAGCGGGCAGCAGGCAGGCGATGGACAGAAGGTAGATGGTGATTACCCATTGGGCGAAGGGCAACTCCGCCCCGAACTGGGAGGCGATGGTGGGAAGGGCCACGTTCACTATGCCGCCGTCGAGGGTGGCCATGAACGTGCCCGTGGCCGCCACGCCCATGCAGGCCCAGGGTTTGGCGGCGAAAGGATTGTCGGGGTGTTCTTGCTTCATTTCAGTACTGTCACAGAGCGGGGGTCATACGCCTTTTGACAGGTTCAGGCAATCGGGCTAAACACGTGATTGAAACGCTTGTTTGAGGACGTATGCTGCAACCGGATCAGGACGAAACAAAGCTCAGGCTTCTGAACGCCGCAGGCGAGGTCTTTTCCGAAAAGGGCTTCCAGGCGGGCACGATCCGGGAGATTTGCGTCAAGGCCGGGGCCAACGTGGCCTCGGTGAATTATCATTTCGGCGGCAAGAGCGGCCTGTACGACGCCCTGTTGGAGCACTGCCACCAGGAAGGCCTGCGTCGCCATCCCCCCACGGCCGGAATCCCGGAAGACTTAAGCGGCAGGCCCAAGGCCGCGGAAGCCCTGGCGGCCTACGTCCGCTCCTTCCTGAAGCGGACCCTGGGCGAGGACGGCCCCGGCTGGAGCACCCGCCTGATGGCCAAGGAGATGGGCAATCCCTCCCCTGCCCTGGAGCGCATGGTGCAGTCGTCCATCCGCCCCAACATGGAGCGGCTCATGGCAGCCGTGTCCACCCTTCTGGGGGAGGGAGCCACCGAGCAGGACGTGCGCCATTGCGCGCTGTCGGTGGTCGGGCAATGCCAGCATTATTACCGGGCCAGGGCGGCGATAGAAATTTTGTTCCCGGATGTAACCTGGGACGCCCAAGGAATCGACATATTGGTTTGCCACATCGTGCGATTCAGCCTGGCGGCGATCCGGGGCTATCGCGAGACCGGGCCGGACTGGCCGCAAGAGCTGCAAAGACGGGAAGGACAGGAAGGGCAATGATGAAGCGTTGTTATGCCGTGTTTGTTGTGAGTGTTCTTCTCGTTTCAGCGCTTCTTGCGGGCTGCTCGGACGACAAGAAGAAGCAGGCCCAGACCAGGCGGCCCGTGCCGGTGAGCGCCGCAAAGGCCGAGTCGGGCTCCATCCCCGTTCAGATAACCGCCGTGGGCAACGTGGAGCCGTTCCGCAGCGTGGCGCTGCGCTCCCAGGTGGGCGGGCTCATCGTGGAGCAGCGCGTGCGCGACGGCCAGGAGGTCGCCGCGGGGGACGTGCTCTTCGTGCTGGACCCGCGCCCCTTCCAGGCAGCGCTCAAGGAGGCCCAGGGCAAGCTCGAGCGCGACCAGGCCCTTCTGAAGAAGGCCGAGGACGACTTCGCCCGCTACACCGGACTCAAGCAGAAGGACGTGGTCAGCCAGCAGCAGTTCGACCAGTCCCAGACGGACGCCAAGAGCCTGCGTGCCTCCATCAAGCTCTCCGAGGCGGCCATCGAGCAGGCCAGGCTTCAGTTGGAGTACTCGGTGATGAAAGCACCTTTTGCCGGGCGCGTGGGCGGGGTGCTGGTGAACCTCGGCAACGTGATCAAGGCCAACGACGACCGCAACCTCCTGGTGCTGAACCAGATCCAACCCGTGTACGTGAGCTTCTCCGTGCCGGAGCAGTACCTGCCCGACGTGGCCTCCCGCATGGGCAAATCTCCGCTGGAAGTGGCGGTCACCCTGGGCGAGGGCGCGCCCGAGCAGGAAAAGGGCGAACTGGCCGCCGTGGACAACGCCGTGGACCGCGCCACCGGCACCATCCGCCTGAAGGCCCTGTTCAAGAATACGGACAAGCGCCTCTGGCCGGGACAGTTCGCCAAGGTGGCCCTGAACCTGGACAACCGAGACAACGTGATCACCGTTCCGGGTACGGCCGTGCAGCAGGGTCTGCAGGGCAGTTTCGTCTACGTGGTGGGCGCCCAGAACCAGGCCGAGTTCCGCATCGTGGAGACCGGGGGCAACGCGGGCGACAAGATCATCATCGCCAAGGGCGTCTCCCCCGGCGAGACCGTGGTCACGGACGGCCATGTGAGGCTCGCGCCCAACACCCTCGTGGAGGTCAAGGGCGCGGGGCAGGGTACCGGGACCAAGACCGCCGACGCCAAGGCCCCGGCAGCCGGTGGAGCCGGGGAGAACAAACAGTGAGCCTCTCCACCGGTTTCATCAGACGCCCGGTCATGACCACCCTGGTCATGGTGGCCATCATGATTTTCGGCGTCATGGGCTACAACGTGCTGCCCGTGTCCGACCTGCCCAACGTGGATTTCCCCACCATCCAGGTGACGGCCACCTTCCCCGGAGCCAGCGCCGAGACCATGGCCTCCTCTGTGGCCACGCCGCTGGAGAAGCAGTTCTCCACCATCGCGGGCCTGGACTCCATGAGCTCCAACTCCACCCTGGGCCTCACCAAGGTGACGCTCCAGTTCGACCTGTCGCGAAACATCGACGCCGCAGCCCAGGATGTGAACTCGGCCATCGCCCAGGCGGTCAAGAACACCCCCGCCGAGATGACCACGCCGCCCACCTACCGCAAGGTGAACCCGGCGGACCAGCCCGTGCTGTATCTGGCCATATCCTCGCCCACCATGCGCCTGTCCGACCTGAACGAGTACGCCGAGTCCATGCTGGCCCAGCGCATCTCCATGGTCAGCGGCGTGTCCCAGGTGGTGGTGTACGGCTCCCAGAAGTACGCGGTGCGCATCCAGCTGGACCCCGACGCCCTGGCCTCGCGGGAACTCGGCATCGACGAGGTGGTCACCTCGGTGCGAAACGCCAACGCCAACCTGCCCACGGGCACGCTGGCAGGCCCCAACAGGGAGTTCACGGTCCAGGCTTCGGGGCAGCTCACCCGCGCCGAGTTCTACGGGCCGATCATCGTGGCCTACAAGAACGGCTCGCCCGTGCGCCTGAGCGAGCTTGGCCGCGCCTTCGACTCGGTGGAGAACGACCGCCGCCGCAACTTCTTCAACGGCCAGCCCGGCTTCGTGCTGGCCATCATGCGCCAGCCCGGAACCAACACCGTGGCCGTGGTGGACGCGGTGAAGGACCTGCTGCCGGGCTTCAAGGCCCAGCTGCCCGAGGCCGTGAACATGGAGATCATGATCGACCGCTCGGTCTCCATCAAGGAGTCCGTGGAGGACGTCAAATTCACGCTGCTGCTCACCGTAGGTCTGGTCATCCTGGTCATCTTTCTGTTCTTGCGAAACGTCTCGGCCACGCTCATCCCCTCGCTGGCGCTGCCGCTGTCGCTTCTGGGAACGTTCGCGCTCATGCAGCAGTTCGGGTTCAGCCTGAACAACATCTCGCTCATGGCGCTGACGCTCTCGGTGGGCTTCGTGGTGGACGACGCCATCGTCATGCTGGAGAACATCGTCCGGCACATGGAGATGGGCAAGCCGCCGCTCAAGGCTGCGCAGGAAGGCGCGGCCGAGGTCAGCTTCACCATCCTGTCCATGACCATCTCGCTCACGGCGGTGTTCCTGCCGGTGCTGTTCATGGGCGGCGTGGTGGGCAGGCTGTTCCGGGAATTCGCGGTCACCATCTGCGTGGCCATCCTGTTCTCCGGGTTCGTGTCTCTGTCGCTGACCCCCATGCTGTGCTCCCTGTGGCTCAAGCGACACGATCAGGAAAAGCACGGCAGGCTCTACACGCTCATCGAGAACGGCTTCACCGCCATGCTGCGGGCCTACGAGCGATCGCTGCGCTGGGTCATCTCGCATCGGCGCATCACCATGCTTTTCTCGCTGTCGCTGCTGGGCGTGACGGCCTGGCTGTTTTCGGCCATCCCCAAGGGCTTTCTGCCAAGCGAGGACATCGGCCAGATCGCCGTGGTCACCGAGGCGGAGCAGGGCATCAGCTTCGATTCCATGGTGGAGAAGCAGAAGCGCCTCATGGACATCATCGCCAAGGACGAGAACGTGGAAGGCTTCATGTCCGTGGTGGGCGCGGGCGGCCCGGTGGCCTCGCTCAACTCCGGGCGCATGTTCGTGAAGCTGAAGCCCAGGCACGAGCGGCCCCTCTCGGCGGACCAGCTCATCCAGAAACTGCGCCCGCAGCTCGGGCAGGTGACGGGCATCATGGCCTTTTTGCAGAACCCTCCGGCAATCCGGCTGGGCGGCAACTTTTCCAAGGGCCTGTACCAGTATACGCTCCAAAACCCCGACACCCAGGACCTGTTCAAGTATTCCACGGAGCTTGAGGAAAAACTCAAGGATATCCCCATCCTGCAGGACGTGAACTCCGACCTGCAACTCAAGAACCCCCAGGTGCGCCTGGACATCGACCGCGACAAGACCTCGGCCCTGGGCATCACCGTGCGCCAGATCGAGGACGCCCTGTACACGGCCTACGGCTCGCGCCAGATCTCCACCATCTACGCCCCCAACAGCGACTATCAGGTGATCATGGAGCTGCTGCCGCGCTTCCAGGGCGACCCGTCGCTCATGTCGCGGCTGTACGTGCGCTCCCCGGTCACCATGAAGCTCGTGCCGCTGGACGTGCTGGTGAAGCGCTCCATCGGCGTGGGACCGCTCTCGGTGAACCACTCCGGGCAGCTGCCCTCGGTGACGCTCTCCTTCAACCTGCGTCCGGGCACATCCTTGTCGCAGGCCGTGGAAGCGGTGGAGGCGGTTTCGCGCACGGTGCTCCCGGCCAGCTTCTCCACCAAGTTCGAGGGCACGGCCCAGGCGTTCCAGTCCTCGTTCGCGGGCCTGTCCGTGCTGGTGCTGTTGTCCATCGTGGTCATCTACATCGTGCTCGGCATCCTGTACGAGTCCTTCATCCACCCGCTGACCATCCTCTCGGGCCTGCCCTCGGCGGGAGTGGGCGCGCTGGCCACGCTCATGCTCTTCAAGCAGGACCTGGACATCTACGGGTTCGTGGGCATCATCATGCTGATAGGCATCGTGAAGAAGAACGCCATCATGATGATCGACTTCGCCCTGGAGGCCCAGCGCGACCAGAACCTCACCCCGGCGGAGGCCATCTTCCAGGGATGCATGGTGCGCTTTAGGCCCATCATGATGACCAGCATGGCCGCGCTCATGGGCACGCTGCCCATCGCCATGGGGCTTGGCGCGGGGGGCGAGGCCCGCAGGCCGCTTGGTCTGGCCGTGGTGGGCGGTCTTCTGGTGTCGCAGCTTCTGACGCTGTACTTCACGCCGGTGTACTACACCTACCTGGACCGCTTCCAGACCTGGCTGGGCAGGCGCTTCAAGAGCAAGAACGGCGAGGAGGCCGCGGCTGGCGCGAGCCACGCCCAGCCCCATGCGCCTCATTGACCTGACTGTACCCCTGGCCGACGGCATGGCCGGGTATCCCGGCGATCCGCCGGTGAGCGTCCGGCAGATTCATGATCTGCCGGACACGGGATGGCGTTTGTGCGAAATTCACCTTGGGAGCCACGCCGGGACGCACGTGAACGCGCCCTGGCACATGGCCGAGGGCGGCACGCGCCTGGAAGAACTTGAGCTTTCGCATTTCGTGGGCAAGGCCGTGGTGCGGCAGCCGGTGACGCGCCTGCCTGAAGGAACGGAGCGGGGCCGGATCGACGCTTCGTTGCCCCCCGGCTACGTCCCCATTCCGGAGGGCGTTGGCCTGATCTACGCCGACGCGCCTCTCGACAGGGACGAGCTCCCGCTGGTGCTGGCGGCGCGTCCGCCGTTCGTGGCACAGGCCGTGGAATTCCCCATGGACGAAGCCATCGAGCGCGAACTGTGCAGCGCGGGGATCGTGAGCTTCGAGAATCTGGCCAACACCTACCGGTTGCCCCGCGACGAAATCTTTCTGTTCATGGGCCTGCCCCTGGCCATTTCCGGAGACGGCGCGCCGGTGCGCGCCGTGGCCATGCTGGATTTGCCTGACCTAGACTCAATCAGCCTGAATATGCAGACCCCATAAGGGTTCCAAAGGGGCTCGCCCCTTTGGCCGCCGGAGGCTGTCTTCCACGACAGCCTGGAACGTTCGCTCGTATACGTTTCAAATATCTGCCATCTTGCTGGAGGCTTACGCCCACCCCCTGTCGGAACCATCCCCCTTTGCAGTCTTTCGTCGCAAGAAACCCCCGTTGCGGAATGGCTGTTTCCGCAACGGGGGTTAAAAGTCTATAAGATCTCTTTCTCTGGCGAGACAGCAGTTACGTTACTTCGGCAGAGCCTTCCATTCCTCAATGACCTGTTTGCAGGCAGGTGTGGCTTTTTCGAGATTTTCCGGCTTGGCGACGCACCCTCTTCTTCCGCCACCGCCAGTTTTTACGTCGGCGCAGGGACCACCCGCAGCAATCAAAGCAGCGCACTCTTTTTCGAATTTAGCCCTGTTGGCTTGATCTGCAGCTTCATCAGCGGCGAATGCAGTGACACTGAACAGCAACAACGAAATCAAAAGTGATAAAATTCTCATTTTCTTGCCTCCTGATCGTTTTGAAGTTCACGGAGAGTCACCTGACTTGATCGATTGATCAATTTCACGCCACAGCCATTTGTTGCGCTACGCGCTGCTTGGTTACAATTCATGCCACTGGACGCCAACTTGCAGACAACCATTCTAATGAATGGCTGGATGTCCAAAACCAAACCCAATAAAGCGTATTTTTCCAACAATGTCCAGACAAGTTCAGGTAACAGGAAAGATTCTGACAGGATGACTGCTGACGCAAGTGTTTTGAGTGCGTATGAACCAGTTTGATTATCGGCCAAAAAATAGTCTCATGCAACAGTGTGGCACGATGAATATTCTCTATTGTCGAGTTTTCAAAATGTAGCGTACGGACGGAGTAAATCCTTACTCCGTCCGCAGTCATTGTGCAGGCACTGGGTGGAATGGGAAACGCGGGCGTTTTTGCTGTGGATGCTCTCGCCATGGGAGTTCATCCGGGATTCAACACAGGGGTGTCTCTTGTCGCTGCCAAGAGAAAAACCCATTCCTGTTTCTCAAGCCGCGACACTACACTCCGGCTTCCTCGGCGTGCAGGCTGTCCAGGAACCCTTCCAGACTCGTAACCAGCCGCTCCAGGCTCTCGATCACCAGATATTCGCCCTCGGAGTGCTGCGTGCCCGCGCCTTCAGCGCCCCAGACGATGCCGGGGATGGCATGCTCGGACAGGAACCGGGCGTCGCTGGCTCCGTGGGCGCGGGTCAGTTGAGCCTTGGGAGCAAACTTGCGCAGGCGCTCCAGCAGCGGGGACTGACCTCCGTTGAAGATGGAGTCGCGTCGTATCAGGGTGATTTCTCCCGCCACCACCGCCTTGATGGATGCCAGCAGAGCGTCGGGGTCGTCGTGCTCGGTGTAGCGGATATCCAGGGACGCTTCCGCGGTTGCCGGGACCATGTTCACCACCGTGCCGCCGTGTATCATGCCGATGTTCAGGGTACGGTGCCAGTGCTCGGGGGCTTCCACGTCGAAGATGGGTTTGAGCGCCGCGAGATCGGCCATGAGGAGTTCGATGGCGTTGACCCCCATCCAGGGGCGCGCGCCGTGGGCGGCCTTGCCGTTTGCGGTGAGCTTGAGGCGAAGGACGCCCTTTTCCAACACCACCATGCTCTCGGGGTTGCCGCCGTCCAGGGCGATGCAGAAATCCGCCGAGACGTGCTTGAGGGCCTGCTGCGCGCCGCGCCGTCCGCCGACCTCCTCGTCGCCGCTCAGGAGGATGCCCAGAGTGCCCGTGGAGCCCGGTTCGCCGCGCTCACGCAGGCGCTTCAGGAGCACCATGGATGTGGCCACGGCGTACTTGTCGTCGTTGGCACCGCGACCAAAGAGTTTGCCGTCCTTCACTTCGGGGGTGAACAGGTGCTCCGGCGCGTCCACCACGTCGAAGTGAGCCATGAGAAGCACGCGGCAATGCCCGGAGTCGGGAAGCGCCAGGATGCTGTCCACGCCGTCCACGGTCATGCGCCTGGCGGTGATGTGGTTGCGCTCCAGCCAGTTGAAGATGAAATCGGCGCAGGCCGTGCGTTCGGATTGGTTGGAAGCGGTTGACCGGAAACGGATGAGTTCGTCCGTAAGCTCAATGATTTCATGGAGTGTAGCGTTCATCTGTGCAATTTGTACCCGCCGGGCCTGGTGTGCAAGCGAAAATTGCTTTGGGAGCGGGGGTTGCCTCTGGGGGAAGTGTGCATTATTTAGGCTTTTCCCCAACCGCAAGAGGAGGATACTCCGTACATGGATTCCCGCGAGGCAGTCATGCGGCTGCACATCCACAAGGTTCTGTATCAGCGCACCCTCGAATCACAGGATGGTCGTCAGGAAGCCATCCGTGAACTGCTCGGAGCCGTACGGCCCGACATGTCCAGTCAGGCCGCGGCCTGCGTGGCCGAAACCGTGCCCCCCTTGCTGCCCGAGCTGCACCGAAAATGGATCGGCATGTTCGTGGACCGCCTGTTCGAAACAGCTACTGCGTCGCAGGTGGAAGTGCTGTGCGACGGCTCCGAGGGAAACAACGCCGCGTTGGCGCTGGCCTACGTGATGTTCCTGGAGTCCGAGCGCATGGAGAAGGTGATAGCGGAAGATTTGGAGTGCGTGGAATCCCTGGGCGGAAAAGGAGTGGCCGAAGTGGCCGCGTCGCTGTGCGCCCGCCTGTCGCGCGTGGAGGAAGCCATCCTGGAAGCGCGCGAAGCCAAAGCCCGTGAATACAAGGCCGGCCGCAAGGCGGGTCCCGGCTCGGACACGACCCACTGATCACCTCCCTTTGAGGAACTTGACCCGGCCTGATGGCTAGGGTATCCGTACGTCATCGGAACGCGCCCGGGGCCGTGAGGCTCCGGGCAACCCTTTTTTATTTCATATCGCGCCGAGGGGTATTTCCCGCGGCAAGTTTGAGGAATCGCACATGCAACGTGTCCCCATCACCATGGAAGGTTTCAGACGTCTCGAAAAGGAACTTGGCGACCTCAAGAACGAGCGTCCCGCCGTCATCGAGGCCATCAAAGTAGCCCGGGAGGAAGGCGACCTGCGTGAAAACGCGGGTTACGAGGCCGCCCGCGACCGCCAAGGGATGCTGGAAGCACGGATCCGTTACATCGAAGGCCGTCTGGCCACCAGCCAGGTCATCGATCTGAGCACCCTGAGCGGCGACAAGGTCATCTTCGGCGCCACCGTGGAAATCGAAGACTCCAACAGCGGCGAGGTGAAAACCTGGACCCTGCTCGGCCCCGACGAGTCCGAACCCAGCAAGGGCAGCATCTCCATCCTTTCCCCCGTCGGGCAGGCTCTGCTCGGCAAGTCCGAGGGCGACGAGATCACCGTTGACGCGCCGCGCGGCCGCATCAGCTACGAGATCGTGTCCATCCGCTTCCTGGGCACCCAGTCTTAGGAATTTTCGAGCATAAAGGCTCGCCCCTCCAAGCCCCGGCCACCAGCCGGGGCTTTTTCATTTCCGCCGCCGGATTGCCGCAATCATGCTGCATGACGGGCACGCGCGGACGGTAGATGCCAGGCCGTGCCATTACGCTGACGCGCCAAGGGGGCCTCCGTCATGTCCATCGAAGCCATCGACACCATCCTGGACCACATTCTGGACGGTATCCCGGAACCGCCGTCCAGCCTTTGCGCCGACAATGCGCCCGATACGCCCTCAACGCTTGACGACATGGTGGACCATCTGGTGTCCGGCGCGCTTTCAAGGCCCGCCCGGCCGGTTGCGTCCGCACCCTCCGGGGCGTCTGTCCCGTGCGCGCACGCCCGTTCCTGAGAGTCCCGTCCGCCGTCGCCCGCAATGTCCGGGCTTCCCAGCCCCTTGCCACTTCCGGCCCCATCCTATAGGGATTCTGGGTTTGCCCGGCCAGCCGGGCGCGCGTTGAGCAGACAGCAGGCACACCAAATGAGGAGGCTCTCATGAAACGCATCTGGATTCTGGCTCTGGCAATGGTTCTGTGCGGATTCACCGGATTGGCCCAGGCCGCCGACGGCTCCTGGGACGCGGTGAAGAAGGAAGGCAAGCTGGTCATCGGCCTGGACGATTCCTTCCCCCCCATGGGCTTCAAGCAGGACGACGGCAAGCTGGTCGGCTTCGATATCGACGCCGCCGAAGAGCTCGGCAAGCGCCTGGGCATCAAGATCGTCTGGCAGCCCACCGCCTGGGACGGCGTGATCCTGTCGCTCGACTCCAAGAAGTTCGACTGCATCTGGAACGGCATGACCATCACCAAGGAACGCGCCGAGAAGGTGCTCTTCACCAATCCCTACATCATGGACGGCCAGATCGCCGTGGTGAAGGTCGACAGCAAGGCCAAGGGCTTTGACGACCTGGCCGGCAAGGTCATCGGCGTCCAGAAGGGCTCCTCCGCCGTGGAAGCCGTGAAGAAGCTTCCCAAGGCCCCGGCCGAGGTCAAGGAATACGACGCCAACCCCAAGGCCTTCCTGGACCTGGATTCCGGCCGCCTGGCCGCCGTGGTGATCGACAACGTCTCCGGCCGCTACTTCGTTGCCACCAACCCCGGCAAGTACAAGGTCCTGCCCGGCTTCATCACCAAGGAGCCCTTCGGCATCGCCTTCCGCAAGGCCGACGCCGACCTGAAGAACATGGTCCAGAAGACCATCGACCAGATGGTTGCCGACGGAACCATGGGCAAGATCAGCAAGAAGTGGTTCGGTGAGGACATCACCAACCCCAAGAAGTGGTAAGAGTTAAGACCAAGAGAAGAGCAGGGCGGAAACTTTTCGAAAAAAGTTTCCCCCTGCACCCCCTTCAAAAACTTTCCATAGGCTTCGCGTCGTGAACGGCAAATCATACAGTCCAAGGCATTTGAAAGGCGCTCTGAAAAGAGGGCTGCTCGTCCTGTGCGCGTGCGTCGCGCTGTTTGCGGCAATACCAGCGCAGGCTCAGGATT
The DNA here is from genome assembly GCA_046566965.1 of Acidobacteriota bacterium. GTDB lineage: Bacteria > Desulfobacterota > Desulfovibrionia > Desulfovibrionales > Desulfovibrionaceae > Fundidesulfovibrio. The sequence goes on from JBKICU010000026.1 coordinate 22,209, forward strand.
CGGAAACTCTTATGCGCCAGGGGCGCGACGCCATGGCCGAGGGCCGCCTCCAGGACGCCGAGGCCCTGTTCCTGCGAGTCCCCGCGCCCACCGCCGAAGCCGAGGACGAAGGACTCTACGCCAGCGCCCGCATGCAGGTGGCGCGGCTGCGCATCGCCTCCAAGGACTTCGACGGAGCCGTCGCGGCAGCCCGCGAGGTCCTGGCCCACTATTCCGAGCACGCCGAGGCCAAGAACATCATCATTTCCATCGAGCGCGAGCGCATGCCCGCCTGGGAACGCTTCCTTCAGGACTGCTGGCGCTTCCTGCCCTCGCTGCTGGTGGGCGCGGGCATGACGCTGCTCCTGGTGTTCTGCACCATCATCATCTCCCCGGTGGGGGGGCTGCTGATCGCGCTGGGGCGCATAAGCTCCTTCAAATTTCTGCGCGCCCCGTGCTGGATGATCATCTGGCTGTTTCGCGGCACGCCGCTTTTGCTCCAGCTCTTTTTCATCTACTACGGCCTGCCTTCCATGGGCATTACACTGAAGCCCCTGTCCGCAGCGCTCATCGGCCTTGGCGTGAACTATTCGGCCTACCTGGCCGAGATCATCCGCGCAGGCATCGAGTCCATCCCGCGCGGCCAGATGGAAGCCGCCAAGGCCCTGGGCATGACCTACGGCCAGGCCATGCGCCGGGTCATCGTCCCCCAGACCTACAAGCGCCTGGTTCCGCCCATCGCCAACGAATTCATCGCCCTGATCAAAGATACGGCCCTGGTCTCCACCATCGCCATGGTGGAACTCATGCGCGCCGCAGACCAGATGTTCAACACCTATTTCAACGTGACCGCAATCATCCTGGCCGGACTCATCTACCTGTTCTTCACAACCGTGTTCACCTTCATCTTCGAGCGCATCGAGGCGCGCGTGGGCATTTATGAGCAACGCTGACACGCATCCCCTCATCGAGTGTCTGAACCTGCGCAAACGCTTCGGCGAGCACGACGCTCTGGACGACGTATCCATGACCGTGTCGCGCGGCGAGAAAGTGGTCATCATCGGGCCTTCGGGATCGGGCAAGTCCACCCTGCTTCGGGCCATGAACTTCCTGGAGACCGTGGATGCGGGCGAGATCCGCTTCGAGGGCAAGAGTGCGGGCTACAGGCATGTGGGCGGCAAGCTCGCGCTGGACACGCAGCAGAACCTGTGTGCGCTGCGCACCCAGATCGGCATGGTGTTCCAGCAGTTCAACCTGTTTCCGCACATGACCACTCTGGGCAACGTGATGGAAGGCCCCGTCACCGTGCTCGGACGCCCCAGGAACGAGGCGCGCGACCTGGCCATGGAAGTTCTCTGCAAGGTGGGCATGGCCGACAAGGCCGACCGTTTCCCGGCCACGCTCTCGGGCGGCCAGAAGCAGCGCGTGGCCATCGCGCGCGCACTGGCAATGCAGCCTAAGCTCATGCTCTTTGACGAGCCGACCTCGGCCCTGGACCCGGAACTGGTGGGAGAAGTGTTCGAGGCCATCAAGAAGCTGGCCCTGGAAGGCATGACCATGGTCATCGTCACCCACAACATGGGCTTTGCCCGCGAAGTGGCCGACACCGTGGCCTTCATGGAGGCCGGGCGCATTCTGCTGGCCGACCCGCCCGCCAAGTTCTTCGGCTCGGACTGCGAGATGCCGCGCATCCGCTCCTTCATGGACAAGATCATGTAGTTGGTGCGGCAGGCTCCGGCGGATACGTCTGGACGGGCAGTTTGCCCGACAACGCAAGCTCCGCGCCACGGGCCATGGTCTCCATCTCTTCCAGCCCGGCCACCACGACCACCGGCCCCAGATAGGCGGTCAGGCGCGTCAGTTCGTGCGTCAGGCGCGTGCTGCGGGCCATCCCTCCGGTGAACACCACCGCCTCCACCCGGCCTTCCAGGGCGGGAGCCATGGAGGCAACGGCCTTGGCGATGGCGTAGACCATGGCCTCGAACACCTGCAGGGCCTTCTCGTCCCCCGCGTCCATGCGCGCTTCCACCCGGCGCAGGTCGCTCTCGCCCAGGTGCGCCGCGAGCCCGGCCCGGCGCGTCAGCACCTCGCGCAGTTGCGCGGGCGTGTACACCCCGTCCTCGATCAGCTTCAGCACCGGCAACAACGGCAGCGTGCCGGAGCGCTCGGGGCTGAACGGCCCTTCGCCGTCCAGGGCGTTGGTCACGTCCACCACCCGGCCCTTCAGGTGCGCGCCCACGGAAATGCCGCCGCCCAGATGGGCCACGATGAAGCGGCCCCGTTCGTAGTCGAGCCCAAGCCTTCGCGCGGCCTCGCGCGCCGCCCCGCGCTGTCCCAGGGCGTGGAAGATGCTGCGGCGCGGCGCTTCGGGCAGACCGGTCAGTCGGGCGGCGTCCATGAGCTCGTCCGTGGCCACCGGGTCCACGATGAGCGCAGGGCAGTTGCAGGCGGCGGCGAACTCGCGCGCCATGAAGGCCCCCAGGTTGCTGGCGTGGTCCCCGTGCGCGGCCACGCGCAGCTCGTCCAGCATGGCCTGGCTCACGGCATAGACTCCTCCGGGGATGGGAGCCAGGAAGCCTCCGCGCCCCACCACCGCGTCCAGCCTGCCCAGCGCCGACAGGCCGCCCAGTTCGGTTTTCAGGCGGTCCATCCGGTGCGGCAATTGGTCGATCACCCGTTCGTAATGCGCAAGTTCGCTGCGGTCGTGTGCGAGCTCCGCATCCAGAATGCTGTGACCGTCCTCGAAGAGCACGGCCTTGGTGGACGTGGAGCCGGGGTTGATGGTCAGGATGCGGTGTTTCATCGCGTCAACATGCCCTGTTTCGGCACGCTCGGGAAGACCTGCGGCGCGCCGTGGAGAAGCCGTTACGATCCGGCCATCACCCCGCGCAGCGCCTGGACGAAGTCCAGCACGTCCTGCTCCGTGGTGTCGAAGGAGCACATCCAGCGCACCTCGGGCGCGTCGGCCCGGGAGGCGTTCCACACATAGAAGAAATACCGCTCCTGGAGCGCGGACACGGCCTTGGCCGGGATGCGTGCGAACACGGCGTTGGTCTCCACCGGGCGGGTGAGCGCAACGCCCGGAACCGTCGCGGCCTCGCTGGCCAGCAGCCGGGCCATGGCGTTGGCGTTTCGAGCGTTGGCGCGCCACAGTCCGTCCGCCAGAAGGGCGGAGAACTGCGCGGAGATGAAACGCATCTTTGAGGCCAGCTGCATGGCCTGCTTGCGCTGGTAGCGGAATTCGCCGGCGAGTTCGGGCCTGAAGAAGACCACGGCCTCCCCGAACATCATGCCGTTCTTGGTGCCGCCGAAGCTCAGCACGTCCACGCCGCAGTCGCGGGTGATGGCGGCCAGGCTCAGGTCGAGCGCTGCCGCAGCGTTGCCGATGCGGGCGCCGTCCATGTGCAGATACAGGCCGTTTGCGTGCGCGAAATCGGCCAGGGCCTTGACTTCTTCAGGCCGGTAAATGGTTCCGAGCTCGGTGGACTGGGTGATGGACACCACGCGCGGCTGGTTGTGGTGCTCGTTGCCCAGGTCGTTGAGGAAGGGGCGGATGTCCTCGGGCGTGAGCTTGCCGTCGGTGCCGGGGCAGGTGAGCAGCTTGCAGCCGAGCATGCGCTCGGGAGCGCCGCACTCGTCCACATTGATGTGGGCGGTTCTGGCGCAGACGACCGCGTTGTGGGAGCGGGTGAGGGCGTTCAGGGAAAGGACGTTGGCGGCGGTACCCAGGAACACGAAGAAGGCCTGGGCGTCAGGACCGAATTCGGCGCGAAAGGCGTCCTGGGCGGCTTCGGTCCAGGGGTCCGCCCCGTAGCCCACGGCATGGCCTTGGTTGGCCTGGGCGATGGCGGCGAGGACGGCGGGATGGACGCCGGAATTGTTGTCGCTGGCGAAGCTGTGCATGATGATCCCCTCGGCATGATTGGCGATCAGGCTGCCTAAACGAGACCGGGCCCGGACGCAAGATGCGTATTCGCCAAGCGGGGGCGATTCCGGGAACCGGGAGGCGGGAGGACGGGAGCCGGGGAACGATTCAGTGACCGGATAGGGCAGGGCACGCGCCTGCGATCCCGCCCAGGCGGGTGCTAGCGGGGGGCGTTCGACAGAATGGCCTCGAAATCCTGATGCATGTCCATGTTCTGGGAGTCTTCCTCGATTTCCTCGATGCGGAGGGTCATGAGGTTCACCAGGTGCCTGTCCAGTTTGCCCTGCTCGGCCTCGTCCTCGAGCACCAGCAGGGCCTTGGCCCGGGGCAGGGCGGGTTTGTAGTGGCGCTCCATGGTGACGGCGTCGTAGATGTCCACGATCATGAGGATGCGCGTCACCAGCGAAATCTCGTCGCCTTTGAGCCCGGCGGGGTACCCTGAGCCGTCCAGGCGTTCGTGGTGTTGGCAGATGGCGTCCAGGAGGTTCTGCATGTTGCGGGGGAAGGGAATGTGCTGGAGGATTCGGAAGCTTTCGGTGGGGTGTCGTTCGATTTCGCGTCGTTCCTCCGGCAGGAGGTTCCCCCGCGGCACCATGAGGGCCAGGGTTTCCTGGTCCGAGAGCACCGGGACCAGTTGCCCGCAGGCGCTTATCTCCTGGCGGCTTATCTCCATCACCAGGGCCGCGTCCTCGCGGCTGATGGTATCGGAGCGGTTGATGCGGCGCAGGCGTTCGAAGGGTTCCATCCAGGGGGCTCGGGCCACCTCGGAGTACAGGGCCATGCGCATGCCGATGACCTGCATCTGGGCGTCGGGCAGCCGCGAGGCCTTGGTGAGCACCTGCTCGCGCACGCCGATCTTGCCCACGTCGTGCAGGAGGCCTGCGTAGAAGATTTCCGCCAGGCTGCCGGCGTCGAAGGTGACGTCCTTGAAGCGGGACTGGTCCTGGTGGACCGCCTTGGCCAGGGCCACGGCCAGCCTGGCCACGCGGTGGGAGTGGCCTGCGGTGAAGGGATCGCGTGCGTCGATGGCGGTCGCCAGAGCCTGGAGCAGGGCCTTCATCAGGGTCTGGATGCTCTCGAAATGCACGGCGTTGCCCATGGCGGTGCCGGCCACGGAGGCCAGGGTGGTGACGTACTGGAGATGGCGGGCTTCCACCGGAATGTCGCGCGCGCTGGCCAGAATGAGTGCGCCAACGCGCGAATCGGCGGCCACGATGGGCGCGGCCAGGAGAGACTTCAGGCCGGGGGCCTCGTCGTGCCAGCGCGAGTCGGCGGCCAGGTCGCTTATGATTTCGCCTTTGCCGCTGCGCATGATGTCCGCGAAGAACGGGCCGGACATGATGCGTTCGAGTTGATGCGCGGCGGCGGGCCCGAAGGAGGCGATGGGCGAGGGGTCCTCGCTGTCCTTGTCGCGCAGGAAGAGCATGCCCATTTCCATGGGCAGTGCGCCGGACTGGCATTCGGCCAGAAGCGCGCGGCCGACCTCGCGCAGGCGAAGCGAGGTGTTCAGGCCAACGGTGGCCCGGTGCAGCAGGGAGAGTTCGCGGTATTTATCCAGGGTGTCCGTGGCCAGGGCGCGCCGGGCCTCGTCCTGCTTGAGGAGCATTTCCAGGCTCTGGGCCAGGAAGTCCGCCACCAGCTGGACGTTCTGGGCGGCGAAATGTCCGCCGGTGGCCTGGGTGGGAGCCACGACCACGTGCCCGGTGGGATGTCCGTTGGTGGAAAAGGACGAACTGAAGCGAAGCGCGCCGGGCTGGTCCAGGTGGTCCTCGGAGATGCCGAGTCCGGTCAGGAGCCTGCCGCCCTGGACGATGCCCACCCCCCAGCCGGGATCAAGGAGGGCCTTGGCCTTGCCGAACAGGGCCGAGAGATCGTTGTTTCTGAGAAATCTGCGCAAAACCATGGTACGACTTCGGCGGGGACTTCAGCGGGTGATGCCCAGCAGGGTTCGTGCGGTTGCGAGCACCTCGTCGGGGTCGAAGGGCTTGGTCATATAATGCCTGGCTCCGAGTTCCAGGCCCTGGCGTCTGTCCACCTCCTGGCCCTTGGCCGTGAGCAGCACGATCTGGAGGGCGCCGGAGAGGGAGGGGTCGTCTTTTATGCGGCGGCAGACCTCGTAGCCGTTCAGCTTGGGCATCATGATGTCCAGAAAGACCACGTCGGGCTTTTCGCGCTTGATGAGCGAGAGGCCCTCCTCCCCGTTGGAGGCGGAAAGGATGGCTACGCCGTATTCTTCTTCAAGGTCTTCGAGCGTCTGCTCGAGGAGCATGCGTATGTGGATTTCGTCGTCAATAATGAGGATCTTGCCGGGCATCAGGACTCCAGGGCGTGCGAATGCGCGCGCATAACCACCTCATACGTCAATTGCTTCGGGAGGTGAAGTGCCTGGATGCGCAGAAATGCGAAGAAGGGCGGCGGCCGGGCCGCCGCCCCGGAGTACGGAATCTATTGGGAGCAGGAGCCGGAGGAGCAGGAGCCGGAAGAGCATCCGCCGCCGCCGAGTTCCAGGCTCGAATTGACCTGGAAGCCCATGTAGGACAGGTCCACGGTGATGGGCTGGGCCTTGCTCATGAGTTCCTTGTCCACCACGAAGGAGTAGCCGTCCGCATCGAAAACATCGTCAGTATCTTTTGGCTCATCCAGAGCCAATGCCAGCCGGGGGCCAGCTCAGCCGCCGGAAGAGAGGTACACGCGGATGGGGGATTTCTCCTTGTCCGCGAAGTACGAATCCAGCTGCTTCTTTGCAGCTTCTGTCAGGGTAAACATTGGAGCCTCCTGGAATGATAAAATCAGTCTGATAGGTAAGCTCAGAGGTCGGGTTTGTCAAATGCGAGATTTGTCTATAGTTGAAAGAGGCAACGGTAATAACGGCTCCGGGCCGAGTTGAATGCGCGGCGCGTGGTGCAACGGAGCAGGCAACATCAGCGGCGGTGCGTTCCTCCCCTGGCCGGGAAGGGCGCACCGCCGCGAACATTCAATACTGTTGTGAAGCGCCTCAAGCTTCGCCGAGGGCGAGGCGTGGGGAAGCGGCCCGACTCAGGAGCAGCTGCCGCCCGAGCAGGAACAGCCGCCGCAACCGCCGCCGCCGAGCTTCAGGCTGGACTGCACCGCGAAGCCCGCGCCGGAAAACTCGATCGTGAGGGGCTTGGCTTCCGACAGAAGTTCCTTGTCCACGACGATGGAATAACCCTCGACATCGAAAACGTCGTCGGAATCCTTGGGCTCGTCCAGGGCCAGGGTCAACTGAGGACCGGCGCAGGAGCCGCTGGTCAGGAAAACGCGGATGGGGGTTTTGGGATTTTCAGCGAAGTACGCGTCGAGCTGCGCCTTCGCGGTTTCGGTAACTGTAACCATGTACTCCTCCGTACGGATCATTCTTGACCATTGAAGTAGGTCTCCAAGTGCACTTGGTCAAATACGAATGTTTGATTGCCGGGTTTGCCTTGCCCGGCGATATCGGATAATACTCAAAAAACAGCATCGTTTGGACAGGTTATGAAGCGCCAAAAAATCGTGATGAACGGCAAGGAAATGTCGCGCACCCTGGAGCGGCTGGCCTTCGAGATACTGGAGCGCCACGGAGAGTGCACGGAGCTCGCGCTGGTGGGCGTGCAGCGGCGGGGCGTGGAACTGGCCCAGCGCCTGCGCAGGATACTGGAATCGCGCCTTTCCTGCGAGCTGCCCCTGGGCAAGCTCGACATCAACCTGTACCGCGACGACTGGACCAATCTGGCCCACCAGCCCCAGATCAATCAGACCGACATCCCCTTCGCCATCGACGGCCGCAAGCTCATCCTGGTGGACGACGTGCTCTATTCCGGGCGCACCGTTCGCGCCGCGCTTGAGGCCATCCTCGACTTCGGCCGGCCCAGAAAGGTGGAACTCCTGGTGCTGGTGGATCGTGGACACCGCGAACTGCCCATCCAGGCCGACTACATGGGCAAGCTCCTGCCCACCTCGCGCGAGGAGCGGGTGGATGTGTACGTGAAGGAGCAGGACGGCGAGGACAAGGTTCGCCTGGCAGACGGCGAGGGGGTGGCCTGATGCGTGCCCGCAGCACATGTTTCGCGCTTGCGCTGGCCTGCGCGGCCGTACTGGGGGCGGGCGGATGCTCCCGGCAGGAAGAGTATCCTCAGGCCGTGCGAGACGAATTCACCGCCGGGTGCATCCCCGCGGCCAAGACCAGCCTCGCCGCCACAGTGTCCGACCCCGTGGAGCTGGAGCGAAAGGCCAAGGCCTATTGCGCGTGCAGCCTGGAAAAAACCATGAAGGCCTACACACTGAAGGAATTCATTGAACTGGAGACGGTCATGAAGATGGGCGCCCAGTTGGACCCGGCCGCAGCCAAGAAGCTGGCGTCCACGCTCAGTGAATGCCAGCTGCTGTTCCAGCCCAAGAAATAACAAACGGGGCGCTCCTTTTCCGTTGCTGCCAGGGCCGCCGGTCGTGCTGGAGGGGGGCTGCCGGATGTGCGGTCCGCCGTACAGAGGGCTTACGGCCTCGAGGCATCGCGCGTGACCAAAGCGGGGACAGCGCTTCCCGGTGCTCCTTCCCCGGGCCTGAACACCAATTCGCCGTGTGTGCGCTTCGAACCAGGTCGTTCCCGGCCATACATGAAGAAAAGAAGGCCCTTGCCGAACCGGCGCGGGCCTTCGTCATTTCAAATCCTGACTCCATCACTCTGCATGAGAGGGGCGATGCGCCCCGGAGCGCTCCGGGAGCGTTTGCCGGGCGGTCCTACTGGCGCGGCGGAAACGCCGCCTCGCGCTGGCGCTTGATGGAATCCGCCATGGTCGAATCCTCCAATGCCCGGAAGGTCTGCTCCAGCGCGCCGTAAGCCCTTTCGGAGACCGGCGTCTTGACCCGTTCGCGTTCCGCCAGCCTGACGGCGAGCACCTTGGCCTGATCCCGGGCGGACACCCGGTCCCCGGCTCCGGCCAGGGCGTGGGCCATGAGCGCTTCCACGAAAAGAGGGTCATGGTGCTTGGCCAGGGGAATCGTCTCCAGGAACCGGGTGGAAAGCACGTGGTCGCCGCTTTCGAACGCAATGATTGCCAGGCGCTGCAGGGCCAGGGAATACTCGAACATGTCCGGAATGGGGCTGGTCTTCAATACGTCCAGCACATTTTCCAATTCGGTCCGCTCCAGGTCGGTCTTGCCCTGTTTCCTGTAGGCAGCGGCGTTCCAGCGGTACAGACGGGCCTTGGCGTTGAGCAGCATGCTGGTGACGGCGGGGTTGGCGGGGCGCTTCAGCCGGGCGTTAATCGCCTCGTGCGCCTCCTTGTTCATGTCCATGGCGTCCAGGATCCTGGCCAGCAGGAGGGGGGCGCGCTCGGAGTCTGGCGAGAGGGCCACGGCTTTCCTGAAATGCGCTACGGCGACTGGCAGGCGTTTTTCGTTCGCGGCCTTGTTGCCGAGCACCATGTGCATTTCGGCCAGCGGCGGGCCGACGTCCGTCCCGCGCGTGCTGGCCTTGCGCAAGGCCCAGGGGGTGGCCGCGTCGATGCCGCCTCTGGCCAGGGCGATCTGCATCATGCCGTCCAGGGCGTCCACATTGTTGGGGTCCAGCTTCAGGGCTTTGCGAAAATACTCCTCGTCCCCAGGCGATTGGCGCTTTGCGTGGAGCAGCCAGCCGTGCATGTTGGCCGCGAACGCAGCCTGCGGCGCGGCCTGCACGGCCTGCGAGGAGAGGTCAATATCCAGGTAGGCGCGGTTTCCCAGGTGGGAAAACACCAGGTAGGAGCCGTAGGACCGGCCGTACAGCCGCAGTGCTGCAAGGCTGGCGAACTCCGGAGCAAGCGCCTTGGCGGCCTGCTGCGGCGGGAAGGCCAGAGCGTCCATTCCTGCCTGGGCCTGCTGCTCAGCCAGGAACTCCATGAGCTGCCTGCGAAAGGCCACCAGCCCGTCCTGGGCGTCCACGGGGAGCAGAACGGATGCGGTCCTTCCCGTCATCAGGTCCATGATCCAGATGTCCGCCCGGGCGTCCGAAATGACCCGCCCACCGAGCACATAGCGTGCTCCTTCACGGGCGGCTCCGGCCAGGGGTGCTTTGGCCGGGCGCAGGCCACGGATGTAGTCCTGAAGGTCGGCGGCGGTGGCGAAGGGTTCGCGCATGTGGCGCAGGAGGTAGGTCTCCTCCAGACCGGGATTCAGCGCCAGCATGTTCTCGATGACGTTCTGGAGCGCGGGGCCGGTGCCGTCGTAGGCCATGCCCGGCGCAGGCTGGAGCGGGAGCACCAGGGCGCGCTCGACGGCGGCGCGTGCTCCCGAGGGCGCCAGGAGAAGCGCCAGCAGGAGCGGGAACAGCGCGGCGGCCGCCATGAACCGCCGCGCGAATCGGTCAGGATGCGTCACGAGTGCTTGTGGGTCACTTCCGTGCCCACGCCGGACTTGGTGAACAGTTCCAGGATGAGGGAGTTTTCCACGCGCCCGTCGATGATGTGCGCCTTTTCCACGCCGGACTGCACGGCCTCCATGCAGCACTTCAGCTTGGGGATCATGCCGCCCTTGGCCACGCCGTCCTCGATGGCCCAGCTGGCCTCGCGAAGGTCCATGGACTCGATCAGGCTGCCCTCGGCGTCCAGCACCCCGGCCACGTCCGTGAGCAGGATCAGACGGCGCGCGCCCAGGGCCTGGGCCACGGCTCCGGCCGCGGTGTCGGCGTTGACGTTGTAGGTCTTGCCGGATTCGTCCACGCCAACGGGCGCGATCACCGGGATGACCCCGCTGCCGGTGAGGGTGCGGATGAGCCCCGCGTTCACGTGCACGGGCTCGCCCACGTTGCCCAGATCGATGATCTCGGGCGGGGCGTCCTCTCGGGTGAGCACCATCTCGAGCTTTCGCACCTTCATGAGCCAGCCGTCCTTGCCGGAGAGGCCCACGCTCGCGCCGCCGTGCAGGTTGATGAGGTTGACGATCTCCTTGTTCACGCGCCCCACCAGCACCATCTCCACCACGTCCATGGTGGCGTCGTCGGTGACGCGAAGGCCCTCTCGGAAGTGCGACTCGATGCCGAGCTGCGTGAGCATCTGGCCGATCTGCGGCCCGCCGCCGTGCACGATGACCGGGTTCACCCCGATGTACTTGAGCAGCACCACGTTCAGGGCGAAACTCTTCTTGAGGGCCTCGTCCTTCATGGCGTGGCCGCCGTATTTTATGACCACGGTCTGTCCGTGGAACTTGCGGATGAAGGGCAGCGACTCGAGCAGCACGCGGGCCTGGCTGTGGGCGGTGTTTTCCATGATGCGGCGTCCTTTAGAGGATGTAACGGGTGAGGTCGGGGTCCTCAGACACGTCTTTGAGCTTCTCTCGCACATATTCGCGGTCGATGACCACCGTCTCGCCGCCGCGGTCGGGGGCGTCGAAGGACAGGTCCTGCACGATCTTTTCCATGATGGTGTACAGGCGGCGCGCGCCGATGTTCTCGGTGTCGTCGTTGACCTTCTGGGCGAACGCGGCCACCTCCTCCAGGCCCTCCATGGGGAATTCCACGGTGACGCCCTCGGTTGCCAGCAGCGCCGTGTACTGCACGGTCAGCGAGTTCTGCGGCTCGGTGAGGATGCGCAGGAACTCCTCGCGCCCAAGCGCCGACAGCTCGGCGCGCAGCGGAAAGCGTCCCTGGAGCTCCGGCACCAGGTCGGAAGGCTTGGAGAAGTGGAACGCACCGGCCGCGATGAACAGAATGTGGTCCGTGCGCACCATGCCGTACTTGGTGTTCACCACGCAGCCTTCCACCACGGGCAGCAGATCGCGCTGAACGCCTTCCCGCGATACGTCCGGCCCGGAGCCTCCCTGCGTGCCCCGGCCGCAGATCTTGTCGATCTCGTCGATGAACAGGATGCCGGTCTGCTCCACGCGCTCCTTGGCGGCCTCGGCCACCTTGTCCATGTCCACCAGCTTCTCGGACTCCTCGGCGATGAGGATCTCGTAGGCCTCGCGCACCTTGAGCTTGCGGGCCTTGCGCTTCTGCGGAAACACCTTGGAGAACATGTCCTTGAACTGGCTGCCCAGCTCCTCCATGCCCGGCATGGCCATGACGTCCACGGTGGGGGAGGGCACGATGACCTCCATCTCCACCTGCTTGTCGTCAAGCAGCCCCTTGCGCCAGAGCTTTTTCAGCTTGTCGCGGGTGGAGCCGCCCTCTTCGCCCTGTCCTGCCGTCCCACCCGGGGTCGCGTCGATGGCGTCCGCGCTGAACGAAGGCGCGCGGCCCATGGGGGGGAGCAAGAGGTCCAGCAGGCGCTCCTCGGCAGCGGTCTCGGCCTTGATGCGCACCTTCCCGGCCTCTTCCTCGCGGATCAGGCGCACGCCAAGCTCCATGAGGTCGCGCACCATGGATTCCACGTCGCGGCCCACGTAGCCCACCTCGGTGAACTTGGTGGCCTCCACCTTGTGGAAGGGCGAACCGGACAGCTTGGCCAGGCGGCGGGCGATCTCGGTCTTGCCCACGCCCGTGGGCCCGATCATGAGGATGTTCTTGGGGGCGATGTCGTCTCGCAGGGCCGGGTCCAGCTGCTGGCGGCGCCAGCGGTTGCGCATGGCGATGGCCACCATGCGTTTGGCCTGGTGCTGGCCCACGATGTGGCGGTCCAGTTCGGATACTATTTCGCGCGGAGTGAGCGAGTTCATGATTTGTTCACTGTCTCCAGGACGATGTTGGAGTTGGTGAAGACGCACAGCTCGGCTGCGATGTCCATGGCCTTCTGCGCCACTTCCGCCGCGCCGATGTCCGTGTTGCGCACGAGCGCCCGTGCGGCGGCCAGGGCGTAGGTCCCGCCGGAGCCGATGGCGGCCACGCCGTCGTCGGGCTCGATCACGTCGCCCGCACCCGTGAGGATCAGAATGGTGTTGGCGTCGGCCACCAGGAGCATGGCCTCGAGCTTGCGCAGGAACTTGTCCTTACGCCAGTCCTTGGCCAGCTCCACGGAGGCGCGGGTTATGTTGCCGGAGAACTCCTCCAGCTTGGATTCGAAGCGCTCGAACAGGGTGAAGGCGTCGGCGGTGGACCCGGCGAAGCCCGCCAGGATGCGGTCCTTGTACAGGCGGCGGACCTTGCGGGCCGAGTGCTTCATGGCCACAGCCTGCCCGAAGGTGACTTGTCCGTCTCCGGCCATGGCCACGCCCTTGGCGTCGCGCACGGCCAGTATGGTGGTTCCGTGGATGTCCATTGGGATGTCCTACAGGATGCGGCGGGCAATGCCCAGCCAGGTTTCATAGGCTTGGAGTGAAAAAAGCGTCATGTGGGCTTCGCGCACCAGACCCTCGGAGAGGCCTTTCGCCAACTCGCGCAGAGCGATGGGCGCGGCCAGTTCCACGGGATACCCGTAGGCGCCGCAGCTCAAGGCCGGAAAGGCCACGGAGCTGATGGCGTGTTCGCGGCACAGGGTCAGGCTGGTGCGGTAGGCCGAGGCCAGGGCCTGGGGTTCGCCGGAGCGGCCGCCGCGCCAGATGGGGCCGACGGCGTGGATGATGTACCTGGCACGCAAGCCAAAGCCCGGCGTGATGGCTGCGTCTCCGGGCGCGACTTCGCCGCGCTCCGCGATGATCGCCCGGCAGGCCGCCGGAAGTTCCGGGCCTGCCGCCGCATGGATGGCCCCGTCCACGCCGCTGCCTCCGGCCAGCCGGGAGTTGGCCGCGTTGACCACGGCCTGCGCGCGGGAGAAGGCGATGTCGTCCTGGGCCAGGATCAGCATGCCCGGAGCGACGTCGAAGCGGGTCACGGCCTGAAGGTTCCGGCCCATCCGGGGTCCACGGTCGGACCCATGACGGCAAGTCCGGCCCGGGCCGGGTCGAGGATTTCCGCCGCCAGGGCGCGCACCTCGTCCAGGGTGACCTCCTCGAAGCGGGAGGCGGTCTCCTCGGGCGGCACGAAGCGGCCAAGCATCAGCTGGTTGCGGGCCAGGCGCGACATGCGGTCCTCGCTGGACTCCAGGGTCAGGTACAAGACGGAAAGCAGGTGGTCGCGGGCGTGCTCCAGTTCCTCCGGGGTTACGCCGCCGTCGGCCAGCTTGGACAGCTCCTGGCGCAGGCAGGCCAGCAGTTCGCCGGTGCGCTCCGGGTCCACTGCGGCGTAGATCTGTTGCACGCCCTGGCCGCTCAGGGAGTTGGCGAAGGAGTAGACGGTGTAGGCCAGGCCCCGGCGCTCGCGGATTTCCTGGAACAGGCGCGAGGACATGTTGCCCCCCAGAACGGCGTTCAGCATGCCCATGGCGAAGCGGCGTTCGTCGGTGGCGCCCAGGCCCGGAAAACTTATGCCCACGTGGGTCTGTTCGGTGTCGCGCTCGCGCAGCAGCACGGCCGGGGTGTAGGAGGCAAGCGGGGGGGCGGACAGGGGCGAGCCCTGGGGCAGCGCCCCGAAGTGGCGCTCCACCATGCCCTGGAAGGCCTCGTGATGCACATTCCCTGCGGCGGAAATGAGGATGCTGCCGGGACGATAATGGGCGGTGCGCCAGCTCTCGAGCCCCGTGAGGTTGAAGCCGCGAACCGTTTCGGGCGTGCCCAGGATGGAGTGCCCCAAAGGACTGTGCGGCCAGATTTCGCGCCAGAAGGCCTCCATCAGGCAGTCTTCCGGGTCCTCCTCCACCATGGCGATCTCCTGGAGCACCACGTCGGTTTCGCGGGCCAGATCCTCCTGGGAGGGGCGCGGCGAGAGCACGATGTCCGACAGGATGTCCATGGCCTCATCCAGGTGCGTGTCCACCACGCGGGCGTGGAAGCAGGTGTGCTCGCGGCTGGTGTAGGCGTTGGAGTAGCCTCCCAGAAGATCCAGGGACTTGGCGATGTCCAGGGCGGTGCGGCGCTCCGTGCCCTTGAAGGCCAGGTGCTCCCAGAGGTGGGCCATGCCCTCCTGGCCGGGGGCCTCGTGGACCGAACCGGCCTCTATCCAGATGCCGAAGCTTACGCTGCGCGCTCCCTGCAGGCGTTCGGTGGCGATGCGCAGGCCGTTGTCCAGGGTGTGGAGGCGGTTGTCGTAGGGAAGTGTCATGAATTCTCGCGGAAGTACGGCTTGCCCAGTCCCGCCGGGGCGTGGCCCCTGCGGCCAAGGGCGGTGGCCAGACTCAGTGTGAGGATTGTGAGAACGTAGGGGAGGATGCGCAACACATAGAGCGGCACAAGATGGATGCCCGTGGCCTGGAAAAAGAACTGGAGCGCGGAGAGAATCCCGAAGAACAGCGCTCCGGCCATGGTCCACACCGGCCGCCATCCCGCGAAGATGACGATGGCCACGGCGATCCAGCCCTGGCCCGCCGTGATGCCTTCCTTCCAGCCGGGCGTGAACACCAGCGACAGATACGCCCCGGCCATGCCCGAGAGGAAACCGCCCGCGCCAAGCGCCGCGAAGCGCGTGGCCGCCACGGGTGCGCCCATGGCGTCGGCGGCGGCGGGGTTCTCGCCGCAGGCGCGCACGGTGAGGCCCATGCGGGTGCGGCCAAGGAAGTACCAGGAGGCCACGGTGACCAGGATGCCCAGGTACACCACGGCGTTCTGTTTGAAGAGAACCTGCCCGATGAAGGGGATGTCCGAGAGCAGGGGGATGGCCGTCTCCTGGACGCGCAGGCCGATCTTTCCGATGAGTCCGCGCCCCAGATAGTTGGAGAGGCCTGTTCCCAGAATGGTCAGGGCGATGCCCGAGAGCAGCTGGTTGGCTCCCAGGCGGATGGCGAAGAAGCCGTGCAGGCAGGCCAGCAGGGAGCCGACGGCTCCGGCTGCCGCGAAGGCCAGCACCGGGCTTCCCGTGACGAAGCCCACCCAGAAGCCGGTGAGCGCTCCCATGAGCATCATGCCTTCCTGCCCGAGGTTGATCACCCCGGCGCGCTCGGCGAGCACCTCCCCCTGGGCCGCCAGAAGGACGGCCATGGAGGACTTGAAGGTCAGTGTGAGGAGAAATGCGAGATCGTTCATGGAGGACAATCCTTTAGCATGTGAGGCGGCGCTTTCCAAGCACGGTTATGCCCCGGATGCCGGGCGCCGGGGGATAGGGTGACGCCGGTCGGCCGGGAGAAGCTCCGCAGTGCCCGGCGGTTCCGTGGCATGCATGTCGCGGAACCGCCGGTGCGGGGGCGGATCAATGCGACGTGCCGATGAGGGGGATCATCTCGAACGGCGTGAACAGGTCCCAGTCCATGCGCAGTTTCTCGCGCATGGTTTCCAGATACGGGCAGTTGTACGCGACGTGGGTCAGTTCGAAGGGCAACTCCTTCCTGGAGCACACCGCGATCAGCTTTCCGGCGAAGAACACCGGGTAGGATTTGCGCATGTCCCGGGGGTAGCTGACGGTGATGGGCGGCTTGTCCGGGTAGCGGGCGGCCAGCTCCACGGGGGGGAAGCTGACCTGGGTCACTTCCCTGGCCTGGCTCGTTTTCAGGAAGGATACCTTTTCGGGGATGTCCAGGAAGAACTTCTCGATCTTCAGGCCCCCGATCGCCAGGAGTTCCGCGAGGCTGGCCGGGGTGTACCAGCGCAGGTGGCCGGTGTGCCAGAAGCCGGGGCCGTAGTGAAAGCGCCCGCGAAGAATCTCGTACTGGAGCATCCAATACAGGATGTTCGGGGTGGACACGATCATCAGGCCGTCCTCGGCCAGCAGCTCGCGTATGCGCGAGAGCGTCACCCATGGGTCGAACAGGTGCTCCACCACGTCGTGCAGGATGATGTACTTGAAATAGCCCTTGTACTCGGGGGGCAGGGCCTGGCCCTTTTCATAGTCCAGGCACCAGACGTGGTCCACCAGGGGGGCCAGGCGCATGGCGTCCTCGCGGTTTATCTCCAGGGCGTGCAGGTCGGTGCAGTTCTTGTCGCGCTTGAGGCGAAGGATCAATCCGCCCGCGCCGCTGCCGAAATCCAGGATGGAGGACGCGCCGTCGGGGATCATGTCGAACACATTGCGGCGAAAGGCGGTGTTATCGATGATGTAGTCGGTGAGTGCGGCGGTATCGAGCATTGATGTCTCCGGTGCAAGCTTCGCGCAGGCAGAGGTAGCACGGCATATCGCGCTTTCCAAGTACGCCGGGATTGACTTTCGTCGGCCCTGATGGCTTATTGATCGTGAAATCCCAACTCTGCATTGCATACAGGAGGCTCTCCATGACTACCTGGATCTGGGTCGCCCGCTGGTTGAAAAAACCCGGCAACGAAGCCGAAATCGCAGCCGCAGCCGCCAACGTCCGCAGCCACTGGGAGCAGTCCGCCCTGGACCAGGGCCTGGACCCGGCCAAAAACGTCACCCAAGCCGAGGGCGAGAAGGAAATCCGCGTGGGAATATCCGAGGAGATGGACGAGGAATTCCGCGAAGCGTCCGGAGGCTGGCGCTATTATTAGCCTGGCCGGGAGCGCGTGTGCTCCGGATGATTGAACGCCTTGGACGCAGGGGAGGCGGCCGGTCAGCGTCCGGTGTCGTTTTCCGCGTTCGTCGCGGCCAGGCGTCCTGCCTCCAGGCAGAGGCGGGCGGTCTCGCGCGGGGGCGGAAAGCCGGACGGGAAGCGCTTGAGGAGGTCGTCTACGGTCATGGCGCGTATCGTGTTGGTGTCCATGCCG
Organism: Acidobacteriota bacterium; assembly: GCA_046566965.1. Taxonomy (GTDB): domain Bacteria; phylum Desulfobacterota; class Desulfovibrionia; order Desulfovibrionales; family Desulfovibrionaceae; genus Fundidesulfovibrio. The sequence goes on from JBKICU010000026.1 coordinate 39,643, forward strand.
ATCACGGCCTCGCACCAGAACGAGGCGCACAGCATGCCCTCGTGGGGAATGTCCGTGAGGAATCCCGCGTTGCGCACGGTCGCCTCCTCCATGTCCAGGAACACTTCCACGAACCGGCCCTGCGCGCAGAAGGCCTTGCCCGAAAAGCGCGCTTCGTCGGGAATGCCCAGGAAAGGCGGATCGAAGGCTCTGAAGTCGAGATCCTCCATGTCGCTCATTTGTGCTCAATCCGTTTGTAGTGGGTGAAGTCGAAGTCACGGGGCAGATTTTTCTCCCGCCAGTGGCTGGCCAGCACGGCCAGCCCGAAAAGCGCAGCGGTGACGCAAAGTCCCGCGACAAGCAGCATCGGAAGGATTCGTTCCATGGCCTGCCTCCCATTTTTCCGGGGAGCATACCGTGCGGGCGGGGCGGGTCAACGTTGTCGGACTAGTCTGACAGGACTGGCAGGCCCGGCATTCCGGACTTGCGGGAGCCTTCGGTTTCGATGAGCAGGCGGATGAACGCGGCCGTGGTGGACACCCCGAGCTTGCGCATGGCCCTGGCCCGGTAGGTGCTGGCAGTCTTGACGCTCACGCCCATGTCCCGGGCGATGTCCGTGAGTTTTTCCCCCGAACCCAGGCGGCGGGCCACCTCGGCCTCCTTGGGGGAGAGTCCGGGCAGGGCCCCGCTCCCCGCGCGGCCGGCCGAGAGGTCCGCGACGAGCGAGGCGCTCACGTAGACGCCGCCGTCCATGACCACGGACAGGGCCTCGGAGAGCTCCTCCGGGGCGGAGTTCTTGCCCAGGTAGCCTTTCGCGCCGAGGCTCAGGGCCTTCCTGGCGTATTCGGCCTCCTGGTGCATGCTGAGCACGATGACCGGCAGGCCGGGGCGGTGGCTGGTCATGTGTTCCAGGAGGTCCAGGCCGCTGCCGTCTGGAAGTGAGATGTCCAGCACCGCCAGGTCGAAGCTGCCCGCTTCCAGGGCGCGAAGCGTTCCGGCCACGCTGGCCGCTTCGGTGAAGCGGCAGTCCACGGGCATGTCCGCGATGATGTCCATGGTTCCGCGCCGGACCACGGCGTGGTCGTCCACGACCAGGATGTTCACAGCTTCCTCCTGCGTCCGGCGGGAATCGGCAGGCGCACGGACACGATGGTGCCTCCGTCCTCGGGGGCCGTGATGTCCATCTCGCCGCCCACGGAACGCACCCGCTCGCGCATGCCGATGACGCCGAAGGAATCCGGCGACTCCAGCGCACGGGGCGAGATGCCGCGTCCGTCGTCGGCAATGGTCATGGTGAAGGATTCCCGGCTGCGTGCAAGCCGGACCATCACCCGGCCCGCGCCGGAGTGGCGGGCCACGTTGGTCAGGGCTTCCTGCAACACCCGGTAGAGCGCCGTGGCCGCCTCGGACGAAAGTCTGGGCGGTCTGCCCGGTTTCACGTCCACGGCGATGCCGGTGCTCTCCCGGAAGGTGCGCGCCCGCCAGGCCACGGCCTCCCCGAAACCCAGTTCGTCCAGGATGGGCGGCCTCAGCTCGCGCGAGATGCGGCGCACGCTCTCCAACG
>JBKICU010000027.1:0-35060 GCA_046566965.1 Acidobacteriota bacterium
GGAGCTGGCTGTGAGGCCTGAGGAGTTTGCACGGCGGCTTGGTCAGCGGCCGCGACCTTTGCAGGTTTTGATGCATCGCCTGGAGACTTGGCCGTCTGAATCGTTTCGGCAGGCGTTGGCCCGTCAGGTTTGGTTGCCTGCGGGGCCTTCGAAACCGCCTTGTCTGCGGATGCGCCATTGGAAGCCTTCGTCTGAGCCGACGAAGTTCCGGTTTCCGCAGGCGCAGGGGCGGCTGGTGAATGGGAAATGGCTTCTGTGGCCGTCTTGCCGTCGGCCACGCCCGTGGCCACCTGGCGTCCGATCTTGGCCGCCTTGGCCTTGGCCGAGTCGCTGGTCACCTTGGGAAGGCCAAGCGAAGGAGTTTCGTGCTCTACGGTGATCGAGACGGGCGCGCCCTGTTTCTCCGTCTTGTCCGGCTCAGCATCGGCGACAGCCTGGGGGGCCGGAGCATTGGCGGAAGCGGGAGCGTCCGCCGGGGCCGTTTTGGGTTCGTCCTTCGCGACTGCCTGGGGCTGCGCAGCCTTATCCCCGTTTGCGGAGACCTCAGGCTGCGGCGGCTTGGCAACCGGCGACACCGGCAGGGCCGTCTCCTGTCGGGACGGGAACCGGTTCTTGTCCGAGAGTTCCGGCCCGTTCGCCGGATCAGTACCCATGTTTCGGAACGGATTGCGGAACTGGAACATGTTCAGCGAAAAGCCCAGCAGCAATGCCACCACGACAATCAATACCCGCAGAAATACCGGGTTCTTGCGATCAGCCATGCTTACCTGCCCTGGCCCATGGCCTTTGCCTGCTCCGCGAAAACGAACGCGGCCGGCTTAGAGATGAATTCCGAGGTGTACAGGCCGAAATAATACTTCGGGGGTCTGTCCCAATCAAGAAAGTATATCGCCAGTGTTACGTATCGAAACCGTGACTTGAGCATCTCAAGGGATTTCTTGAGGTACAATGCCTGGCGCTGCTCCCCCACTTCAGCCGAGGACCAGCCCCACTCCGTGATCCACAAGGGCCGGGTGGCCTGGCCGCTCGCCTCCATGATGCGCCGGATAAGGCTCACGTCGTCGAAGTTGTTGTCCCACTGGGTGAACTGGTCCGGGCCGACCTTGGTGTAGGGGTGGATGGACACGATCTCCGGATAGATCTGCATGTCGTAGATCTTCTGGAGGAACTGATACCCCGGCATGCTCCCTTCGCCCACGAAGGTCAGGTTCCCAAGGCCACCAAGGGAGATTTCAGCCTCCGGGTCCACGGATCGGATCACCTCGCGCATGGCCGTGTACCAGGCCGCGTAATGCTCGGGGTGCACGCGCGGCCTCCAGGCCTCGCCGAGGTTCTGCTCGTTCCAGAGTTCCCACTTGCGGACCTTGCCCTTGTAGCGCGCGGCCGCCTCGCGCATGAAGCCCTTGTACTGTTCGAGCCAGGCGTCGAACGCGGCCTGCTCCACGGGCACGTACAGCCAGTACTGCTCCTCGTTGCCCTGAGTCGCGTTGGCCCAGGCGGGCGAACCGTACACGCACATGAGCGGTTCGATACGCGCCTGCTCGAGCATGGCCACCACCTGATCCATGGCGGACCAATCCCGCTGGCCGCGCTGCGCTTCAACCTTGTGCCACAGGAAGCTGTTTCGCGAGACCGAGGCGTGGACGGTCCTGGCCAGGGTCACGGCCCGTGCGTTCACTCCCTGGTCGTCGGAAAAGGCCATGTCCATGTGCAGGCCCAACTGCTGGGACCGGGCCGGAACAGACGACAACAGGACGGCCAACAGGATAAGAAGGACTGTTTTCTTCATTTGCCTGGCCCGGATGTGTTCACCGCAGATGGCTGCGAACTTCTAAGACCGGATAAGTATCCGAATATCTTCCCAAAATCCACGACAACGAGCATCACTCCCATGATGCCCAGGGCCTTGGCGCTCAAAGGATAGGCCCCGAGCCTGCGAAAATTGCGCACGGGCTGCCACAGGTACACTCCTGCCCCCAAAGCCAGGGGCAAAAGCCACAAGGGCCTGGCGAGGCTCATGAGCAGCATGAGGACGCCCGCTCCGTACGCCGCAAGGCGCACCATGTGCCGCCGGGTGTGCTGGCGCGCCTTGCCGTCGCCCTCCATGTACAGGAAGAACTGGCGGTAAATGGCCTTCAGGCCGGGACGCATCCTCCAGCGTGCAACGGCCCCCGGCTCCATGCGCATCGTGAAGCGGCTGCCCCGGATCCTGTCGTGAAACCAGGTGTCCTCGGAGAAATCCAGCCACTCGGGGTAGCCCCCCAACTCCTGCCAGACGGTCTTCCTGAAGGCGATGGAGCGGCTGGAAATGGCGAAGCTCCCCAGGCTGTCCGAGGAACGGAAAAGGTTGTGCAGGCTGTACTGGCAGGCGTCGAAGAGGCTTTGCACGATGGGCGCGTAGCCCCCGACCACCACGTCCGCCCCGCGCAGGTCGGTTATGCGTTCAAGCCACTGCGGGTCCAGCACGCACCCTGCGTCCGTGACTGCGATGAGCTCCCCCGTGGCCAGGGAGATGGCCCGGTTGCGCCCGCCCGCGATGTTGCTGGGAAAGCTGTCCACCACCGCGCGCAGGGGGTGCATTCGCGCGATGGACACGGTCTCGTCCGTGGAGCCGCCGTCCACGATCACCACCTCGTCCGGGAGGCGGGTCTGCGCGGCCACGGAATCGAGAAACGCCCCCATGGTGGCCGCCTCGTTCTTCACCGTGACGATGAGGCTCACGCGCATGTCTTGTACACCTTCTCGTTTAATGTCCGCACAACGCCTTCCCAGGTGTAGCGCGCAGCAGCCAGGTCGCGTCCGGCCCTGCCCAGCCTGTCTGCCAGGGCGTCGTTTTCCAGCACCTGCGATACAGACCGGCCAAAGTCTGACGGGGAATCTGCCACCAGCAGGTGCTCTCCGGAGCGGGCTTCGATGCCGGAACAGCCAAGCGTCGTGCTCACCACGGGAACGCCCCAGGAGAAGGCCTCCAGGATCTTGAGGCGAGTGCCGCTGCCTACCCGCAGCGGACAGACGAACACCCTGGCGCGCCGGTAGTACTCCGCAACGTCCGGAACAAATCCTGTGACCACCACGTCCGCGCAGGCCAGCCGGGCCACCTCGGGCCTGGGATTCTTGCCTACAATCCACAGCCGGGCCTGAGGCTCGCGTGCCTTCACCTGAGGCCAGATGGCCTCGTGAAACCAGCAAATGCCCTCGGCATTGGCCAGGTAGCTCATGAGCCCCACAAACACCACATCCTTGCCGCCCGGGAGGTCACGATCATGCACCGCCTCCACCGCATTGGGCACGGTCAGCACCGCGCGGTTGCGGCGAAGGAAGTGCTCCCGGTCCGCGTCGGAACAGGTGAGCACCGCGTCCATGCGCGCAGCCTCGCGTTCCTCGTAGCGGCGCATGAACAAAGCCTGAAGGAAATGGTGCAGCCTTCTGACCGGTCCGCGCGCCCGCCGGGCGTTGCCCAACAGGATATCCGCCTCCACGTTGTGGGCGTCCATCACCTTGAAGCAGGGAAGACCGGCGATGAGCCGCGCCCCGGTGACAAACTCGCCCTGGGCGGCGTCCTGGCCCGGAGCCGCAACGGCCACGGCCCGGCGAAGCGCGGGCGCGTCCGCCACGACCCCGAGATAGGGCGTCAGGGTCAGGTAGGACGCAAGCATGTCCAGGCACTTGCGCCAGGGCGCGCGCATGATCTCCGGGGCTTCCACGCGGTGCATCATGGCGCGGAGCAGCCGCACGCCATCGCGGTCCGACGGCTTTCGCACGGCAGTGACCAGCGTGACCTCATGGGTCCTAGCCAGTTCGCGCAGGAGCCCCATGATGCGGATGTTGCCCCCCTCGTCGGGCGGCCAGGGACAGTTGGGGGAGACGACCAGGAGCCGCATCGCGCTCATTGCCCGGCCAGACCGCGGACCAATCCGCCCAGATAAGCGGGAATGCGGTCGAAGCCGCCCTTGCGCAGGAAACGCAGCATGCACCGGGGCAGGTCGTGCAGGAAGATCCACAGGTAGGCCGCGCCCCGTTTGGGCCAGGGGTAGAATTTGGCCACGAAGTAGGCGCGGCTTCGCATGTAGTGGTGCCAGTACCTGGCGCTGCCCACCCCGCCCATGGAGCGGCTGACCTTGTGCCACAGCTTGGCGCGGGGCACGTACACCACCCGGTATCCGGCCCTGGCGGCGCGCACGCAGAAGTCCGTCTCGTCGAAATAGATGAAATAATAGGGGTCGATGCCCCCAAGCTCGTCGTAGAGCGAGGTGCGGGCCAGCATGCAGCAGCTGGTGATATAATCGGTTTCGCCCTGCTCGTCGTGCTGGCCACGGTCCTTCTCCTCATAGCCCACGTGGGCAGTGTCCCCGCGCCAGGGCAGGAGTACGCCTCCCGCGAACCAGATCACGTCCGGTTCGGAGTGGTACAGCATCTTTGGCCCCACCACCCCCACGCGCGGGTCGGATTCCAGCACGTCCACCAGATGCCCCAGCATGTCCGGGGCCACCACGGTGTCGTTGTTCAGGAGCATGATGCAGTCGAAGCCGCGCTCCTTGGCGCGGGCGATGCCCACGTTGTTGGCGCGGGCGATCCCCAGGTTTTCCCCGTTCTCGATGAAGTCCACGTCGGCGCGGGCCCGAAAGACCTCCAGGGAACCGTCCGTGGAGCCGTTGTCCACCAGTATGACCCCGAATTCGCGATACTCCATGCCCGCAAGCGACTCCAGGCAGTCCAGAGTGTCCTGAAGGTTGTTCCAGTTCACCAGCACGATGGCCACGGAAGGCGGATACATTACAGCACCAGCCTGTGCTTGCGCAGTTCGTCCCAGGCCTTGTCCACCATGTCGCGGGCCTCCTGGCCTTCGGCCCAGTGGATGAGCTGGTCGAGTCCCTGCTCCAGGGTGACGCCTGGATGATAGCCCATTTCCATGATGGCCGAGCAGTCGCCGAAACAATGGCGGATGTCCCCTGCCCGGAACTGTCCGGTGACCTGCGGCTCAAGCTCTGATCCGATCACCCGCTGTATGGTGCGGGCCAGGTCCAGGACGGTGATGGGCGAGCCCGAGCCCACGTTGAAGGCCCGGTTGTCCATCTGCGGGTTTTCCATGGCCAGGATGTTGGCCTGGACGATGTCCGACACGTGGACGAAGTCGCGCATTTGGAGGCCGTCCTCGAAGATGAGCGGAGGCTGGCCGTTTTTCAGGCGCGAGCAGAAGATGGCGCAGACCCCGGTGTAGGGGTTGGAGAGCGATTGGCGCGTGCCGTAACCGTTGAAGTAGCGGAGCGCCACGGCAGGCACCGGGGAATGTCGCCCGAAGCTCAGGCAGAGCTCTTCCTGGTCGCGCTTGGTGACGGCGTATACGGAATCCGGACGCATTTGGTGGCTTTCCGGCGTCGGCACGGGCTGCGCCGCCTGGCCGCAGGCGTCGCAGATCATCTCGTAATGCTTGGCCTCCACCTGCTCGGCGGTGCGCACCCGCACGGCGGAACCGCCGCAGGCCGGGCAGAGATAGCTCCCCTCGCCGTAGCAGCTCATGGAACTTGCCACCACGAGTTTGCGCACCGAGTGCTTGCGGTTGGCCAGATGGTCCAGGATCGCGGCGGTGCCCAGGCAATTGGACTCCACGTAGCGCACCGGCTCGTACATGGACTGCCCCACTCCCACCCGCGCGGCCTGATGGAACACCACCTCCACCCCGTCCATGGCCTGGGCCAGCAGCCCCTGGTTGCGCACGTCACCCACGATGGTCACGGCCTTGGGGTTGGCGTAGGCAGGATAACGTCCCCGGTGAACCTGGAACTCCAGGTTGTCCAGAACCACCACGTCCAGCCCCATTTCGATGAGGGCGTCGCAGAGGTGCGAGCCGATGAAACCCAGGCCGCCGGTGACAAGAACTCTCATATTTCGTTTTCCCAAGGGTTTTGAGCCTCGCGGGCCATGACGAAGACGCTGCCGAAAACAAAGGCGTTGATGGGCGTCATGTTGTCGATGTTGAACATGGGGCCGAAGATGGAGATGAACATGTTGCCTGTTATGATGCCGCACATGGCAAGCTGCACAGCGCGCGACGACGGGTCTGCGAGCCACTTGAGCGACCGTACGGCGGTGTACAGAGCGGTGCACGGAAGCAGCAGGAAACTGACCAGCCCAACGGCTCCAAGCTTCACCAGAAGCCACATGTAGCTGTTGTGCACGTAGATCTCGTTGCTCTGATATCCGAGCTTCTTGAATTCCGGGTCGTACTGCGGGCTTTCGAACACCACGCGCGTCCCCAGGCCGTTGCCCCACACGGGATGCTTGCCGATGAGAAACGATGCCGCGTCCCATTCGCGCAATCTGTGAATTGAGGATATGTCGTCCTTGTATTCACGCAGGGACAGGAACCGCGACACCACGGACTCGATAGGGTTGATGGCCTTGGGATTTATCATTGCGTGCGCGATGCCCAGGATGATGCCCCCCAGGAAGATCATGACCGTGAGCCTGATCAGTACCCTCCTGACTGCGGGTTCGCCCACCAGGAAGATGAAGCCCAGGCCGGCGCCCAGCCCCAGGTAGGCGCTGCGGAAGAACGTGACCGCCAGGGCGGCTAGGTTCAGAAGGCCTATTCCCAGGGCGGTTTTCGGACGCACGCCGTACATGGCGAAGACGAAGCCCAGGATGACCGGCGGCAGGTACGCGCCCAGTTCCAAAAGCACCACGCGGATACCCTCGCCATAAAGCAGCACCTCACCTACGCCCAGGGCATAGTTGGTGAGGATGCGCAGGGAGGAGAACACCGACACCCCGAGAAGGATCCAGATGCTCTTTTTCAGCGTCTGAACGTCGAATTCGGCCATCAGCGGGAAGACCAGCAGGTATTGCAGCAGGGGACGCAACTCCAGCAGGACGTCCTTGAAATAGATGCCCTCGGAGATGGCCCCCGCAGCCGAAGCACCGGCAAGCGCCAGGAACACGAGCACGGCGAAGCTGAAGAATTTCGGCAACTGAAGCACCGTGCGGTTCAGCACCAGAACCCGAATCAGCCAGGACCCGAGCACCACGGCCAGCAGCAGGTCGGAGGGCTTCAGGCCGCCCCCTGCGAAGGGGATGTCGTACTTGTAGAGTTCCTCGCGCCCGAACACCATCATGATGCCCACCGCCAGGAGCAGCGCCGGACGAATGCTGCGGATGGAGAGCAGCAGGAAGATGGCTGCGGCGAATGCGGCGACGCCGATGCCCGCGCCCAGAGCGGCGATAAGTCCTCCCACCAGGAGGCCGAGCACAACCACCACCGCCTGCGTGGAGAACAGACGGGAAGCGAGCGGATGTCCGCCCGTTCCGGGGGATTCCGAAGAGCGCGGGTCAATCTGATGGTGCATGATTGTTATGTGGGCCTGTCAGGGCCGCACCCTCTTGTCGCTGCGAAGGAAGTTGCGCGCCAGGGTCAGCCATTTCCAGGCCCGTATCCCGGCCAGGGTGGCCGAGCGCCCGATTCCGGGCCTGGGATGGGTGTTCTTGACGCAGAACAGTTCCATGGAATCGAAAAAGGCGCGGATCATCCGGGTGCTGCGGGTGCGCGAACTCTGCCCCTTGAGGTGGATGACAGTGCAGCCGGGGTCGTAATGAACCTCGAATCCGGCCTTGGCGAAACGCCAGCACCAGTCCAGGTCCTCCATGTACATGAAGTAGTCCTCGTCCAGCAGGCCGACCGTGTCCAGGGCGCGCCGGGTGACCATCATGTAAGCCCCGTTCACGGCGTCCACCCTGGCCCTTCGCATCTCATCCATGAAGGTCATGTTGTAACGGGCCAGCAACGGGCTTCCTGGAAACAGGCGCGAAAGGCCGCTTGCCCGGCAGAACCCGTCCCAGGCCGTGGGAAAACTGCGGCGGCAGGCCAGGTCCAGGGAGCCGTCCCCGGTCACCAGGCGGCAGCTGACCATGCCGGCTCTTGGATGGCGCGCCAGGAAATCCAGGGAACAGTCGAAGACATGGTCGGAAACGAGCGTGTCCGGATTGAGAAGCAGCACGAAGGGGGTCTCGGCCACGCGCAGGACCAGGTTGTTGCCCCGGGAGAACCCCAGGTTTTCCGGGCTTGCCGTGAGCTTCACCCAGGGATGCAGCCGGGTCACGGCTTCGACCGTGCCGTCGGTGGAAGCGTTGTCCACCACGTGGACCTCGTAGGAGACCGTCTGGCGCGAGCGGCGGATGGACTCCAGGCAGTCCAGCAGGACGTCGCGGCAGTTGTAGCTCACGACCACCACGGTAAGGACGGGGTCCATGCGCGTCAGCTCGTTCTGGCCCCGAGGACGGCCAGCGGGGTCTTCAGGAGGATTTTGATGTCCAGCCAGATGCTCCAGGAGTCGATGTACTCCATATCCAGACGCAGACGCTCATCGAAGGTCACGTTGCCCCGATCGCCGATCTGCCACAGGCCGGTGATTCCCGGTTTGACCGAGAAGCGGCGCTTCACGGTGGGATCTGCGATGCGGTCGATCTCGTAGGCGAACAGGGGGCGCGGCCCCACGAGGCTCATCTCGCCGCGCAGCACATTGAAGAACTGTGGAAGTTCGTCGATGCTGTAGCGGCGCAGGAAGGCCCCCACCGCCGTGACGCGGGGATCGTTCTTGATCTTGAAGGCCGGTCCCGATTCGTAGTTCAGGGCCGCCACTTCGTGCAGGCGGTCCTCCGCGTCGGCCACCATGGAGCGGAACTTGAGCATGCGGAACGGACGCATGCCCAGGCCCGCGCGCCATTGCGTGAAGATCACCGGTCCGGGGGAGGAAAGTTTCACGGCCAGGGCCGCGGCCACGAAGAGCGGCGCGAAGACCAGCATGGCGGCCAGCGCCCCGACCACGTCCACCACGCGTTTCAGAAAGCCCTGGAAGCCGCTCATGCCGTCCTGCCCGGAGGACAACAGCTTCGCGCCCTCGCCCTCCAGCCAGAAGCGCCGTGAACGCAGGCGATCCGTGGAGAGCATCAGCTTGATGTCCACGCCGCGTTGGGCCGCAAGGTCCAGGATCCACTCGGTTTCCTCGTAGAATTTGCGCACGGGCAGGCCCACCACCAGGGCGTCCACGATGGTCTTGTCCATGATTGCGGGCAATTGGGCGATGGAGCCCAGGTGAGGAATGGAAAGATCCAGGAGCGGCTTCGAGCCTTGCCAGTCGTCATCCACGAAGCCGACCACGTCCAACTGGTTGCTCTCGCGCTTTTCCTGATGCTCCAGGACGAAATCCACCATGCGCTGCCCGGAGCCCACCAGGAGGACCTGGGGAACGAAGGCACCGAAGCGCCAGTCCCGGCCCATGATGCGGCTCACGCCGAAGCGCACCGCGCCCACCATGCAGAACACGCAGGGAAACAGCACCGCGAGATACCCGGGCCGAACCGGCCTGCCGGTGACGATGCCCATGAGCCCGATGATGGCCACGCCGGTGAGGCAGGCGGCCAACAGCCGCTGGGCCTTGATGCGCCACTTGCCGCGCCGCCAGGGGTCGTACAGTCCGTAGCCCCAGAACAAAAGCCGCCACATGCAAAGCGCCCCGACCACCAACAGCACGCTGCCCACCCGGACGCGGTAGTCCAGCACCTCGCGCAGGGATTCCGGCCGGTCGATGAGGTGGACCGTTCCGGCAAGCCAAAGGCTGGCCGTCATGGCCAGGGCCACGGCAACCATGTCCCACACCTTGTAACTTCTATAGCGTTCCCAGAGGCTTGGGATATGCATGCGTGTTCTCGTTGAGCCGCCGGGAAGCGAAGTCGGATCAGATCTGGCGGTAAAGCCAGCTTGGAATGTAGAAACGCCTCTTGTTCAGCACAACACCCAGGATACGGGCGTTGACCTCTTCAAGACGCTCCTTGGTGCGCTCCACGATCTGCACGCGCACGCGCTCCGCTTCGACGACAAGGATGACGCCATCAACCACCGTGGCGATGCGCGTGGGGACGTTGGAGCGCCAGACTGCCGGGCAATCGATGACGATGTAGCCGAAATCGCTCCGGTACTTGGCCAGCACGCCTTCCATGTGCTTGGGGTCCATGCAGGCGGACTCGTCGTCCTGGGAGTTTCCGGCGGCAAGAAGCATCAGGCGGGAATGCTCGGGGGCCTGCACCGGCTCCACATAGTCGGACCGCCCGGCCAGCATGTCCGAGAGGCCCGAGCCGTCACGAAGCTGGCAGAACATGTCGGGCATGCAGGGGTTGCACAGGTTGGCGTCGATCAGAAGCACCTTCTCACGGCTGTTCTTGGCCAGGGAGATGGCCAGGTTGGCGGCCACGGTGCTTGCGCCCTCGCCGTCGTAACTGGAGGTGACCGCGATGGTGCGCGGGGGGCGGGAGAGCTCGGAGCGCTTCAGGAAGAGGCGGTCCCAGATGTTGTCGTAGTAGCGCTCGGTCTGGGCGCGGGAGAAGGTTCTCGATTCAGGCGTGTCGGGAGAATTCTGCTCGCCGCCCAGCTGGTCCTTGACCGCTTCGCCAAGCCTCGAGGCGGCGCTCCTGGCCTTGGTGCCGATGCCGGAACCGGCGGACGGCCGCGCGGCCTCGGGAGAAGTGCCTCTGCCCTCGCGTTCCGGCCTGAAGAACCGGGCTGGAACATCAAGCAACACGGGCAGCATGACCGAATACTCGACGTCTTCGGGCCGGTTCACCGTGTGGTCCAGGTACTCCAGCACGAAGGCCAGGGCCAGCGAGCCAAGCAGGGCCAGGGCGAACCCGGCGGCAATGTTTCGCAGCATGCGGGGCTTCACGTGGCGCACCGGGAGCGACGGCTCCTGCACGATGCTGATGCCCGAGATGCGCTGGGTCTTCAGGGCCTCGTCGATGCGGGCCTCTTCCAGGCTCTTCTTGTATTTGGTGTAGTTGCCGGCCAGAACGTCCTTTTCCCGGTCAAGGTTCCGGATGGCGTATTCGAATTCGTTCAGTTTGCGGAAATCGTCCATGAGCTGTTCCATCTGCCGGTCCAGCACGGTCTTCTTGGCCAGCAGGGAGGAATGTACGGTCTCCTCGGCCACCAGGGAGCTTGTAAGTTCCAGGAAGATCGGGTTGGAGCCGACGATGGTCTGGGTACGGCTGTTGGCCTGGTCCTTGACCATCTTCTCGGCCTCGGCCACCTGCCGGGCGATTTCCTTGGCCTGGGCCGTGTCCGGCTTGTAGATGGACAGAACCTCCTGCTGCTTGAGCTGGAGACGGAAGAGGTCCTGGCGCATGTAGTCCCAGGCCAGGTTGGCCACGTTGCGCTGGACCTCGCGGGTCATTGTTTCGGGGAACCTGTTCAGCTGTTGGCGCACAGCCTCGACTTTGGCCTTGGATGCGGCCAGGGAGGAGTCGTTGCCTTCCACCTGCTGGCGCAGGAAGCCGTACTGGTCGCGCAGGGTGCGCTGCTGGTCCTCCACGGAGGAAATGCCCAGGCGGTTCTTGAGCTCCAGAAGCTCGGTTTCCGTGCGCAAAAGAGCCGTGCGCACCTCTTCCGTCTGCTGCAGGAAAAAATCGTAGGAGCCTGGATTCCAGTGGGCCGCGACGTGCTTGTCCTGGTAGGCGTCGATAAGGGTGCGCAGCACCAGTTGCGACAGCTTGGGGTCCTGGGATTCGTAGGACAGGGCGATGATGCTGGAGCGCGGCAGCGTCTCGATCTTGGTGGCCTGCATCACGGCGCGCACGGCGTTGTCGCGCTCGCGCATGGCCTCCTGCAGGAGCGCTTCGCCGGCGAGGATCTTTCGCGGACCGGCGTCCTTCTCCAGCACGCGTTCGGCTCCCAGGGTGGCCACCACCCGTTCGGCCATCTCGCGGCTCTGGAGGATTATCATCTCCGAGTTGACCTCGGTTTCCCAGTTCTGCTGTACGTTCACCACCTGCCCCGCGGCAGCCACCGTGGCATCGACCCCGGCCCCGCGTCCCAGCTTGATGAGCAGTTCCGCTTCGGATTTGTATATTCTCGGGGCAAGGAAGCTGCCGACCAGAACGGCCAGCATGACCGAGCCGAAGAACAGAAGGACGTTGGCCTGGTGCCTGAAAAGCACATGATAGACGTCGCGCATTGTCTTGGGCGCGATCTTGGACCCGAGGACCGAATGCGTGATGGGCGAACCGATGGATGTGAAATTCATACGCCTAGAAATTCGTCTGTATGCCGATCGCGCGCGAGGTGACCCCGCCGGTTTCGGTGATTGCGCCCTGCATGCCAGTCTTGGGAACCATCTTGTTGATGTACTGGTCCACGAAATCGTTGATCTGGGTGATGACGGTCCTGGGCACCCAGATGATGTCCCCCGGCTGGAGCCAGAACACCTTGCCCGCCTTACCGTCCAGGTCGGCAGTGAGGTCCACCTTGCAGCCGTAGCGTTCGTCGCCCTTGTGGCGCACCACGATGATGCTGGACATGGCCGCGGTCTTGGGATCGAAGCCGCCTGCACGCATGACGGCCTCCAGGGCGGTCATGCGGTTTCGCACGCGGATGAGCCCCGGGGAGCGGACCTCACCCCCTACGTAGACCTGGGAGTTGGCCTGGGATCGCATGATGACCGTCAGTTCCGGATAGTTGAGGTGGCCGGAATAGGCCTCCTGCAGTTCCTTGCGCAGGGCCGTCAGGCTCTTGCCCTCGGCCTGGACCTCGCCGACCATGGGCAGGTCGAGCTTTCCGTCGAAGCGCACGGCCTGGGATTCGTTGAACTGGGTGGCGTAGGCGAATCGGATCTCCAAAACATCGCCTGCGTTAATGAGCACGGGGTCCACGGGCTCAGCGCCCATCTCGGCCGACTGCCTGGCCGGCTTGGCACAGCCGAAGGAGGCTGCAAAAAGGGCAAAAGCCAGCAGCATCAGAAACGATCGTCTTACGAGCGCGTTCCCATCGAATTTCATGATACACCGTCCCCTACGCAGTGCCGCATCCGTAACATACATCTGGAACGGTATTTTCCGAAACCCGACGAAGCGGCTATGCACATGCGCAACACAAAACTAGGTACTTGCGAGGCCAAAAAGAGTCAACTGCGCGTGCGCCCCTTGCGGCATCCAGTGCTCGATTTCCGGTCGATTCCATCTCTCAGGCTCCGAAAACCTCCCGGGAAGGCCCGCCCCGCCGCACGCAGGGGCTCTCGATACGGCAAAGGGGCATCGCGGCGTCCAATCCACCGGCTCCGGTCTTCTCATCATGTGTGTCATTGTTGCGACAGCGACCTGTCTGTGCATTCCGAATCCGTTTCCTGCATCGTCCACCTGCAAAAACAGTATGGCGCAACAGACCGCTCCGCAGGGATCGCCAGCAGCAAGCCCCTGGCCGCCAAGCCTGAGCGCATTGACTTCCCCTTCCGCATTCCGTAGCCCTCTCAGGACCCGTGCAACGGCGCGTCGTTCTGCTATGGAACAAAACGAATCCACCCATTCCATCTTCCGGACCACTGCTTTCGTGGTCGGCATCAATCTGCTCAGCAAGATACTCGGCATGGCGCGAGAGGCCTTGGTGGCGGGAGCCTTCGGCGCGCAGCAGACAACCGACGCCTTCTTCGCCGCCTGGCGCATGCCTGATGTGCTTTTCAACAGCCTGCTCGGCGTGCTGATAGCAAACACCTTCATCCCGGTATTCTACGAGACAATGAACGCCGCGGGCGAGGACGGCGCACGGCGCTTCACCCGCGCCACTTCAGGCGCGGTGCTGGCCGCCCTGGCCGTCATTGCCTGCGCCTACTGGATGTTCGCGCCCCAGATCATGGACGTTCTGGCGCCAGGGCTCGACCGGCCGGGCAATACCCTGGCCGTGCACATGGCGCGCATCCTGGCCCCCATGGTGCTCCTCGGAGGATTGACGGGCGTCTGCCGGAGTCTCCTGCACGCGCGCCGCAGCTTCCTGGCCCCGGCCTTTTTGCCCGTGGTGCTGAACGTGTGCGTGATCGTTTCGGTGCTGACCCTGGGCCGCAGCTACGGCATAGAAACACTGGCCTGGGGCCTTGTGGCGGCCTCCGTGCTCCAGGCCGTCATGCTGCTGGCCGCCCTGCGCCGCTCGGCCGCCATGACGGTCCCGGCGCTGGACCCTTCCGCTCCCGGCCTTGGGCGCATGGGCTCGCTGATCCTGCCCATCCTGGCCACGTTCGCCCTGGGCAACGTGGTCCCCCTGGTGGAGTTGCATCTGGCCTCGGAGGTCTCCACCGGCGCAATCTCCTACCTGAGCTACGCCTTCCGCCTGTTCGGCCTGCCGGAGCAGATCTTCATGCTGGCTTTCTCGGCCATCCTCTTCCCCTATCTGGCGCGCGACGCCAGCCGGGGCGAGCACGGGGCCATGAGCGCCAAACTCTGCGCAGCCCTGCGGCTGAGCCTGTACCTCATGCTGCCGCTCGGGGTGTACCTTGCCGTGTTCAGCCGGGAAATCGTCCGGTTGTTCCTTGGCTGGGGAGCCTTCGACGAAGCCGCCGTGACCGGCACCGGCCTGACCCTGGCCGCCTACGCCTGGGGGCTCTTCGCAGTGTGCGCGCGGAACCTGCTGGTGGACGCCTGCTTCGCCCTCAAGGCTCCGGGGCTGATCCTGAAGGTCGCCGCCGCCATCATCCCCCTGAACATCCTCCTGGACATCGCGCTCAGCCGGTCAATGGGCGCGCCGGGCATCAGCCTGGGATTCTCCCTGGCCGCGGCGGCGCATTGCGTCGTGCTCTTCATGGCTCTTCGCCCGCGTCTGAACGGTGGGGAACCGGAAGCGCTTCTTTCCGCGCTGGGACGCGCGGCGCTTGCCGCAGGCGCGATGGGGTTTCTGTGCTGGTGGGCGAGGCCCTGGCTCGTTGACGCCATGCCCGGCCACGGCTTCGCCTGGAGAGTGGCGCTGCTGGGCCTGTCCGCCACTGCGGCGGGCGCGGCCTACGCTGTCGTCCAGGCTGCGCTTCGCTGCCCGGAGCAGAACCTGCTGGTCCAGGCCATCCGCTCCCGGCGTGGATGACGCGCGGGAGACTCCGCTCTACCCGACATCCAGCAGTCCGCGCAGGGTGGCCAGGTTCATCACATCTTCCTTGAGATCCTTTTCCTTGTGCGTCTCCAGCACCATGGGCAGGCGAGCCAGCACCGGATGATTCAGGACCGCACGAAAGCCCTCCAGGCCGATGCCTCCCTGCCCGATGTGCTCGTGGCGGTCCAGGTGCGATCCAAGCCCGCCCTTGGAATCGTTCAGGTGAACGAGTTTCAGGCGCGAAAGATCAAGCCCCGCCAGCGCCGCGTCGAGTCCGGCGGCCGTTCGCAAGTCGTACCCCGCCACGAAGGCGTGGCAGGTGTCCAGGCACAGCCCCAGGCGCTCGGGATTGCGCGACAGGGCCGTGATGCCGGCCAATTCCGCCAACGCGCCCCCCAGGGCGCTCCCCTGCCCGGCTGTGTTCTCCAGGAGGATCATGGGCGGCTCCCCAGGTCCCTCCGCCGTTTCCAGGGCCGCATCCACGCAGGCAGCCGCGCGAGCCAGGGCCTCCTCCAGCTCCGAACCGGTGCGCGATCCCGGGTGGAGCACCACCCAGGGAATGCCCAGGACGCGGCAGCGCTCCAGCTCCTGTGCCAGAGCGGCCACGGAGCGTTTCCACAGGGTCTCGTCCGGCGAGGCCGGATTCACCAGGTAAGAGGCGTGGCTGGCCACGGGAAAGTCTCCCCAGGCGGTCCAGGCGGCGGCGAACTCGCGGGCCTCCTCCGGACTTATGGGAGGAGCCGTCCACTGCCGCTGGTTCCGGGTGAAAATCTGCAAGGCGGTCCCGCCTACCTGGCGGATGCGCTCGAAAGCGGTGTGCAGCCCTCCCGCAGCGGACTCGTGAGCCCCCATAAGGCGTATTGTTTGAGTCATCCAGGCCCTCCGGGGCGAAAGAAGAGTATTGAGGTGAATCCTATGTGATGCTACCAGATGCCTCCGGCCGGAAACACCCCCCGGATCATCTTTTCCCCCATAAGTAATGACACGAACCGCATACGTCACCCTCTGGTATCCCAAGCCCTCCGAGACCTTTGTGGTCGGGGAAGTTGCGGCGCTGCGCGAGCTCGGCATGCCCGTAACGGTCTATACCCTGTACGGCAAGCTCTCCCGGCACATCGGCAAGTGCATGGAAGCCAAATGCGCCCCCGTGGAGCGCCTGGGCACGCGCAGCATCCCGCGCTGCCTGACTGCGGTGGGCTGGTGGTGGAAGAACCATCCGGAGCTTTTCCGGAAGACCGCCCGTACCGTGCTCGGCCGTCTCTGGCGGGACCTCGAGCAGACCGGCGAGAACTCCTGGGCTTTTCTGACCGGATGCCTGTTGGCTCGGAAATTCCAGCAGGATGGCATTACCCACATCCATGCCGGGTGGGCCAACGGACCGGCCACCGCCGCCTGGACCGCCTCAATGCTGACGGGCATTCCCTTCAGCTTCACGGGCCGTGCGGGCGACATCTATCCGCCCGACGGAGCGCTGGAAGAAAAAATCGCCGCCGCCGCGTTCGTGCGCTGCGACGCCGCCTTCAACCTGGAGTACCTGCGCCAGTTCACCTGGGACCGCAAGGACCGGGTGCACCTGGTGCGCAACATGCTCTCCTGGGCCGTGCCCGAACCGGGCGAAGTGCCCATGCGTCCCCCGTACCGGCTGCTGGCCATAGCCCGCTTCGTCAAGACCAAGGGCCTGGACGTCCTGCTGGATGCCTGCGCACTGCTGGACCAGCGCGGCGTGGATTTCCGGCTCACCCTGGCCGGGTCGGGGCGCATCGAAAAACAGCTTCGGGCCCAGGCCCAGACCCTGGGTATCGCCGACAAGGTGGCCTTCCCCGGCTTCATCCTGCACCGGGACGTGCCTGAACTCATCCGCGCCCACGACATCTTCGTGATGCCGAGCAAAATCGGCTCCACGGGCGACCGCGACGGGCTGCCCACGGTGATCATGGAAGCCCTGCTGGGACGCGTCCCCGTGGTGGCCACCGACGTGGGCGGCATCCGCGAGGTCATCCGCGACGGGGAAACCGGCCTGTTGATCCAGCAGCGCAATCCGCTGGCACTGGCAGACGCCATCCAGGCCCTGGCCCTGGACCGGGAGAACGCCGTACGCATGGCCGACAACGGCAAGAAGCTGGTGGTGGAGTACTACGACACGGCCCGCAACGCGCGGACGTTCTTCGACCTCATAGAAAACTCAACCAACGCGTAAACTTTTTTCTCTTCCGAAAACGAAGCGCGGGCATGCGAATGCTGCCCGCGCTCTTTTATTGTTCCGCGCGCCAATCACCTCGTCCGGTCGCCGCAGAACTGCTCGGCGTCTTGCCTCACCGGCCCGGCGCAGCGGCCGGCCGCCTATTGCAGTCCCACAAGGTCCAGCAGGTAGAAGCACAGCGCGGCCACCAGTCCCGAGGCCGGGATGGTCAGCACCCATGCCACCACCAGGTTTCCGGCCACGCCCCAGCGCACGGCGGAGAAGCGCTTGGACGCCCCCACCCCGATGACGGCGGTGGAGATGGTGTGCGTGGTGCTGATGGGCGCACCCATGGACGACGCCCCCATGATGACCGCCGCGGCGGCCGTCTCGGCGGCGAAGCCGTGCACCGGCTCCAGCTTGAATATCTTGTGTCCCATGGTCTTCACGATCTTCCAGCCGCCCATGGCGGTTCCCATGCCCATGGCCAGGGCGCAGGTCAGCTTGACCCAGAAGGGAATGCTCACGTCCGGCTGCATCTGGAAAATGACCAGGGCCAGGGTGATGATGCCCATGGTCTTCTGGGCGTCGTTCAGGCCGTGGCTGGTGGCCATGAAGGCCGAGGAAAGTATCTGGAGCTTCTTGAAGGCCGTGTTCACGGTGCGCGGGTGGGCCTTCACGAACAGCCAGGTGAGCGCGACCATGATGAGATACCCCACCAGGAAGCCCGCCAGGGGCGAGAGCAGCAGCGGAATGAGCACCTTCTTGCCGATGGAGGCGTAGTTTGGGGCGTCCCAGCCCTTGAAGGCGATGGCCGCGCCGATGAGCCCGCCGATCAGGGCGTGCGACGAGGACGAGGGGATGCCCAGGTACCAGGTGAGCAGGTTCCAGAAGATGGCTCCCAGGAGCGCAGCCAGGACAAGGATCCTGCATCCGGTGACCATTTCCGGCCCCACGATGCCGCTGCCCACGGTCTGTGCCACCTCGGTGCCCAGGAAGGCCCCGAGGAGGTTCAGGGACGCCGCCATGATGACGGCGGTGCGCGGAGAGAGCACCTTGGTGGAGACGATGGTGGCGATGGCGTTGGCCGAGTCGTGCGCGCCGTTGGTGAAATCGAACACCAGGGCGATGGCCACTATCAGGATGAGCAGCAGGGGTATCTCAAGCATGTTTGAGCAGCACCCCTTCCAGCACGTCGCTCAGGCGCTCGGCGCGGTCGACGGCCTGTTCGATGCGGCCGTAGATATGGTTCCATTTGATGATGTGCATGAGCTGCTGGCCGCCGGGAACCTGGTCCTTGGTGTCGTAGAGTTCGCCAAGGCCCACCAGGAGCAGCATTTCGCACTCGTATTTGTGGGACTTGATGACCTCCACGTGTTCCCTGGCGTCCTTGTTCTTGGAGAGTTTGTCCAGGACCAGCCCGGCCTCCTCGATCATCACCTTCAGGGAGCGCACCAGCCTGCGTGAGGGATAGAGCACGTCGCCGCATTCCAGAAGCCCGATGCGGGTGGCGGTGGCCTTGACGATGTTTATCAGGGCCTCCTGGGTGATGTTGATCTGGTGGATGTCCTCGCGGTCCAGGGGGGTGATGAAGGTCGAGGACAGTTCCGTGGATATGGTCCGGGAGATGGTGTTGGCTTCGGCCTCGATGATGTTGATGCGCGTGCAGCGGTCTTCCATGTCCTCCAGGGAATGGAACAGCTCATCGAGGATGGTCACCGCCTTGATGAGCTTGCGGTTCTGATCCTTGAACAGTTCGAAGAATTTCACTTCCTTCGGGAAAAGGCTGAATCCCATGCGGGCTCCTTGCGGTTCTGTTTGTCTTTCAGTTGGAGTCTGAGGACTTTCCGGCCTGGGGAGAGGCCGTATGCAGCAGGTCGGTGATGACCGCGCTCATGTCCTGGCTTTTCTTGAGAATCGTGCCCAGCATGGCCTGCGCCTGCGCCGGATCGGAGGGCGGGCTCTCCAGAAGCGTGGACGCGTAGCCCTGGATGCTGGTGAGGGGTGTGCGCAGCTGGTGCGAGGCGTTAATCACGAACTCGCGCAGCAGCGTTTCCGCGTTCTTCATGCCGCTCACGTCGTGCAGCACCAGGATGAAACGCGGCTTCCCCTTGGACGTGAAATAGGGGACCAGGTCCACGTCGGCATGGACGCCGTTCGAGAGCCGGGCCTGGAAGCGCAGTGGGTCCTGCGAGCGGTGCTCCCGGGCTTCGTCCAGGGCCTTGTCCACTTCCAGGCCAAGGCCGGCTTCCATCACGTGCCTTCCGGAACAGCTCACGCTGGCGCCCAGTACGGCGTCCAGCGCCGCGTTGTGGGCCAGAATGGTCCCCTTGTCGTCCAGCACCGCCACGGCGTCGGTCATCTTGGCCAACACGGCCTCGAACTGGCTGCTGGTGTCGTGCAGATGGCGCATGCTCTTGCGGGCGCGCTTGGCCAGCACGTTGATGGAATCCATGAGAGGACGGAACTCCGAGCCGGGACAGACACGGATCTTGTCTGGCGCCATTCCGCTTCCCAGGTCGTCCACGATGCGGCTGAATGAGAGGAGCATGCCCTTGGTGCGCCGCAGCAGCAGCATGGCCAGAAGCCCGGCGCATACCGCCATGGCGGCGGTCACTGCCATGAGATTGGAGCGCGACTGCTCCAGGATGTCCTGCACGGCGGAATACGGAACGCTTATGCGCAGCACGCCATCGGGTATTCCGCCCAGCCCCTGCACGCGGGTGGCCACGTAGAGCATTTCGCGCTGGAGCGTGCTGCTGTAGCGGGTGGACTGGCCAAATCCTTCGGCCAGTGCAGCCACGATCTCGGGCCGGTCGGAGTGGTCCTCCATTTTGGCCGTCTCTTCGGGCGTCAGGTCCGATTCGGCCAGAACCTTCCCGGCAGCCACATAGGTGACGCGGATGTCGAAACGCGCGGAGATTTCCTTGATCTGGGCGCGCAGCTGGTCCACTCCGGCATAGGGAGCCTTGTCGGCCACCAGCCATTTTACCGCGTCCAGCGTCCTGGCTTCACGCTGCTCGAACTCCTGTACCAGTTCAACCCCGGCCTTCTTGCTGGTGCTGTAAAAGATGAAGACGGCCGCCGCGAACAGCAGGGCCATGAAAAGAACCAGAAGACGGGTGAAGGACGATTGAGTCTGCATGGGAGCGCCTCCTGATACGAACGCGCGTCACGGTCCTTAACCGTATCGCGGCGCGATCGTAACGTGAGGCGCTCCATAGCAGGAAGGCCAGGAACTGAAAAGGCCCGGAAGCGGACTCCACTCCGGGCTCAGCCGTTCTTTCGAGGCCGCCAGCGCCACAACAGCCAGACCAGCGGCACGAGGGCGACGGCTTCGGCCAGCTCGCGCGTGGCCACGCGCCCGAGTCCCAGCCAGAGAATCCCGGCCAAGGCAACGCATCCGCCGCACAAGGCCAGTTGGGAAAGCCCCATGAGCCCCACCCGCCTCTGACAATAGCCCACCGTGCATACCGCCACCAGGGCCTTGGTCAAAACGATGGTCAGGGCCGCTCCCCACAACGGCGCGCCGGGAATGAGCAGCTGGCACAGGAGGAGGCCCGCGCCCAGGCCGCCGGTGTAGATCCACAGCAGCAGGCGCTCGCGCCCCAGGGCCAGCATCATGTACGCGGCCAGGTTGTGCAGGAAGGCGATGAGGATGGACGGCGCGAGCCAGGCCGCCACCCAGGCGTGCGGCGCGTAGGCCTGGCCGAAGATCAGCGGCAGGATGCGGTCGGCCTCCATGGCGATGGCGGCCATCACCGGCAGGCTGACCGCCGTGAGCGAGCGCGCGGAATTTCGCCCCAGCGTCGCGAAAGCGGCCTTGTCCGTGCGCCACAGCTTCACAAGAAGCGGATAGATGACCCCTGAGAGAAGGATCGAGGCAACCAGGTTGGAGGCCCCGTCCACCAGCTCCCAGGCCACGCCGTACGCGCCCACGGCCTCGGACCCGCCGTGGCGTTGCAGGAAAAAGACGTTGGCCTTGTTGTAGCCGATGGCGGCCAGGGCCATGCCCACGAACAGGAGCCCGCCAACGGCGGTCCTCCAGGCGCGGGCCAGTCCGCGCCTGCCGAGCGTCAGGCGGGTTGCGCCCTTGCCCTCGTCGCGCAGGCACAGCCAGGCGCTGCCGCACAGGTTGCAGAGGTTCTCCACCACCTTGAACAGGCCGAAGCTCCAGACGGGCCAGCCCAGGAACACCGCCGTCAGCGCGTACCCGTAGCCCAGCATGGCGGAGCCGGAACGCACGTAGGCTTCCAGGTCCTGGCGGTGGCGCACCCGAAGCGCCACGAAGAACGACCCGGCCAGCGGCTCCAGGCCGCATCCGGCGCAGATGCCCAGAGACATCCACAAAAGCCCGCCTGAATAGCCCTGGACCAGGCAGAACACCGTGACGCCGATCATGCCCGCTCCCAAAAGCGCGGCCTTGATGAGTCCGTACTGGGCCAGCACCTGGCCCTTGTCGCCCCAGGTGCGCGAAAGGGCCACCACCATGGGCTGGTTCAGGCCGAATTCACCCAAAAAGAGAATGAACTGCGCCAGGGAGAAGGCCAGCACGAACTCGCCGTAGGTGGACGCGCTGGCGCGCGCCAGCACCACGATCAAGGCCGTGTGCAGGCCGTCCCGCACCCACTGGGCCGTGACCAGGTGGGCGAATTTACGGAAGATGGAGTGTTGGGTGCTCATGCGTTTTTCATGGAAAGCCGGACGGAATTTTCCTATCCTGAGGGTCTGCCGCGAACCGGAGTCATTTCATACAATCATGCCCCGCATCAAGACCGTCCTTCTGCTCCAGGACCTGCTCCTGGGAGGCACCCAGCGCCACGCGCTGGAACTGGCCAAACGCCTGGACCCCGCCCGCTTCGACGCCCAGGTCTGGACCCTTATGGGCGGAGACGACTTCCTGCCCACGGCCCGCGACTACGGCCTGAGCGTGCGCCAGCTGGCAACAGGCCCGGCCGTGGGTCCCGCCGGGCTGTGGGGATTGTGGCGGGCGCTTGGCCAAACGCTCCCGGACGCCCTGCTGGCCCTGACCGTGGTCCCCAACATCTGGGGCCGTGTGCTCGGCAGGCTGGCCCGCGTTCCGGCCATCATCGCCAATTGCCGGGGTGGAGACGACCTGCACCGCCAGCACGAGGCCGTGCTGAAAAATCTGGCGCACCACCACATCTGCAACGCCCGAGCCCTCAAGAATTCACTCATGGAGCGCTACGGCCTTCCCGAAGCGCGCATCGACGTGATCCCGACCGGCGTGGACACCGCGCACTTCACGCCCCGGCCCGAGCTGCGCGAAGAAGCCCCCGTGATCCTGTGCCTGGCCCGCCTTGCCGCCATCAAGGACCACGAGACGCTCATCCGGGCCTTCGAGCTGGTGCATCCGGTACATCCCCGGGCGCGCCTGCGGCTGGTGGGCGATGGCGAACTGCGCGACCAGCTTGCTAGGCGTTTGGCCGACAGCCCGGCCCGCGAACGCATGGAGCTTCTTCCCGGCACCGGCGACCCGGCCGGGGCGTTCGCCCGCGCCAGCATCTGCGTGCTCAGTTCGTCCAACGAGGGCATGCCCAACGTGTTCCTGGAAGCAATGGCCATGGGCCTGCCCTGCGTGGGGACCGCCGTTGGCGGCGTTCCCGAGGTCATCCGACACGGACGCACCGGCTTCGTCGTGCCGAGCAAAAGGCCGGCCACCCTGGCGGACGCCTTGTCCCACCTGCTGGAGAACCCGGAGCTGCGCCAGCGTTTCGGCGAAGCAGGAAGGCGCATCGCCGTTGAAGAGCATTCGCTGGAGAGCGTGGCCGCGCGGCATGCGGCGATCATCGAAGGGGTTGTCTGTCGCGCCAGGGGATGACGCTGGAAGGAAAAACAACGGCGATCTGTCCGGCGAGAGGGACGCGGCTTGATTTATGGCCAAGTGGTGTGGGACGACACATTGGGGCTGCGGCGCGGCATTCAATGTCCCCACGGTTCCAGTCACCAAGGGCATACTCCAGTCATTACACATATTAATAAAAGGAGTTTGTGCATTGGACATCCCACGTATCTTCAACATTACCGAAAGTGCCCACCGCATCCATAACCCGTTCACACCAGAAAAGCTCGCAACTCTCGGCGCAGCGTTGCGCCTGGAACCGGGGGCTCGCGTGCTCGACCTCGGCAGCGGTTCGGGCGAGATGCTGTGCACCTGGGCGCGCGATCATGCAATCACAGGCGTCGGCATCGACATGAGCCGGTTGTTCTCCGCGCAAGCGAAACTCCGCGCCGAAGAACTCGGAGTCGCCGATCAAGTCAAATTCATCCACGGCGACGCTGCCGGCTTCGTCGCCGACGATAAGGTCGATGTGGCAGCCTGTCTCGGCGCCACGTGGATCGGCGGGGGAGTCGCCGGCACCATCGAGCTTCTGGCCAAGAGCCTGCGCTCCGGAGGAATGATCCTCATCGGCGAACCCTACTGGCGGCAGTTGCCGCCGACGCAAGACGTCGCCCGGGGATGCCTTGCCAACGCCATCTCCGACTTCCTCCTGCTTCCGGAGCTTCTCGCGTCTTTCGACGAGCTCGACTACGACGTGGTGGAAATGGTTCTGGCTGACCAGGAAGGCTGGGATAGGTACGAAGCGGCCAAGTGGCTCACCATGCGCCGGTGGCTCGAAGCGAACCCCGACGACGATTTCGCGCAAGAGGTGAGAGCCAAACTGACTTTGGAACCGAAACGCTACGCCGCGTACACGCGCGAATACCTTGGCTGGGGCGTGTTCGCGCTGATGGCGCGGTGATGCGAGCAGCCGGGATATCCGGCTGATAGACGACGGCTGGAGTACCGCTCGCTGCATCGAGGCGCGGCGGTCAGTTCAGGATCAGCATCACCAGCGGCGCGAACAGCGCAGTCAGGATTCCCGCCAGGATCATGGCCAGCCCGGCCATGGAGCCCTGCTCCTGCCCTTCCATCAGCGCGGCGGCGGTCCCCTGCGCGTGAGACACCGTGCCCAGGGCCAGCCCGCGGGCCACGGGGTTGGTGATGCCAAGGCGCGTCAGGAACGTCGCCCCCATGAGCGAACCAAGCGTCCCAGTGGCCACCACGAAGGCGGCCGCCAGGGCCGGGATGCCGTCGTAGAGGCGGGCAATCTCGATGGCGAAGGGGATGGACACCCCCTTGGGCACGATGGACATCACCACTTGTTGCGGAAGACCGCCGAACCTGGCGATGAGCCCCGCCGTCACCATGGCCGAAAGCGCGCCTGCCGCCACGCTGAGCACGATGGCCAGGGCGTATTTTCGAAGCAGGTGCCTGTTGCGGTAGAGCGGCACGGCCAGGCCTACGGTGGCAGGACCAAGAAGGAAGGTCATGATGTCGCGGCCCGGAACATAGGTCGCGTAGGGCATGCGGCACAGGGCCAGGATGGCGATGACCACCCCGGCGCTGAGCACCACGATGTTCAGGAGCGGATGCCCGTAGCGCAGGTACAGGGCGCGGCAGGCCACATAGGCGCACAGCGTGATGACGATGGTGAACGTGACCGTCAGGGAGTACACGGCTTCTCCTTGCGGTGCAGCCGCTGGGTGATGAACCCCACGGCCCAGAAGGGGATCAGGGAGCTGGCCACGATGGCCACCAGCAGCACCAGCCCGTAGTCATAGAAGACCGGCCCCCAGTCCATGAGGCCCACGGCAATGGGGATGAAGAAGAACACCAGGTGCTTGAGCAGGAAATCCGCCGCCTCCTGCACGTGCTCGAGCTTCACCACGCCAAGGGCCAAGAGCGTAAACAGCACCGCCACCCCGATCACGTTTCCGGGAACGGGCAATTCCGTGGCCTGCACGAACCGGTTGCAAGCCCAGTAAATGCCCCACAGCAAGGCTGTCTGAACGGCCAGCCTCAATACTTTCTTCATGGTATGCTCTTCATAACGCAACGACAGGGTCGTCATATTGAAAAAACGCGAGTCTCGTGCAAAAATTCATCGCAGCTGCAACCTGAGCATAAGAGCGCGCAGGTAACATTATGGGATAATTGCGGATTCCAAAGGGCGCGCCCTTTATCCGCCGGAGGCGTTCCCCTGCTGCGAGCTTTGCATGTCCCTCGAGCTTTTCAGAATAACACTCGGTTCCCTTTGAACTCCCAACGCTAGCGCGCGATCATGGCCCGCAGCACGTCGGCCGCGCCCTCGGCGTTGTGCCCCATGTCGTGCAGGTGCTCCACGAAGGTAACGAACTGATAGATGTCGCGGCATTCGCCCTCGGTCTCGAAAGCTTCCTTGATGAGCTTGCGCGCGGCCTTGGAGGCCTTATGATGCTGCACGCGCACTTCGTGGTAGCTGTCCTTGACGGCGGAGCGGTCCTTGGTCTTGCCGTAAATGAGGTCCATGGTCCCCTGCAGGGCGGGCTTCAAGAGCTCCACAGTGCGGCAGGCTTCCCGGCCCACGGCGCGCGCCGTGACGAACAGGGGGGCGGGCAGGTCCATGCGGCGCATGCCCAGCCAGTTGAGCGCCTCTTGTGCCTCGTCCAGGATGTTGTCCTGGCTGCGCGTGTAGTTCAGGAAGAGGGTCTTATCGACTTCCAGGAAGATGTCGCGCGGCAGGTGGTTCCTGATGCGCCGCTTGATCTTGTCCGCCTGGCCCTCCAGGGTGTCGATCTCCACGGTCAGGGTCTGGAAGGCCAGGCCGTGTCCTCCGGAGGCGTATTCCTTGAGGGCCGCCTCCACAACCTTGACGCCCTTGGAGACCGGATCGTAGTGCTCGAGAAGGCCGGGCAGGCATTTGCGGCCTGTAAGTCTGGTCAGCAGTCTGGAGAGGTTCACGTGGGGCCTCCTGTCGTGGGTGCGCAGTGGAACGAAGCGGTCTTGGTAAGAAAAATATCCTGTGCTGGCAAGCAATCACGCAGCAGCGCACGCCTTGCCAACCGTCCTGTGACGATATACGAGCACGCCATACCCGCCCTGTGCGATTTTCGTACAGGAAACCGCGCCAGTCGGCCGGTCCGCAGTGTGGCGTCTTCAAAATGAAAAGCACCTTTTGAAGACTGCACTCTGATATTGAACGTATACTGAGCGTATACTGAGAAACATATCCGTATTTTCCGGGACGCGGCGCAAGCCGCGCTCCCGTGGACCAAAACCGGGCAGCCCCATGCGCGAACCGCTCACCCCATCGCAAACCTCCACTCTGGAAAGCCTCTATGGCGCGCTGCCCCTGGCCGTGCTCCTGGCCGGGCGGCAGTATGACATCCGCTATGCCAACCGGGAATTCTTCACCCTGACCGAGTGCTCGCCCGCCGACCTGGCCCTGATGAGCTTCCAGGACGTGCTGAGCATCTTCTGCCTGGGCGCCTGCGAGGACCTGGACGACTACCTGTTGCACCCCGGCCTCTGGCACGACATGGACAAACCCATCGCCATGGCCGACGGCGGCCTGGTCTGGGCGCGCGTGCGCGTGGACAGGATCGTCCTGCCCTGGGGAGAGGAAGCCTTCGTGCTGCTGGTGGAAAACGTCACCCGCTACAAGGTGACCATAGAGGGCTTGCTCAATCGCAAAAACCTCTACCAGTCCATCGTGGAGACGCGCCCGGACCTCATCTGCTGTTTCCTGCCCGACTGGAGCATCACCTACGCCAATACCGCCAGCGCCCGCTTTTTCGGCACCACGCGCGAGGACATAGTGGGCGAGGATTTCCTGTGGATGCTCGCCCCCACCCTGCGCGAGAGCTTCGCTCAGGCCGTGACCAGCATAACCCTGGACAATCCCATGGCGGAACTCGAATACAAGGCTCCGAGCCTGGACCCGGAAGCGCCTCCCCTCTGGATGCGCTGGATCATCCAGGGATTCTTCTACAAGACCGGACACATCCGGGATTATCAGGCCACGGGCCTGGACGTTACCGGGCAGAAGGTCACCGAATCCCAGTTCATGCACGCCGATCGGCTGGTGTCCTTGGGCACGCTGGTGTCCGAGGTAGCGCACGAGATAAGCAACCCCAATAATTTCATCATGTTGAACGCGCCCCTTGTATTGGACCTGTGGCGGGCGGTGTCCCCCGGCGTGGAGGCGCTGGCCCGAGCCCAGGAGTCCGGGGAGGCCGTGGAGATCGGCCCGGACGCCTTCGGGGGGCTGCCCCTGGCCGAGGTATCCCAACACGTGCCGCAGCTTCTGCAGGGCATCATCGAGGGATCGGTGCGCATCCGGGACTTCGTGCGCGAGCTCAAGAATTTCGCCCGCCAGGACATCGAGGGCGGCTTCGAGATGCTCCCGGTCAACGACGTGGTGCAATCGGCGGTACTGCTCATGAGCAAGACCATCGGCCTGCACACCAGCCGCTTCTCCGTGCGCTACGGGGCAGGACTCCCCCTGGTGCGCGGACGCAGGCAACGCCTGGAGCAGATCGTGGTGAACCTGGTGCAGAACGCCTGCCACGCCCTCACCGGGGCGCATCAGGGGATCGAGATCGAAACCCTGCACCATGAGCCCACCGGGAGCGTGCACATCGCCGTGCGCGACGAGGGCGTGGGCATCCGTCCGGACGACCTGCCGCGCGTCACCGAGCCGTTCTATTCCACCAAGCGCGACCAGGGCGGCACGGGCCTGGGGCTGTCCATCTCGCTGTCCATCGCCCGCGAGCACGGCGGTCAGCTGTTGATCCAATCCACGCCCGGCGAGGGAACCACGGCCATCGTGGCCCTGCCCGCCGCGCAGGCCCCTCATGAAGGTCCGCTGTCTTGAGCCCCGCCCTCATTCCCCTGCACCCCATCCTCCTGGTGGACGACGAGGAACAGGCTCTGCAGAGCTATGACCTCAACCTGCGTTATTCCGGCCTGACCAACACCATCCGCTGCTCCGACCCGCGCGAGGTAAAAAACATCCTGCGCCGCCAGGTGGTGTCCCTGGTCATGCTGGACCTGTGCATGCCCGAGGTGAAGGGCGAGGACGTCCTGAGTTTCATCAAGGCCGAGTACCCGCACATCCCCGTGATCATCGTCACCGGCTACAACGAGGTGGAATCCGCGGTGCGCTGCATGCGAGCCGGGTCCATCGACTACCTGGTGAAGCCCGTGGACCGCGCCCACCTGCTCTCCGCCGTGCGCCGCGCCCTGGAAGTGGGTCAGGAACTCTCCGGCAAGCTGGGGCAGAAACCGCCCGAGGACGCGCAGGAAGACGACGCGGACAAGACCCGCAGCGCCCTGTCCCGCATCGTCACCGACAACCCGCGCATGAAGGCCATGGCCGCCTACGTGCAGGCCGTGGCCTCGTCGGACGAGCCGGTGCTGGTGACGGGAGAAACCGGAGTTGGAAAAGAGATGGTGGCCCGCGCCATCCACGACGCCAGCGGCAAGTCGGGGAAATTCGTGGCCGTTAACGTGGCAGGGCTGGACGACGCCATGTTCTCGGACACGCTGTTCGGCCACAAGAAAGGGGCCTTCACCGGAGCCAACCTGGGCAGGCGGGGCCTCATCGAGGAGGCCGCCGGGGGAAGCCTGTTCCTGGACGAGATCGGCGACCTGGCCAAGGCCTCACAGCTTAAGCTCCTGCGCCTGATCCAGGAACGTGAATACTATCCCCTGGGCTCGGATTCGCTCAAACCCATGGACGCGCGCATCATCGTGGCCACGAACCAGCCCCTGGAAGAACTCATCGAGCAGGGAAAGTTCCGGCGCGATCTCTTTTTCAGGCTACGCACCCACTGCGTGG
Organism: Acidobacteriota bacterium; assembly: GCA_046566965.1. GTDB lineage: Bacteria > Desulfobacterota > Desulfovibrionia > Desulfovibrionales > Desulfovibrionaceae > Fundidesulfovibrio. The sequence continues at coordinate 28,730 of JBKICU010000027.1, forward strand.
TCATCCCGCCGCTGCGCGAACGCATGGACGATTTGCCGCTTTTGTTGTCGCACTTTCTGGAAAAAGCCGCCGAGCGGCTGGGCAAGGCCGTGCCTCAGGCTCCGCCCGAGGTTCTGGAGCTTCTGCGCGCGCACGCCTTCCCAGGCAACATCCGGGAACTCGAGGCCATGGTCTTCAACGCCGTGGCCCTGTGCGAAGGGCGCTCGGTGGCCCTGGAACCCTTCCAGGCCTGGGTCGGGTCGGTGCGGGGCGAGGCGGGGCCGGAATTGTTTCCGGCGGTGCTGTCCGAACAGGGAGGAGAAGAAGTCCCCACCCTCAAGCAGGCCGAAGAGCGCATCATTCAGGAAGCCCTGAAGCGCGCCGGGGGCAGCCAAAGCGCCGCGGCCAAGATGCTCGGGATCACCCGACAGGCCCTGAACAGGCGGCTGTTGACCAGGAGGCGCAAAGGCGCCGACGGGGAATAAGGACCCGCAGGTCGGCCGAAATGGGCCAGCTCTGCCAGCGGCCGTGCGGATCTCTTCCGCTGGACCGGAACAGCGCAAGCCGTCCCCCCGCGCAGGCCCTTTCGATCCTTAAGGCATCGCCTTCTCCGGCGCGTGTCGTTTCACGACAGCCCTGCTTCTCTCTTTCCGAACCCACGTGCGCCACTCCCGCATATCGACACCGCCTCCCAGCCCAACTCCTTCTGAACCGTGCGCTCTTGACGTCATCCAGAGCCGGTGCTAGCCAGCAATAATCCGAAAAAGCCGGTTTCTGCACTTTTCCGGCCCTGTTGATGAGCTGTTTGGCGCAACACAGACAGAACCGCGGATAACGCGAGAGGAGCTCTCCATGGCGACCCAGATTTTCGTGAACCTGCCCGTGAAGGATCTGGACAAATCGAAAGAATTCTTTACGAAACTCGGCTTTACATACAATCCGCAGTTCACGGATGACAATGCCGCATGCCTGATCCTCGGCGAGAACATTTACGCCATGCTCTTGACCGAACCGTTCTTCGGGAACTTCACCAGGAAAAGCATCAGCAACGCGAAAGAAACAACCGAGGTCTTGATCGCCATCGATGCCGACAGCAGGAAGGGAGTCGATGAGATGATACAAAACGCCCTGGCTGCCGGAGGGTCGACATACATGGACCCCATGGATTTCGGCTGGATGTACGGTCATAGCTTTGCGGACCTGGACGGCCACCAATGGGAAGTACTTTACATGGACATCAACGCCATGCCCACGCGCAGCGAATGATATCCGTGGAGATTCGCAGCCCGATGCGACTTCGGCGGACTTATGCGGCCGAGTACACCCCAGGAGGACGCCATCATGATCAAAGTCCAGTTGACGAAATCGATCGAAATACATGCACCAAGGGCACGCGTCTGGAACGTGTTGCTCCAGGATGAGTTCACCAGAATCTGGTATGCGGAATTCGGCGAAGGCTCGCAGGCGGAGACAGACTGGAAAGCAGGCAGCACAATTCATTTCAAGGACAAGAGCGGAAACGGTCTGGTGAGCAAAGTCCTGGACAACAGGGAGTTTGAAGTCATTTCAATCGAGCATCAGGCCGTGATCATCAACGGCAGGGAAGATTTCGAAAGCGACGATGCGAAAAAATGGAAGGGGTGCAGGGAGACATACACACTCTCTGAAGAGAGAGGCGTCACGACATTGCACATCGAGCAGGAAATGCCCGAGGAGTACCTCGAATCATTTCCTGCCTTGTGGGACAATGCCTTGGCAAAAATCAAGGAACTCGCGGAGAATCAAGCCGGAGCATGACAGCATAAACGCGTGGAGCGCACGTGTCCTGCCCCTCGCGCGCGTGAGCGCCTCCTATTCCCCTCCGCCGGGGCGCTCGCCCGCCACGGGCAGGCGGATGAAGAAGCTCGCGCCGCCGTCCTCGTTGTTCACCACATTGATCGCGCCGCCGTATTCCTTGATGATCCCGTAGCTGATGGACAGCCCAAGGCCCGTCCCTTTGCCCACCTGCTTAGTGGTGAAGAACGGCTCGAAGATGCGCGTCATGGCGGCGGCGGGCACTCCCGTCCCCGTGTCCGAGATGCGCACGGTAACGAAGCCCTGGTTGTGCATGGTTTTGATGGTGATGCGCCTGGGAATCCCCTCCCCTTCCTTGGAAGCACGCTCGTCGATGGCGTCTCGGGCGTTGATCAGGAAGTTGATGAACACCTGCTCCATACGGTTGGGTTCGCAGCGTACCAGGGGCAGCTTTTCGTCCAGTTCCCAGGCAACTTCTATGGACCGCAGCGAGAGTTGCTGGCTGAAAAAGTCGAAGGAACGTTTCAGCACGCCATTCAAGGCGACCTCTTCCAGCGAAATCTGCGATTTGCGCCCGAATTCGCGCATGTGGTTGATGATCTTGGTGGCCCGCTCCACCTGCTGGGCCACAAGTTCGGTGACGCGCCTGAGCAGCGGCTCTCCCGGCGTCTCGCCGCGCGTGAGGCTGCGCTTCACCAGGTCGATGCTGGTCTGGATGACCGCCAGGGGCTGGTTGATCTCATGGGCCACGCCCGTGGCCATTTCGCCAAGCGTGGCCATCTTGCTGGCCTGGATGAGCTGCTGTTCGGTATCCAGTCGCTTTGAAATATCGCTCACCGTGACCAGGTAGACCTTGCGTTTGTTGAACTCGGAGGGAGAGGCGTTGATGGCCACGAAGAACTCGCGCCCGCTCCTGGTGGTGTGCTTGGCCTGGTCTATGTCCTGCCCCTTTTCGATTGCCGTGATGAAGGCAGTCTTGTCCACATCGGCGAACAGGTCCAGGAAACTCATGTCCGCCAGTTCCGATTTTTCCCAGCCGTAAAGATTGACCGCCCCCTTGTTGCAGTCCCGGATGGAAAAATCAGCCTGATCCAGCACGAATACAGCGCTCGGAATGTTGTTGAAGATGTCCACATATTTCTTTTCCGATCGCTTCACTTCGCCTTCAAGCTCCTTGCGTTCGGTAATGTCCAGGCACATCTCCATGGCGGCAACCAGACGCCCCTCCGAATCGTAGATGGGCGCGGTGTTGACGATCCAGTGCGCACGCGAACCATCCCGGTAGCAACCAGACTCTTCCGTGGTCTGGAACTGGCCTGTCTTGAAGGTTTTCTCCACGGGACAGTCCGGACATTTGGAATCACGGTTCTTGTAAGCTTTGTAGCAGTACTCGCCCAGGCTCGCGTTGAAACGCTCCTCAAAGGCGCGGTTATAGCGCAGCAGGCGGAAGTCCCGGTCCTGCACGGTTATGACGCAGGGGACGCCCTCGAAAAGGTCCTGGTACAGGTTCTTCTGCAGCGAAAGCTGGCTGTTCTTGGCGGTGAGATCCACGCCCATCTGATGGATGGCGTCTGCGAGCTGGCCGATCTCGTCGGTTGATTTCTCGCGTTGCGGCTTGGGGGGGCGTCCTTGGGAGATGAGCTTGGCGTCGCGCATGATGCTGTTGATCGGCCGCTTGACCAGCAGCAGGAACAGCAGGGCCATGGTCAAAAACGTCACCACGAATTGGATGAAGGCCAGATACACCGTGTGCTGACGACTCTCGCTGATCAGCGAATCGCTCTCGCTCAGGGAAAATGCCAGGTCCAACACGCCCAGAATTTTTTCGTCGGCCCTGTGGAAATGGCAACCGGAACTGTCCGAGCAGCCCTGTTCGTTCAGGATGGGGCTGACCAGGCGAAGCACCCGTTCGCCGTTTTCCTGGGAATCCTTGTAGATGGCCTCGCTCAGCGTCGGGTGCAGCGTGGGCACGGTGTATTGATGGCAGGCCTGGCAGAGCGGATCCCGCCGGACTATGATCCGATGCGTCTGGTCCGGAGAGGATGAGAACATGACCTCGCCCGACTTGTTGATGATGCGGACGTTGCGGATTTCCTTGAGCTTGCTGTAGTTGTTGACGATGGCCTGGATGTCCTCGCGCGAGTTGAGCATCATGGAGTAGTGCAGGCCGAGCTTCACGGTGTTGGAGACGCGCTCCGCCCCCATGATGAGGTTGTCGATGGTGAAGTCCTTCTGGTACTGGACATGGTAGAAGGACCACAGGAAGATGCTGGCGAACAGGATGAACGCGATGGGCAGGGTGATCTTGAAGACCAGCCTGCTGCGAAACAGCTCCAATATCGTTTTCACCGCGAGCCTCCGCATGCGTTGTGCATTGACCCTGCACGCCGGTACATCGCTTCGTCCCCTCAGGCTGTGGCGTGTATGCGCGGGAGGGTGGCAACGATGGAAGTGCCTTCGCCGAAGGAGGAAGTCACCTCGATGGTTCCGCCGTGGCGCTCGATCACCTGGCTCGAAATGAAGAGACCGAGTCCGGTGCCGCGCGATCCCTTGGAGGAAAAGAACAAGGTGAACATTTTCTCCCTGGTCTCCTGATCCATGCCCATCCCATTATCGGCGACCTCGAACCGCACGCGTTGGGCGTCTCCGCTGAGCCGCAGAACGACCTCGTGCGTGGGCTTGGTGTCGTCCTCGGAACAGGCGTCCACGGCATTTTCCAGGAAATTCACCAGGGCTGCAGACATGGCGGTTTCGTCCATCTGGAGTTCCCCGATGTCCGGGGAGACTTCCAGTCGGAAAGCCACGCCCTTCTGGGCGGCCTTTGGCTCGATAATGGCGGCCATGTCCTTGCCGAAGGCCGCGAGGTCCACGCTCTCCAGTTCCGCGTCGCGCGACTTGGCGTAATAGAGGATATCCATCACCATCTTGCGGATGCGCGCGATCTTGTCCTTCACGATGGCCCAGCCTTCGCGCAGGCGTTGCGGATCGTCCTTCCGGAAGCCCGCCTCGATCTTGTAGACGCCGCCGTCAAGCGATGTGAGCAGCCCCTTCACCCCGTGTGACATGGAGCCGAGCATCAGGCCGAGCGAGGCCAAATGGTCCTGCAGCTTCCTGATCTGGGTGATGTCCGTGGAGATCTCCATCACCTGCTCGATCTCGCCGGATTCACCGTGCACAGGGGCCGTCTGGATGAGCACAACGCGCTGCTCGCCATCCTTGGTGGTGACCGCCGTCTCCCACTGATGGGATTGCCCGTCCTCGAAGGTGAGCGAAATGGGGCATTCCTGGCAGGGGTCCTCACGGTGGGTGAAGGCGCTGTAGCACTTGTCGCCACGGCACTCGCCGAAATCCTGGCGGAAGCGGCGGTTGGCCTCGACAATGGTGTGGTCGCGGTCCACCACCTCGATATAGCAGGGAACGGAGTCGAAGAGGCGATGATACTTCTCGCGCGTGGACCGGAGCTCTTCCTGCAGACGCCCCACTTCGGTGATGTCCACGGACAATTCAATGACAAGCTCCACCTGGCCGTCCTTGCTGAGGATTGGCGCGGTATGAACGATCACCGGAATCTCCTGCCCGGAGACGTCGACCAGGGTCTCGCGGCTGCGAAGCCCCTTGCCGTCGCTGATGGTCATCCAGACGGGGCAGGCGTTGCCGCTTCCCTGGCGGCCGGAGTACGGCTCCCAGGAATTCTTGCCAACCATGTCGCCAAGGCGCTCCCTGTAGAGCTGGTTGACGGCCACGATCTCCAGATAGCGGTTGTGGATGGATATGAAGCAGGGAAGTTCGTTGAAGTAGCCCGCGCCGTCGTCGAACGTCTCCACGAGGCAACGCATGGCTGTAGAGAGGCCCTCCACGACCTGACCGACTGCCAACTGGCGTTCGAGTTCGACCAGCTTGGCAGACTTTTCCTTGACGATACGCTCCAGATTCAGGGTGTGCTCGCGCAACTGGCGACGCATCGTGACCTTGTCGGCCGCGCGCTTGAGCGCGCTGACCAGAAGCTCGTCGCGAATGGGTTTGGTGATGAAATCGAGCGCTTCATACTGGAGGCTTTTCACCACAAGATCCATGTCTCCGTGCCCGGAAACCATGATCACTTCGGCATCAGGGTTCAGTTCCTTGAGGCGCTTGAGCAGTTCGATGCCGTCCATGCCGGGCATCTTGATGTCCGTCAGGACAATGCTCGGACAAAAGCGGGAAAACAGGGCAATGGCGGCTTCGCCGTTGGCTGCGGTCTCAACCTCGTAGCCCAGGTCCGCGATGGAGAGTCCCAGGATCTCCCGGATTGCGTCCTCGTCGTCCACAAGCATCACTTTTTCGGCCATTGAGCCTCTCCTTGTCGCAAAGCGGCTGAAACCGCATCCCCCCCTGGCTGGTGTCCGTGTATCCTGCCCGGAGGCTGGCGGCAACATACCGTAACGGTCTGCTTTGTGGCCGTTACGCGCGTCCTGAGGAGATTGCGGCTGGTATCGTGTTTCTGGCCAGTCCTGGGGCGTCCTACATTACGGGGGCGGTGTTGAACATCGACGGCGGGTATGGGGCGTAGACAGGGATT
>JBKICU010000028.1:0-7468 GCA_046566965.1 Acidobacteriota bacterium
TGGCGGAGCATTGTTTCCGTGCGACAGGGCGCGCTTCCGGCAGGCGGCAGGGTTATGTCACGGTCGGGTTCTGGCGGGCGGGCGACGAATCGTCTTCACATCGGTTCTAGCCCGCCCGCCAGGACACGAACGGGACATAACCCTGCCGCCCGACCACCAGCACCGCCCAAACCACCCGCACACGACGCGAAGCGGAAAGCCGGGTGCAGGGGAGGCTTCTCCCCTGCCGGGTCCAGGGCAGAGCCCTGGCGGGTGCAGGGCGGAGCCCAGCTCTCAACACGAAAAGGCCCCGGAAACTGTCGTTTCCGGGGCCTTGCCTGTTTAGGCAGCAGCTACTCTTTTTCGGGCGCGTTGATGATGAGCTGCTTCACGCTGCCCGGATCGTACTGATAGCGGGCGGTCTTTACCCAGTAGAACTTGCCGTCGATGTTTTTGATGGTCCAGAAGTCGAAGTCGTAATCTTCGCGGCGGTCGCCGTTTTCGTTGAGGGCCAGCCAGCCGCTTGCGCCATAGAAGCGTTCGGCGGTAGCCGGGATGGCCTTCCTGAGGACGGCGGCGTCCTCGCCGGAGGCCATGGCGGTGAAAGCGGCCAGCCAGACGATGTCGTAGGCGACCACGGCCTGGGTATCGACGAAGGCCTGCAGGCGGTCTTCCAGGCGTTTCTCCAGTTCCGAATACAGGGAGGTGCCGGTTTCGCCGTAGCGGGCGAAGGCCATGCGCACCTTGGCCGCGAACTGGGCCACGGCCTGATCGGAGATGACGGAGCCTCGCAGGGCGGAGTCGTCGCCGCCGTACCATTTGGCGTCGCCCAGACCGGCGAGCTTGGCGGCTTCGCGCAGAATGCCCGCAGTCTGAGCGCCGCGCGCGGCGACCACCACGGCCAGTTTGCTCTTGTCCTTGACCTGCTTGTCGATCTGGGCCTTGAGATCGGCCACGTAGCTGGCGAACTGGTTCACCTCGGGGCGGAAGCGCGTTCCGGCCAGCACCTGTCCACCCTGGTGGGTGAACTGGCCCTTGATGTGGGTGATGAGTTCGTCGCCGTACATGTCGCCTTCCCAGATGGCGATGAGCTGGTTACAGCCTTCCTGGGACGCCAGCACGGCCAGGGCTTCGGCCTGGTAGGCGTCGGAGGGGGAGAAGCGCATCAGGTTGTCGGCCTTGCCCAGGTAGGGTCCGGCGCTGCCCTGAGAGAGCAGCACGATGCTGTTCTTGTTGGCGAAATCGAGGACGGCGTCCACTTCGTTGTCGCTGTAGGGGCCGACCACCACGCGCACTCCGGCCACGGCCAGGGCTTTCAGGCGTTCCAGGGCTTTTGCGCCGGAAGAGGCGGTGTCTTCCACCTGGATGGCCACGCGCTCGGTGGAACCGTTTTCGGACAGATAGGCGTTGATGTCGGAAGCGGCCAGTTCCAGGGCAGCCTTGGAGCTCTGTCCCTGCGCGGCCTGCGGGCCGGTCAGGGGCAGGAGCGCTCCGATGGTCAGCTTGCCGCCGCTGAGCTTGGACTTGGCGGGAACGGCCATGCCCTTCTGGGGCCTGATCTGGGCAGCGCCTTCACCGGAGGACGCGGCGGGAGCCGGGGCGGCTTTGGCCTTGGGTGCGGGAGCAGCCGGAGCAGGAGCGGGGGCCTGCTCGCCGGAAGCAGCCTGCTCGGGTTGATCCAGGGGCATTACCTCGCCGGGTTTGGCGGCGGGCTTGGGAGCGGGTTTGGCCGGCTGCTTCGCGGGCTTGGCTGGCTGTGCCGGAGCTGGAGCGGCGTCAGGCGCGGCCGGGGCGTCCTGGGCAAATGAGGAAAAGGCCAGGCCGAAGACAAAAAGCATCAGGAAGAAAGCAGTTCTCGCCGAAAAGCCGACAGATCGCATTTAAGCGCCTCCATTATGTTGGGAAAGCCTGCGCGCCCAGGAAATCCACCACGACGAAGTAGAGGTCCAGGGGGCAGACTTTTTCGTCAATCTCGGCGCAATGCGGCAATTCCGCTTCCGCAGCCACGCAGAGGGCCTCGTACACGCAGACCTGTTTGTCCGGGCCGAACAGGTCGGAGATTACACGATCGAGTTCCTTGAGTTCGTCCGGTGCTGTGCTCTCCAGGCTGACACGCGCCCCTCCGTCGAAATCGATGGAGAAATGCTCCAGGTATCGAGCCGCTAGTTCCTGCATTCCGGAAATCCTCTTGATTGGTATAGACTGGAGCCTGCCAAAAGGAAACTTAAAAACACGAACGAGCCTCACTTCCCGATGCAGAATCCGTCAAAAACCGCGTTCAGGACGCCATCGGGAGTGATCTCCCCGGTTATGGCGGCCAGATGCCCGCAGGCTGTTTCCAGGCGCACCCCGAGCAGATCTGGCGGGATGGACGCTTCCAGGTCCGCTGCCAGCAGGGAGAGCTCTTCGCGGGCCTGGGCCAGCAGGGCGCACTCGCGGTCGTTGGGCACGGGCTCCGATTCGGGCGGCGCGTCGTCCGAGCCCAGAAGGCGTGCGCGAAGCACCCGGCACAACTCCTCGAGCCCCTGGCCGGTGCGGGCCGACACGCGCACCACGGCGAATCCGGCTTCGGCCAGCTGAAGCGCGGGGTCGCTCCCGGCAGGCGGCAGGTCGCACTTGTTGACCACGGCCAGAGTGCGGGCCGGGTCCAGGCTTGCGAAGCTGCAATCGCAGGAGAGCGCCCCGGAGAGGTCTGCGGGGTCGAAGTCCCTGGAGCCGTCCACTACCAGCAGCACGGCCCGGCTCTCGCCCAGAAGGCGCGCGCAACGCGAAAGGCCTTCTCGCTCCACCGGATCGTCGGTTTCGCGCAATCCGGCGGTGTCCACCAGGCGCACGGGCAGGCCGTCCAGGTCCAGCTGCTCTTCCAGGAAATCCCGCGTGGTGCCCGGAACGTCGCAGACGATGGCCCGCTCGCGCCCGATGAGCGCGTTCAGGAGGCTCGACTTGCCCGCGTTCACCGGCCCGGCCAGGACGGCAAGCTCCCCTTCGCGAAAAGGGCGGGCGCGCCCGTGGGCAGCGATCAGCAGGGCGATCTGGTCCATGACGTCGGTGAGCGCGGCCAGAAAGGCAGGCGGGTCCAGGCACTCGCCTTCGTCCTCGGGAAAGTCCACGGCCAGGCAGATGCTCATGCGGAGCCCTTCCAGACGGGAGCGCAGCTCGCCCACGCGGCGGGCCATGAGCCCTTCCAGGCGTGACAGGGCAAGCCCGGCTCCGGCCAGGGTGTCCGCCGCCACCAGCTCGGCCACTGCCTGGGCCTGGCTCAGATCCATGCGCCCGGCCAGGAAGGCCCGCTTTGTGAATTCGCCCGGCGCGGCGTGGCGCGCGCCCAGTGCCAGGGCGGCCCCCACCAGCGCGCGCAGGATGGCCGGGGAGCCGTGGCAGTTGAACTCCACCACGTCTTCGCCGGTATAGGAGCCCGGACCGGGCATGTAGGCGGCCAGGACGTCGTCCAGGTGGCGGCCCGTGGCGTCCAGGAGCGTGCCGTGATGCAGCCGGTAGGGTTTGAAGCCGGCGAAATCCGCGCGGTGGGAGCTGAAAAGGCGCTGCCCCAGTTCGCTCGCCTGCGGCCCGGAGAGGCGCACGATGCCCACCCCGCCGCGCCCCGGCGGAGTGACCACGGCTACGATGGTGTCTTCAGCGCGCACAGGCGCCCTCTCGGTATTCGATGTCCTGCCGCGATTGGCCCCGCGCTGGCTGAACGCGCGCCAAGGCCGCACCGGTATCGCTGAGTTGCTTCATGATCGTGTCTTTAGGTCCCTTGCGGCCGGTCCGGCCATGTTTCGCCTACTTCGTGGTGTGCTCGAAGACCCCGTTCCAGTCCGGGCCTGGCGGCGAGGTTTCCAGGGCGCGGCAGCGGCAGGCGTAGAGTTCGTACAGATCCTTCCCGGTGTCGGCCCTCAGGGCCTCGAATAGAGCCAGGGCCTCGCGGAAGCGTCCCTGCCGGTAAACAGCAAGCCCCTCTTCCCAGCGCGCCAGTTCCCGGGCCAGCGCCGAGGAGGCCTCCGGGGCATGGCCGTGCACGGTGTGGATGGTCACGGGTTCATGCTTGCCCTTCACCCGCACCCGGTCCACCTCCTGCCAGGCGAAGTCCCCGCCCGCGCTCTGGCGCACGGCTCCGGTTACCAGCACACGCTGGTGGTAATACTTGGTGAGCCCCTCCAGGCGTGAGCACAGGTTCACGTTGTCGCCGATAATGGTGTAGTCGAACAGGTCCTCGGAGCCGAAATTGCCCACGCGCACGGGTCCGTGGTGCAGGCCGATGCCGATCTCGATCTCGAAGCCGTAGCGCTGCCGGAACCCGGCGTTCAGCGCGTCCAGTTCACGGATCATGGCCAGCGCGGTCTCCACGGCTTTGCGCGGGTGTTCCGGCACATCCCAAGGCGCGTTCCAGAAGGCCATTATGGCGTCGCCGATGAACTTGTCCAGTGTGCCGAAGTTTCCGGTGATGAGACGCGTCATGGGGGTCAGGTATTCGTGGAGCAGCGCCACCACCTGCGTGGGCGAGAGCTTTTCGGACATGGTGGTGAAGCCGCGCACGTCCGAGAAGAGGATGCTCACGTCCTTTTCCTCGCCGGTGAGGTTCAGCTTGTCCGGGTCGTCCATGATCTGCTGGACAACTTCGGGGGAGAGGTAATGCGCGAAGGCTCCCTGGACGAAGCGCTTCTGGCGCTCCTCGTTCAGGAACTTCAGGAATGTGAGCAGCGTGAAGTTCAGGCCAAGGGCCATGAGCGGCGTGAGCGGCGACACGTACAGGTCCAGCCGGTTCATGCACAGGACCGAGGCGTACCATACGCCTCCGCCGGCCAGCAGGCTCAGGGCGCCCACCCACAGCGAGCGGGTGAACATGAGCAGCACCGTGACTCCCAGGCCGAACACGGCCAGAAGCGTCAGTTCCAGGTACCAGGCGTCGATGGGATGGCGCAGGTATTTGTCGGAGAGGATCATGTCCGCTATGGTGGCGTGAGCCTCCACGCCGGGGAATTCCTGGTCCAGGGGCGTGGCCCGGATGTCCTGGAGGCCGCGCGCCGAGGTCCCCAGGAACACGATCCGGCCGCGCAGATTTTCGGCGGCGACGTCCCCGCGCATGACGTCCGCCGCGGAAATGTAGGGGAAGGTCCTGGCCGGTCCGCGATAATCGAGCAGCAGGCCGCCGCGCCGGTCCAGGGGGACCGTGCGCTTGCCAAGTTCCCCCATGTCCAGGGTGATGTCCATGTCCTGCCCGCCGTAGCCGTCCGGCGAGACGCTCAGCACCGCGCCGCGGTCTCCGAAGGCCCGCATGAGCGTGGATACGGCAAGGCTCGGGTAGGCGGTCTGGTTGTAGGATACGGCCAGGGGTACCCAGCGTACGATGTTGTCGTGGTCGGGGAAGGAGTTGAAGAATCCGGCCCATCCTCCGGAGGACGCCAGTTCCGGCAGCGGACACACGGCCGAGTAGGCCCGGGAAAGTAGAAGCGGCAGGCCCGCCGCGTCCGAAGAGCGGCGCACGGCCAGTCGCGGCGGCGGCAGGGCGCAGGCTTGAGCCGAAGCGCTGTCGCTGGCCTGGTAGGTGAAGAAGTAGCCCAGCACGTAGGGGCCTGCCCCGAGCATCCTGGCCAGGAGCCTGTCGTTGTCGCGCAGGTCGTCCGGCAGGCCGGTGAAGTCCATGTTCACGCCGAGAGGGGCCAGCTTCCTGCGTATATTATCGGGCGAGGTCTGGTCCGGTTCGGCGAAGATGATGTCCATGCCCACGGCCAGCACGCCGTACTGCTTGAGCCGCCCCAGCAGCAGGGCGACCTGGTGGCGGGGCCAGGGCCACTGGCCGATTTCGGCCAGGCTCTTCTCGTCCAGGTCCACCACGGCCACATGTCCGGACTGCGCCGGGCGCGGACGCTGCCTGAACAGCACGTCGTAGACCTTGTAGTCGAGAAAGCCGAGCCAGGAGGGACTGGTCCAATGGACGAAGGACAGCGCTATCGTTACCGCAAGCCCCGGCAGGAACAGCATGAGCCAGAGTTTCGGGTCGCGCAGGCGTCCGAGGAGGCTCCTGCCTGAAGATTTCCTGCATGTGCGAGACACTTTCCACTCTCCGCGAAATCGTATATGCCAGTCAACATAGCGGACGGCTCCCGTGAAAAAAACCAGCGTCTGCCGCAACGTACACGATGGACGAACCCACTCGCGCCAAAAGCCGCCCGGGCCGCATATTCGCACGCCTGGACCCGCAGAGCAAACGCCTGCTGCTGTCCGCCGTCGTGGGATACCTGCTGTGCATCTGGCAAGCCTTCTGCGTGAGCCCTCCCTGGCCGGACCTGGCCCGCGCGCCCGGCTCCCCGGCGTCTGACATGGCTGTGTCCGCATTGAACCCATCCCTGGCCCGCAAGGCCGTCCGGGACATGTTCCTTGGCGATCCGCTCATCCCCGGCGAGGTGAGAGCCAGCATCGACTGGCAGTCGGTGCGCCAGCCCGTTGAGCTCGCCGCCGTCAGCCCGGACGCCCCCGAAGGCTGGGCCAAACGGGCCGAGACCACCCTGTGGGGAAAATCAAGGGCCGTGCTGCGTCCGACGCCCACCTACACCATGGCCTGCTTCATCGCGCAGCAGCCCGCCGGGGCAAAGCCCCTGCACACCCCGCCGCCGGGAATACTGGCCGCACGCTTCGAATCCGGCACGGATGGAGCCGCCTCCGTGGGGCATACGCCATCCGCCGGAACCAGCTACGGAACCTTCCAGATCGCGGCCGGAACGCCAACCTTCGGCAACTTCCTGCGCTACCTGAAGGAACGCGCCCCGGACCTGCACGCCAGGCTCTCCGGGCGAGGCCCGGCGGACACCGGCTCCACGGCCGGCTCCGTGCCCGCCGAATGGCGGCGCATCGCGGTGGAGGATCCCAAACGGTTCGAGAAGCTCCAGTACGAGTTCATCCGGGCCACGCACTACCGCCCCGCCGTGGCGGAAATCTACTCGCGCTCGGGGCTTGACGTTTCGGCCTTGTCCCCTGCCAGCCGCGAGGTGCTCTGGAGCGCTGCGGTGCAGCACGGGCCGGGCGGCGCGGCGGACATCTTCGTGGCCTCTGTTTCCGCCATCAAGGGGCTGATCGTGGAGGAACGGCTCGTGGTGCACTTCGAAAAGGCCTTGATCGAGGAAGTCTACAAAAGACGCCTGAGCTGCTGGGGCAACAGCCCCCTGCTGGGGCGCGGCGCCATGCTCTCCCGCTACGGCCGGGAAAAGACGCAGGCCCTGACGCTTCTGGACCGTCACTATTCCGGCATATAGGGCCATGCCACGGCCCCGGGGAGGCGACGCCTCCTGCGGGGGCTAGGCCCGCCTGTGACACTCCGCCACCCGGACCCTTCGCCCTCTGGCTGAACCGGCGTGCGTTTCCAGGGTCCCGCCGATGTGCTGCGGGAGTTCCGTCTGGATTTGCCGTTCCTCTCCGAACATGAAGCATCGCTGCGCCGCGCCGGGCGCAGGCCGGCCTGACCGGACGGCCGGCCTGCGCAGCCGCGATGCGT
>JBKICU010000029.1:0-136146 GCA_046566965.1 Acidobacteriota bacterium
AGGCTTCCCCCGCGCATCACCAACCGGCCACCAGCACATCAACAAGACTTCGACCTCAACTCCGACCCCATGAGCCCCCGATGAACGCCGCCTCCCCTCCCCTTTCGCCGATCCTCAACCAGCCGCCTCCGGGCTGGAGCTCCTGGCGACTGGTCATGACGCGAGCCCTGAAGCAGGCCTGGCTGGCGGGTCGGCGCGGCGAGGCTCCGGTGGGGGCCGTGGTGATCGAGGCCGCCACCGGGCGTGTGCTGGCCGAGGCCTGCAACGGTCCCATCGGCGCAAGCGACCCCACGGCACACGCCGAGATCCTGGCGCTTCGTCAGGCGAGCGCAGCCATCGGCAACTACCGCCTGAACGGGGCCATCCTGGCCGTCACGCTGGAGCCGTGCCTGATGTGCCTGGGTGCCATGGTGCACGCGCGCATCGGGGGCCTGGTCATCGGCGCGCCGGACCCAAAGGCCGGGGCGGTGTTTTCGCGGATGGACGGTCTGGCCCTGCCGTTTCTCAACCACCGCTTCCCGGTGCTGTCCGGCATCCTGGCCGGAGAGTGCGGGGCCACGCTGACGCGGTTCTTCGCGGGCAGACGCAAGGACAAGCGCGGCTGATCGCCCCTTCCGAACACCCTGTTCTGTTCATTTCGTTCGCCAAACAACGTCAACCAGGCATATTTTGCGACCTCATTCCGGCAAGTCGTCGGATACAACCAAAGGAGTTCGCTATGTCCTCAAGCCTTGAAGAAATGGTGATCGAAAATCTTGAACGTGGCTATCTCTGTTCGGAAAGCGTGATCAAGGCATCAGCCGAATACATGGGCGCTTCCTGGGATCGCATCCCGGCTATCGCGACCGGACTCGGCGGGGGAATCGGCATCACGGGCGACGCCTGCGGCGCCCTGACCGGGGCGGTGCTGGCACTCGGACTCGCGTTCGGCCGCAGCACGCCGGACCAGGACCCGTTTCCCTGCGCCATACACGTGCAGGAACTGGCCGAGCAATTCCAGAAACGCTTTGGAAGCGTCAACTGCCCGGACATCATCGGCATCGACCTGCGCACCGAGGAAGGTCGCGACAAGGCTACGGCAGAGGGCCTGATCAATCTGCCCTGCAAAGACAGTTGTGTACTGGCAGCGCGCTATCTCGCCGGGATAATCCCGGCGCGCGCCTAGCATCCAATCGATAGTGTCCTCAGGCGCGAGCCTCGCGGGGCGAAAGGCGCGCCGTACTGAACGTGGGCCAGACCCGGTTTCCGGGCTGAATACAACACTGATCGATCAACCGGAGGCTGTTTCTACGAAGGGGCAGCCTCCTTCCATATCTCGCGGCACAGTTGCACGAAGAATTCGAGCGGCGGGGAAATCCACTTTTCCCGGTGCCAGAGCATGTGTACCGGCAGCTCTTCCGGCACCCCGTCCAGGATCAGTTCCGCCAACGCGCCCGATTCGAGGTCCTGCCGGACTACCGAGCGTGGGAGCAGCGCGCACCCTTCCCTCGCCGCCAGCAGCGAGTTCCTGACCGCGGCGAGACTGCTGAAGTCGATCCACACGTTTTCCTGCGCATGTTTTCTGGCGAGGCATCTTTCAAGCACCACGCGGTTCGACGAATCGGACGCGGCGGACAAAATCAGGCGTCCGGCAAAGTCCGAGGCTGCAACAGCAATGCTCCCTGATCCCCACTCGGATGAATGGCCGACCAGGACAAAAGCCTCCGCGCCGATGCTCTCGATGTGGCAGTTGTCCCACGGCCTGGCCTCGCCAACGACAAAGGCCAGATCGAGCCCGTTTTCCAGGTAGCGCTGAATATTGTGGATGGAGCTTCCGCGCAGCCGTATACCGACGTTGGGATGCTCCCGCCTGAAGCGGGAGAGCAGTCCCGGAAACCGGTACGCGGCCAGGGTCTCCGGCATGCGCACGGTCAGCATGCCCTTGCGGGCGTGCTCGCCAGCGGCAGCGGATACGCTCTCCGCAGCCAACTCCTGAAGTTTCAGGGCGTAGGGCAGGAAGCGTTCGCCCGCATCGGTGAGCCGGATTCCTTTTTCCAAGCGGTCAAACAGTTTGAGGCGCAATTCGTCCTCGAGGGCTTGAATCTGGGCGGAAACGGTGGACGGAGCGTAATTGAGCACCGCCGCTGCCCGGCGAAAACTCAAAAGCCCGGCCACCGAGACGAATGTCCTGACGTTTCTGAGTTCCATGAACTCTGACTAAGCCCACAAAACCCATAAAGGAAGACTTGCCAACCGGGCCGGATTCAACTAAGTTCCGCTTCCCCAATGGTGCGGAGAGGTACCGAAGTGGCCGTAACGGGCTCGACTCGAAATCGAGTTGTGGGTTAATAGCCTGCACGTGGGTTCGAATCCCACCCTCTCCGCCATACTCCCTTCCTTACACAGCACGAGTTCTCCAAGAACCGATCGATCTCCCTCTCAGCTCGGGATAACTGTCCCGCGCACCCGATCGTACGATGTCCCCGACTGACAGCGGACGTATCCCTGTCAGAAAGAACTTCCCGCGCCGGGACCATCTTCGCACGGTTCTTGCCCTGTGCAAGTCGGTCCAGGCGCGGGAGTGCGCAGTCTTTGGTCACCCGGAGTCAAAACTTCCTGCCGGGGAGTTTTGTCCGCCGATCCCCTGCTTCCGGCGTCAGGGCTTCCTGATAGAGAAGTTGTCTGCCAGGACATTGGCGTGCCGCATCCATTCCTGGGCCTGGGCGTCCCCCTTGTCGGCCTTTTCCTTCATTGCTGTCCATTGCGCGTGAAGGATCTTGAAGCAAACGTTTTGAGGCTTCCAAATGTTCACTTCGAAGGGAAGCTTGCGCACCAGTTCCATGGCCTTGTTCAGCTTTTCGATGCGCGCGACATCCTCGGGCTCTTCAAGCAGCTCGTCGGCCAAACGCTCGATCTTGTTTTTCAGCTGATACCCAAGACCGGTCGCATCCAGTTGCACACCCGCCAACTGGGTTTCCTCCATCAACGGCTTCACTGTCTGGAAATCGAGCTCCTGATTCTGGAACTCCTTGCGCAGCTTGGTATTCAGGGTCAGTTCGGCGGCAGTGGACAAGACCTGGGGCTTGGGTGCTCCCGAGCCGTTCAGGAACCGGATCAGGGGGGCGTGGTGCTCATACACCACGCGGTAGGAGACCTCGGCCTCTTCCAGGGTCGAGGCCATGATCAGGTTCAGTATCCTGCGCTTCTCGTCTGAAAAGAGTGAGGACAGGGAATAGGTCGAAAGGGGGAAGTATTCACCCAGCACCAGGATGGTTTTGGGGAAGTCGGCCTTTGAAAAGGCCTCGGAAAGATCCTGGACCATGGATTCGTATTTTTTGGAACCCTGATATTCACTTATGCCGCAGGTGATGTTGTGGTCTCCCAGGTGCAACACTCCAAAGCACAGATGGCTGAATACATGGGTGATGTCCGAATAGACCTTGACCCTTCCGATTGCCAGCTTGGTGCTTCCTGCCTGGAATGCCTTGTAGTCTTCTCTGGTTACAGAATAGGAATAGATGGAGGTGTTCTCGTCCGTTTCCGTAAAAAGAGAGCTTATGGCGAAGTGAGCCCCGACATGAACCAGATCGAGCATGGAAGGGCGGACAAACTTCTCGAAAATGATCCGTCCATTGTTATGTTCAGCGATGTTGCTTTTGGCCCGTTCCAGGCGTTCGAGGAATTCCTCCTCGCAGCAGCCGCTGAAGAGCTGGTCGGACAGTTGGAGGACTCTGCCGGCGTACTGGATCACTTGCACGGTCTCGAGCCCGGAGAGCTCGTCGAAAAACCACCCGCAGCTCGTGTACATGAGCATGGCATGGCGTTGCAGTTCCATGAGGCTGAGGACGGCGATCTCCTCCTCATGCCTGAGTTGCCGTGAGGCGTGTCGTTTGAGGAATTCGGCCAACCGCTCGGGGGTCCGGTCCACCAACACGTCGATGTAGTCGTTCCTGGCTGCCCAGGGGTCGGACAGGTAACGCGAGGCCACCTGTTCGAATTTCGGATTGACCGAATCCCGGAGCCAGTCCAGGGCTTCGCGCAGGGGCGCTCGCCAGGATTGGTTCCAATCGGAATGTCCGCCGCTGTTGCACCCGCAGTCGGATTTCCATCGCTCGATCCCGTGGACGCAGCTCCAGGAGCTGTTCTCAAATATCTCGGCCTCGTACTGGGGCGGATTTTCCTGGAGGAACTGCCCATAATTGATGAGGCGCGCCATTCCGTTGGATTCAAGGTAGTGAAGGGCGCGGGAAAGGGCCATTTCGCCGCCGTGGTGGTGATGGCCGTAGCTTTCTCCGTCCGTGGCGATGGTGACCAGACGCGTGCCGGGAGCCTCCGGATCAGCCTCGGGAAATCCTGTCATCAGCCTGTTGGCGAAATCGTCCCCGTTGTACAGGAGGCCTTCGAAGGCAACGCCCTGTGAAATGGGACCGTCGTAGAAAAAGACGTTCATGAACCGGCCTGATGGCAGCGAGACCCGGTAGGCCATTCCCGGATCGACCCGACTTCCGCTAACGTCCGTCCAATCCTCCGAGTCCAGCTCCCTGACCCTGGAGGCCTGCCTGGGCGCCAGAACCGTGAAGACGATGCCCTGCTCGGCCATGATATCAAGTGATTCGAGGTCCACGGCTGTTTCCGGCAGCCACATGCCTTCCGGATCGCGCCCGAAGCGGAAGCGGAAATCCCGAATGCCCCAGAGAATTTGAGTTAGCTTGTCGCGGCTGTTGGCCAACGGCATGATCATGTGGTTATACGCCTGCGCCAAGGCAGAACCGTGCCCTGAGAACTTTTCCATGCTCAGCTTGTCGGCCTCCAGAATGGCAGCGTAGGCCTCGTTGGCGAACTGCTGCATCCACAGAAGAACGGTCGGCCCGAAGTTGAAGCTGATGCTCGAATAGTTGTTCACCAATTGAGCAATCCGACCTTGTTCATCCAATAGTCTGGACTGTCCATTTGGCGCGTAGCACTCCGCCGTAATGCGTTCGTTCCAGTCGTGGTATGGGTATGCAGAGTCCTGGATCTCGATAGCCTCAAGCCAGGGGTTTTCACGAGGGGGCTGATAAAAATGTCCGTGGATGCAAATACAGCGTTCCATATCGAAACTCCCTTTAATTTTGGAATCAGTAATCCATCTTCCAGTTCAGTCCAACGCCTGTCTTGGAATCCATGCCGATGGTGCTGTCCAGGGTCACATTGGGATATACATCCACCTGCACAGACACGTTTGGTCCCTGTCCGCCAAATCCTTGGCTGGTCTCGATATAGACCTTCTCTGAGATGTATTTCCCGGCAGTGACGGACATCTGGCCCGTGTCCGAACCTTTGGACGGCCCCATGCCCAAATAATCCAAACCCACCAGTTTGCGGGTTTTGCCGAGCAGGTCCAGGGCGTCGCCCCGGCCGGTCAAGGCAGCCGCAGCCTGGGCCAGCTGAATTGCCTGCGGGGCGGTCAGGCCGGAAGTGCTCTTGCCAAAGAGCACGCGAGCCAGGATTTCGTCCTGGGGCAGAGCCGGAACAGAGGAAAAACTCACTTTGGGTTGAGCCGCGCTCCCGGTGACCAGGATGTCGGCAGTGATGTCCGAGCTCTGATTCTGGGCGTCGATGTCCAGCCTGGGCGCGGTGGGGGGGCCTCCGGTGAAGGACACGATGCCTCGCACCAGCGTGAACTGCTTGCCGAAAAATTCTATGCGCCCTCGGACTACGTTGATATCACCGGATACCGTCGGGGAGGACGCCGTACCACCCACATGCAACGTTCCGTTCCATACGGAGTCGAGCCCATAGCCCCTGACGAAGATCCGCCCTGGGAAGTCGATGCCTATATCGAGCCTGATGGGCAATCCTGTGCCGGAAGCAGGAGCGGGCGCAGCCGCAGCCTTGGGACGCTCCTTGGAAACCCTGCCTCCGTGGGAACTGACCAGCACCACGTCAACGGGAGTGACGTCGGGCGCGATCTTCTCGGGGATGGCCACGTCCACCTGCCCGGTCGAGAGCTTCCCCTTGATCAGCACCCCGGAGGAATCCCCGGACACTGCCAACCGTCCCGAAATCTCGGCCGTGGCCGTGTCCGTGCGCAGGAGAGCCGCCTTGTCCAGCACGACATCCATGTCCAGGGAGAAGCCTCCGCCAGGCGGAAAGACCATCTGTCCCTGCGCGGAAACCCTTCCGCTCCCTGCGTCTGAAGCCGAGAAATCATGGATGGTGATCCGGGAACCGGAGGCCTCCACGCGAAGGACCATATTGCGGAGAACCGTGCCGCTTGCGGCATATTCCACGACCCCGTTCTCGATTCCGATGAGGCCCGAGACATCCGGAGCGGAAAGACGCCCGCGAGCCGTGAGGTCGGCCTTCAGAACGCCGCGCATGGCCAGATCTTCCTGAGCCATGAACGCCGCGAACACCGAGAGGTCGGCCGTCCCCTTCAGGCTGGCCTCCAGGGAGGCATCTCGGGACAAGGTGATAGCCGCCGGGCGCAGGCTCACGCGCACAGGCAGGGCCGCGTTCGCTTCAAGCGTTGCGCCCTCTCCCATGGTAATCCGGCAGTTCGATACCGCCCGCCCCTGTGAGTATTCAGCCTGTGCCGCAACCTGGAACGTCCCGGACGTGTGGGCAAAACCAGCATAGCGCACCTGGGACAGCTCCAGGGTGGCGTCGACCCTGGGGTTCTGCGGCGCGCCCGAGACTCTCAGCGTGGCTTTTCCCTTTCCGGATACGTCATCAACAAGACGGGCCTTGCCCAGAAGCTCCAGTGGAAAATCCTGAACGTCCGCAGCCATGGTGACGGCGTTGGGCTTCATTTCGCCCGAGGCGGTGATCCTGCCGGAGCCCAGTGTGAGGGAAAGTCCGGACAGCGAAAAATTCCCGGAACCGAAAGTGAGGGACGCGGGACGGACCAGAGCCAACGTCGTGTCGTAGGCCCTGGCCTGAAGTTCGCCCAGGCGCAGACTTCCGCCGCCCGGAGCCGGAGCGAAGACACCGGCTGTCCGGGCCTCGAAGGGTTCAGGCAAGGTTCCCTTGGTCTTCAGGGAAAACGAGACTTCCTTCCCGCTGCCCAAGGCCTGAAGGTTCAGTGTCTCCAGGCTGACCGCGTTCATTCTGGCCCCGGACACGGTGGCCAAAAGCCTGCCCTGCGGCGCACGGACCAGATCCGTGCCTGACCCGGACACCTCGGCCTTGACCACGCTCAGGCCGAACCCTTTCACGCCCGATGCCTCGAGGTTCACGGCGGCGTCCTGACGAGGGCCGCTGGCAGTGAGGACGCTTCGCAGGCTGGCCGTGCCCGACATGGCCACATTCAGAAATGCCCCCACTTTTCCCAGGTCCAGTCCTGCCTGCACCTGGCCTGAAGCCGTGGACGTCCCGAGCCCCACGTCCAGATTCCCGGAAGCGGTCAGACCCGGCCCGGCCAGCCTGAGTTCAGATATTTGCAGTCGCTCCCCTGCCAGGGCAAACCGGGTGTTCAGGTCCAGGCCCGCATTGCCTCGCGAGGCTGAAGCCCACATCCTGCCTTCAGAAGAACCGTCGGCCCTCAATTCTGTTTCAAGCTGCGCCCCCACGGTATCGAACCTCGTGGCTTCGATAGTCACGGAGTTGCCTTCGAGCTTGGCCGAAATCACCGGAGCCGACGTGTTTCCCCGTATGCGCGTCACGGCATTCAGGTTTCCGGACACGGACTGCCCGGCAAGCCCCCCCACAGGCGTCAAGTCCGCAACCTTCAGGTCCAGGTCCAGCTCAATGCCAGCAGACTCCAGTCCGTAGCTTCCGGATGCATCCGCCGAGAAAGCCTTGGACTCCACACGCGACTGCGAAACGGTCACGTCTGTGCCGCCTTCAAGCCGGGCCTGGGCCAACAGAGTGATTTCCCGGCCCAAAGCGTCCGCCAGATTCTCCCAGTTGTCTCCGGAACCGCTGCGTATCTCGAAAATTCCTCCGTCCAGGGCAATCGACAGGTCCTTTTTGGCCAAATCGCCCTTCAACGCGGCCTTCAGGCGGGCAAGCCCTTCCAACCGTACCTGCGTGGGTTTGAGAATGCCTGCCAGGCTCGGCGTTTCGATATCGGCGTTGGCCGAAAACGGACCGTCCGGGTCGATGTCGGCTTGGACCTCTCCCCGGAACTCCAAGGGACCTGTGTCCAAACCCACCAGGGCAGGCTCAAGAAGACTCGCGGTAAAAGACAGTCGTGGTGCGAGCGCGTCCACGCCCAGATCCCCGCGCAGGCTGGCCTTTCCCGCTGCCGCGTTCACGGCCAGTTCATCCACCAGCAGCTTCCACTTGGGGACGATCAGTCCGGCCGAGGTGACCACGCCCTTGAAGCCCAGCCGGGTCGTCTCGCCCAGTGCCGCACGAAGCTGGCCTGCCTGTTCACCCTGCCCCTGAAGGAGAGCTCCGGGCCGAAGCGCCAGGTCCAGACCGAACCTGGCATCGTCCTTGGAAGAGGGTCCCAGGGATGCCGTCACGGTCCCTTCGAGGAAATTCACGTCAGCCCGCGCAGCCGCGATACGAGCGCTCCAGTCCTCGAAGGGTCCAGCGCCCTTGATATTCACGGACAAGGACGAATCGCTGCCCAGCCCGGCAAGCTCGGACACCATGCCGCCCGCAGCCTCTGAAAACATGATGTCCAGGCTGGCGGTGCGGGCCGGTTGATCGACTGCCGCCGAAAGCACCACTCCGGTTGAGGGGCCATCCAGGCTCTGCGTCCTGGCGGCGAGCGACAGTATTTTATAGGCGTTGCGCACGTCCGCGAGGATGTTCATGGCCAGGGCGCGTCCGGCCACCGGCTCACCCAGCGCCAGGCCGTCGACCCGTATGCTTGCGGAGAAATCCACCGGAACGGGAGACAGTGCGTCAAGGAAGTCCAGGGGGTGGCCCGGAGGCGAAGGCTGGGCCGGAGGTGGAGGAGCAGTGGGGATCCGATCCATCCGGACCTGGCTCAACACGGCTGTGAGATCGAACAGCCCTCCGGAACGCGGCCAGGGCTGCACGGTGAGCACCGCGTCGGAAATCGCGAGCCACTGGCCCTGCTCGTCCTCCAGGCTGACGTCGCCCAGGTGCACCCGCAGAGGCCACATCCCACCACTCACGGAATCAACGCGCAGTCGCCACCCGGTCTGGACCGACACCATGTTCTCCAGTGAGCCAACAAGCTGTCGGCGCACCGGGTCGATCTGCAACAGGGCCAGGATGAGCAGCACGACAAGGGCGAGAGCAAGCGCGAGCCAGCCCGCGAAGCTGACTGCCCGTTTGAACCCCCGCCTGGGCCGCGGTTGTCTCCCGGACTCCCCGCCGTCCTGTCCGCCATTCTGATTCATTTCCACCTGTCCCCTTATGCGCTTCCGAGCCGGTCCGGTTTCGAGCGGACCCGCACGCGACCCGCATCTGCGCGCAACAATGCCTTCATGTTCAAAATGCCTGTCCCAGGCTGATGTAGAACTGAATCGTTTCGTCCACATTGGGCCTGCGGTTGAGCGGCAGGGCCGCGTCCACGCGCAAGGGCCCCACCGGCGTCTTGACCCTCACCCCGAGGCCCGCACCGTAGAGCAGACCCTCTTCCAGCGCAGGATACTGCTTGTCGAAGACGTTGCCGCCGTCCAGAAAGGCCACGAGCCCGATCAGGTCGGTCACCTGGAAACGCAACTCGCTCCCGAAATTGAAGATGGAATTCCCGCCCAGGGGCTTGTCCCCGCGAAGCGGGCCAACGGTCTGGTAGGCGTAGCCACGCACCGTGGAGCTGCCGCCCGCGTAGAAGCGCACGTCCGGCGGAATGTCCTTGGATTGCGCTCCGGTGATGGACCCCAGCCCTGCCCGCACCGCAAACACGACCAAGGGCTTGGACACGAGCTTCAGGTAGGCAATTGCGCCCAGTTCGGCTTTCAGAAAGCTCAGGTTGTTCCCCAGAGTGTCCAGGTACGGCGCGAGCTTGGCCCCGAGCAGAAAGCCTTCCGTGGCGTCCAGGGGGTCGTTGCGGTTGTTCCAGGCCAGTTCCAGCGGAATAAGGACCAGCCCCCAGCGCTTGCTGTTTTCCTGGGGATTGGCCGCGTCCTCTTCGATTCTGCTGGCCCGGTAACCCAATCCGGCGGTGCCGCTCAGATGCTCGGTGAAGGCACGGTTGATTCCCGCCTGGAGGAGCGCGTTCTGTCCCTTGTAGGCATCGGTATCCTCGGCGGACGCCTTGAAACCGGCCAGGAATTTCTGTTTGGGGCTGAGGAAATTGGGCTTCTCGAACGTAACCTCAATCTTTTGATTGATCTGCGATCCTTCAAGGCTCACGCGCAGTTTCTCTGCCTGGCCGAACAGGTTGCGGTGCTCCCAGAAGATGTTGCCTCCCGGACCCTCGTCGCTCTTGTAGTTGACGCCGAGCTTGATGGTGCGCTTCTTGCGCTCCGTGACTGCGGCCGCCACCACCACCCGCCCCTTGTCGTCCAGGGCTTCCTGCGGCGCCACGGTCACCGTGGCGAACAGGCCCAGGTCCAGGAGGCGTTGCTGAAACGTCTCAACGTGTTCCTTTTTGTATTGGTCGCCCTCTTTCCAGGGAACAAGGGGCTGCAGGAAGGATTCCTCGACGTCCTTGAGGCCGCTGAACCTGACCGGCCCGAAATCCGCCCGCGGCCCGGGGTTCACGGTGTAGATCACCTGAACGCCGTGGGTCTCCACATTGGCAAGCACCCGTTGATCGACCAGGACCGGGAAGGGATGCCCTTTGTTGAGCAGGATATTCAACAGATTGGCTCTGCCGGCCACGATCACCTTGGACAGGGCCGGACTGCCTTCAACGAGCCCCAGTTCAGGCCCCGTGGGCAGGGGAAATTCCAGGGGCGCCGCCCCTTCGGCCAACTCCACAACCGTGGTCCGCAAAAAGAACGGCTCCGCATCGCTCACCGTGAACCGGACCATCGCCGGCGAGACAGTCTCGTCCACAACGAAAGCCACCTGGGAGGTGAAGCGTCCCTGGGACTTGAGCGCGTCCTGAAGCCTGGACACATCGCCCTTTGCCCTGGCACGCAGGTGAAAGGCCGAGGGCGCCGGTTGCCCTGACCGCTCCACGCAGACCGACACCGAGCGCAGCAGGTTCAGCAACTGTCCGTCTTCCACCCCCTCGATGACCACATGATAGACCACCCCACGGGCGGCCCCTTGTGCCTTCCCGTTGCGCGCCAAGGCCGCCACGGGAAGGCAAAGCAGCATCACCAGTGCCATAGCGACCAGACGCTTCATCGTGACCTCAGGCCCGCGCAGACGGATCGGAATTTTTCGACACCAGGAGCGAGAACGGAAGATCCCGGAAAATATCCCTGAGATATACCCTCTCCTCGGCCGGAAACTCCCGTCCGGTGAATACGTCCGTCAGTCCTGTGGATTCGGGCATGTACAAGGCCGTGTCCTCCCAAAATGCTCCAAGCGGGAAATGGGCCTCTTCTCCAACCGCCTTGGCGAAGAATCTGGGAACCACGGTCAGCGCCATGTTGCCTTCTAGGCTCCTGGCGAAGCCGAAGGCCATCTCCCTCCGTCCTCCTTCGAACACCAGCGGGCGATAGTCTCCCTTCCTGAAAAGTTCCGGATAATCCCGGCGGGTTCGCAGGCTTTTCCAGGTCAGGAACATCTTGATGCGGCCGTCCTCGGGATGCTCGACAAGCTGGAGCAGGAGGTTCTTCCTGTCTGAGTCCAAGCCCGTACCGATGTCCTTCAGGATCTTCTGGCGCAGGGCGTAATCCACAGGCCGGCGGTTGTCGGGGTCCACCATGGAGAAATCCCACAGCTCGGTGCCCTGGTAGAAATCGGGCACACCGGGTGCGGTAGCCTTTATAAGAGTCTGGGACAGGGAATTTACCATGCCAACCCGTGCAGTCCTGTTCATGATCTGCTGAAAACTGCTGACGAACCTGTTCTTTGGCCCGGGCTTGAGCAGGGAATCGGCATAGGCGCAGTAAGCCTGCTCACCCTGTTCGTCGGGACTCAGCCAGTTGGAGCGCTCCTTGGCTTCGCGCATGGCCTTCACCAGATAGGGCCGAAGCCTCTCGGGAAAGGAGGCCAGTTCCTGCTCGTCGAAGGGTGTGTGGGCCAGAATGGCTTGATAGAGAAAGTATTCCTCGTTGCGGTCCGGCACTCGCACGGATTTTCCCGGTCCACCTTTCGCCCCGGGGGCCTTGCGCACCGCCCGCAGGGACTCGGCCCATTCCTGAGGCATCTCCGAGAGTGCGGCAAGCCGCATGCGGGCGTCCTCGCCCCGTTTGGAGTCATGCGTGGCGGTGGCGTTCATGGTTACGGACCAGGATTCCTGCCGTTTCAGGATTGCATCGTGCCAGTCCTCGGCCGAAATGCCGAAGCGACGGGGGTCGTTGCCGACCTCGTTCAGGCAGAGCAGGCGATTCCAGACGTAAAAGGCCGAATCCTCCATGGACTTGGCCATGAGAGGGCCGGTCACCTGCTGAAAGCGCATCACGAAATTGGTCCATTCACGTCTGTCGGTTGCCAGCATGGCTTCTCCGAACTCCAGCAGCAGAAAGCGCTCCAGGAAGTCCAGCTCGAAGCTCATGTCCGGCCTGGCTCGGCGGGTCTGGCGGATGGCGTCCCGCACATAGCCGAGATCGGCCGGACGGAAGGACTCATGGCTTATGTATGTCCTGTAGATCGGAAACTGGACAAGCAGTTCGGTGATGGCCTGCTTGAGCGCCAGCATGGTGATGTCGATCCCCTGGCGGTCCATGCTGGAGACGGTCTTGACCAGCCGGGCCAGGTTGTCCACGTCCCCGGCCATGTGCCGTCCGATGATCTCCCGCTTCTTTTCGGCCAGGATCTCGTCCAGTGTCCTCCTCATTGCGGCAAACCCGACGTAGGTTTTTTGGAACGCCGACTCCTGAGTTTTCTGGACGAACAGGTTGCAGGCCAGGTTCATGAAATCGTAGCCGGTTGTGCCCTGCACGGGCCAGAACGCAGGCAGGGTTTCATCCCCGATGAGAATCTTTTCCACGACGATATATGCGTCCGGCGCCTGCCCCCGCAGACGCTGGAGGTAGAATGAAGGATCGTAGAGGCCGTCTATGTGATCGATTCGAAGCCCGGAAAAGGTCTGGTTGTGGAGAAGCTCCAGGATGAGTTTGTGCGTATGGTTGAAGACTGTTTCGTCTTCGACGCGCAGGGAAATCAAGTTGTTGATGCTGAAGAATCGCCTGTAGTTGATTTCCTCGCCCGCCACCTTCCAGAAGGAAAGCCGGAAGAATTGTTCCGACAGCAGGTTGTCCAGGAGGGCGTATTTGTCACCCTCGCTTATGGTGCTCTGGCCGTTGAATATCTTGATGTTGGAATCGATAAAGTCCTTGAATATGGAACTGGAATTGTACATTTCAAAAAGCAGGCGCTTAATGAAATATATCTGTGTGTAATGATCCGACTCCCGTTTCTCACTGGTTACGGTTTTAATGTTGTACAATATTCCGAGCATTTTTACATAGTCAGGATTATCCTGACCTATTCTATCCCGCAAATCTCTAAGATTGTACGTAAGAATCTTCCCATAAGAATCTATCCGCAGTGGAAGCTTCATGTCGAAGTAATGGACACTGAAACCATCCTCTCCGAACTTTATCTGTATCTCTCCGTTCTCCAGAGCCTGACTATAGTACACGCCAAGAAAGGGAGCCAGCATCCTTCCGGCCATGCTCTTGTAAGGATGGTTCCATTCGATATCGAAAAAATTGTAATACCTGGATGAATCGCCATTTTCCAGGAGGTCGATCAACATGTCGTTGTCGGCGGAAACGGCCATGTGGTTGGGCACGATATCCTGTATCCAGCCAATGCCCTGCTTCCGGCATTCGGCCATGAGCCGGTCGAAGTCCTCTGGCGTGCCCAATTCCGGATTCAACGCCTGGTGGTCGCACACATCGTAGCCGTGGGTGGAGCCGGCCCGGGCCTTGAAAATGGGAGAAGCATAGATGTGGGAGATTCCCAGCGCCGCCAGATACGGAACAATCTGGCGGCACTGCTCGAAGCCGAATTCCGGCCTGAACTGGAGACGATATGTGGTCAGGTGGTCCGTTATCATTGGTGTTTTTCCTCAAGTGGGTAGACGACGGAGGACCTGCGGAGGAGCCAGGCCTCGACCGGCAGGAATCCGGGCAAGGCGAGTTCCAACTCAGCGGTAAAGGCCGGAAGAGCCGCCCTACGGAATAAACAGGCCCCATGACAGGCATGCGACCGCCCGAAAGCCGGAAGAAGGCTCGTAATGTCTGTATTGCGGGAATGAGGATCGCTTGCCATGTGTTCCATCCGAATGCGGCTCGCGGGCCGACACCCCTGGCCGAGCTATCTTGGCGCGGGAGAAGATGTATTCTGACGATAGACATTTTTTCCCGTTTGAGGTCAAGTCATATCAGGAAAGCTTCCGTCACACCGGCAGATCACCCATAAAGGAGTTTCAGGCATGCTTCCGATCGATTCACAATGGTATCAAAGGACCGTTATCTATGAACTTCACGTCCGGTCTTTCGCGGACGGAGACGGTGACGGCATAGGCGACTTCAAAGGCTTGATCGGAAAGTTGGACTATCTGGAGCGTTTGGGCGTCGGGGCTTTGTGGCTCCTGCCCTTCTACCCGTCACCCCAGCGTGACGACGGATATGACATCGCCGACTACATGGCCATCCACCCGGACTATGGCACTCTCTCCGATTTCAAGCGCTTCCTGAAGGAATCCCACGACCGGGGCATGCGGGTCATCACCGAACTGGTGCTCAACCACACCTCCAACGAGCATCCCTGGTTCCAGCGGGCGCGCCGGGCCAAACCCGGATCACCCCATCGCGACTTCTACATATGGAGCGACACTCCCGAAAAATTCTCCGAAGCCAGGATCATCTTCAAGGATTTCGAACAGTCAAACTGGACCTGGGACCCCGTGGCCAAGGCCTATTACTGGCACCGCTTCTATTCCCACCAGCCCGACCTGAACTTCGACAACCCGCAGGTGCGTCAGGAGATGCTCCGGGTGGTGAACTACTGGCTTGGGATGGGTGTGGACGGACTACGGCTGGACGCCGTGCCCTACCTCTTCGAGCGTGAGGGGACCAACTGCGAGAACCTGCCGGAGACCCACGCGTTCCTGAAACAACTCCGCGCCCACGTGAACGCCAGGTTCCCCGGAAGGATGCTCCTGGCCGAGGCCAACCAGTGGCCGGAAGACGCCGTGAGCTATTTCGGACAAGGCGACGAGTGCCATATGGCGTACCACTTCCCGGTGATGCCTCGCATCTTCATGGCCATCTGGATGGAGGACCGTTACCCGATAATAGACATCGCGGAACAGACTCCGACCATTCCCGAAACCTGTCAGTGGGCGGTATTCCTGCGCAACCACGACGAGCTGACACTGGAGATGGTCAGCGACGAGGAACGCGACTACATGTACCGGGCCTATGCCCGGGATTCCAAGGCCCGCATCAACCTGGGCATCCGCCGAAGGCTGGCTCCGCTGATGCAGAACAACCGCAGGAAAATGGAACTGATCAACTTCCTGCTCTTCTCCTTTCCCGGAACGCCCATCATCTATTACGGCGACGAACTGGGAATGGGCGACAACTACCACCTGGGCGACCGCAACGGCGTGCGCACCCCCATGCAGTGGAGCCCGGACCGCAACGCGGGCTTCTCACGTGCCAACCCCCAATCGCTGTTCCTGCCGGTCGTCATCGACCCGGACTATCATTATGAAGTGGTCAACGCAGAAGCCCACGAGCACAACCAATCATCCTTTCTGTGGTGGATGCGTCGATTGATCTCCGTGTACAAAAGCCTGCCGGTGCTGGGCAGGGGAGACCTCGCCTTCGTGAGTGTGGAGAACATAAAGATACTCAGCATGTTACGAACCCTGGGCGAGCAAAGGCTGCTTGTCGTGGTAAACATGTCCCGCTACGCACAGGTGGCCGAACTCGACCTGTCCCACCTGGCGGGCTTTACCCCCGTGGAGGTTTTCGGACAGACCCATTTCCCCATCATTCGCAAGGAACCCTACACGCTCAGCCTGGGTCCTCACGATCATTTCTGGTTCCTGCTGGAGAGCGGAGCGACCCAACCCGTTAAAGCCTCGCCTCTGCCGTCCCTGTCGCTTGCCGTGGACCGGGAACACGGGATCGCCCTGCGCGAGAATCTGGCCGCATTGACCACAACGGTGCTGCCCCCCGCAATGGCACGAGGAATGCGGGAACCCGCAGTGTACAATACTCTGCAGGAGCTGACTGTTCTAGATGACCTTCCCGTCAAGACTCTGGAACCAGGGGCCACTCTGTTCATGGTGGAAACTCCCCTGGGGCAGACCGCCAGGGAACATCATCTGCTGTTCGTGTCAGTGGCCGACCAGAATCAAGCCGAGACATTCACCCTGAACTCTCCCGGCGCTGTACTGGCCAAGCTTGAAGGAGAGGGAGCAGGCAAGATTCTTGTCGACGGATTCGAGGACCCCCTGGCCATGGCCGCCCTGGCGACATTGTTCAGTTCCAGCAGGAAATACCACGGACAGAAGTCCCACTTCATGATGGAATTCCATGCGCCGCTCAGCTTGCGCAAAGTGCTCGCGAACCTTCCCGGTCCTGTCCGGCGACTTAACTCCACGCCGCACACGCTCGCGTATTCCCTGGGGAACGCTGCTTTTCTGAAAGTCTACCGGCACCCCGAATCTGGCAGTCATCCCGAAGCAGAGATACTGAACATCCTGAACAACGCGGGATTCCAGGGTGTGCCGCGTCTTTTCGCCACACTCTCCTACCAGCGTCGGCGTAGCGAAAACATGACCCTGGCCGTTGTGACGGAGTTCGTGCAGGGGGCGGTGGAGGGCACATCCTTCGTGATGGGCAGCGTCGAACGCTTCCTGGACGAAGCCCTGGCCTCCGGACTCAATGCACCCGGCCCGTTGCCCTCCAATCCTTTTTCGCTGCCGGAGCTCACCATCGAGCAAAAGAATCTTGTGGATCAATACTCCCTGGAGTTCTTCCGGCGGCTGGCCCAACGTGTGGCCCATTTCCACATCATCATGCTCGGACTCGAGGCTCCGACTCCGGCGTTCGTGCCCGAACCCATCAGCAAACTGTATCTGCGGTCCCTCTATCAGACCATACGAACCCTTACACACCGCACAGCCCGAAGCCTGGGACGCATGGCTCACGGCAAGGCCCAGGAACCTGCTGCGTCGGCAGCCAGCCTGCCTGAAGAAGCAATCCTGCAACACCTGTCGAGACTTCTGAAGATGGAACCCTCGGGCATGCGCATACGGACTCACGGCGACCTGCAACTGGACAACGTCCTCCATCTGGGCAAGGACTTCATGCTGGTGGACTTCGATGGCGATGTGCGCCTGCCCCTGGGGCAGCGCATCATCAAGCGACCGGCCCTGCGCGACGTCGCCTGCATGATCCTGTCCATGGGAATCACGGCCGAAAAAGCCCTGCGACGGCATCTGGAGAGGACCCCGTCAGCCGCAAAGGAGCTGACTATCTGGATGTCTTTGTGGCGCAGGTCGGTTGGTCTGGCCTTTTTCGAGGCCTATCTTGAGGCAGTTCGCGGGACGCCCCTGGTGCCCGAGCAGGACGAGGTGGTCCGGCAGTTCCTGATGGTCTTCCTGCTTGAGCAGCTCCTGCGCACACTGGAGAGGAGCATTGAGGAAAAACCTGACGAGGTTCCGGCTCTCCTGGACCTGACCCAGCAACTCATGAAGATATTTCCTTGAACGCGAGGCTTCATAGAGGGGCTGCCTACCGCAAACCATGAGGAGGGAGAGTGACTCTAGATTTGACCATGGCAGAGGGTTAATCTAGAATTATCCGGTGCCAAGGCCTGCGCCAACGGGGGGAAGATCCCCCCTGCGCAGGCCGGGAGTGCCTCCCGTTGTTTCCATGTCCGGGGAAGAGAAGGCGACATCGCCTTCTCAGGCATGCCCAAGCCTGTTCTTCCCCGGCGTTTCCCAGGGCAACTGTGTTGTTCACGAACTGATCAAACAATATATACAATAATATTCGGAAAGTGAGGCGACAATCTCCCGCCGTTCACTTCGCCGTATCTGCAAGGACTTTGCGCGTGAGTACTTCTTCCGCTGTTGAACTCGTCAATTCATTGCTGTCCACATTGGGCCTCAAGGTGACGCACTCTTTCGAGGACATCTACTTTGTGGAGCACAATCTCTTCATCATCATAGATTCGAAAGAAGAAGGGCTCCTGCTCCTGTGCTTCAACCAGGAGTGCCCGCCGGACAAGGCGGCGCTGGCGGCGCTCACCCTTTACGCTCAGGCCGAGGAGCTGGGCCTGGACCTGGGGTTGTCCGGCTCCTACACCCTGGAAGAGCTTGCCGGGCAGGAGATGAAGCTGCACCTGCATCCGCAACAGACCGTGAAGGAAGAGCAGAACGGGCACGGCAGGACGCACTGAGGCTTCGTCTCCCGGAAAAGACGAAGGCCTCCGCGATCACGAAGTACTCATGTTGACCGCCTGCTGCGTGTGCAGAGGCGGATGCCTTGACGATTGTTCAACAAAAACAGATTGAACGCCTATCCGGTGGTCTGACTGCGTACTAATACTCGATCCGGCAGGCCACCGGCATGCGCCATCCCGTCCCGAAGGCCCGGTCCGTGATCTTGATGCCGGGTGCGGCCTGGCGACGTTTGAACTCAGCACCCTTCACCAGCCTGCACACCTTCTCCACCGTGGCCCGTTCGAATCCGGCATGGGCGATCTCCTCCACCGACTGATGGCGTTCCACCCGCAATTTGAGGATTGAGTCCAGGATCTCGTAAGGCGGCAGGCTGTCCTGGTCTGTCTGGTCCGGGCGCAATTCAGCCGAAGGGGCCTTGTCGATAATTGCGCGCGGGATCATCTCGCCCCGCACCGCGTTCACGTATTCGGCCAGGCGGTAGACCATGGTTTTCGGCACGTCCGAGATGACTGCCAGCCCGCCGGACATGTCCCCGTAGATGGTGCAGTAGCCCACGGCCAGCTCGGATTTGTTGCCAGTGGTCAGAAGCACCTGCCCGAACTTGTTGGACATGGCCATGAGCAGGTTGCCCCGGATGCGCGACTGGATGTTCTCCTCGGTTACGTCCGGCTCGCGGCCCTGGAATGCCGGGGCGAGGCTTGTGTCGAAAGCGTCCATGATGCCCGAGATAGGCACCGTCATGCTGCGGATCCCCAGGCGTTTCACCAGCTCAAGCGAATCGTCCACGCTGCCCTGGCTGGAATAGGGGCTTGGCATAAGGACGCCCAGCACGTTCTCAACGCCGAGGGCTTCTGCGGCAATCACGGCGGTCAGGGCGGAATCGATGCCGCCGGAGAGGCCCAGAAGAGCGCCGGCAAACCCGCACTTGGCAGCGTAATCCTTCACGCCCAGCACCAGGGCGCGCCACGCTTCGGACTCTTCGGAAAAGTCGTCCTGCGCCAGCCGGGTCGTACGGCTGGACGCATGACCGGAAACGGAACCAACCGTCTCGGCCAGCTCGGCCACATCCACAACCAGCACGCTCTCCTCGAAGCCCGGAGCACGGGCAACCATGGTGCCCGAGGCGTCCAGAGCCATGGAGCGTCCGTCGAACACCAGATCGTCGTTGCCGCCCACCTGGTTGCAATAGAGCACAGGCAGCCCGTACTTTCGGGCCATGGTGGCGAGCATCTTCTGGCGCTGCACCTGCTTCCCAAGCGTAAACGGCGAGGCGGAAAGGTTCAGGATGGCGTCCAGCCCCTCTTCGGCAAGCCGCTCCACCGGGTCGTCCGGGTAGCGCCGGTTCTGCCAGAAATCCTTGTCGTTCCAGATGTCCTCGCAGATGGTCACGCCCAGGCGCAGGCCGCCAAGCTCGATGAATCCCAGGCAGCCGCCGGGTTCGAAGTATCGGTCTTCGTCGAACACATCGTAGGTGGGCAGAAGCTTCTTGGGAAGAAGAGCGCCCACGCCGCCGCCGGACAACAGTGCCGCGCAGTTGATGAGCGGCCTGCCGCCCGGGTTGACCGTGCGCGCGGCGGTGCCCACCAGCAGGACCGGTCCGCCCTCCAGTTCGCGGGCAAGATGCTCGAGCTCCTTGCGGGCCTTGTCCACGAAGGCGGGAGTCAGCAGCAGGTCGCGCGGGGGGTATCCGGTCATGGCCAGTTCCGGTGTGATGCACAGGCTGGCCCCGGCCTCGGCGGCCTGGCGCGCGGCGCGGGTGATCCGCCTGGCGTTGCCGGACAGGTCGCCCACCACGGTGTTCACCTGGAGAAGGCCGATCTTCATGCCAGCATGTCGGACATGGTGAGCAGCTTTCCGCCCTTCTGGTCCTTCATCCACAAGGCGGCGCGCATGGCGCCGTGTGCGAAGGTCTCGCGCGAGTGCGCCCGGTGGGTCACCTCGATGCGTTCGCCCTGGCCCAGGAAATACACCGTGTGGTCGCCCACCACGTCGCCGCCGCGAACGGCCACGATGCCGATCTCCTTCTGGGTGCGCGCGCCGATGATGCCGTCGCGCGAGCACACCTTCACGTCATCGATCTTTTCGCCGCGCGCTGCCGCAATGGCCTGCCCGAGCTTCAGGGCGGTACCGCTGGGGGAATCGGCCTTCTTGTTGTGGTGGATTTCCATGATTTCCAGGTCGTATCCGGGTCCCAGAGCTTCAACGAGCCTTGGCAGCACCTGCAGCAGGGAGTTGACGCCCACGCTCATGTTGGGCGCCCAGAACAGCGGACCCTGCTTGGCCGCAGCCTCGAGTTCCTTCATCTGGTCGGCGTTGAACCCCGTTGTGCCGATAACCGCGGGATTGCCCATGCGGGCGGCCAGATTGGCCACCTTGAGGCTCGATTCGGGGGCGGTGAAGTCGATGATCACCGCACCGGGGCATTTGGCGAACACGTTCTCCATCTCGGTTCCCTTCACGCAATCGTAGCGTTCCAGGGAGGCCGCGTTCTGGGGCCGCTCCACCACGCCCGCCAGCCTGTATGCAGGGTCATTGATCGCCAGTCCGGCCAGGGTCTGGCCCATGCGTCCGCCCGCGCCCATGATGATGACATCGCACACGCTCATAATATCCTCACTCGGATGAAACGGTTTCGCCCCGCGTCAGGCGTTCAAAATCCTCTTGAGAGATCACCCGTACACCAAGTGTGCGGGCTTTATCCAGCTTGGAGCCGGGGTCCTGCCCCGCTACCAGGAAATCGAGCTTTTTGGAAACGGAACCAGCCACAAGGCCGCCCAGGCGCTCCACCCGGGATTCTGCCTGAGAGCGCGTCATGCCGGAAAGTGCGCCCGTAAACAGGAAACGCTTGCCCGCAAAGGGCTTGGGGGCGTCGTCATCCGTTTGCATCGCGGCTTGGCGCGGCCACAGGCCGATGGACTTGAAGCGCGCCAAAAGATCGTGGTTGGCCGGATTGTCGAAAAAAGCCCGAATGGACGCAGCGACCTCAGGACCGATGTCCGGCAGCGACTGCAAGTCCTCGGCGGATGCCGCGCTCAGGGCGTCCAGATCGGCGAAGGCTCCGGCCAGCGTGCGGGCGGTCTGCGCGCCGACCTGCCGGATGCCCAGCGCTCCGATGAGCTTGAAAAGCGGCGTGTTCAACCGCGCCTGCTCGATGGCGGCCAGGAAGTTTCCGGCCAGCTTCTCGCCCATGCGGTCGAGCTTCATGAGGTCGTCCATGGTCAGTCCGAAGAGATCCGCCGGGGACTTCACCATGCCCTTGTCCACCAGGATTTCGATCCAGCGCTTGCCCACGCCCTCGATATCAAGCCCGGCCTTGGACACGAAAAACACGATGGCCTGGCGCAGCACAGCCGGGCAGGAGATGTTCAGGCAACGCCAGGCCGCTTCGCCGGAGAGGCGCTCGGCCCTTGAGCCGCAGGAGGGGCAGATGTCGGGGAACACGAACTCGCGCGCATCCGCAGGGCGCTTCTCCGGCACGGAGCGCACCACCTCGGGGATGACGTCTCCGGCGCGCTGCACCACCACGGTGTCGCCCTCGTGCAGGTCCTTGGCGCGGATCTCGTCCTCGTTGTGCAGGGTGGCCCGCGCCACGGTGACGCCCGCCAATTGCACGGGGGACAGAATGGCCACGGGGGTCAAGACGCCCGTGCGGCCCACCTGGACGTCGATGCGCTCAAGCACCGTTTCGGCCTGATGCGGGGCGAACTTCCAGGCGATGGCCCAGCGGGGCGCGCGGGCCGTGAACCCTGCCTCGCGCTGCCAGTCCAGGCGGTCCAGTTTGACAACCATGCCGTCGATTTCAAAGGGAAGCCTGTCGCGGTCGCGCTCCAACTCTGCATAGACCGCCTCGACCCCTGCTGCGTCCACCGCCCTGCCCTGCTTGGCGGTCTGGAAACCGAACGCGGCCAGCCCCTCCATCACGGCGCGCTGGGTGGGCCAGGGGTCGCCCAGGGGCCATTCGGTCTGGCCGATGCCGTAGGCGAAGAATTTCAAGGGGCGCGAGGCCGTGATGCGCGAATCAAGCTGACGCACGCTCCCGGCTGCGGCGTTGCGGGGGTTGGCGAACACCTTGGCCCCGGCTTCGTCCTGGGCCTCGTTCAAGGCGTGGAAGTCGGCCTTGGTCATGACCACCTCGCCGCGCACTTCCAAAAGCTTGGGTATGGGCAGGCGTGCCTTGGCGGCGTGGGCCGTCAGGTCCAGGGGCAGGTTGCGAACGGTGCGGATGTTGCCGGTGACGTCCTCCCCGGTCTCTCCGTCGCCGCGCGTCAGGGCGCTGACGAAGCGCCCGTCCTCATAGATGACTTCCAGGGCCAGGCCGTCGAACTTTGGGTCGGCCCAGAAGGTGAAGTCGCGCCCGGGCAGCACGCGGGTCAGGCGCTCCAGGAAGGCCCGCCATTCGTCGAGGGTCAGGGCGTTGTCCAGGCTGAACATGCGCTGGCGATGCCTGCGCGAGGCGAAGCCCTGGGCCACGGCCCCGCCCACACGCTTCGTGGGGGAGTTGGGGTCGGCAAGCTCGGGATGCGCGGCTTCCAGGGTTTGCAGTTCGCGCAGCAGGACGTCGTACTCGGCGTCGGAGATCTCCGGCGCGTCGAGGACGTAATACTGGTAATTATGGTGTTCGAGCTTGGCGCGAAGCGCCAAGGCGCGGCTGCGCGCCGCCGCGCCGTCCTGTCCGGTGCCGGTCATGAAGAGGCCTCTTTGTCCAGGGCGGGATTCCCGCCGAAAATTACCTGCCACAGCCGCTCAAAAGCGTGCCCGGTGTTGTACTCGTCATCCGGGTCGGCCTCAATCAGTTTCAAGCAGCGCTCATAGAACGCCTTGGGCCTGGCCAGTATTCGTTCGCGGGCCACGAAAAGCATCCCGGCCGGAGCCGTTACCAGAAACGATTCCGGCACTTCCCCGGCGAAAAGTTCAGCATGGACCTCCCCCACGGGGATGTCCTTGCCCCAGCCCTTCCAGCGCCCTTTCTTCACAGGATCGGCCATTGCGTGTGGCCGCCCCTGCCGATCGCACTTGAGTTTGAACCAGGCGAAGCCCGTGAACTTCACGCCAAGCCGCACGTTTTGCCTGATGCGCTCCGCCAGCCATTCCGGTCCCGCGCCCTCCTGCATGTGGCCAAAGGGGTCCGCCTGCAGGAATACGGTGTATTCCGGGAAATCGGGATAGCGCCGCACGATATGCGTCAGGTAGGTGTGCGATTCGCGCCCGATGTTGGGGAGCGCATTGGGACCTGGCCGGCCGGACTTGTCGTACACCACGTAGGGAAATGGGATGCTCTGAAGCCACCGGACGTCTTCACGATAGCGGGCGATCACCAGCTCGACCGGCGGCTGGACCGAGGGCGGATCTTCCCCTGCACTCATGAAATCTCCCGCTGCATGGCGGCCAGATTCTGCTTCCCTCCCACCAGGATGAGGGTATCCCCGGCCTCCAGGACCACCTGGGGCTGCGGGTTGAACATCAGCTTGCCGTCGGGTTTCTTGATGCCGATGACGATGATGTTGAACCGTTGGCGAAGCTGCGAGGAGATCAAATCCTTCCCGGCAACGGGGGATTCCGTGGAGATGGTCAGTTGCTCCATCTGGAGGTCTTCGATGTCGCC
Source organism: Acidobacteriota bacterium (assembly GCA_046566965.1). Taxonomy (GTDB): domain Bacteria; phylum Desulfobacterota; class Desulfovibrionia; order Desulfovibrionales; family Desulfovibrionaceae; genus Fundidesulfovibrio. The sequence continues at coordinate 23,988 of JBKICU010000029.1, forward strand.
GCGCATGGCAAGGTCCATGAACCCGAGCACTGTCGGGCGCAAGACCGACTGGGCCATGCGGATGCCGCCGTACAGGTGCGGGAACAGCACCTGGTTGGCCCCGGCCCGGTTCAGACGCTGGGAATGGTCCGGGGAGTCGCTCCGGGCCACGATGTAGATGTCCGGGTTCAGCTGCCGGGCCGTGAGCGTCACGTAGACGTTGGCCGCCTCGTCGGTGAGCGCGGACACCAGGGCCTTGGCGTTTTTCAGACCGGCGGCCAGGAGGATGTCGTCCTTGGTGGCGTCTCCGGCCACGAACGGCACGCCTTTCTGCGTCAGTTCGTCGATGAGCGGCAGGGAACGCTCCACCACCACCACGTCGTGGCCCTCCGCGATGATCTCGCGGGCCACGATGGCCCCGATGCGGCCGTAGCCGCAAACGATGGTGTGATTCTTCATTTTCTCTATGTCGCGCTGCATCCAGCGTCTCCCGAAGATGTTTTGAATGTGGCCTTCGATCACCAGTTGCACGATTGCGCCCGCGAGATAGAAAAATGTTCCGACGCCGGTGAGCAGCACGATGGAGGTGAGTATCCGGCCGGCGCGGGTGAGCGGATGCACTTCACCATAGCCCACGGTGGTCAAGGTGATGACCACCATGTAGAAGCTGTCGAAGAAGTCCCAGCCTTCTATCACCATGTAGCCGACAACGCCGGAAACGAAAATGACCGCCACGGCGGCCAGGCCCGCCATCACGGGCCACAGGACCCCAAGGCCCCGGCGTATGGCGGAGATGCGCCTGAGACGACTACGCAAATGACGGCGGGCATTCATATCAGGCGCCCTCGCCGCTCTTCTTGCGCAGGGCCACGATGGCGTCGCGCAACTCGGCGGCGCGCTCAAAGGCCATGTCCTTGGCGGCGGCGCGCATGTCGCGCTCCAGGCGCTTGACGAATTTTTCCACGGTCTCGGCGTCCTGGGCCTGGAGCATGATTTCGTCGATGAAGCTTACGCCCTTGGCCTTGGCATCCTTCTCCGACTTGCCCTGAGCGTAGATGGCGTCCAGAACGTTGTCCATTTCCTTGTGGATGGTCTTGGGGACGATGCCGTGCTCCCGGTTGTGCGCCTCCTGGCGCTCCCTGCGGCGGCTTGTCTCGCCCATGGCCTCGTGCATGGAATTGGTGATCTTGTCCGCGTACAGGATGACCCGCCCCTGCACGTTTCGCGCTGCGCGCCCGAAAGTCTGGATGAGCGAGCGGGTGGAACGCAAAAAGCCCTCCTTGTCGGCATCCAGGATGGTCACCAGGGACACCTCGGGGATATCCAGGCCCTCGCGCAGCAGGTTGATGCCCACCAGCACGCTGAACTCCCCGGCGCGCAGGGCCTGAATGATGGCCACACGCTCCAGGGTATCGATGTCCGAGTGCAGGTAGCGGGTGCTGACCCCGAACTTGTTGAGGTAATCCGTCAGTTCCTCGGCCATGCGCTTGGTGAGGGTGGTCACCAGCACGCGCTCGCCCGCGGCAACGCGCTTCTTGCACTCCGAGAGCAGGTCGTCCACCTGCCCCTTTGTGGGACGCACCTCGACGATGGGATCAAGAAGACCCGTGGGACGGATGATCTGCTCGACGACGAGCCCCTGGGCGCGCTCCATCTCCCACGGACCGGGCGTGGCCGACACGTACACGGCCTGCCCGATGCGCTCCTGGAACTCCTTGAAATCGAGCGGGCGGTTGTCCAGGGCGGAGGGCAAGCGGAAGCCGTAGTCCACCAGGGTGGTCTTGCGGGAGCGGTCGCCGTTGAACATGCCCCCTATCTGCGGCACGGTGATGTGCGATTCGTCCACGAACAGGATGAAGTCCTCGGGGAAGTAATCGATGAGCGTTGCCGGAGGCATGCCGGGCTTTCTGCCGTCCAGATGGCGGGAATAGTTCTCGATGCCGTTGCAGTAGCCCAGCTCTTCGATCATCTCCAGGTCGTAGAGGGTGCGCTGCTCGATGCGCTGGGCCTCCACGAGCATCTGCCTGTCCTTGAAATAGACGAGCCGCTCGCGCAGTTCGTCTCGGATGTCGGACATGGCGCGTGTGAGGTTGTCGCGGTCGGATACGTAGTGCGAGTTGGGGAAGATGACCGTCTTCTTAAGCTTGCCGAAGACTTCGCCGGTCAGCGGATCGGTCTCCAGCATGGCCTCGATCTCGTCGCCGAAGAACTCCAGGCGCAACGCCCGCTCGCGGCTGTAAGCCGGAATGATCTCCAGCACGTCGCCGCGCACGCGGAACACGCCGCGATGGAAATCCATGTCGTTTCGCTCATACTGGATCTCCACCAGACGCCCGATGACGTCCTCCATGGACATGCGCTGGCCCTCTTCCAGGGGCAGCACCATCTTGGCGTAGTATTCGGGCGAACCCAGGCCGTAGATGCAGCTCACCGAGGCCACGATGATCACGTCGCGCCGGGTGAGCAGCGCGTGGGTGGCGCTATGGCGGAGCTTGTCGATATCCTCGTTGATGGAGGAGTCCTTCTCGATGTAGGTATCCGTTCGCGGCAGGTAGGCTTCGGGCTGGTAATAGTCGTAGTAGCTGACGAAGTATTCCACGGCGTTATCTGGAAAGAGCCCCCGGAACTCGTTGAAAAGCTGCGCGGCCAGGGTCTTGTTGGGCGCGATGATAAGCGCCGGGCGGTTGGTGCGCGCGATGACCTGGGCCATGGCGAAGGTCTTGCCCGTGCCCGTGGCTCCGAGAAGAATCTGATCGCGCACGCCCGCGTTCAGGTTCTCCGTGAGTTCGGCGATGGCCTGCGGCTGATCCCCCTGGGGAGAGAATGTGCTGGAAAGCACAAACCCTGATTGACTTTTGCCCTGATTTTTCAAATCTTTCCTCGCGGCGACGAATTTTGCAATTCTACGGCCTTGCAGGCCATAAAACAAGCGCGGAGGCCACCCATGGAAATCGATATCGTTGAAGGGCAGGAAAAGATGCCCGTGGACCGGTGCTGGTCCGTAACCGTCGTGATCAAGAGCTTCAAGGGCCGCAAGGACGTGGAAGTACACCTGTTCCGTCCCGAATGGGACGCCTTGGAGGAAGAAGTTTACGACTGGAACGACATTCTGGGCGACCCCATGCACCCCGACATGGACGCGGACATGGGCTCGGGCCGCAAGCTGGTGATGGAATCCTTCACCCCCGAAGAACGCGACCTGATCGTGAGCTACTTCAAGGAGCGCTACGAAGGGAAGCTGTCGGCAATCCACGCCTGCCCCATCGACTTCCCGGTGCCGCTTGGCATCCCGGCTCTGTGCGACCTGACCGAGGGCAAGGACATCGGCTTCATCCTGTTCGACAAAATTCCCAACTATTCCCTGCCCTTCGTGATTCGCGGCTTCTTCGACCTGAGTCAGCACCCCCCCATCGTGGAGGCGCAGCAACAGTGAAGAGCGTCTGCGTTTTCCTGGGGTCCAACCCCGGCACATCGCCCGCCTACGCCGAAGCCGCCGTCTCCCTCGGCGGAATTCTGGCCGGGCGCGGCATCGATCTGGTGTATGGCGGGGCCAAGAACGGCCTGATGGGCATCCTGGCACAGGCGGTGGTTCAGGCGGGTGGGCGCGCCGTAGGCGTGCTGCCGGGCTTCCTCAAGGCCAAGGAACTGGCCTTCGAGGGGCTGGCGGAACTCCACGAGGTGGATTCCATGCACCAACGCAAGGCCAAGATGGCCGAACTCTCGGATGGTTTCATCGCCATGCCCGGGGGCCTTGGCACCCTGGAGGAAATCTTCGAGGTGGCCACCTGGGGACAGCTGGGACTGCACGCCAAGCCGGTGGGCTTCTACAACATGCTGGGCTTCTACGACTCCCTGCTGGGCTTTCTGGACCACACCGTGACCCAGGGCTTCGTTAAGCCCGCCCACCGGGGGAACCTGCTGGCCTCGGATGACGCCACAGTGCTCCTGGACCTGATGGAGAAGTTCACCCCTGCCGTGCAGCCCAAATGGTACGGCCTGGAGAAAAGCTGAAGAGACCGGCGCGCGTCCGCGCGAGGGCCGACAGAGCCTGCCCGAACCCGGAAGCTCCATAACCACCTGACGGTTTCATGCTCATTTCGTTCGGCATGGGCTCGGGCAAGGCAGATCGGAGCAGCCCATGCTGCGGCCACCCGGGCAAGACGGCCTGCCCTTTCATAAAATCCAACAGGGGTTGCGGGAGATGTTCCCCGCAACCCCTGATTCGTTACGATACGTGCCCCCGCCAAGGCGCACGGATCAGTCGTGGGTGGATTCCTCCCCTTTCAGAAAGTTGCGCATGAAGAATTTCTGCGCGTATTCCGGCCTGCCGTGTATTCCCAATTCCGCCACGCGCACCAACTGGAGCGCCCCCTTGGGGCAGGTCTTCACGCACTCCGGCAGTTCGCCGTGCGCGGCCCTGCCGTCGCACAGGTTGCACTTCACCGTTGGGGTGTCCCCCAGAACCCTGGGAACGTGCCAGGGGCAGGCATGCACGCACTCGGCGCAACCGTGGCAGTTCTCCTCGGAGACGCGGATCACGCCCTCGTCAGTACGCCGCATGGCGTTGTGCGGGCAGGCCGCCACGCACTTGGCGTCCTCGCAGTGATGGCAGGAGAGAAATGCGAAATGATGCGTGCCCAATTTGGTGGCATGCGGCGACACGATGTCCACCATGCGCACCCTGGCAGGAAAATGGTTGGATTTCATGCACTTTGCAACGCACGCTTCACAGTGGCCACATTTGTCGGCATCCTGAATAACAACGTAATTACTCATAATAAGGCCCCCTTGCACTATTCATAGAACGACAGGGGATATTGTCAATGGCGACCTTATACAGATGATTTGCCTCCCACTGCAGTCGCGATCCACACTACAAAGGTAGCATATTATCGTGATGCGCATCATCAGGGGAATGGGAAGCTCCTTTCAATCAAGGCGCTCGCACAACGCCGCAGCCGTCAGCGGCTCCTGGCAGCGAACAACGCGAAAAGGCCGGGGCGAACCCCGGCCTTTACATATCGTCTGCCCTTCGGCGTCATGCGCGTTGCCAGCGCACTCCGCTAAAGCGCAACAGCTTCATCAGACGGAATGCGAACCCGGCGCACGGGAACCGCGCTCCTTCCCATGAAAACATGGGTATGTTTTCATGGCTGGCCTCCTAGTGGCGCGTGTGGTGCTGGTATTCGGCCTTGAGCAGGCTGGACGCCAGCGGTTCCACGGCGTTGTCCCTGCCGCAGAAGAGCTTGCCCGGAGCCTCGCAGATGATGGCCTGCTCCAGCACCTCGTCCATGTGCTTCACCTGGACGATCTCCAGGTCCTTCAGGATGGCCTCGGGCACTTCCTTCAGGTCTTTGGCGTTGTCCTCGGGGATGAGCACCTTCTTGATCTGCCCGCGATGCGCGGCCAGCAGCTTCTCGCGAAGTCCGCCGATGGGCAGCACGCGCCCGCGCAGGGTGATCTCGCCGGTCATGGCCAGATCGTTCCTGACGGGCATGTTCAGAAGCGCCGAGACCATGGCCGTGGCCAGGGTGATGCCCGCGCTGGGGCCGTCCTTGGGGGTGGCACCCTCGGGGACGTGGATGTGTATGTCGATTTCCTTGTGGAAGTCGGGCTTCAGGCCAAAGGACGCGGAGCGCGACCGTATGTAGGAGAGCGCGGCCTTGGCCGATTCCTGCATCACGTCGCCGAGCTTTCCGGTGATCTCCACCTTGCCCGCGCCGGGCATGAGCGCGGTCTCCACCATGAGCATCTCCCCGCCCATCTCGGTGTAGGCCAGGCCGGTGGACACGCCCACCTGGGGGGCTTCTTCCATCTCGCCGTGGCGGAACTTGGGCACGCCCAGATACTGGGGCAGGGTCTGGCGGGTTATCTGGAAGGTGGCCTCGCGGTCGCCGCCTTCCACCAGCTTGCGCGCGGTCTTGCGGCACAGGGAGGCCAGTTCGCGCTCCACGTTCCGCACGCCGGCCTCGCGGGTGTACTGGCGGATGACCTCCAGAATGGCCCCGTCGGAAACGCTGATGTTCTCCGGCTTCAGCCCGTTCTCGGCTACCTTCTTGGGCAGCAGGAAGTGCTTGGCGATCTGGGCCTTCTCCGTCTCCAGGTAGCCGGGGATGCGGATGATCTCCATGCGGTCCTGAAGCGGCAGCGGGATGGTGTGCAGGGCGTTGGCCGTGGTGATGAAGAACACCTTGGACAGGTCGTAGTCCAGGTCCAGGTAGTGGTCGCCGAAGGCGTAGTTCTGCTCGGGGTCCAGCACCTCGAGGAGCGCCGAGGACGGGTCGCCCCGGAAGTCGGTGGACATCTTGTCCACTTCGTCCAGGCAGAACACTGGGTTGTTGTACTTCACCCTTTTGAGCGACTGCAGGATCTTGCCGGGCAGCGCGCCCACGTAGGTGCGCCTGTGACCCCGGATTTCGGCCTCGTCGCGCACGCCGCCCAGCGACAGGCGCACGAACTCGCGGTCCATGGCCTTGGCGATGGACTTGGCCAGCGAGGTCTTGCCCACGCCCGGAGGACCCACCAAGCACAGGATTGGGCCTTTCATCTTCTCGACCAGGCTCTGCACGGCCAGGTATTCCAGGATGCGTTCCTTGGGCTTGTCCAGGCCGTAGTGGTCGGCGTCCAGGGTTTCCTTGGCCTTGTTCACGTCGATCTGGACGTCCTGGAGCGTGTTCCAGGGCAGGTCCAGAATCCATTCCACGTAGTTGCGCACCACCGTGTACTCCGCGGAGGACGGCGGCGTGTTCTTCATCTTCTTCAGCTCGCGCAGGGCCTTTTCGCGGGCGTCGTCGGGCAGGTCCTTGTCCTTCAGACGATGCTCGAACTCGGCGACCTCGGCCAGGGGGTCCTCGTCGCGGCCCATTTCCTTGTGGATGGCCTTGAGCTGCTCGTTCAGGTAATACTCGCGCTGGTTCTTCTCCATCTGCTGCTTGACACGGCTCTTGATCTTCTTCTCGATTGAGGAGATTTCGATCTCGCCCTGCAGCAGCGCGAATGCGTCTTCCAGGCGCTTGTTGGGGTCAAGCTGCTCGAGGATTTCCTGCTTCTTGATGTAGTCCACCTTGAGGTGGGGCATGATGGCGTCGGCCAGACGGCCCGGAGCGGTCTGGGCGTTAATCGCCAGGATGGTCTCGGGCGCGAGCTTCTTGTTCACGCGGCCGTAGTGCTCCATGGCCTCATGGGCGGTGCGCACCAGGGCCTCGGCCTCGCTGCCCTCGCCGTCGTCCTCGGCCATGCGGGAGACGCGGGCCGTGGGGAATTCGTCCTCGAAGCCTTCCAGGCCGTCCTCATCCCATTCGGCGCGGTACAGGCCCTCGAACAGAACCTTGATGGTGCCGTCGGGGAGGCGCAGCATCTGGAGAATCTTGCTGACAGTGCCCATGCGGAAGAGGTCTTCTTCCTGGGGTTTTTCCGTCTCCGGGGTGCGCTGGGCCACCAGGAAGATTTTCTTGTCGTAGGTGGAGACGGCGTTCTCGATGGCTTTGATGGAGGCTTCCCGGCCAACGAACAACGGCACGATGGACCGGGGGAACATGACCACCTCGCGCAGGCTCATCACCGGCAGACGAAGGCTGCCGGCGCGGCGGGGCTGGTCGTCGGAGAAAAAGCTCGTCATGAATGCCTCCTCGGCATGAGTTGTCCGCGCCCGAAAAGCAGCGCGAAGCGCCGATAATCACAAGTGCTGAGATTAAGACAGGTGTGGAAAAAGTCAAATTATCAAAATATGAAACAATTTTCATAAATTGAAGGCCACCATAGTCGAAAACCCCCTTCCGTTGCCGGAAGGGGGCTTCAAGTCGGATTCAATCAAACGGCACTTACGCCGTCTTCACTTCCTGCTGGTAGAAGAGCAGCGGTTCCTGCCCCTTCTCCACCACGGCCTTGTTGATGACGCACTCGGTGACGCCGGTCAGCGAAGGCAGCTGGTACATGATCTCCAGCATGATGTTTTCCATCACGTTGCGCAGGCCGCGCGCGCCGGTCTTGCGCTCAATGGCCTTGCGGGCGATGGCAGCCAGGGCGTTGGTGGTGAAGCGCAGGCGGACCTTGTCCAGGTCGAAGAGCTTCATGTACTGCTTCACCAGCGCGTTCTTGGGCTCGGTGAGGATGCGGATGAGGTCCTCCTCGGTGAGCTCGGTCAGTGAGGTGATGATGGGAATGCGTCCCACGAATTCGGGAATGAGGCCGAACTTCACCAGATCGGACGGATGCGACTGCATGAGCAGCTTGGACATGTCGTCCTCGCGCTTGCCTTCCATCTTGGCGCCGAAGCCCAGGGCCGAGCCCCGGTTGCGCTGCTGCACGATCTTGTCCAGGCCGATGAAGGCGCCGCCCACGATGAACAGTATGTTGGCGGTGTTCAGGCGGATGAACTCCTGCTGGGGATGCTTGCGCCCGCCCTTGGGAGGGATGTTGGCCTCGGTGCCTTCGATGATCTTCAGAAGCGCCTGCTGCACGCCCTCGCCCGACACGTCGCGGGTGATGCTGGGGCTGTCGGACTTGCGGGCGATCTTGTCGATCTCGTCGATGTAGATGATGCCCTTGGAGGCCGCCTCGATGTCGTAGTCGGCGTTCTGGAGCAGCTGGACCAGGATGTTCTCCACGTCCTCGCCCACGTAACCGGCTTCGGTCAGGGTGGTGGCGTCCGCTATGGCGAAGGGTACCTTGAGGATGCGCGCCAGGGTCTGGGCCAGCAGCGTCTTGCCGGAGCCGGTGGGGCCGATCAGCAGGATGTTGGACTTGTCCAGCTCCACGTCGCCGCCCTTGGCGCCGCCGGAATAGAACACGCGCTTGTAGTGGTTGTGCACGGCCACGGCCAGGATCTTCTTGGCCTGGTCCTGGCCGATGACGTACTCGTCGAGCAGGCGCTTGATCTCCGCGGGAGGCAGGAGCTTGCCGTCCTCCACTTCCTCGTTGAGGCTTTCCTGGGCGATGATCTCATTGCACAAGGAGACGCACTCGTCGCAGATGTAGACATCGGGGCCTGCGATGAGGCGCTGCACCTCGTCCTGGTTCTTGCCGCAGAAGGAGCAGCACAGGTCCGAGGAGACTGGGGTCTTCTTTTTGGTCATGTCATCTTCCCTGATGTCGCGCATGGCGAAATTTGCCGAGTCCGGTCCAACAAAGGCTATTTGTTCTCTTCATCCTGGGACTGGCGCGAGCTGATGACCTTGTCGATGAGGCCGTATTTCACGGCTTCGTCGGGGGTCATGAAATAGTCGCGATCGGTGTCGTCTCGAATCTTATCAATATCCATGCCAGTGTGTTTGGCCAGGATCTCGTTCAACCGTTCCCTCATGCGAATAATCTCGCGGGCGTGAATGTCAATATCCGTGGCCTGACCCTGGAAGCCGCCCATGGGCTGATGGATCATGATCCGGGCGTTGGGCAGGGCGTGGCGCATGCCCTTGGCTCCCGCGGCAAGCAGCAGCGCGCCCATGCTGGAGGCCTGGCCCATGCACAGGGTGGCCACCGGGCAGGAGATGAACTGCATGGTGTCGTAGATGGCCATGCCCGCCGTGACGGACCCGCCGGGAGAGTTGATGTAAATGGAGATTTCCTTCTTGGGGTCCTCGGACTCCAGGAAGAGAAGCTGGGCGCAGATCACGTTGGCCACGTGGTCGTCCACGGGGGTTCCAAGCAGGATGATGCGATCCTTGAGCAGACGCGAATAGATGTCGTAGGCGCGCTCGGTGCGCCCTGTGGTCTCTATGACTATGGGTATCTGGGCGTGCACCCCGTTCTCCTTGGCTGAAATATAGTCTGCGGCAGGCGAGCCACCGCCGCCGCAATCCGACTGTGACTCATCGCGCTCTCAATGACAAGATGTCTGGCGCTGTCGATGAGCCGGAGCGGACAATGTCCGCCCCGGCGTCAAGATGCGTTGTCGTGGTCCAGGCCCGGCCATGGGTTCAGGCAGCGGACCGGCGAGGCCTAGGCCTTGGCCTCGGCTTCCTTGACGGGAACTTTGGTGACCTTGGCCTTGGAGTACACCAACTCCATGGCCTTGTCCGCCAAAATCTTGTCCCGCACGGGAATGACCAGCCCGTTCTGCTCGTAGTGCTGCTTCACGGCCAGAACGTCCTGCCCGGTGCGGGAGGCCACCTGCATGAAGTAGGCGTCCATTTCCTGCGGGGTGGTCTCGATGCCTTCCTTGTCGGAAAGCTTGATCAGCAGCAGCTGGGATTTGACGATCTCCAGGGCCTTGGGCTCGAATTCCTTGCGCAGTTCCTCGTCGGACTTGCCCAGAGCCTCGGGAGCCTTGCCGGTGCGCTCGATCTTGTGCTTGGCGTCGTCCACCAGCAGGTTGATCTGCTCTTCCACCAGGGAAGGAGGCAGGGGAAAGTCCACGCTGGCAAGCATGGCATCAAGGAGCTTCTTCTGGGCGGCTGCCTTGAAGAGCTGCTGGCGGCTCTGCACGTAGGACTTGGAGATGGCTTCCTTCAGCTTTTCCAGACCCTCGAAGCTGCCGGCCTTCTTGGCCAGCTCGTCGTCGATGAGGGGCAGTTCCTTTTCCTTGATGATGTGGACGGTGATGTTCAGGTCCACGGTCTTTCCGGCAAGGTCCTGGTTGATGAAGTCGGCGGGGAAGCTCATGGTGCCGGTGTTGTCGGAGCCGGGCATGGTCTTTTTCACCAGGGCTTCGAAGTCTTCCAGGGCCTGGCCTTCGCCCAGCGAGAGCTGGAAGTTCTCTGCGCGAACTCCCGGGACAGGCTCGCCGTTTTCGGTGGCGTTGAAGCTCACCACAACCACGTCGCCGTCCTGGGGCAGGCGCGCTTCCTTGACCACCTTCAGTTCGGCCAGGTTGCCGCGGATGCGCTCGATGACCTGACCCACCTCGGCGTCGCTGGCCAGGGCTTCCTCTTCTTCCACCTCGAGGCCTTCGTACACGGGCAGCTCGAAATTAGGGCAGTGTTCGAAAGTGATGACGTAATCGATGTCCTTGTCCTTCACGAGTTCCACCGGGCTCACGTCGAGTTTGGCGATGGCCAGGTACTTGAGGTTGGACATGATCTCGTTGATGTGCACGTTCATCAGGTCATTGGCGGCTTCGCGCATGATCTGGGTGCGGAACTTGGACTCGACGATGCTGGAAGGAACCTTCCCCTTACGGAAACCGCGCAGGTCCATGTTCTGACGGTAGATGGCGGTGGTGGCCATGAGGGAGGCGTTGATCTCCTCGGCGGGGACCTTGACCTCGATCTTGGTTTCGACCGGGGACACTTCGGTAACGGTATAATCCATGGACGTGGCTCCTGGGTGATATGGCGATGCGGACAAAGGGGTTTTGTGTAAGGTATCTTTCAAAAAAAGAAAAGCCCCGGCATCAACTCCGGCGAAATGCGCTTTCCGGGACGTTCATAGGCAGGCGGATGGAAACGGTTGTGCCCCCTCCGGGCGTGGAACGCACGCCCACCCGGCCTTCGTGCTGCTCCACGACGATGAAGTAGACCACGGAAAGGCCAAGCCCTGTCCCCTCCCCCACTCCCTTGGTGGTAAAGAAGGGTTCGAACACCCGCTCGCGCACGGATTCCTCCATGCCGGGGCCGTTGTCCTCCACCTCCACGCAGGCCATGCCCTCGCACCAGCCGGTGCGCACCGTGATGGCGGGCTCCGCCGTGCCGCCGGTGGACATGGCCTGGGCGGCGTTCTTCAGCAGGTTCAGGATGACCTGCTCGATCTGGGTGGGCACGCACCACACCGAGGGCAGGTCCGGCGCGTCCAGTCGAGTGATGCGGACGTGCCGGAAATCGTACTTCTTCTTCAGGTCGAACTCGTTGACGGCCAGTTCCAGGGCCTTGCCCACCAGTTGCGAGAGCTGGACCTGTGCCGTGCTCATGTCGGAGCGGCGGCTGAACTCCAGTATATTGGAAACGATACGCGACGCCCGGATCCCGGATTCCTGCACGGAACGCAGCATGGACGGGATTTCGCGCTCTTCCAGGTAGGCGTTCATCATGTTCAGGTCCAGGCCTGCGCGCTGTGCAGCCGCGCGGTTGGCGGACAGCTCCGGACTGAAGCGGCGCAGCACCGACTGCACGCCCTGAAGAATCCCGGCCAGGGGATTATTGATCTCGTGAGCCATGCCCGCGGCCAACGCCCCGACGGAGAGCATTTTCTCCGTCTGCATGAGCACCTCTTCCATGCGCACCTGGCTTGTCACGTCGTCGATGCGGGCCACGGCTTCGTTGCGGCCCTGATTCAGCGGAAAGATCGTGGCGTCGTACCAGGCCGCGCCTGCCTGTCCCTTGCCGGGCAGGCGCCGCAAGGTCCGGGTTTTGCCGTCCTTCAGGGTTTCCAGAAAAGCCCTGGGCAATTCGGGAAGCCACGGCAGTACGTCCGCAAGCAGCCTGCCCTGCGTCCCGCCGGTCCCATGGCCTCCTTCCCCGCCGACGCCAGTCACCACGGCGCAGTGAGCGTTCATGAGGGTTATCTCGAGCATTTCGTTCACGCCCACCAGCAACGAAGGCATGGCGTCCACGATGGAGCGCAGATAGCCCCATGCGCGCGCCAGCTCCTTCTGGGATTCCAACCGGGCGGACACGTCGCGGGCCATCACCACGGCCAGAGAGCGATGGTCCAGACCCAGAACCGACGTGGTTATCTCCGCCGGAAACCGCCCTCCTCCCGCCAGAGGGAGGTTGAACACCACGGCGGCCTGGAGGGATTCCGCATCTCCGCGCAGCAGGCCCGACAAGGCCTGCTCCTGCCCGGGAGGAAGCAGCGAAAGCAGAAGCGTTCCGATCAGCTGTTCCCGCTTCGCGCCAATCTTGCGCAAGGCGGTGTCGTTGACGTCGGTGATGCGCCCTGATTCGGCCTCCACCACGAAGATCAGGTCGCTGGCGTTGTCCAGCAGCGCACGGAAACGCTCCAGCTCATTCATGCGCGCCCGCAGCTCAGGATAGTAGCTCTTGCGCATGGAGCGCTCGCCAAGCCCCATGAGCTTGTCGCGCAGGCTCTCCGAAGCCTCCGGGGACTTTTCACGGGGCTCGTCAGAGCGCTGCGGCATAGATGGCCTCGATGTCTGCCTGAACGGGCTTGCGGGGGTTGGTCAGGATGCAGGGGTCCTGCATGGCAAGTCCCGCCAGGCGCGGGATGTCTGCGCGTGTGACTCCGAGTTCTCCCAGATTCCTGTCCAGGTTTACCTCGCGGCGCAGTTTCCTGACGGCCCCGAGCAACCTCTCCAGCACGACTTCGTCGGGAACCCCTTCCACGGCGCAGCCCAGAGCCTCGGCCACCTTGCGGTAGCGTTGGGGCGAGGACGGGAAGTTGAAGGCGATGACGGGGCCGAGCAGAATGGCGTTGCACTCCCCGTGCGGAAGGTCCAGGCTGCCTCCCAGGCTGTGGGCCATGCCGTGAACCGCGCCCAGGATGGCGTTCGAGAAGGCCAGGCCAGCGTCCAGGCTTGCCAGGCACATCTGCGAACGGGCTTCGATGTGCAAGGGTTCATGCACCGCCTGCACCAGCCAGCGGTGGACCAGGCGCATTGATTCCAGGGCGAAGAGATCCGTCACAGGCGAACTGGCGTTGGAGACGTAGGCCTCGATGGCATGGGTCAACGCGTCCACGCCGGTTTCGGCGGTGAGCGCGGCGCTCATGGTGGTGGTGGGCCTGGGGTCCAGCAGGGAGACGTCCGGCACGAGCGTTTTGCTCACAAGGGCGACTTTCACCTTCCGGGTGGTGTCCGTGATGATGGCGAACTGCGACACGTCCGCCGAACTGCCGGAAGTGGTCGGTATGCAGACCAGCGGAGGCAGAGGGCGATGAATGGTGTCCACGCCCTCGTAATCCAGGATATGCCCGCCGCAGACGTTCACCACGCCGATGCCCTTGGCGCAGTCCAGGACGCTGCCGCCTCCAAGGGCAACAAGAGCGTCGCACCCCTCGGCCCTGTAAACGCCCTCCCCGGCCATGACCTCATGGTCCTTGGGATTTGGCGTCACGTCGCTGAACACGACGCAGTCGAGCCCTGCGGAGCGCAGATCCTCTTCCAGCAGCCGCGCCCACCCGGACCGGATGAGCCCCGCGTCGGTCACGAGCATGGGGCGGCGCGCCCCCAGATTGGCCGCATGACGGGCCGCAAGCTTTGACGCTCCCTCGCCGAAGACGAATTCCGGCGCAACGAACTTCCTCAGCCCGAGTTCTTGCCCGTCAGCCATGGCGCACCTCTACTGGATCATGACGTCACGAGGGTGGATCAGAAAGGAACGTACCGGAAGCAACAGTGCAAAACAAGTCACAAAACCTGTTTCAGAACCAAGACCCTGGTATTGGAATGCCGGAGGGGGGAATATACGACGGGCCGGTCTTTCGACCGGCCCGTCGTTCGGGATCAGCCTGCCTTGTCTACGAATCTGCCGCCAATGGGAGAGACGCGAAGCGACGAGCGATACCCCGTCAGGCGCTGGTTCTCCTGCTTGGCGCGCAACAGGTCGCGCCTGATGGCATCATGCAGGCGCCTGGCTTCCGCCGTGATCTGCCCCTGAAGGCTTTGCAGCTGCATGAGCTTTTCCTTCAGGGCGCCGATCTTTTTCGGATCGCGCATGCGCCAGGCTTCCTCCATCAGGGCCAGCCGCTCCATGGAAAGGCGCTCGGCCTCGTCCACCTCGCCCTCGGCGAGTTGGTCGAGCTCCCTGCGGCCGGTTTCAAGAGCCAGCTCCAGGATGTCAATCTCGTCCTTCATGGGAATGCCGCCTTTTCGTTAGGCCGCGCGGGCAACTTCCTTGATGTCCTCGCGCAGTTGGGCAACGACTTTCTTCCACCGCTCAACTGCCGGGATGAACTCGTACTCCAGGAGGTCGGCCAGAAGAATCCAGTCCTCGTTCTCGATGACCTCGACCATCTCGCTGAACAGGCTGGAGAGTTCTTCGGCGGACTCGTTGAAATTTGTGGTCTGCTTCAGGCTGAACTCGCCGCGCAGAACGCCGATCATGCCCATGAAGTCGCGGGTGACGTCCAGGAGGTCCTGGTAGACCTCGAGAGCCTCTCCGTCGTCGGCCTTGCGGAAGAGTTCGGCAACGCGGCGCGCGCCGTGGTCCATGAGCGTGACCACCTTGTAGAGCTCGCGGGTGATGTTCACGGCCATCTCGGTGGTGGGCATGCTGACGATCTCCACCGATTCGATCTCGGCGGCTTCCACATCCTCGGCCTGATGGGGATAAATTTCAGAGAATGGTTCTTTGTTGACCAGCACGTCGGTGACGATGCGCCCGGTCAGGTGTTTGTCTTCCATAACCTTGATGAGGAGCTGTTCCAGGTTCTCGAAACTCTGGATTTCAAGCCCGGTGTCCCGGCCGTCCACTACTATCATGTCTCTCCCTCCTGATTGAACGTGGCGGTTCTGTGGCAAAATATTCCCGCGCGACGTGACATACAAGGAGCGTGCCAGGCGTGATTCAGGGCCGATGGACGAAGAGTGCCGACAGGGACGAGACGAGAGCGGAGACGTTGCTGGCGAAAGAATCGAAGCGGGACAGGTCCGGGCTATCCGTTTGGGACAGGTGCAGCCAGAGATGCCCGAGGGAGCTGAAGGCCGGATCAGAGGCGAACAGGGTCTCCAGGCGCTGCCAGGTGGCCATGAACTTGGCTCGCAGGGCCGGTCTCGGAGCCATGGCCAGAAGGCGCGACTGCTGGATCAAAACCTCCAGCAGGCCGCCCGCCTGGATAAGCATCCCGGCAAGATGATCCCGGAATGCCGGCGAAAGTCTGTCGGCTTCGTCCCCGCTGAACGATTGCGGCCTGCCGTCAAGAAATCGTCGCCAGGATGCGCGCTGGATTTCGTTCCACACGGTCCGGTCCGCGTCGTCGTGGCCGGAGAGCGAGCGCAGGCCGAGAAACCCGCCGGTATCGGAAAAACATTCCCAGGCCCGCACGCCCATTCCCGTCACGTCCGGCCAGCGGCCTGTTTCCAGCCAGCCGTCCAGGCAGGCCTCGACCGTTTCCGGGCGCACCGCGTCCCGGCAGGCGCAGTCCGAGGGGCATTCCCGCGAGAAGGAACAGGGATGGCACGGCATGTCCGGCTCCAGGCAGCACGCTCCCGGCAGATAGGGACCGGTGTCCCAGGGTTGGGCCGTTGCCAAAAAAATGGCCAGGATCGGCACGCCGAGACCTGCGGCCAGATGCATGGTGCCGGTATCGTTGGTGACAAGCACGCGCAGGAGGCTCACGGCTGCGGCCAGTTGCTGAAGGCCTGTGCTTCCCACCAGATTTACGTGCGGCGCGCCCGTTGCCGCCGCGAATCGTGCGGACAGTTCCTGCTCGTCCTTGCCGCCAAGCAGCACCGGCATAAGGCGGTGACGCTCCCACAGGTTCTCGGCCACCCGCGCGAAGAATTCCGTGGGCCATTGGCGTCTGGCTGCGCTGGCTCCGAGCTGCAATCCGACATATCCGGCTATATCCGCCACGTTTCCGGCGGCCTGCGCCGAAATCAGGGCGCTGATCTCGGACACGGCTGACGGATCGGGGTCGGCCAGCCGAAAACTGCGCGGGCCGTCGCCCAGATGGGCGGCCTTGCAGAACAGGTCCACCAGATTGAAGGGGCTGGATCCTCGATGCAGCGCCGTGGCTTCCAGAAAGGCGGCCCAGGGTGTCGAATAGGTTCCGAAGCCGAAGTCGTCCAGGCCGAAACCCTGCAGCGTCGGTGCGCGCATAGCCTTGGCCAGCAGACGCGACGGCAGGGACGAGGTGAGATTGATCACCCGGTCCGGGGCGAACTGGGCCCGCACCTGGTCCACAAACTCCAGGCAGCCGCCCAAAGCCATGGGCCAGGACCGGTCCAGTTCGGCCAGAAGCCGCGCCCCGGGTATGGCAAACGCGGCGTCCAGGTCCCTGACCAGTCTGGTGGCTGGCAGGAAGTTCTGCAGACACACCAGCCCGACCGTGTCGCCGCAGTCCCTGAGTCCGGTGAACACGGGCTGGGTCTGGAGCAGGTCGCCGAAACGGGTCAGATTGATGACGAGCGTATGCATTTCAGACCATTCCAATCAAGAAACGGACCAGACAAAATGATGTTGCATTAATTCACCGAGTCCTCTACCAATCGAGGCGTTCGCCACTCGCCCGCTTCAACGCTCGACAGCTTTTGGAGGTCCTAGATGGCTCTGTTCACCAAAGAGGAAGCTCTGCGCTACCACTCGGCAGCGCGCGTCGGCAAGCTTGAAGTGGTTCCCTGCAAACCGTTCCGCAACCAGAAAGACCTCTCCATGGCCTACTCGCCGGGCGTGGCCGAGGCCTGTCGCGAAATCCACGCGGACCCCGCCAAGGTGTACGACTACACCAACCGCGGCAACAACGTCGCAGTCGTGTCCAACGGCACCGCAGTCCTGGGACTTGGCAACATCGGCCCCAAGGCCGGCAAGCCCGTGATGGAAGGCAAGGGTTTCCTGTTCAAGATCTTTGCCGACATCGACGTCTACGACCTGAACATCAACGCTGCCAAACCCGAACAGGTCATCGAATTCTGCAAGATGCTCGAGCCCTCCGTGGGCGGCATCAACCTGGAAGACATCAAGGCTCCCGAGTGCTTCGAAATCGAGCAGGCGCTCATCGAAATGCTTGAGATTCCCGTCTTCCACGACGACCAGCACGGCACGGCCATCGTGTCCGCCGCGGGCCTTCTGAACGCCTGCGAGATCACCGGCAAGAAGATCGAGGATCTGCGTGTGGTCGTCTCCGGCGCGGGCGCTGCCGCCATCGCCTGCTCCAAGCTGTACGAGGCCATGGGCATCCAGCGTTCGAACATCGCCATGTTCGACACTCGCGGCCACATCAACAAGAGCCGCACCAACCTGCACGCCACAAAGGCCTACTTCGGCGACGTGCAGAAGATCGAGTACGCAAATCTCGGCGAAGCCATGAAGGGCGCGGACGTGTTCCTGGGCCTGTCGGTCAAGGGCGCGGTCAGCCAGGACATGGTCAAGGGAATGGCCAAGGACCCGGTCATCTTCGCCATGGCCAACCCCGATCCCGAGATCTCCTACGCCGACGCCAAGGCCGCCCGCCCCGACGCCATCATGGGCACCGGACGCTCGGACTTCCCCAACCAGGTCAACAACGTCTCCGGCTTCCCCTTCATCTTCCGCGGCGCGCTTGACGCGGGCTCCAAGAAGATCAACGAAGAGATGAAGATGGCTGCCGCCAAGGCCATCGCCGCCCTGGCCAAGGAACCCGTTCCTTCCGAGATCTGCGACATGTACGGCGTGAAGGAACTGAAGCTCGGCCTGGACTACATCATGCCCAAGGCTCTCGACTTCCGCATGCTGGAATGGGAAGCCCCCGCCGTGGCCAAGGCCGCCATGGACACCGGCGTGGCCACCAAGAAGCTGGACCTGGATCAGTACGCCAAGGACCTGCGCAAGCGCATGGACGACGCCCACAGCCGCATGAACCAGTTCCTGGGCACCTACGACCTGAGCATGATCTAGCCTCGCATCACAAGCTGAACAGACAGGGGCGCGCCGCAAGGCGTGCCCCTTTTTCATTCAAGCTCGGGCAAAGCCAGGCCTATGGCGCGGCCCACTCTCAAGAGCATTCACCTTTGCCCCGCGTTGGTGTAGGCTCTTTGAATGCGAATTCTTAAATACTCGGCACTCGTTGTGGCGATGCTGCTCGCTCCGCTCCATGCGGCCCCCCTTGCCGCCCAGACGGTCGATCAGATCCTCTCTTCCATGACTTTGGAAGAGAAAGTCGGGCAGATGATGCTGGTGGCCTTCAAGGGCCCCGGCGTGTCGCCGGAACTCGCCGAGATGATCGCCAACCGCCACATCGGCGGAGTGATCCTCTACTCATCCTGGGGCAACGTGGAGAACGTCCGCCAGGTAGCTGCCCTGAACGCCGCCATCCAGGCCGCCGCAGCCGCCACGCCGCGCGCCGTCGGCCTTTTCGTGGGAATCGACCAGGAAGGCGGCCCGGTGAACCGCCTGCGCGAAGGCGTCACCGTGTTTCCCAGCCAGATGGCCGTGGCCGCCACCGGAAACCGGGAGCACGCAAGGTCCATGGCGCGGGTCATGGCCAGCGAACTTGGCGTGCTCGGCGTGAACCTCAACTTCTCGCCGGTCGCCGACGTCAACTCCAATCCTGACAACCCCATCATCGGCATCCGCTCCTTCGGTTCGGACCCCAACGTGGTCTCCCGCCTGAGCGTCGCCATGGTGGAGGAATACGTGCGGGCCCGCATGCTCTGTACGCCCAAGCACTTCCCCGGCCACGGCGACACGGACGTGGACTCCCATCTGGGCCTGCCGCTCTCCAACCACGACAAAAAGACCCTGGACCGCATCGACTTCGCACCGTTCCGGGCCACGTTCGCAGCCAAAGCTCCGGCAGTGATGACCGCCCATGTGGAAATTCCGGCACTGGAACCGGCCCGCGACCTGCCCGCCACCCTCTCCGCCAAAGTTCTGGATGGTGTCCTGCGCAAGGAACTGCGCTTTGAAGGCCTCATCGTCACCGATTCGCTGGGCATGGGCGCGCTCTCCAAGGGGGTTGGAACCGTGCGCGCCGCAGTGCTTGCCGCCAAAGCCGGGGCGGACGTGCTCTTGTTCGGCGCGGACATCGGGCATGAGCCGGCCGACCAGATCGCGGCCTTCGACAGCCTGATGGCCGCAGTCAAATCCGGCGAGATTCCCATGGAGCGCATCGATCGCTCCGTGCGCCGCATCCTCACGGTCAAGGGCGAGTACGGCCTGCTGGACGCGCGCGCCATCCCCAACCGCACCCTGGAGATTCCCTTCCGAGTGGGTATTGCAGAGAACCGCCAGGCCGCACTTTCCGCCGCCCAGGACAGCATCACCCTGCGCCATGACCGTTTGCGGCTGCTGCCCCTGAAGCCGACCGACCGGGTGCTGATCATCTGGCCGGAGCGCAACGCCAACGACCCAGTGGGTTCCCTGCCCCTGGCCCCCGGCACGGCGCTTCTGCGCACCGCGCGCGAGCCCTCGTCGCAGGATTTGCGCAACGCCGTGGAAGCCAGCGCCCAGGTGGACAAGGTGGTGGTGTTCACCTACGACGCCATCCGCAACCCCGCTCAGCAGAATCTGGCGCGCACGCTCCTGGCCATCAAGCCCGGCGGTTTCGTGCACGTGGCCCTGGGCGCGCCCTATGACCTCACGCTGTTTGCAAACGCTCCCACTTCCGTGGCCACCTACGGAGACGTCCCGGCTTCGATCGAGGCCCTGGCCAAGGCGCTGACCGGACGCGCCCCCTTCACCGGAAGGCTCCCGGTCCGCCTGCAATGATCATCAGCGCCTCCCGGCGCGCCGACATTCCGGCACATTATGCCCAGTGGTTCGTGAACCGGGCGGCCGCCGGATGGTGCGCCGTACCGAACCCGTTCAACGCGCGACAGGTCAGCCGGATAAGCCTCGAGCCCAAAGACGTAGACGCCGTGGTGTTCTGGACGCGCGACCCCAGGCCCATCATCGCGCACCTGCCCTGGCTGGACGGGCTGGGGCTCAGGTCCGTGTTCCAGTTCACCCTGGTGGAATACCCCCCTGCCCTGCATCCGGGCATGCCCGCCCTGGCCGAACGCCTGGACGCGTTTCGGCGCTTGGCCGATTCCATCGGGCCGGAACGCGTGCTGTGGCGCTACGACCCCATCGTGCTGTCCGCCGGGTTCGACCCGGACTACCATCGGAATAACGTCGAGGCGCTTTCAAAAGCCATGGAGGGATATACCAGGCGGATGACGGTGAGCCTCGTGGAGCCGTACCGGAAGATCAGGAAACGCCTGGAACAGGCCGACGTCGATCTCCTGGCTCCCCTCGGGTCGGAACTTGCGGGAATGTTCACGGACATGGCCGCCATGGCGCGCAGCCGGGGCATGGAGCCCAAGAGCTGCGCCGACGAAGCGGGACTGTCACTTCTCGGCTACTCGCCGGGAGCCTGCGTGGATGGGGAGTTGCTGTCTCGCCTGTTCGGCGTCACTCTGGAGGAGAACAAAGATCCGCACCAGCGCCCGGCATGCCTCTGCGCCCCAAGCAAGGACATCGGCATGTACGACGCCTGCCCGGCCGGATGCGCCTACTGCTACGCCACGCAGAATTTCGAGCGCGCACGGCGAAACTTTGCGGCGCACGACCCGCTCTCTGAATCGCTTCTGGGGGGTGCGCCCTGCCCCACTGTTCCGGGAGAGACGGAAGGATAGCCTTGGATCGAAATGCAACACCCGGGCGAAACCAGCCACGGTTTCAAGAAATCAGGACAACACACGATAAAACACAGTAACCATAGGGGATTCCAAAGGGACTTGTCCCTTTGGCCGCCGGAGGCTTCTTCACTTCAGCCCCCCCGTCCCCTTACCTGATCACCGTCTCCCAAGTCTGCGCAACCGAACCAAAGCGCAGAATGTCCCATGGAGCTCAATCAACCTGGAGCGACGAGCTCCCCCAACAACTTGGCTTCCAACAGAGCTCAATCTCCGCTGTTCCGCCTGACGAAACGAAACCGCATCACGCCGTCCACGTCTTCGCGCTCCATGCGCCACTGGCCGAACGTGGCGGCAAGCTCTTCAAAAAGGGCCGCCTGACCTGGGTCGGCCCAGATATCGACAACACCCGCCTGCACGAACCGGAGGTGCCACCCGACCTCCGCGCCCACGCCTCAACACTTGCCGCGAACATCCAGTGCGATCTTCTCAACGCTCACGCATGGCCTCCCTTCGTGCAGCCGGATCGTTCCACCATGCAGGGGCGCGCCAGCCTTCGCGCTCGTGCTCCATGGCCGTAGCCTCCCGCACCAGGCGGGTGAATTGCCTGCGCGGCACCTCCCGCGCGCCGAATCGCATCACATGCGGAGTGGCCTGCTGGCAATCCATAAAGGGATACTTCAGGTCCCTGAGCAGCCAGACCAAGTGTGCGAAGGCTACCTTGGAAGCCTGGGGCTCCTCGTGGAACATGGACTCCCCGAAAAAGGCCCGCCCCACGGACACGCCGTAGATCGCGCCCACCAGATGCCCGCCCAGGCGGCACTCCACGCTGTGGGCGTATCCGGCCTGATGCAGCCGCACGTAGGCCCGGATCATGTCGTCCGTTATCCAGGTGCCGCCCTGGCCGGGCCGGTACATGACGGCGCAGGCGCTGATGACGGCCTGAAAATCGGCGTCCACGCTCACCTGGAATGGATGATTGCGAAGGTAGCGGCGAAACCGCGAATCGAGCTTCAATTCTTTTGGGCGAAGAATGGGTCTGGGGTCCGGGGACCACCACAGGATGGGGTGCTCGTCGTTGTACCAGGGGAAGATGCCCCGGCGGTAGGCCTCCACGAGACGAGGCACGGCCAAGTCCCCTCCCACGGCCAGGAGACCGCCTGGGTCGGCGGTCTCCGGGTCCGGGAATCCGATGGCGGAGCCCAGCAGGGTTATCACGAACGCACCAAGCCGTCCGGCACTAGACCTTTTCCTTCTCTCCAGCCTTGGACGCATAGGAAAAGGACAGCACGGTCTGCACCTTGTCCTGCTTGCCCTTTTTCGGGCCGTCCTTGGCGACGTCCACCGTCACGTGGCCGCCCTTCTGGAGCTTGCCGAAGAGCAGCTCGTCGGCCATGGGGTCTTTGAGCTTTTCCTGGATAAGCCGCGCCAGCGGACGCGCTCCGAAAGCCGGGTCGAAGCCCTTCTCGGCCAGCCAGGCCACGGCCTTGTCGGACACGTCCACAGTGACCTTGCGCTCCTTGAGCTGGGCGTTCAGTTCCGTGATGTACTTGCCCACGATCATTTCCATGACGGTGGAGCTGAGCGACTTGAAGCTGATCACCGCGTCCAGACGGTTGCGGAACTCCGGCGTGAACAGGCGCTCGATAGCTTTCTGGCCGTGGAAGGCTGTGTCGTCGGGGTTCTTCTGGCCAAAGCCGATGGACTTGGCCGACATCTCGCGCGCCCCGGCGTTGGAGGTCATGAGCAGGATGACGTGGCTGAAATCGGCCTTGCGCCCGTTGTTGTCGGTGAGCGTGGCGTAGTCCATCACCTGCAGCAGGATGTTGAACATGTCCGGGTGGGCCTTTTCGATCTCGTCCAGCAGAAGCACCGTGTAGGGGTGCTTGCGGATGCCGTCGGTCAGGAGCCCGCCCTGGTCGAAACCCACGTAGCCCGGAGGCGCGCCTATCAGGCGGGCCACGGCGTGCTTCTCCATGTATTCGCTCATGTCGAAGCGCATGAAGTTGATGCCCAATACGTTGGCCAGCTGCTTGGCAAGCTCGGTCTTGCCGACGCCGGTGGGACCGGCCAGCAGAAAGTTTCCGGTAGGCTTGCCCGCTGGCGACAATCCCGCGCGGGAGCGCTTGATGGCCTTGCACAAAACATCGATGGCGTCGTCCTGTCCGAAGATCAGTCGCTTCAGGTCGTCCTCGACGTTGGAGAGGCGGTTGCGGTCCGTCGAGGTCACCCGGTGGGCAGGAATCTTGGCCATGCGCGAAACGACCTTCTCCACGTCGTGCACGCCCACTATGTTCTTGCCGGGCTTGGCAGCCAGCTTGAAGATGGCACCGGCCTCGTCGATGACGTCGATGGCCTTGTCGGGCAGATAACGGTCGTTCAGATGGCGCGCGGAGAGTTCCACGGCGCTCTTGAGTGCGGCAGAAGTGTACTGCACCCCGTGATGCTCCTCGTAGTGAGGCTTCAGGCCCTTGAGGATTTCCACAGCCTCATCCTGGGAGGGTTCGTGCACCTCGATCTTCTGGAAACGGCGCGACAGGGCGCGGTCCTTCTCGAAGTGATTCTTGTATTCCTCGTAGGTGGTGGAGCCGATGCAGCGCAGGTCGCCCGAGGCCAGCACGGGTTTGAGGATGTTCGAGGCGTCCAGAGTGCCGCCGCTGGTGGCGCCCGCTCCCACGATGGTGTGTATCTCGTCCACGAAGAGGATGGCGCCGGGACGGGTCTTGAATTCGTTCAACACGGACTTCATCCGGGCCTCGAAATCGCCCCGGTACTTGGTTCCGGCCAAAAGTGCGCCCATGTCCAGGGCGAATATCTCGGAGTTGCGGAAGCTCTCGGCGATTTCGCCGGTCGCAATGCGCAAAGCCAGGCCTTCGGCCAGGGCGGTCTTGCCTACGCCGGGGTCGCCCACGAAGAGAGGGTTGTTTTTGCGGCGACGCGCCAGCACCTGCACGGTGCGGGTCAACTCCTCGTCGCGCCCGATGAGCGGATCGATCTTGCCCGCACGTGCCTTGGCCACCAGATCCACAGTGAACTGCTCCAGTGCGGATTCCTTGGCCTTGCCGGGTTCTCCGGCCTGCCCCGCGCCTGCTTCTGCGTCGTTGTCTTCCGCTCCGGAACCGTGTGCTATGCATTCCAGCACGTCCAGGCGGGTGACGCCGTGGGATTTCAGAAAATAGACCGCGTAGGAGTCGTCCTCCTCGAAGATGGCGGCCAGCACGTCGCCGACTTCCACCTTGCCCTTGCCCGCGGCCTGCATCTGCATGATGGCCCGCTGCAACACGCGCTGCACGCCCAGGGTCTGGACCACTTCGGAGGTCTGGTCCGTGGGCAGCACTTCCATATGTTCGGCGAAAAAGCGCTCAAGCTGGTGGCGCAGGCGCACCACGTTGGCTCCGCAGTTGATGAGGATGGACTTTCCGCTTTCCTCAAGCACGATGGCATGGAGCAGGTGCTCCAGCGTCAGGTACTCGTGGTTGCGGCGTTTGACTTCCTTCACCGCATTGGTGAGGACACGTTCGAGTCTTTTTCCGAGCATTTATTCCTCTTCCATGGTGCATTTGAGCGGATATCCGCCCTGGCGGGCCAATTGGCGCACCGCAACCACCTTGGTTTCGGCCACTTCGGCCGTGAACACCCCGCACAGGCCCTGTCCGTTCTTGTGGACGGCCAGCATGATCTGGGTGGCCTCGGACTCCGTCTTGTGGAAGACGGTCATGAGCACCTGGATGACGAACTCCATGGTGGTGTAGTCGTCATTGTGCAGGAGCACCCTATATTTTTTCGGCTCCCGAAGCTCTTCCTTGAGTCCGGTGCCGGATTCGAATTCATCCTGGTGAAAATGGTCTGTCATGTGTCTGGGCTCCATCGCGGCAAGGCCTTACGGCCCATGAGATAAGTCGTTATCGGAGGTTGTCGAGCCAGGAAGAGAAAGATGCAAACCCCAACTCGGCAGGATTATCATTTACTGAAAAAACCATGGGCAGGCAAGACGCCCCAAAACGGCCCTGGACTTCCCGGGAGGCCAGGATATACTCGCCGCATGAGCATCAAACGCCTCGTCCTGGCCGTAACCGGCGCGTCCGGCATGCCCTATGCCGTGACCCTGGCCCGAGAGATTTCCGGCAATGCCGGACTGGAACTGCACCTCATCGTGTCCGAGGCCGCCAAGAAGGTCCTGGAGTTGGAGTCCGACGTGAGGGCCGACGAACTCGCGGCTCTGGCCACGGCAGTCTATTCACAGAACGACCTGGCGGCAGGACCTGCCAGCGGCTCCTGGCGGCATGCAGGGATGATCGTGTGCCCCTGTTCCATGGCGTCGTTGGCGGCCATTGCCAACGGGCTCGGGTCGAACCTGATCCATCGCGCCGCGGACGTGACCCTCAAGGAAGGACGCAAGCTCGTGCTGGTGCCTCGCGAGGCCCCGTTCAACGAAATCCACCTGCGCAATCTGCTGGCCGCCAAACAGGCCGGAGCCGCCATAATGCCCGCCTGTCCGGGGTTCTACTCGCGCCCCAAAACCATCGAGGACCTGACGGACTTCGTGGCAGCACGCGCCCTGGACCTTCTGGACATCCCGCACAACCTGGGGAAGCGCTGGAAAGACGGCTGACGCAGTACTACAGGAAACACGGAATTGTTTTCGCTCTCCGTGATTTTCATGTCCATACTGACGAGATGCGGCAAGAGCCCACGTTGCACCAGACAGCTTGAATCCCGAGAGGAGAATCTCCATGCGCCACGAACTCACCTGGAACGGCCATTCCAACTTCACTCTGCGCACCGATGGCCTGACAATCCTCATCGACCCGTTCTTCGACGGCAATCCCAGCGCAGCCCTTGCCGCCAAGGACCTGACATCCGTGGACTACGTGCTGGTCACCCACGACCACGGCGACCACGTGGGACAGGCCCTGGACATCTGCAAGGCCACCGGGGCCAAGCTCCTGGCCATAGTGGAGACCTGCACCAAACTGGTGAGCCAGGGGCTGCCGCAAAATCAAGTGATGAACGGCATCGGGATCAACATCGGCGGCAGCATCATGCTGGGCAGCGTCAAAGCCACCATGGTGCAGGCCGTGCATTCCAGCGAATCCGGACTGCCGGTGGGCTACGTGCTCACCCTGGGCGACGGTTACACGCTCTACCACGCGGGCGACACGGCCATCTTCGCCACCATGGAAATATACGGAAAGCTCTTCCCCATAGACCTGGCGCTTCTGCCCGTTGGCGGCACCTTCACCATGGACGCGCGTCAGGCGGCGGTGGCCTGCAAGCTTTTGCGCTGCAAGCGCGTGCTGCCCATGCATTGGGGAAGCTTCCCGGTGCTGGAGAAGAATACCCGCGCCTTCGGGGTGGCGCTTGACGACCTGGGTCTGGAGACCTCGCTTGTTCCCTGCGAACCGGGACAGAGCATCACCCTGGAGAGAAACATCTTCAGCGAGGATTGCGGCTGCGATTGATGGCCCCGCCCTGCAGGCAGACGGCAAACACTGGGTGTCGCCGCGCCTCATGACGATACCGCGACGTACAACAAAGCGCGCTTCGGGTTCTTCCCGGAGCGCGCCTTACGTTCCGACGACCCGATGCATTCGGCCTTGTCGGCGTCAGCGAGATTCGTGGCTGCGCGAATCCTGCACGTCGCCCCAAAAGGAGCCGGATCGCTCGCATACGCGATGGGTGGATTGCTGCGGAAGCGCGGGGCTGGTCAGCAGGACCAGGAGGATGAGTACAAGCGGAAGAAGGGCGACGACCGCACGGATTGCATACATACGGACCTCCTTCAAACTGGCGATCAGATACCACAGTATCTCATCAAGGGATGAAGAGGAAGCCCGGATGTGAATTTATCGATACATCCGCAAAAACTTTCGGGGTTTTTCGTAGCCGTCGCAAATGTCCGACAACATCTCGATATTCCAGCGATCCTTGAAGAAATCGCGGACGTATTCCAGCACCAGCACGTCGCCGCCCTGGAGGTAGGCGTCGGGATAGTGGCGACGCATCTCGTCCACGGTGGAACCGAGTTCCTTGCGGATCATGTAGGATTTCTGCACCGAGACCACCAACTCCTTGCGGGAGAGCTTCTCCAGAAAGGCCAGGGTTGAGGGAATGAGGCCATGGCGCACGAAGGTCTTGCCGATGAATTCCACCAGCATGGCGATGTCGAAGGTACGTCCGGTTAGGCAGTTGTCGGGGGTTTCTATGTCGCAGGCCAGAAACTCCACGCCGTCCATGCCGAAGATGTTCTTGAGCATGCACGCGCCTTCCAGCACCTTTTCGGCCCGGTCCACGGCGAGCACGCTGGCCGCGCCCAGGCGTTTTGCCTCGAAGGCGAAAAAGCCGAAGTTGCAGCCAAGGTCCACCACGTTCTTACCCGTGAAATCCACTTTGCGGAAATCATCGAGGCCCTGGGGGTCCAGCGGTTCGGTCCCATTGATGACCGGGCAGAGATTCTCGTCGTAAATGGTGCGGTAGACGTGTTCGGGATCAAGGCCGGACACAAGCTCGCGCAGCCGCTCAAAGCGGGGCATGGGGACTCCTTGGAGTGGCGTGACGAAGCGCGGATACAGCTTTTCTCCCGAAAAATCAATGCGCCCCAGCCGAATGGAGCGCCTGATGAACTGATTTTGCCTTGGCTGGACCGAATCCCGGAACGCCCTGCAAATCCTCGATGGAGGCGGCCCGGATAGCCTCAAGCGTCGCGAATCGGTCCCAAAGGAGCTTGGCCGTCTTGGGCCCGACTCCGGGGATGGACATGATCTCGCTTTTCATCCCGACCTTTTTTCTGGCCTGGCGCTGCCTGCCGATGACGAAGCGGTGCACTTCGTCGCGCAGCTTCTGAAGAAAGAGCAGCTCTTTGCTGCCTGGCCGGAGCGGCAGTGGATTTTTGCGGCCGGGCCGGAAGACGCGCTCCTCCATGTCGCTTTTGGTGTGCCCGGCCTTGGCAATGGAAGCGAGTTCCCACAGGTTTGGCAGCCCGGCCTGGGCGAGCGTGCGCTCCACCGTGGCCAACTGCCCCTTGCCGCCGTCGATGAGCACCAGATCCGGCCAGGGCTCCCCCGAGTTGATGCGTTTTTCGGTCCAGCGGGCCAGGGCGGCGTAGTCGTCGCCGGTGCCTTCCAACTCCGGGAAAGCGTACTGGCGGTAATCCTCCTTGGCGAATCGTCCGTCGTCGTAGACCACCATGCCAACGCGCATGCCTTTCCCGCCCAGGTGCGACACGTCCACGGCCTCGATGCGCGTGATTTCGCGCCCCACCTGAAGTTTCCTGCCCAGAAGCGACGGGATGGACTCCTCCGAGCCCTTTTCCTGCGCCTCGGCCACAGCGCGGGCCGCGTTGGCCGAAGCGATCTCCAGAAGCTGCTCCTCCTCCGAAGCCTTCGGCCCCCGGATGGCCACTCTGCTCCCGCGCCGTTCGGTCAGGATTTCGGCCGTCATGGCCGCGCCGTCCTCTCCCAGGGCGGACATCAGGCGTTTGGAGAGGAGCAGGCGTCCCGGAACGAAGCTCTCCGGGCGATAGTACTGGGCCAGGAAACTGGGCAAGGCGTCGGGGAGTTCGTCCTCGGTGAAATCCGGCCAGAAGTAGTTCTTGCGGTCCAGAAGCCTGCCCTGGCGCACGAACAACACGCTAAGCCCCATGCCGCCGCCAGCCGCGAAGGAGGACACGGCGTCCAGGTCCGGGTGGTTGGGCAGCACGGCGGCCTGGCCCTCGATGGTCGAACGCATGGCCGAGAGCAGGTCGCGCAGCTCGGCGGCACGTTCGAACTGAAGCGCGTCCGAGGCTTCCAGCATCTCGCGCTCCACGCGCTTCAGCACATCGGCCGAGCGCCCGGACAGGAAGGCTTCCACGCGCTTGACCAGCACGGCGTAATCGTCGCGGTTCACGTTGCCCACGCACGGAGCCAGGCATTGGCCGATGAAATGATACAGGCAGGCGCGCACGCGGTTCTTGAACGAGGCGTCGCGACACTTGCGTAGGGGAAACAGCTTGTTCAGCTCCCGCCAGGTCTTGCGGGCCGCCTGGGAGGAGGTGAACGGGCCGAAATAGGTGGAACCGTCGCGCACTACTTTGCGGGTAAAGGCGATTTTCGGGAAATCCTGGGTCTTGTCCAGCTTGAAGAGGATGTGGCTTTTGTCGTCTCGCAGCACGATGTTGTAGTGCGGGCGATGCTTCTTGATGAGGCTGGCCTCCAGAAGCAGGGCTTCCTTCTCCGTGGCCGTCACCAGAACGTCCACTCCCGCGACGCGCGCCACCAGGGCGCGCGTCTTGGGATGATACAACTCGCAGCGAAAATACGAGCTCAGGCGCGATCGCAGATTCACGGCCTTTCCAACGTAGAGGACCTTTCCCTGAGTGTTCTTCATCAAGTACACGCCGGGGTCGGTGGGGAAATCCTTGGGTACGAATTCGAACATGGTTCCTCCATGCCCTGAAGAAGCCGTGCATTCAAGCCCCGGCGAAGTGGTTCCCGGCTTGCCCTTGCTCTCGCAAAAGTGTACGAAGGCCAATCCAAGCAGGTGGAAAGTAAGGATGAAACAACGCATCGCCATCATTGGCGCGGGTACGTGCGGCCCGGAGACCGAAGCCGTGGCTGAACGGCTCGGCACGCTCATTGCCCGAAGCGGATTCGATCTGGTCTGCGGAGGGCGTTTAGGCGTCCAGCGGGCCGCATGCAAGGGAGCCAAATCCGAAGGCGGATTGACCATCGGCATCCTTCCCGGCCTGGACTTCACCCAGGCCAACGAATTCGTGGACGTTCCCGTACTCACCGGCCTTGGGCACATGCGGAATTTCCTGGTGGTCAAGAACGCCGACGTGGCCGTGGCCATCGAAGGCGGCGCCGGCACGCTCTCCGAGATAGGCCTGGCGCTCAAATCAGGCATCCCCGTGGTGGCCGTTGGCCGCTGGTCCGGGATCGAGGGCGTCCACGCCGCATCGGACGCCGACCACGCCTTCACCCTGGCATCCTCCCTGGTGAAGCGCTGATGGAGGTCCTCTGGGCTCCCTGGCGGATGGATTACATCCTCGGCCCCAAGCCGGATTCCTGCGTGTTCTGCATCCCGGAACACACCGGCGAAGACCGTGACCGCCTGGTTCTGGCGCGCGCCAGGCACTGCTATGTGATCATGAACAAGTTCCCCTACAACAGTGGGCATCTCATGATCTGCCCGTACCGCCACGTAAGCTGCCTGACGGACCTTTCCCCGGAGGAATCCGCCGAGATGATGGCGGCCATGCAGTGCGCCACTGCCGTCATGAAGGAATCGTTCCGGCCCCACGGCCTGAACATCGGCCTGAACCTGGGCGAAGCGGCCGGGTCTGGCATCGCGGCGCACCTGCACTTCCAACTGGTGCCGCGCTGGAACGGCGACAATTCGTTCATGGCCGTATTCGGCCAGACACACGTGATTCCCGAGCTTCTGCTCGACACATACGACAGGATCAAACCGCGTTTCGACGGCGCGGCCCCGTTTTGCAACATCTGATGAGGGAGGCGGTTATGCGTTTCATCAAGTTCATTCTGCTGGTGCTGTTCTTCCTGGTTTTCATGATCTTCTTCGTCCAGAACCAGGCCCAGTTGTCCTCGGCCCTGGAGTTGAAGTTCAACCTGTTCACCTTGAACTGGCAGGCCCAGCCGCTGCCGTTCTATCTGGTGGTCCTGATTTTCTTCGTTCTTGGCGCGCTTTTCAGCACCATCTTCTTCGTGATCGACCGCATCCGCGTCGGCTCCATCTGCCGCGAGGCCCAGTCGAAGGCCCAGAGCCTGCAGTCCGAAGTCGACGCACTGAAGGCCAAGCAGACCACCATCCCGGCGACCACTTCCTTCAGTGCGCCTACGGCTGCCGCCCCGGCCGCGCCCCAGGAAGAGCCCAAGGCCTAGTTTCTCCGACGCCGCTGACAGGCTCGACCTGCCGGCAGGCCAGACCGTGGACGCCCCTCCCCGGGGCGCCCACGGCTGCGACGGATAGGCTCGCATAACCGGATGCCGCCAGGCTCCGCACCTGAGTTGTTTCCACGGCCGGACGCCACGGCGCGTCCGGCCTTTTTTCTCTATTGACGCCACGAAAATGTCTGGGCAAGGTATCGCAATGCCAGCCCGGACAGATATTAACAAAATCGTAAAAAGAAGCCCCTCCACATCATGAGCACCGTCAGGCTCACCCCCATGCTGGAGCAGTACCTGTCGATCAAGGGAGAATACCCTGATTGCCTGCTCATGTACCGTATGGGCGACTTCTACGAGATGTTCTTCGAGGATGCCGAAGTCTGCGCCCGTGAACTCCAGATCGCGCTGACCTCTCGCGATAAGAACTCCGACAACCCCGTTCCCATGTGCGGCGTGCCGCACCACGCCCTGCCCGCCTACGTAAGCCAGCTTCTGGACAAGGGCTACAAGGTCGCCATCTGCGACCAGGTGGAAGACCCCAAGCTCGCCAAGGGACTGGTGAAGCGGGAAGTCACGCGGGTGCTCACCCCAGGGACCGTAGTCGAGGACATCAATCTTCAGGCCAAGGAGAACAACTACCTCGCCGCCCTGTTCTGGGAGCCGGAGGAGCGCGCGGGCGGCCTGGCCTGGATCGAATTTTCCACCGGCGAGTGGCAGGGACTTTACTCCCGCGAAGAGGCCCAGTTGTGGCAATGGGTGGAAAAGCTCCACCCCAAGGAACTCCTGCTGCCGGACATGAAGGCCCCGCCGCGCCACGTGCCGGAACTGGGCATCCAGATCACCAACTTTCCCCACAAGCCGCACTTCGACCTGCCCTCCTCCACCGAGCGCATCCTGAAGGCCCAGAACGTGGCCAGCCTGGAGACGCTGGACGTCTCGGACAAGCCTCAGCTGGTGCGGGCCATGGGGGCGCTGCTCTCCTATCTGGCCCAGACCCAGAAGCAGGAGCTCGGCCACCTGTCGTCGTTTCGCCCCGTAAACCTGAGTCGACATCTGCTCATCGACGAGGTCACGGAGCGGAACCTGGAGATCTTCCGCCGCCTGGACGGGCGCAAAGGACCCGGCACGCTCTGGAACGTGCTGGACCGCACCGCCACCCCCATGGGCGGTCGCCTGCTGGAGACCCGCCTGCGCCAGCCCTGGGTGGACATGGACCCCATCCTGGCCAACCAGGAGGCCGTGCGCTTCTTCTTCAAGGAAGACCAGCTGCGCGAGGGCGTCCGTAGCGCCCTGGACGACGTGTACGACCTGGAGCGCCTGTCCACGCGCATCTTCCTGGGCCGGGCCACGCCCAAGGATTTCCTTGCGCTTCGCCACAGCCTGACGGCCATGCCGAAAATTTACGACCTGCTGACCAGCGACGGCATGGACGGCGGCGGCTTCAGCGTGGAAAAACCCAAGGCCCTGGCCAGCGTCCTGGAAAGCTGGGACAGCCTGGAGGACATCCGGGACCTGCTGGAATCCGCCCTGGCCGACACGCCGCCTGCGGTCATCACCGAGGGGGGCTTGTTCCGCGCCGGATACGACCCGCGCCTGGACGAGCTCATGGAGCTGACCGAGCACGGCGAGGGCAAGCTCAAGGAACTTCTGGAAGAGGAGCAGCAGGCCAACGCGCTGCCCAAGCTGAAGCTCGGCTACAACCGTGTGTTCGGGTATTATTTCGAGCTGACGCGCGCCTCGGGGCAGGCCCCGGCCCATTTCGAACGCCGCCAGACCCTGGCCAACGCCGAGCGCTACATCACCCCGGCCCTGAAGGACCTGGAGGACAGGCTGCTGTCCGCCAGCGAACGCCGCAAGGACCTGGAATACAAACTCTTCGGGGATCTGCGCGAGACCGTGGCCAAGGCCCAGCCGCGCTTCAAGGTCCAGTCCGCCACCCTGGCCTCCCTGGACTACTGGCAGGCCCTGGCCGACGCGGCCCGCCGCTGGGAATGGACCCGCCCGAGCCTGCACCAGGGCCTGGACATCACCATCCAGGCAGGCCGCCATCCCGCCGTGGAAGCCGTACAAGGCCCGGCCAACTACATCCCGAGCGACCTGCACCTCCAGGGCGACACCCGGCTGCTTCTCATCACCGGCCCCAACATGGCGGGCAAGTCAACGGTGCTGCGGCAGGTGGCCATCGTGGCGCTCCTGGCCCAGATCGGCTCCTACGTTCCTGCGGCCAAAGCCGAGATCGGCCTGACGGACCGGATCTTCTCGCGCGTGGGGGCTTCGGACAACCTCTCGCAGGGCCAGTCCACCTTCATGGTGGAGATGATGGAGACCGCGCGCATCCTCAGGCAGGCCACCCGCAAGAGCCTGGTCATCCTGGACGAGATCGGGCGCGGAACGTCAACCTTCGACGGTCTGGCCCTGGCCTGGGCCGTGGTGGAAGACCTGTGCGGGCGCGGACGCAAGGCCGATTCCAAGGACCAGGGCGGCATCCGCACCCTCTTCGCCACCCACTACCATGAGCTGACCCAGCTTGAAGGCAAATTGCCGGGCTTGCGAAACGTCAACATTGCGGTCAAAGAGTGGCGAGGCGACATCATCTTTTTGCGCCGCCTGGTGCCTGGGCCGTCCGACCGCAGCTACGGCATCGAAGTGGCCCGTCTGGCCGGAGTGCCGGGGCGCGTGGTGCAGCGGGCCAAGGACGTGCTGGCCGGACTGGAAAAGAAGGCGCGAGATGCCAAAAATTTCGCTCCGACGCCGCCGCCCAGCTGCCAGACCCTGCTGCCGGGACTTCCCGGTTCGGAAAAGCCCGGGCAGGAGGCCGCAGCGCCCGAGCATCCGCTGATTTCGGAGATCAAAAACCTCAAACTGGACGCAATCACCCCGCTTGAAGCCCTGAACATCCTGGGCGACTGGAAGGACAAGTGGAGTGGGGACACGAATACGCAAGGAGACTAGCCCATGCATTTCTTCGAGTACAAGGACGGTCAACTTCACGCCGAGGGCGTCAGCGCCCAGGAACTGGCCAGGCAGTACGGCACGCCCCTCTACGTCTATTCCGCGGCCACCCTGCGCCGCCATTTCCAGGCGTTCGACTCCGCCTTCGACGGCCTGCCCCACCTCACCTGCTACTCGGTGAAGGCCAACTCCAACCTGAGCCTGCTGAAACTCCTCAAGGAATGCGGCGCGGGCATGGACATCGTCTCCGGGGGCGAGCTGCACCGCGCCCTGGCCGCCGGGGTTCCGGCCTCCAAGATCGTGTACTCGGGCGTGGGCAAGCGCGCGGACGAGATGCGCCAGGCCCTGGCCGCAGACATCCTCATGTTCAACGTGGAGTCCATGGGCGAATTGGAACGCCTCTCCGCCGTGGCCTCGGACATGGGCAAGACCGCGCGCATAAGCCTTCGCATCAACCCGGACGTGGACCCCAAGACCCATCCTTACATCTCCACGGGCCTGAAGAAGAACAAGTTCGGCCTGGACATCGAGCAGTCCATGGCCGCCTATTCGCGCGCCATGGCCCTGCCCAACATCGAGCCCGTCGGCATCGACTGCCACATCGGCTCGCAGCTCACCACCCTGGAACCCTTCATGGAAGCCCTGGACCGCATCATCCGCTTCTATGACCGGCTGAAGGCCATGGGCCTTCGCATCGAGTTCCTGGACCTGGGAGGGGGCCTTGGCATCACCTACAACGAGGAAGAGCCGCCCCACCCCGCCGAGTTCGGCAAGGCCCTGACCAACGTGCTGAAGGACCACCCCATGACCCTCATCCTGGAGCCGGGACGGGTGATCGCCGGGAACTCCGGGATTCTGCTCACCGAGGTGGTCTACACCAAGAAGACCCCCTCCAAGGACTTCATCATCGTGGACGCCGCCATGAACGACCTGGTGCGCCCCTCGCTCTACGGCTCGTTCCACGCCATCCGCGAAGTCGCCCCCAAGGGACGCCCCGAGCTGAACGTGGACGTGGTCGGCCCCATCTGCGAGTCCGGCGACTTCCTGGCGCGCGACCGGGACATCCCCGCCGTGGAGCCCGGCGAGCTGCTGGCAGTGTTCTCCGCCGGAGCCTACGGGTTCACCATGTCCTCCAACTACAACTCCCGCCCCCGCGCCGCCGAGGTGCTGGTGGACGGCGACACGGTCACCCTGGCCAGACGCCGCGAGACCTACGAAGACCTGATCGCCCTGGAAAAAGAAAGCAAGTAACGCCGCAACGGCGCGTTGCACGAAAATACGAGAGCCGGGAAGGAAGACGTCCTACCCGGCTCTCGTGCGTTGTCCGTCGTCGTTGAGCGCTCAGCCTTTGTCCGGCCCCTTGCGCAGGATGAACAGCGGCACGCACCCCAGCACCATGAGTCCGGCCAGATAGGCGAAACCCTCGGAAAAACTCCCGGTGTTGGCCTTCACCCAGCCCATGAGGTACGGCCCGGCGAACCCGCCCACGTTGCCCAGCGAATTGATGAGCGCAATGCCCGCCGCAGCCGCCGTTCCGGTCAGATACCCGGTGGCCAGGCCCCAGAACGGTCCCAGAATCCCCCAGATGCCCATGGCCGCGAGGCTGGCTCCCGTCAGGATACCCGCAAGACCGCCGGACAGGCTCAGCACCAGCATCCCGGCCATGCACAGCCCCATGGAGCCGGTCATGTGCCAGCGGCGCTCGCCAAAGCGGTCCGAGCTGGCCCCGATGACCACCATCCCGGCGGCGGCGAAGAAATAGGCGACCATCACGTACAGGCCCACGGAAAGCGTTCCCCCGCCGGTGACTCCCGCCACGATCTGCGGCAGCCACATCACCAGCCCGTACATGGCCAGCACGGAGGCAAAATACACGAAGCCCAGAAGCCACACCGTGGGGCTGGCCAGCCCCTGGCGCAGTCCCGAGAGATGGCGCGCCGCGACGTCCTGGCGTTCACGCGCCAAGGCGTCCTCCAGGGCGGATTTTTCCTCGCGTGTCAGCCAGCGGGCATGCTCCGGGCCGTCGGGAAGCCGGATAAAGACGAAAATACCCAGCAGCACCGCCGGAAGCCCTTCCAGCAGGAACAGCCATTGCCAGCCAGCGTGGCCGAGCATCCCGTGCATCTGCATGATCCAGCCGGAAACGGGACTTCCCACCAGGCCGGCGACGGGAGTGGCGGTCATGAACAGGGCCACGGCCCTGGCCCGGTAGGACAGCGGGAACCAATATGTAAGGTAGAGGATGATGCCGGGGAAGAAACCGGCCTCGGCCGCGCCAAGCAGAAACCGCAGCACGGCGAAACTCGTGCGGCCCTGCGAGAAGGCCAGAGCCATGGTCACCAGGCCCCAGCTGACCATGATGCGCGCGATCCAGCGCCTGGGGCCGACGCGTGAAAGAATAAGATTGCTGGGCACCTCGAAGAGCACGTACCCCAGGAAGAATACGCCCGCGCCGAAGCCGTAAGCGGCCTGGTCCAGGCCCAGGTCCTGGTTCATGCCCAGGGCCGCAAAGCTCACATTGATGCGGTCCAGGTAGGCGATGATGTACAGGATGAAAAGAAACGGCAAAAGCCGCCAGGAGGCTTTGGACACGGCACGGTGAACGGCGGACTGGGAAGGCAGGTGGGCGGTCTGGTTCATTGTTCCTCTGCTTGCACTGCTCGGCACGGCGGAAAATCTCCAAAATCGGAAACGTTGTTTCCGCTAACATACCACCCCGGCACTCGACAAACACCCCCTTCTTCATCTATCAAACCCGCCATCGACGCCACTCGGAGTCCCAATGCCCTGCCCACAGATCACATACCAGCGTCCCGAAGATTTCGCCCCCCTGCACCTCAAGCTCAAGGGCCGGGAGAATCCCGACCAGGCCGTGGAGACGCGCGTGCGCGAGATCCTGGCCTATGTGCAGGCCCAGGGCGACGATGCCCTGGCCGACTTCGCCCGCCGCTTCGACTGCCCCGGCTTCACCGCCTCCATGCTGCGCGTGACGCCCGAGGAGATCGACGCCGCCCGCGGGCAGGTCATCGCCTCGGACATGGACATCCTGCGCGAAGCCGCCGAGAACATTCGCTCCTTTCACGAATCCCAGAAGCAGAAGTCCTGGTGGACCACCCGCGAGGACGGCACGATCCTCGGCCAGATGGTGCGCCCGGTGGACTCCGTGGGCCTGTACGTGCCCGGTGGCCAGGGCGGCGAAACCCCGCTCATCTCGTCGCTTCTCATGAACGCCATCCCCGCCCAGGTGGCCGGGGTGGAACGCATCGCGGCGGTGTCCCCGCCCCGCAAGGACGGTTCGCTGAACCCCTACATCCTGGCGGCGGCCTCGCTCCTGGGCATCACGGAAATCTACCGCACCGGCAGCGCCTGGGCCATCGCGGCCCTGGCCTACGGAACCAAGACCATCGCCCCGGTGGACGTGCTGGCCGGTCCCGGCAACATCTTCGTCACCACGGCCAAGCGGCTGCTGGTGGGCCAGGTGGGCATCGACATGATCGCCGGACCCAGCGAGATCGTCATCCTGGCGGACCAGACCGCCCCGCCCGCATGGCTGGCGGCGGATCTTCTGTCCCAGGCCGAACACGATCCGCAGGCCGCGTCCATCCTGGTGACGGACAGCCCGGAGGTGGCCCGGGCCACGCTCAAGGAGCTGGCCGAACAGCTGGAGCGCCTGCCCCGCAGCGAGATCGCCCGCAAGGCCCTGGCCGATTGGGGAGCCGTGGTGGTCGTTCCGGGCCTCAAGGAAGGCATCGAGCTCGTTAACCTGCTGGCTCCGGAGCACCTGGAGCTGGCCATCGCCGACGGCTGGAGCGTCCTTGGCGAAATCCGCCACGCGGGCGCGATATTCCTGGGCTGCGGATGTCCCGAACCCGTGGGCGACTACTTCGCGGGCCCCAACCACGTGCTGCCCACCATGGGCAACGCCCGTTTTTCCTCGGCCTTGTCCGTGGAGACCTTCACCAAAAAGTCGAGCCTCATCGCCGCGCCCCCAGCCTATGCGCGCAGGCACGGGGCCAAGATCGCGAGACTCGCGCGCCTGGAGGGACTCGAAGCCCACGCCCGGTCCGTGGAGTGCCGCAACGTTTAATTTTCCGGAGGAGTTCCCGACATGCAAGTGGTCAACACCACCAACATCACCGAATACCCGCTGCTCTCGCGCGGCAAGGTGCGCGACATCTATCAGGTCTCGGACGACAGCCTGCTGATCGTCACCACGGACCGCCTCTCCGCCTTCGACGTCATCCTGCCGGACCCTGTTCCGTTCAAGGGCGTGATCCTCAACAAGATCACCATTTTCTGGATGGAAAAGTTCAAGCACCTGTTGAAGAATCATCTGTTGGCCACCGAGCCCGCCGACTTTCCCGCGCCCCTGAAGGGCCACGCGGACATGCTGGAAGGCCGCGCCGTGCTGGTTCGCAAGGCCAAGCCCCTGCCCATCGAGTGCATCGTTCGCGGCTATATCACCGGTTCCGGCTGGAAGGACTACAAGGCCACCGGCACGGTCTGCGGCCACGCCCTGCCCGCCGACCTGCGCGAGTCCGACAAGCTGGAAAAGCCGCTGTTCACGCCCTCCACCAAGGCTGAACTTGGCCAGCACGACGAGAACATCACCCTGGACCAGGCCAAGGCCATGATCGGACAGGCGCTCTTCGACAAGGTGCAGGACACCGCCCTGGCCATCTATTCCCAGGCCCGCGACTACGCCGCCGAGCGCGGCATCCTGGTTGCGGACACCAAGTTCGAATTCGGCACCATCGACGGCGAGCTCATCCTCATCGACGAGGTGCTCACGCCCGACTCCTCGCGTTTCTGGCCCGCCTCGGGCTATGCGCCCGGCCAGGGACAGCCCAGCTTCGACAAGCAGTACGTGCGCGACTGGCTGGAATCCATCGGCTTCAACAAGAAGCCCCCCGCCCCCAGCATGCCCGCCGAGGTGGCCCTGCGGACCCAGCAAAAGTATCTGGAAGCTTACGCCGCCCTGACAGGAGAGACCCTGGCTTTCTAGGGGTTCATGGGATAGGGAGTATGGGAGAGGGTGAAAAATGTCCTCTCCAATCCGGCCCATAACATTGACGCGACGATGGCTATCGCTTAATTCGTCGGTTTTTCGAGCCGCGTCCGGT
The DNA here is from genome assembly GCA_046566965.1 of Acidobacteriota bacterium. Lineage (GTDB taxonomy): Bacteria > Desulfobacterota > Desulfovibrionia > Desulfovibrionales > Desulfovibrionaceae > Fundidesulfovibrio. Next base: position 63,077 of record JBKICU010000029.1, read on the forward strand.
CGGCTTGCTCAAAACACAAGGTGAGATAGGAACAATCATGGAGACTCTTCGCACGCTTCCTGGCGATGACGTACGCCAGATCATGTGGCGCTTTGCCGATCGCTACGACATCCAGATGGCACTGCAATCCGCCCGTTCCCTGGCCCGCACCGTGGTGGCCCGCCTGGTGGCCGAAGGCGCGCGCAACACCCACGAGTGGACCGACCACAAAGCGCAGCTCCTTGAGGCGTTCGACACCTCCGGCCTGACCGCGCTGTTCATGGACCCGCACCAGGGCGGCTTTATCGAAGGCCCGAAGAACCTGGCCCTGGCCCTGGTTGCCTTCGAGCTCTCCTGGGTGGACGCGGGCGCGGCCACCTGCTCCCTGGCCACCAACCTGGCCCTGGCTCCCATCCACGAGCGCGGCACCCCTGAACAGCGCGACTACTACATGAGCAACTGCGTCCCGCCCCAGCCCGGCGAGGACCGCAAGATTTTCCGCGGGGCCTTCGCCCTCACCGAGCCCCTGCCCTATGTGGGCGTGGAGACCAACACCCTGGTGGGCAAGGTCCGCGTGGCCGAGTGGGAAGACGGCAAGGAGCCCATGCTCCAGGTGGACAAGCGCGGCCGTTTCATCACCGGCATGGATTTCGCCAATTTCGCCACCTGCGCAGTGGACACCGACGACCCGCGCATCAAGACCTCCTGCATCGTCATCGTCGAGGACACCGACGAGGGCCTGTTCGACCGCGGCGCGCCCACCCTCAAGATGGTGCACCAGCTGTCCTCCACCCGCGACCCCGTCTTCAACCTGAAGGTCCCGGCAAGCCGCATCGTGGGCGGCTACACGGTGAAGGACGGCGTCATCGTCCCCAACTACACCCACTCCGAGATCATCGGCGCGGTGTTCCACCGTACCCGCGTGCCCGTGGCCCTCATGAGCTCCGCCAAGCTTCTTTCCGCCGTGGAGCCCGTGATCCGCTACCAGCGCCAGCGCTATCGCGGCGGCGACGCCGTGGCCGGAACCCCCAAGTTCGACCTGGGCATCCAGCAGAAGCCCGACGCGGTGCTGCGCCTGGCCGACATCTGGGCTACCGGCGAAGCCGGAGCGTCGCTGGGCTTCGAGACCGCGCGCCTCTTCGACCAGCTCGACCCCACCGAGAAGGCCAAGGACAAGATCCTGGCCGAGCGCGGCGTTGTCGGCCCCAAGTCGCAGCTTTCGGCGCTTCGCAAGGTTGAGAAGCTGGCCGTCGAATACCTGGCCCTGGAAGCCATGCCCGAATCCCAGCGCGACGCCGCCCGCTTCCAGGAGCTGGGCGAGGACACCCTGGTGCGCTACGTGCTGCTGGAGTCCCTGGCCAACATCCTGTGTCCGGCCTGCAAGCTCTGGAATACCGGCCACGGCGCCACGATCATGCGCGAAGCCCTGGCCCTCATGGGCGGCTACGGCATCACCGAGGACTGCCCCGGCTTCCTGTTCCACAAGTGGGCCGACACCCAGCTTGAGGCAACCTACGAAGGCCCCGAGGCCGTGCAGCGCCGCCAGCTGTCCATCACCATGACCAACGAGGTCTTCCTGGCCAAGCTGCGCATCTGGATAGACCAGTTCACCGTGCTGGCCAAAGACAAGCCCGAGACCGGCGCGGGCATCGTGGCCAAAGCCATGGAGCTGTGGCTCTGGACGCTCGAGTTCCTGCACCGCGCCAAGGACCCCTCCGGAGCGCGCCTCTACCACAACCGCCGCCAGAACGTGACCTTCCCCATGGCCGACGCCCTGTGCTGGATCATGGCCTCGCGTTGCCAGGTGGCTGACCTTCTGGAACTGGCCGAAAAGGGCCCCGAAAACCCCATTGTGGCCGAGGGCCTCGAAGGAACGCTCGGATTCCTGAGCGACCTGTCCATGGTGCAGGCCGCGCGCGCCGCCGGCGAATGCGCCCGCATCTGCGCCAGCATGGTCAACGGTTTCGGCCCCCAGGACGAAGCGGAGCTTACCGCCTTCGACACGCTGCGCTCCCAGCTGGACCGTTCCCTGTCCGGAGCAGCCCTGGCCAAGGACCGCGCGGGCTACGCCCTGACCCAGGTGATGATCCCCGAGGCGCTCGACTACCCCATGTAGCGGTTCTTCGGACTCGTCGGATTAGCATTAACGGTCGCCGGGGGATGGCCCCCGGCGATTTGTCACGACTGGCGGCGCACGGTTTTCCACCGCCCACCCGGCACACTCCCTGGAAAGCCTTTTGCCACGCGGGGGATTTTTCCGTTGGAATCCCTGCATTTTTGCGTCATGCATCAGTTCAGTCTTTCGGGCTCCGTGAACTTTTTCGAGAGGTAGGCTAATGTCCGACATCGAACGCCAGAGCATGGACGTAGACATCGTCTGCGTCGGATTCGGCCCGGCAATGGGCGGCTTTCTCACCACCCTGTCGCGCGGCCTGACCTCCGAGGACGGAACGCCCGTCGCCGAGAGCGCTGCCATGCCCGGCATGCCTCTCCAGATCATCTGCTACGAACGCGCCGACGACATCGGCGCGGGCGTGTCCGGCGTGGTCAGCAAGGCCCGCGCAATCCGCGAATCCTTCCCCGGCTTCGAGCCATCCCAGGTGCCCCTGTGCACGGAAGTCACCCACGAAAAGGTGGTCTACCTGCTGGACCCCCACGGTGCCAGCCGCCGCCAGGACCTCCTGGACATGAAGGATTCGCTGATCCGCGCCTTCGGCCCGAGCCTCAAGTTCCTGAAGGACGAAGCCGTCGAACTGCCCTTCATCCCGCCGTTTTTGCGCAAGGAACCGGGCATGGTCTTCTCCATCGGACAGTTCAACCAGTGGGTCGGCTCCCAGATCATGGCCGAAGGTCAGGCCCAGATCTGGCCCGGCATGCCCGTGTCCACCGTGTTGACCGAGCGCGGCAAGGTGGTGGGCGTTCGCCTTTGCGACCAGGGCGTGGACAAATCCGGCCAGCCCGACGCCGGCTTCATGCCCGGCATGGACATCAAGGCACCCCTCACCGTCATCGGCGACGGCCCGGTCGGCCCGGTCGGGCGCGATCTGGACGACGCCATGGGCATGCCCCACGGGCACCACCGTCGCGACTGGGCGCTGGGCATGAAGATGGTGGTGGACCTGCCCGAGGGATGCAACCTGCCCGAAGGCTTCGTGCTGCACACCCTCGGCTACCCCGAGCCGGACATTTTCGGATTCCTGTACGTGCTGCCAGGCGGCGTGGCTTCGCTCGGCATCTTCGTGCCCTCCTGGCTGGACCTGCCCGTGCGCAGCGCCTACCGCTACATGCAGCACTGGCTGACCCACCCCTATCTCTGGAAGCACCTCAAGGGCGCCAAAATGCGCTCCTGGGGGGCCAAGTCGCTTCTGGAGTCCGGACGGCGCGGCGAGCCCTGGCTGGTCGGCGACGGCTACGCCCGCATCGGCGAGGGCTCCGGCACCACCAACGTGCTCACCGGCTCCGGCGTGGACGAGGCCTGGATGTCCGGCGTGCAGTTGGCCGAGGGCGTGCTTGAACTCATCAAGGCAGGAAAGCCCTTCACCCGCCAGAACCTCAAGGACACCTACGTGGCCCGCCGCCGCGCCTCCACTCTGGAAACCGAGGCCAAGATCGCCGAGAAGTCCCGCGACGGCTTCGGCAAAGGCTTCATCCAGGGCCTTCTGGGCATGGCGATGGCCGGTTACACCGACGGGAAATTCAACATGCCCGGCGATCACCGCCGCCCGCATGAGCGCGTCCCAAGCATCGAAGACACCTACTCGCCCCAGCTGACCGCCGAGGAGATCAAGGCCCTTCGCGAAGAATGCCAGGCCAAGGGCGAGTCGCTGCACGACGCCATCATGGACCGCATCGGCTGGCCCAGGATCGAGTACGACGGCGAGCTGCTCATCTCCCACCAGGACGCCTTGCTCCTGGGCGGCAAGGTGCAGGCACCCTTCGGCTACGCCGACCACGTGGTGTTCGTCGATCCCGACGTCTGCCGCCGCTGCAACGAGAAGATCTGCATCGAGATGTGTTCCGGGCAGGCCATCACCACCAACCCCGACGACGGCGTGCCGCTGTTCGACCGGGAAAAGTGCGTGCACTGCGGCGCGTGCCTGTGGAACTGCTCCAAGCCGCACCCCGCCGACCCGGAAAAGACCAACGTCGAGTTCCGCGCCGGTGCCGGCGGACTGCATTCGGCTGAGAACTAAAATCCCCATTATGAAACACACGCATGTGTGTTTCATAATATAAAAACGTGGTTCTCTTTCGAGAATCATCGGGGCTTTGCCCCGACCCCCACCAGGGCTCTGCCCTGGACCCGGCGGGCTCCGCCCTGCACCCGCCAGGGGGATGATCCCCCTGGACCCTCAGTGGGGGAGTCCAGGCAACGTGAACGAGTATTGACGCGAAGCTATACAGGATTCCAAAGGAACGAAGTTCCTTTGGCGGGAGAGTCCAGAGAGGGCAGCGCCCTCTCTGGCCGCCGGAGGCCTTCCCATCCCAATCGTCAAGGAGAACACATGAGCGCAGGCTATCATATCGTCGTCTGCGGCGGCATCGTGCCCGATCCGCTCCAGACCCTGGAACCCGTGAAGGGTCCGGCTGGTTGGGGCCTCAAGAACGAGCTGATGCTCCCCGCCATTCTGGACCCCTGGGCCGGTCACGCCCTTTTCGAAGCCGCCAATCTGGCCAAGTCCGCCCCCGGCAGCAAGGTCTGGCTGGTGAGCATGGGCCCCAAGGCCAAGCTCCAGCAGGTAATGATGACCATCGCCCAGAAGGTCCCCTTCGAGTTGGTGGTGCTGGACGGCCCCGCTGGCGGCTTCGTGGAGGCCCACGAGGTGGGAACCGCGCTGGCCGAAGCCATCGAGGCCATCCCCGGCCTGGACAAGTCGAAGCTTCTGGTGTTCGGCGGCTGGCAGTCGGCCTCGCGCGGCGCTGGGGCCACCATGCAGATCGTGGGCGAGAAGCTCGGCATCTTCGACCAGTTCCAGGGCGTGGACAAGCTTGAAGCCCGCGCCGACGGAACCCTGCGGGTCCTGGAGCGCGTCGAGGGCGGCAGCTATCAGGAATCCGTGGTGGCCGGTCCCCCCGCCGTGCTCGGCTGGGCCACGGGCGAGCTGCCCGAGCCCCCCAACAACCCCCAGGTTGGCATGCAGAACATGCGCCTGGTGATGCCCGCGCTCCAGAAGGCCAAGCCCGTGAAGATCGAGGGCGGCCCGGAGTACGCCAAGGTCGAGATTCCCAGCCAGAAGCGCGAGACCCGCATCGTGAAGGACACCCCGTCCGAGGTCATCGCCAAGGAAATCATCGACTGGCTTGGAGCCTAGCCCCCAGACCACGACATACTGGCAATCCGGGAGAGCAATCCCGGCAGCCGGAGGACCCTATGGACAAGATTCTTTTCGTCGCCCAGACCGAATGCGACGGTTTGCTGGGCAAGGCTTCGCTGGAAGCGCTTGCCGCCGCCCAGGCCCTGGCCGGGCAGCTGAACGCCGAGCTGGCCGTGGGGCTGGTGGGCGCTGACGTCAAGGCCGCCGCCGACGCCATCGCCGGATGCGGCGCAGCCGCGTTTTACGGCGTTTCCGGCGCCGAGTACGCCACGGCCCGCTACGCCACCGACGCCGCCGCCCTGGCCGCCCTGTGCACCGCCGCAGGCGCCAACATCGTCATCGGTGCGGCCACTTCGCGCATGAGCCGCGTGCTTCCCGGCGTGGCCGCCCGCCTGGGCGGACGCTCCGACACGGGCGTCACCGCGCTAAACGTGCAGGACGGCAAGCTCATGGCCACCCGCTGGTACTACCGCCAGCGCATGTTCGCCGAACTGACCCGCCAGGAGCGCCCCTGGTGCCTGAGCCTCTCCCCGGGCTGCGTGGCTCCCTACGAGGGCGCTGCCGGGAGCGCGGACGTCACCGCCGTGACGCCCGAGCTGCCCGCGGCTGGCGTTCGCACCGAAGTGACCTCCATGATCTGCCCCTCCGCCGAGGAGCAGACCATCCGCCCCGACGCGGCGCTTCTCTTCGTGGCGGGTGCCGGCTGGACCAAGAAGCAGGCCGACGGCGTAGCTCACCTGACCGAAGCCGAACAGATCATCCTGAGCTTCCTGGGCAAAATGCAGGCCTCGCTCGGCACGTCCAAGTCCCTGGTGGACCTGTCCGGCGAGGGCCAGCAGGTGATGTCCTTCCTGACGCACATGCACCAGGTCGGCCAGACCGGCTCCACCCCGCGCCACGCCAAGGGCCTGGCCACCTGCTGCCACGGCGAGGAGCCCCACACCGTGGGCTGGCGCTTCATCGGCGAGCGCCGCGCCATCAACCTGGACGCCAACTGCGGCTGGGCTCAGGGCAAGGCGGACGTGCTCTACGTGGCCGACGCCTTCGAGGTCATGCGCAAAGTCCTGGAGATGATGCCCTAGACAGCCTCGTTCGAATCGAGTATCCGACGCCCCCTGGCACACGCCGGGGGGCTTTTTATTTTCCTGCGGCTCTGATTGACCAGCCCGGTTTTTCAATTCCATTCAGGTATCCATACGCAACGCCAACCGGGTTGCGATGGCATGAGAACAACCAGAGCTTGAAACGCCCGACCGCCAGGGCTTCCAAAAATCACCGTGCACCGCCGGGTGTTTTGGAACTTTGCGAACAAGCGCGGAAAACTCTTGCATAATCTCGCTCATGTCATATTCAAATCACATTTCCCTTTAGGCGCACTCTAATCCACCAGACAATTCGTTCCAGCGTCTGCATAAGCAGTTCACGTCGGAATTATTCATTCAAGGAGACAACCATGATTCTCAAGGACAAAAAAGCCCTGATATTCGGCGTCGCAAATGATCGCTCCATCGCTTATGGAGTGGCCAAGGCATTCAAAGAGCACGGCGCGTCCCTGGCTTTCGGTTACCCCGGCGAGGCCATCCGCAAGCGCGTCGAGCCCCTCAGCGGGGAACTGGGCGGGGACTTCACCTTCCCCTGCGACGTGACCAAGGATGAAGACATCCAGGCCGCCTACGAAACCGTGCGCGAGAAATGGGGGAAGGTGGACATTCTGGTGCACTCCGTGGCCTTCGCCCAGCAGGAGGACCTCAAAGGACGCTACGTGGACACCTCGCGCGCCGGGTTCGCCCTGGCCCTGGACGTGTCCGCCTTCTCGCTGGTGGCGCTGTGCAAGGGATTCGAGCCGCTCCTGACGCCCGAGGCCTCGGTGATGACCATGTCCTATCTGGGAGCCGAACGCGTCATCACCTCCTATAACGTGATGGGCGTGGCCAAAGCCGCCCTGGAAGCAAGCGTCCGCTATCTGGCGGCGGACCTCGGCCCCAAGGGCGTGCGGGTGAACTCCATCAGCGCAGGCCCCGTCAGGACGCTGGCCGCTTCTGGCATCTCCGGATTCAAGGGCTTCCTGCCCATCGTGGAGGAGCGCTCCCCGCTCAAGCGAAACATCACCCTGGAAGACGTGGCCGGAACGGCGGTCTACCTGGGCTCGAACCTTTCCAGCGGCGTGACCGGCGAGGTTATCCACGTGGACAGCGGCTTCAGCATCATGGGGATTTAAAACTATTTTTTTGAGTGTGAGGCATTTTTTACTTGCCAAGACAGGGAGGTTGGGATAATTCTCTTCGTCTCGCGGAGAGGTGACCGAGCTGGCCGAAGGTGCACGATTGGAAATCGTGTGTAGCGGCAAAACCGTTACCGAGGGTTCGAATCCCTCCCTCTCCGCCACATTTCAAGGAAGCCAGGCGGCGAAGGCGCCGCCAACCCCGCCAGGCCCGAGAGGGAGCAACGGTAACGGTTGCTTTTGGGTGCCTGGTTTCCTTCAAAGGCCCGGTTAACGCCGGGCCTTTTTTATTTCCTCTGCGTGGCTACTGCCTGCGGAAAATATCCTGCGACACCCTGCCCACTGCCCGGCAGTAATTCCAGTCGATGGCCCCACACACTGCTGCGCTGGCCAGTGGAACGACCTTCAGCAGAATCCCTGCCGCCTGTTCGCCGCCCTGGGCCAACATTCGCGCTCCTATGCCGGTACCGATGTCGGCCAGCACCTTTTCTGAAAGCTGCGCGGCACTGCGCTCCAACAGCATCGTCGTGAAGCGCACCCCCAGGGTCTTCAAGAGGTCGACCGCCCTGCGCCCGGCCATGGAGAGTCCCACCAGGACCCGGACCTTGTGGCTGCGTATGTCGTGCCCATAAACCAGGGCCACGGCGGCCGCCAACCGGGCCTGATAGGCAAAGGACGTGTAGACGTTGGCCGGGACGGCCAGGGGCAGGGTCATGACGCCCCCCAGGTTGGTGACGGCGGTGCACAAGGCATTTTTTCGGGCTTCGCGTCGAATAAGGGCGTCCACGCGAAGGTCAGGGGTCTCAAAGCGCCTGTCCTCCAGATAGTTCACCGCCAGTTCCCAGGAAGAACTCAGGGGAGGCAATCCCTCGATTCCCCGGTCCACCGCTGCGTTGAATACTTCCAGCGCCCTTCTTTGAAGCATATTCATGCTCATCGAGTAATCCTTCCCGGGACATTCGCAAGGATATTTCGAAAAGATTCTCGGATCAGGCCGAACGACGGTTGCGACGCCAACGCCAAATACCCAGACCGATGGCGCAAATGGCCAGAACGGCCAGGGCGGCCTCCTCGTAGCGCTTCAGATCGCTCATGACCACATCCAGGGTGTGACCGAAGAGATATCCGACGCCAGTGATCAACACAGCCCACAATGCCGCGCCAAGCGCGTTGAAAAGGAAGAACCGCCATGCGGATATCCTGCCAGCCCCGATGGCCATCGGCCCGGCGATGCGCAGGCCGTAAAGGAAGCGGACCATGATGATGGCAGGCCCGTGGTAGCGATGCAGGAGTATATTGAAGCGGTCGATGCGGGGAGCCAATCGCGGAAAGCGGGTGAGAAGCGCGCTACCGTAACGCCGCCCGACCAGAAAGAAAATCATGTCGCCCAGCGTACCGCCCAAGGCGCCGCAGGCAACCACCAGTCCGAACGCCAGGTATCCCTGGTGGGCCGCGAATCCGGCCAGAAGCAGGATGGTTTCGCCCTCCAGAAGGCTCCCGGCAAAAACAGCAAGATACCCATACTGCTCAAGTAATTGCGACGGCGACACGTCCATTACGGCCTCCGGAACAGGCGCGGTGGTGGTGAAGGCTTGCGGCGTCAGCCAGTGCCTGAATCCAGAAGCCCGAGTCTAGCTCAATCGCCTGATAAGCCGGGAAAGACAACAAAAATCAGACTGTCGGGGGAACTTCCCTTTTCAGGAAGGGAGGCCTGCCCAAGCATCGATCGGCTGGTTCGCACCAGGCATCCCTAGCCGCCCAGCCACCCGCGCGCCGAATCCACCATGGCCCCTGCCTGCCCCGGCCCGAACCAACGCACCTCCGGGTCCATCTTGAACCAGGTCATCTGTCGTTTGGCGTAGGCCTTTGTGTTGACCAGCCACAGCGCCAGCGCCTCGTCCAGGCTGATCCTCCCCAGCAGGTGCGCGGCCAGTTCGGAACATCCTATGCCGGAGAGCCCTGGCGCGCTCTCGTCCAACCCACGTTCACGGCAGGCGTCCAGGGCTGCGCGGACTTCCTCCAGCGCCCCCTGGTCGAGCATGATGGTGATGCGCCGGGCCAGCCTGGCGTCCAGGTCCGGCTTGTCCATGCGGATGCCCATCTTCAGGCAGCGGATGTCCACAAGCTTGGCAGTGGCCGCATGCCAGTCGGAAAAGGTCCTGCCGGTAGCCTCGTGGACTTCCAGGGCGCGCGCCACGCGCTGGCGGTCATTGGGGTGGATTTTGTCCGCGTAGGCCGGATCGATCTGCCGCACGCGCTCGTGCAGCACCTGCGGTCCCAGGCGGTCCACCTCGTCCAGGATCTTCTCCCGGATGGGCTGGGGAATGTCCGGGATGGGGGCGATTCCCTCCAGCAAGGCGCGCAGATAGAGTCCGGTTCCGCCCACCAGGATAGGCAAGCGCCCCTGCGCGGCAATCCCGCGGATCACCGGCGCGGCCAGTTCCGCGTAGATTCCCGCTGAGATGGCCTCCCCGCAGGGCAGAAACCCGTAGAGATGGTGCGGGCAGCGGGCCTGTTCCTGCGCCGAGGGCTGGGCGGTGGTCACCCCCACGCTCTTGTACACCTGCCGGGAGTCGAAGTTCACCACGGAGCCGTCGAAGGCGTCGGCCAGAGCAAGCGCTGCCTCGGTCTTGCCCGTGCCGGTGGGACCAAGCAGGCACAGAGCCTTGAGTCCGCTCATCGAGACTGCCTTGCGAGCGGTCTCATGTTTATCTGCGCTTGCCGTTGGGAGGACCAAAACGCTGCACCAGGCGGCGCATAACCGGTTCGGGCACCAGGCCTTCGTAATTACCCCCGGCCTTGGCCAGTTCCTTGATGATGGTGGAGCTTATGTAGAGCCACTTGAAGTCGGTCATCAGAAAGACGCTTTCGATATCCTTGTCCAGGCGGCGGTTCATGAGCGCCATCTGGAATTCGTAGTCGAAGTCCGACACGGCGCGCATGCCGCGCAGGATGACGCACGCGCCTGTGGAGCGCACGTAGTCCACCAACAGGCCGCCGAAGGGTTCGGCGCTCACTCGCGATTCGTTGGCGAAGACCTCGCGGATCATGCCGACGCGTTCGTCCAGGGAAAACAGAGGCTGCTTGGGGGTCTGCTCCGCCACGGCCACGATGACCCGGTCGAATACCTTGAGCGCCCGGCGCACAAGGCTGCGATGTCCCATGGTCAGGGGGTCGAAGGTTCCGGGGTAGACGGCGATGCAGGGTTTGCGGGGGTCCATATGAGTATCCTGGTCTGTCCGTAGAGGCGGTCCGTCTCCAGTTCCAGGGAGGCGGGCCAGGTTTGCGGGGTGAGGGCCTTCTCCACCTCGGCCACCAGCAGCCCGTCGGGGGCCAGCCAGCGTTTGGCCGCGATGAGGTCCAGCACGGGGGCCAGCAGATCGCGCCCGTAAGGCGGATCCACAAAAATCAGATCGAAGGGCTGCATGGGCGGCCTGGAAAGAAGCTTCAGCGCATCCGACGTGACAGCCGAATATTCGCGGGGCGAGAGCCCCAGCATGCGGGCGTTGTCGGCGATGCGCCGGGCGAGGGTTTTGTTGAACTCCACGAAATGCGCGAAATGCGCGCCCCGGCTCAGGCATTCAAAGCCAAGGCTGCCCGTGCCCGCGAACACGTCCAGCACGCGCGCGCCTTCCACCTGGAGCCCCCTGGCCGCCAGCATGTTGAAGAGCGCCTCGCGCACCTTGGCCATGGCCGGACGGCAGCCGTCGCCGGTGAGCGTGGGAAGGTCGCGTCCCTTGAATCGTCCGCCGAGAATACGCATCGGCTATTCCATGAGGTCGAAGCGGGCGAACTTCATCACCACGCCCGCCCTGCCCTGCGTGGCCGAACGAAGCTCCGTGGAGAAGCCGAACAGCCTGCGAAGCGGGGTGAGGGCCTGGACGACCTTCTGCCCGGCACGGTCGAAAAGATTCTCGATTTTCGCGCCCTTGCTGCCCAAGAGGCCGATCACGTCGCCCACGAAGTCGTCAGGCACGCCGATCTCCAGGTACATGATTGGCTCAAGCAGTGCGGGACGCGCCTCGCGCAGGGCGTTTTTCAGCGCCTGGGACGCGGCCATGCGGTAGCCAACAGCCGAGGACTGGCCTTCGAGCCGACCAAGCTCCTCGACGCGCACCGAAACGTCCTGCACGGGAAAACCCTGCAACGCCCCGGAAAGCAGGCCGTCCTCCAGTCCTTCAGCCAGGGCGTCCAGCCAGGGCTTGGGCCAGGCGGCGGTGTCCAAGGGGACGTGAACCTCGTTGCCCTTGTCCCTGGGGAGCGGAGCCACGCTCAGGACCACCTTGCCATAGTGCATCTGGCCGCCCAGGTCGCGGTGGAACTCGGCCTCGCCGCGCGCCTCGCGGGTGATGGTTTCCTGGCAGACCACCTGGGGCTTGCCTGCCCGTGGCGAAAGCCCGTATTCGCGCCGGATGCGCTCCAGCACCACTTCCAGGTGCAGTTCGCCCATGCCGGAGAGGATCAACTGGCCGGAATCTTCGTCACGCGCGCTGGTCAGGGTCGGGTCTTCCAGAAGCAGGCGGTTCAGAACCTCCACCAGCTTGTCGAGTTCCTCGGTGTTGCGCGGCTCCAGAGCCATGGAGAGAACCGGCTTGTACTGTGAAATGCTCTCCAGAAGGATGGGATGCGCCCTGTCCGCCAGAGTGTCGCCGGTGCGTGGCAGCTTCATGCCGGTAAGCGCCACGATCTCGCCGGGCCCGGCCTTTTGAAGCGGCTCCTTCTGGTCGGCGTGCAGGTGGAAAATTCGACCGATGCGCTCCGCCTTGCCCTGGGTGACGTTTTGCGCGTCTGCCCCCTCGGCCAGGGTTCCGGAGTAGACCCGAACCAGTGCCAGCCTGCGCCCGGCCTCCATGATGACCTTGAACACCAGGGCGGAAAGCGGGGCCTTGGGGTCGGGCTCAAGCGCAACAGGCTTGTGCGTGGCGGGGTCCTGGCCCTGGACCGGACCGATGTCGGCGGGACTCGGCAGATAGTCGCACACCGCGTCCATGACCGGCTGCACGCCCATGTTGCGAAGGGCGGAACCGGCCAGCACAGGCACCACTCCACGTCCGATGCAGGCCGTGCGGATGATGGGAACAATCGTCGAGACGGCGGTTTCCCCGCCGGAAAGATAGGCTTCCATCAGGGCGTCGTCGAATTCGGCCAGGGTCTCCAGCATCTTGTCGCGCCAGGGCTCGGCGAATCTGCGCTGCTCATCCGTAAGGGGAGCGCGCAGCACCTCGTCTCCGGGAAAAGTCAGCATCTCCATGCGCACCAGGTCGATCACGCCGGAAAAGTCCGAACCGGACCCCACGGGGACCTGAATGGCCAGGGGATTCGCGCCCAGGCGTTGGCGCATGGAATCGAGCACCGCCTCGAAATCCGCGCCGGGGCGGTCCATCTTGTTGACGAAGGCCAGCTTGGGAACGCGATAATGTTCGGATTGGCGCCACACCGTCTCGGACTGCGGCTCCACGCCGGATACGCCGCAGAATACGCCAACGGCGCCGTCCAGAACGCGAAGCGAGCGCTCCACTTCGATGGTGAAGTCCACGTGGCCGGGGGTGTCTATGATGTTGATCTGCCGTCCGGCCCAGTAGCAGGTGGTGCAGGCCGAGGTGATGGTGATGCCGCGTTCCTGCTCTTCGGGCAGGTAATCCATGGTGGCCGTGCCCTCGTGAACCTCGCCCATGCGATGGATTTTGCCCGCGTAGTACAGGATGCGCTCGGACAGCGTGGTCTTGCCCGCGTCGATGTGCGCGATGATGCCGATATTGCGAAGTGTTTGCAGGCCTTTCTGGGCGCGCGGCGAACGTGCGCCCTCAGCGGCGACGGGGGAATGTTGTGAAGACATGTGGTCGCTAGCTATAGACGAGACGGCGCGCAAAGAAAAGCTCGCCGGGCATGTCCGGCCAGTCCCACAGGACTTCGCGCCCGGGCTCGATCACCAGTGAGGCAGTTGCCGGAGCCAGTGCGGCTGGAGCGAATACCGCGTCGTGACCTGCCGAGTCCAGATCCTGCGGCGTAGCGTATTCGCGGATATCCACGCCCGCGTGTGCAACCGCAAGCGCCTCGCGGTTCCAGGCGATGCCTTTGGCGGCCACAAGTCCCGCAGCGTCGGGAGACTTGAGCCAATGCGTAGCGCCGGAATCCTCGGCCACGCCGCGCACGCCGTTCCAGAACGAGGCGGAGCCCAGGCAGGCCAAGCCGCCGGGTCCATGCGCGGAACGAAGCATGTCCAGGCATCGACCAAGGTCCCGCCCGGAAGGCTCCAGCACCAGTTCCACTCCGCACAGTTCCAAAGCCGTGAGCACCGGTGCGGGCCAGACTGTCCGGGAGCGCGGGCGGATGACGGCCACCAGGGGAATGCGGCGGCACACCGCAGGCATGAGCGCGGCCAGAACCTGAGCGGGCGCGGCAACGGCCGGGTCAAGCAGCAGCGCGAACCACGGACGGCTTGACCGGCTCTCCGTGCGTGAAATGCCGTCATGAAACACGCAGGTGGTGGAAATCGCGGGCAGAACGCCCTGCTGCCCGGCCTGATACAGGCCTGCGATGCAGGTTTTCAGCAAGGCGCGGCCACCGTCGCCGGTGGTGCCGTAGGCCTTGGCAAACCTGGAGTCGCTCACGCGCCAGTGATCGAGCTCCTCCAAAAGGGGGTCGTGGGTGGGCGTGCTCATGTCGGAACCTTTTGGCATACGAAGAAAAAGGCGGCCCGGAGGCCGCCTCGTTTTAAAGCCATTTCAGATACTTGCGCCAACTGCCTTCCACCTCGCGGCGTTCGGCTTCGGAGAGGGTCTTCTGGTATTCCAGGTAGGACAACTGTGCCCGGTCCTTGGCATACTTGAATATCTCTTCAAGATCCTTGAAGTTCTCGGCCACGTACATGTAGCGTCGCCAGGCGGCCCCGTAGCGGCCGGAATTCCAGTAGAAATCGGCGATGAATATTTCGTGGGTGGCCATCCTGGTACGGCACTTCACGATCCAGTTGGGCGCGTCCTGTCCCCACTGGGAGGTGGGATAGGCGTCCTTCAGAAGGGTGAAGTATTGGATGGATTCCTGCAACCCGTCCTGGGGCAGGTCGATGGACTCGAGCCTGCGGAAGGTGGACACGCCGATCTGATAAAGCACGTAAGGAATCTGCTCGTGACGCGGGTGAAGCGCCTCGAACTCCTTGTAGGCGTCGGCTGCCTGCACGTATTTCTCGTCCATGAAATATGCGTCGCCAAGGCCGATCAGACCGTCCGGAGTGTAGGGGCTGAAGGGGTAGCGGTCCTTGAGCTTGAGGAACAATTCCTCGGCATCGCCGTACCGCTTTTCCTTCATGGCGTCTCGACCGGCCTCCCAGAGCTCCTGGGCGGTGTCTTCAGACGGGGGCAGGAAGTACGTATCGATGAACCCACAGCCTGAAAGGCCGAAGAGCAGGAGCGCCGAAGACAGGGCGCGCAGGAAATTTTTTCTGGTCATGTGTGTGCGTTGAGCCTGTGTTAATGGTGGCCCTGGCCCCCAGGGTCCTGGAGGCCGTGAGGTTAATGGCTGCCCAAAGTCTCCAGATAGCTTATGACGGTGCTGGCCGCCCCGGCTCCGTCACCAACAGCAGTGGCCACCTGGCGCACGTGCTTGGAGCGGACGTCACCGGCCGCATATACGCCCGGGATCGCCGTTCGGAAGTTCTGGTCGGTGACGATGAAACCAGAAGCATCCAGTTCGATCCCCGGCGGGAAGAAGCCGCCCTGTGGTTCGTAGCCCACGAAGACGAAAACGCCTTCCACATCCAGATGCGTGACCTCTCCGGTTTTCAGGTTGCGGACTTTCACGCCCTCGACCTGGCTGTCGCCCTCGATGGCTTCGACAACGGAGCTCCGCATGATCTCGATGACAGGGTTTATCCTGCACCGATCCTGATAGCAGCGTTGCGCTCGGAAGTCTTCGCGCCGGTGGATCAGGTAGAGCTTTTTGACCAGTCTTGCAAGGTAGAGCGATTCTTCCATGGCGGAGTTACCACCGCCGATGACAACGACGTCCTGCCCCCTGAAGAAGTTGCCGTCGCACAAGGCGCAGTAGGACACGCCCTTGCCGAGCAATTCCTTTTCGCCGGGAATGCCCACCCTTTTGTAGCGAGCGCCGGAAGCGATGATCACAGCCCTGCACTCGACCCATTCGGAATCGATCAGGACGCGGTGCGCCCCTTCCTTGGGTTCGATGGCCTTGACGTCGCCGCCTATTCTTTCGATGGCCGGATAGGTGTCAAGATGCTTGGAGAAGATATCGGCAAGCTTCCATCCCTCAATCCCCTCGGGAAAGCCGGGATAGTTCTCGATGAAATGCGTCATGAGCACCTGACCGCCCGCGGCAACCTTCTCCACGAGGGCCACGCTCAACCCGGATCTGGCCAGATAGAGGGCGGCCGTCAAACCGGACGGCCCTCCCCCCACGACCACGGCGTCGTAACTCTTCATTGATTACAGAGCCTTCTGGCTTATCATTTCCTTGATGGAGGACTTGGAGACAGCGCCGGTGATCTGCTCGACCACTTCGCCGCCCTTGAACAGGATCAAGGTGGGGATGGCGCGGATGCCGTACTTGCTGGGGGTGGAAGGATTTTCATCCACGTTCATTTTGGCCACTTTGACCTGGCCGGAATACTCGTTGGCCAACTCGTCGATCACCGGTCCCATGGCGCGGCAGGGTCCGCACCAGGGAGCCCAGAAATCAACCAGGACGGGGAGCTGGCACTTGAGAATCTCTTCCTCGAAAGTAGCGTCGGTGACTTGAATGGCCATTCGTGTTCTCCTTATGCAGTGTCGTGACAACGGCAGCGAAGGCCAAGCTTCGCACGCACTCAAACATGCCGGGACAAGGGCGCTCCGACCTGTTCGTTCTTACAGAACCGCGTTGATTTTGAGAAGTGAATAATTCCTGATTTTTTTCATACGTCGATGTTCCCCGAGGCCGTTTCCAGCTGTCCTGCCTGCCTCGGAAGATCAGTTCGAGCAAGGCGCCTTGCCCTCACAGGCGTAATCAAACGGCACGACTCGTCCCCTGGGGATTGCCTCCAGGTCCAGCCCATGATGATAGCCGTCCCGGACGAGCATCCATCCCAGATTTGCGATCATGGCGGCGTTGTCCGTGCACAGCCGCATGGACGGGAAGACCGGCTCCACGCCGAATTTCCCGCACAATTCGAGCATCACCCGACGGATCACCGAGTTCGCAGCTACCCCTCCAGCCACGATGAGCGAACGGACCTGGGCATGAGCCGCCAGGGCACGCTGGGCCTTGATGCGCAGCGTGTCCGCCACGGTCCAGTTGATGGAGGCGCAGAAATCGGCAAGGCCGGGCATGGACGCAAGTTGCGAAACGTCATCGCCGGGAAGTGTCTCCAGTCGCAGGCCGGGATGCTGCGAGACGTACCGGGCCACGGAGGTCTTCAGTCCGCTGAAGCTGAAATCGAGTCCGGGCACTCCGGTCAACGGCCGGGGAAACAGGGACTCGTCGGCTAGCCCCAGGCTGCCCAACTGGTCCACGAATTTCCCGCCCGGATAAGGCAGGTTCACCATCTTGGCGGCCTTGTCCAGGGCTTCGCCAGCGGCGTCGTCCAAGGTGCGTCCCAGGAGCTCGAATTCGATATGAGAGCGAATGAGATACAGATGGGTATGTCCGCCGGAAATAAGCAGGCCCAGTGCAGGAAACGGAATTTCGCGCTCCAGCGAGGCGGCCATCAGGTGGGCGTGCAGATGGTTCACGCCCACGAGCCTGGAGTTCAGGCCGAACGAGAGCCCCTTCGCCAGGTTCATCCCCACCAGCAGGCTGCCCAGAAGGCCCGGCCCGCGCGCTACGGCCACGCAGCCGATGTCTCCTGGAGCTACTCCGGACTCTTTCAGGAGAGCGCGGTACAGCAGCACTCCCTTGCGCAGGTGCTCGCGCGAGGCCAGCTCCGGAACAACGCCGCCGAACACGGCGTGCAACCGTTCCTGACTGGCCATCTTCTCGCAAACGAGCCTGCCGTCCTGAACGAGGGCCAACGCGGTCTCGTCGCAGGATGTTTCAACGCCCAGGCAGATCATTTTTTATGCTTGCGGTAGATCTCCACCACTTTTTCCACGTCCCGCTTGCTGCCGATGAACAGCGGAACGCGTTCGTGAAGCTCCGTGGGCTCGATGTCCAGAATGGGACGTTCGCCGTCGGAGGCGGCTCCACCGGCCTGTTCGATCACGAAGGCCAGGGGACTGGCCTCGCACATAAGGCGAAGCTTGCCCTTGGGCTTCTTGGGGTCCTGCATGTCGGCAGGATACAGGAAGATGCCCCCGTAGAGCAGGTTGCGGTGGAAATCGGCCACCAGAGAGCCGATGTAACGGGCGGAGTACGGCTTGCCACGCTCGTTGTCCGACCCCTTGAAATAGCTGACCGCCTCGCGGGTGGCCTCGTCCCAGAAAGACCAGTACCCTTCGTTGACCGAGTAGATCTTGCCGCGCTCCGGGGTCTTGATGTCGGGGTGCGAGAGCAGGAACTCGCCAACGGTTGGGTCCAGAGTGAAGCCGTTGACCCCACGGCCCGTGGTGTAGACCATCATGGTGGAGGAACCGTAGAGGAAATAGCCGGCCGCCACCTGCTCGTAGCCCTTCTGCAGCACCTCGCACAGGCGGGCGGCGCACTCGCTCTTCTCCTTGCGGCGCAACACGGAGAAGATGGTGCCCACGTTCACGTTGGCGTCGATGTTGGAGGAGCCGTCGAGGGGGTCGAATATCAGGATGTAGTCGCCCTTGGGCAGGTAGTCCGGAATCTCGATGAGGTCGGCGTTCTCCTCGGAGCCGATGGCGCACAGGACACCCGCGCGCTGCATGCGGTGGATGAGCACCGCATTGGCGTAGTCGTCGAGCTTGCGCACGGCTTCGCCCTGCACGTTCACCTCGCCGGTGAGACCGAGGACGTCCACCAGGCCCGCCTTGTTCACCTCGCGGGAAATGATCTTGGCCGCAAGGATGAGCTCGTTGAACATGCTGGTGAAACGCCCGGTGGCCATGGGCGATTCTTTCTGGTGAAGCAGAAGATGTTCGGTGACCGTGACCTGTTTCATGCTGCCGGCTCCTTGCATGGCGGTTAGGGGGCTGGGGCCGCTGCGGGGGCCGGTTTCGGTTCGGACTTGGCGGCCTTGGCAGGAGCGGTGACGACCGATACAGCGTAGATAAGGCGTACCTGGGCCAGGAAACGTGACTGCCACAGGTAGCGCGTGCCGCCCACGGTCTGTTCGCCCGCCACATCACTCTTGAGCAGGCTCTTCCAGTTGAGCCCGGCCAGGGCCTGGGCGGCGCCGGAATCGTCGCCGCTCCACAGAGGAGTTCCAGGAACGAACATCAGCAGCTTTCCCGGTTCCGGCGAGAACTTGGCCAGGCTGCCCGGATCGAAGGAGGCAACCAGAAGTCCCTTGTATTCGTTGTCCACGAACAGGGGCTTGGCCACCATGATCTCCGCGCCCAGTTCCGAAGCGGCGACGTACGCGCCCATTTTGCGGGCCTGGTAGAGCTTGTCGAGCTCAAGAAGGGGAGCGTAATCAACCTGCTTGATGGTGAACATGGGCAGCTTGAAGGTGACGGTCCCGGATTCGGTCAACACGGCCACGCCGGAGAGCCAGGGGAAGGAGTCCATGAAAGCCTGGCACCACTCCCGGTTGGGGGGCAGATCCTGGGCGGAAAGAGCCCGCATGAGAAACTCCACCCGTTCGTCCACGGGCGAGAAAAGCGCGGCCAGCTTGTTGATTGAGGGATCGGAGATGCCGGGATCCGTAAGATCGATTGTGGGATCCACGTTGACGTAATCTTTATAGAACTTCTTGGTGCTCTTCACATAGGGCTTGACCGTGTCGCAGCCGGCAGCCGCAAAGACACTGCAGGCCAGTATGGCCAGGATAACACGCTTAAGCATGACGCCGATCCTTGTTGGCAGGTGAGTGACGAGGCAGCAGCGGGCGCACCCGGGGCTGTCTACCCTCTGGTGAAGGTGAATTCAAACGGCTCAGGCGGTAGCCCGTGCATCCAGACGCGTGGCCAGGGTTTCCAGCATGCTGACCAGCTTGGCCTTGGATTTGGGCTGCTGCCCGCTTTCGGGCTTGGCCGAAGCCGTCCCGCAAGACATGAGGGACTTGATCTCATCGATCCGGGCGGAAAGCGCCGCCTTGTCGCCATCGGTGGCAGCCAGGCGCAGCAGTTCGGCGTAGATGTCCAGGGCAGAGGCATAATCGCCATGCCGCGCCAGCAGGTCGGCCATGGTCCGGGTCTTCACCGTGGCCGAGGCTTCGGACACGCATTCGGGCGGGAGCTGGTCTGCGGGAGCCCGGCGGTCTTCGGCCTCGATCTGCTGCGTGAGCGCCAGCACCTCGTCGGCGCCGCGCAGGCTGAAGCCTTCGGAGGATTCGAGATCTGAACCGGCCTGGACTTCCCCGGAAGGACCGGCCTGGCCCGAAACAGCGGCAAGGCCCTGTTCCATGAGTCCCAGCCAGGTGATGTCCTGCCCCTGGAGCGAGAGCGCCAGGAAGCGCAGCGCCAGGGAGGAGTCGCGCGAAAGCCCGGTTGCCTTGGATGCCCACAGGCTCCATACGGAAGGATAGTTGGAGAGAAGCGAGGTCAGACCCTCGAAGGCTTCAGCGGCCTCGGCCTCGCGCCCCAGGCGGGAAAGCAGTTCGACCAGGAGGAAGCGAGCCTCCAGGTGTCCGGAATGGAAGCCGATGGCGCGTTTGAGGACCGAAACGGCTTCTTCGGAATCACCCTGCTCGGCCAGCATCCTGGCCAGAGGGAAGAATACTCTTGAGTTCGGATCGTCGGAGAGGACTTCGCGGTAGAATTCAATTTTTGATGTCATCGCCTACGCTTCCTTCGGGGGTGTTTCCGGGAAACAGATAAATGATTTCGTTGTCGCGCAGATAGTTGCCGTGGGCGCGGGTCATCTTCTCCGTGAAGGCCCTGTCGGATTTGAGCCAGCGGATTTCCTGGCTCAAGTCCAGGGAGCGCCCTCCCAGGTTTTCCAGCCTGAGCTTCAACTGCTTTTGGTGGCTTTTCAGATCCAGGTAGGCGAAAACGCCTTTGTCGCTCCAGAGGAGATTATACAGCAAGACGGCATTGCATGTCAGGATGAGTGCCAGGAGCAATCGCCGCATGTATTGGGCCTATTGGAACGTAATGTTGCGTGTTGACCCCTGACGAGTAAGCGTCACGGGCGTCTTTAGTTCTTGCAGGAAACGTTCAGTAGCCGTCTCTATACGCGACACATCTCCCTCGTCAAGCGAGACGCTGTCCATGTCGTCCATAAAGGCCCGGAGCACCTTGAATTCGGACAACAACAGGTGGCCGGAATCAATGGTGCGAAGCAGCGGTTCCAACTCCAAAATCGTCTGGAGGCAGTTCGTGATGCGCGCGGCAAAAACAGAAGATTTGATGTTTTTCATGGCGATCCTGTCCTGATCCATCTTCGGCGGTGAACAATCCGTCGATCGGACCTGAAAACCTTAAGCCACTTCAGCCGGGAAGGCAATCCCGCCACCCTGCCCGCCTCTACGAAAAAACCGTCCGGCGGGCGTTCGTCGCGCCTGTTTCCATAGGCCCTCGCCCTCTCGCAGCCGGCACGCTTTTGCTTCAGACCTTTTCGGGAGACCAGTTTTTGAAAAAGGTATACATGTAATTGGCCCCAGAACCGATGGTGAGCCCAAGAGCGACATACAGGAGCATGTCTCCGAGCGGTCCCGGATCAATGCCCCAGACGGGATAGTGCAGGATGAGAGGACACAGGGCGGCGCTCTGGATGATGGTCTTGAGCTTTCCGAAGCGATCGGCGGCGATGACGATGCCCGAATCCGACGCCACGGCCCGAAGTCCGGTCACGGCCATTTCCCGCCCGATTATGAGAACGGCCACCCAGGCCTCCACCCAACCCAGGCGGACCAGCATGATGAGCACCGAACCGATGAGCAGCTTGTCCGCCAGCGGGTCCAGGAATTTGCCCAGGTTGGTGACCAGCCCCATGCGCCTTGCCAGCAGGCCGTCCACAATGTCCGTCACGGACGCCAGCACGAAAACCAGCAAGGCCGCGACGCACATGCCCTGCCCAGGAAAATACAGCATGAGCACCAGCACGGGAACGATCCCGATGCGCGCCAGGCTCAGTATGTTGGGAAGGTTCATCATATGCGTCCCTTTTGCGCGGGCGGCGTCCGCCCTCTTCTTGTTACCGCCGAGGCCAATTTGAAATAAGCCCTCACGGGCATGACATCCCCGAAAGCGATGCACCTTCTTTCGGGGGTGGGCATATCAATCCATTGTTCGACCTAACGCCGGGTGGTGGAGTGCGCCTCAAGGCTGGACTGAGCCGCGTCGTCGATGGTGTCGGCCAGGGCGATGAGGGCGTCCTTCACGGGAGACGGCTCGTCCATAAGCACCACGGGCTTGCCCACATCCCCTGCAACTACGGTGAGCGGGTCCAGCGGAACTGCGCCCAGGAATTCGATGCCGTACTTTTTGGCCAGTTCCTCGCCGCCGCCCTTCTTGAACAGGGCGATCTCCTTGGAGCAGTGCGGGCAGATGAGCCCGCTCATGTTCTCCACGATGCCCAGGATGTTGGCCTGGGCGTACTGCAGGAAGTTGATGGCCTTGCGCACGTCCGCCAGAGAGACCTCCTGCGGGGTGGTGACCACCACGCACAGGGCGTCCGGGATGGTGCGCAGCACGGTCATGTGCTCGTCGCCGGTTCCCGGAGGGGAGTCGATCACCAGGTAGTCGAGATCGCCCCACTGGATTTCGCCGATGAACTGGCGGATGGCGGAGGTCTTCATGGGACCGCGCCACAGGACGGCCTGGTCCGGGTCCTTGAGGAGCGATTCCATGGATACCACGTACAGGTTTTCGCCGCAGGCCTTGGGGGCCACCTCGCCCTGGGCGTTGCCTTCCAGGTTGCCCGAAAGGCCCAGCATGCGCGGAACGCTCGGTCCGTGCAGGTCCACGTCCAGGATGCCCACCTTGTGCCCCTTGCGGGCCAGGGCCGCGGCTAGGTTCACGGTGATGGAGCTCTTGCCCACGCCGCCCTTGCCGCTCATGACGAAGAGCTTGTACTTGATGCGGGACAGGGTGGAAGAGATACGGGCGTCCTGCTGCTGCGTCTTGGCGTCCTTCTCGGCGGATTTCGCGCCCTTGCAGTCCCCCGGAGAGGACTTGGAGCTGCAGGAGCTGGACTTTTCGCACGTCTTGCAGGCGGACGGGCTCTCTTTCCCTTTCATCTTGATCTTCATGCGTATTTCCTCCGGAAGGCCTACCAGGCGTGGCGGCCGACAAGGTCCACGAACATGACCTGTCCCACCGTCTTGCGCCCGATCTTCCCTTCCTGTTTGCGTATGACCATAAGCATCTGGCTGCGGCGTTCAACCCCCACCGGGATGACCAGTTGTCCCGGGTCCGCCAGCTGGTCGATGTAGGGCTCGGGAACCTTGGGACCGCCCGCCGTGACCAGGATGCGGTCAAAAGGCGACTTCTCGGGCCAGCCCAGGGTACCGTCGTCCAGTTTCAGCTGCACGTTGCCGTAGCCCATGGAGGAGAGGCGGGTCCTGGCCAGTTGGTGGAGTTCCGGCACGCGCTCCACGCTGAAAACGGTCGCGCCCATTTCGGCCAGAACCGCCGTCTGGTAGCCTGAACCGGTTCCTATCTCAAGGACCTTCATCCCGGGCTTAACGTCCAGAAGCTCGGTCATCCAGGCCACCACGTAGGGCTGAGAGATGGTCTGGCCCTGCCCGATGGGCAGGGGATGGTCCTCGTAGGCCTGGGGCTTCAGGGCTTCTTCCACGAACTGGTGGCGCGGGACCTTGCGCATGGCCGCGAGCACGGCCGGAGAGGACACGCCCCTGGCCATGATCTGTTCGCGCACCATGCGCTCTCTGCTGCGTCTGGGATCGATTTCCATCGTGCTTTCCGGGCCTGATCGGCCAACTGACCAGAAACACCAGATTTCTCCACGCAAGTCAACGCCTTGTCAGGGTCTTCCCATTTGTTTGCGGCCCCCCGGCGCGTGGAGCAGACCCTTGACAGAATGTCGATTCAGGGTTGGAATGAATGGGAATCTAAAAAGGAGAACGGCCATGCTCACAGTCGGCGACCTCATGACCACCAAGGTCTTCACGCTCCTGGAGTCCGACTCCCTGTACACCGCCAAACAGATAATGGAAATGGCCCGCGTGCGCCATGTGCCCATCGTCGACGCCAGGGACTCCTTCATCGGCCTGATCACCCACCGCGACATGCTGGCCCTGGCCGTTTCCAAGCTGTCCGATATCGACCCCTCCACACAGGATGAACTGGATGCGGGCACTCCCCTGCACGAGATCATGCGCACCGACGTAGCCGTGGTAAGCCCAGCCACGCTCCTGCGAGACGCCGCCCACATGCTCCTGGAACACAAATACGGCTGCCTGCCGGTTGTGGAAGGCAAAAAACTCGTGGGCATCATCACAGAGGCCGACTTCCTGCGCCTGACCATAAGCCTCATGGACGCCATCGACGGCCAGGACTGAGACGCGTTCCCGGCCACGACAGGCAAGAGGGTCGCGCATCCGCCCAGGTTACGCGCGGAGACAAGAAACAGCCGAACTCACGACACAGGAGCCTTGGTGCTACGGCCTTGAACGTGGCCCGGATCCTGGACTGAACCTGAAGCCTTGAAAAGAGACCACAAAACGGCCGCACTCCCGCTCCGAACGAAGGGGAGAGCGGCCGGTCGTTTCTCCCGGACTATTCCACGCAGATCATCTCGTAACTTTCGCCCGTCAGGCACACGCCCCCGGAGGCCGTGACCTGGAAGGTGTTCTCGACGCCCACCATGCCGACTCCGGGAATGCCCATCTTGGGTTCCACGGCCATGACCATGCCCTCCTGGAACGGCTCGTCGAAGCCCTTGGCCAGCACGGGCCAAGCATCCACCACCAGGCCGATGCCATGTCCCAGGAAGGGCACCTTGTTGCCCCCAAGCCCCATGAACCCTTCCGCAAAGCCTTCGCGCTTTGTCCACTCCAGGCAGTGGGCGTAGATTTCGGCGGGAATGCTCCCCGGTTTGAGATGCTCGGCAACATAGGCCTGCACATCCATGCAGAAGGCGTGGGACGAGGACACCTCGTCCGGGATGGATTCCTTGGGCCCGGCCCAGTAGATTTGCGTCTTGTCCGTGACGTAGCCCTCCAGGGCGAAGCCGCAGTCCACGCTCAGAGGCTGGCCCTTGCGCCACACCTGCCCGGCGTAACCCATGAAGGGGATGGCCGGGTGCTCTCCGCGAAGCCCCAGGGGTCCGTTGAACACGCTGGGGTAGTTGCCGGAATCGCCCGCCGCGATGTGCCCCAGGAAGATCTCCTCGCCGTGGGCGCCCATGCGGATCATGCCTGGATGGCCAAGCTCGAAGAAGACCTCCCAGACCGCGTGGGACACCTGGCGCTCGTTCATGCCCACGCGCAGGCGGCCGGGGAGGAGTTCCGTCATGGCCTTGGCGTGGCGCTGGCCGCACAGGCGGATCTTGGAGAGTTCCCATTCGCTCTTCCGCGCCTGCGCGCGCGTGAGGACCATGTCGCCGGACACGAAGCGCACCTCGCTCAGGCGCGAAGTGATGAGGTTGGCCAGGTTCCAGGACAGGCCGTTCATCTCCGCGCCCACGACCTGTGAAAGCGGCGATCCGGCCCCGGCGCACAGGCCCGGGATGTCCGAATAGGAGCGGAAGGGAACGATCGCCTCCAGGGGCGACTCCATGCGGGCGCGCTCCATGCCCTTGCGCACCATGAGCACCGGCTGGCCCTCGCGCGGCAGCCAGAAGACGCCGTTGCCAAATGTTCCGGTAAGATAGTAGATGGCCAGCCGGGAAAACACCAGCAGCCCCCCGGCATCGGGAAGCTGCGAGTCCATGAGCTGGCGGCACACTGCATGACGCCGGGAAACCTCCTCGGCGGGCATCACTTCTATGGCTTCAAACATGTCGGGTACTCCGGTAAACGTTTCCGCATACGTCGCCCTGGTGGCGGCGATGCTGCTTTACGGCGGTTCCTTCGTGGCCATGAAGGCCGCAGTCCAGGTGCTCGATCCCTGGCTGATCGTGCTCGGGCGAATGCTGCTGGCCACTGCGGCCTTCAGCATCTTCTTCAGGCGCATCCCCCCCTTGGGCGACGTGCGCCGCCATCTGCCCAAGCTCCTGGTGATGGCCCTGTGCGAGCCCTGCCTCTACTTCGTGTTCGAGGCCAAGGCCCTCACCCTCACGCAGGCGTCCCAGGCGGGCGTCATCACCTCGCTTCTGCCTGTAATGGTGGTCTGCGCCGCCGGGCTTTTCCAGGGGGAGCGCACCTCGCGACTGGGCTGGCTCGGGTTGTGCCTGGGCGTGTCGGGCGCTGCCGTCCTGAGCGTCTTCGCGCCCGAAGACCCATACTCGCCAGACCCCGTGCTCGGCAACCTCCTGGAGTTCGCGGCCATGGCCTGCGCCACGGTGTACACACTCATGGTCAAGCACCTGGTGCGCCACTTCTCGCCGGTCTTCCTCACGGCCTTTCAGGTGATAACCGGGTCGGTGTTCTTCCTGCCCGCCCTGCTCATCTCGCCCTGGCCCGGTTCGCTTGGCTGGGAGGCCCTGGCCGCCATCGCCTATCTCGGGCTCGGAGTGAGCGTTGGAGCCTACTCGCTCTACAACTACTGCCTCTCCAAGCTCACCGCCGCCCGGGTGGCCGGCGCGGTGAACCTGATCCCAGCCTTCACCCTGGCGCTCGGTTGGCTGCTCCTGGGCGAAACGGTGACAGGATGGCAATGGCTGGGAATCGCGCTGGTCCTGGCCGGGGCGCGCCTGAGCGGACATTCCCCTTGAGGGCGGCCGCGCTTTGCGGTTAGAGAACTTGGAGCGGGCCACATCGACCCGCGTTTCCGCACACCGTATAATTGACGTAAAGGCGGCAGACATGCTCGTAGGCGACGCCGACATGCGCCAGGCTCTGGCCGGGTGCTCTTCCGTGGCCATCGTCGGGGCCAAGGACAAGCCCGGCAGCCCCGTGGACCGGGTGGGGCGCTATCTGATCGAAAGCGGCTTCACGGTCTATCCGGTGCACCCCGTGCGCAAGGACGTGTGGGGGCTCACAACCTACGCGAACCTCCTGGACATACCGTACCCCGTGGACATCGTGGATCTTTTCCGGTCCGCTGACAATTGCCCCGAACATGCCCGCGAAGCCTTGAAGCTGCCCGCACCGCCCAGGATATTCTGGATGCAGTCGGGCATTTTCAGTTTCGAGGCCCGTTCCATCCTTGTCGGGTCGCCCATCATGGTGGTCGAGGACCTCTGCCTGATGGTCGAACATCGCCGCCTCTTCCATGCCGACTGACATGAGCCCGGAACCGAGCGCTTTCGAGTGCCGCCGTTGCGGCCATTGTTGTCAGGGCGAGGGCGGCATCGTGCTCACGGCCAAGGACCAGGAACGGCTGGCCGGACATCTGGGCATCGCCGTGGCGGACCTCCTGGCCGAGCATACCACCAGCAAGGGCGAAAAAGTCCATCTGGGGGTGCGTGAGGATGGTTTCTGTCTTTTCTTCCAGAACGGCTGCGCCATCCACCCCGCGCGGCCGGACATCTGCCGGGCCTGGCCCTTCTTCCGGGGCAACCTGCTGGACGACTCCAGCTGGGAGATGTCCCTGGAGTACTGCGCGGGCATAAACCCCAATCTTTCGCATCAGGAATTCGTGAGCCAGGGGCTGGACAGCCTCAGACAACAGGGTGTCGGCGTCACCGGCGATCCGGACGCGCCCAGCGCTCTGCGCCTTGACGGGATAGGCAAGCCGTGAACGTAACCGAGGCCCATCGCATCCTGGGCCTGTCTCCCGACGCCGGACCGGAGGAGCTGAAGAAAAGCTACCGCCTTCTGGCATTCCGCTACCACCCGGACCTGCACCCCGGCGACAATCTGGCAAAGCGCAAGTTCCAGCATCTGAACGAGGCCTATCTGCTCCTCAAGCAGGTGATGGCCGAGGGGCCGCCCAAGGCCGCGCGCCGACCGGAACAAGATAAGCCCAAGCCCGACGCCACCACACGCAAGAAGGCCAAGACCGCCTACACCAAGGCTTCCACCCAGGACACCCAGAAGACCAATTACTACTTCCGGCGCGAAGACGTCCTCCAGGATCTGCTGAAAGACGCCTTTGCCCGACAGGTCTTCGAGGATATCTACAACGAGCTGCACAAGCCCGGCCACCAGGGCCAGTCGCCTGGTCAGGGAGAGCCCAAAGGCTCCACCAGCCGCACCCTGGACGTGCGCGTGGGCAAGTCCAAGTGGTCCCTGGACCTCTCCGAAGGCGTGCTCGGAGGTCTCAAAGGGATGCTGCTCAAGCAGCTCGACGACGAGCAGACCGTCCAGGTGCCGCCAACAAGCATCCTGCCGGGCTCGAAGCTTCGGGTGGGCGTCTCCCAGGGACTTTCCGGAGAACAAAAGACCGTGGAATTCACCCTGCCCCGCGACTACACGCTGGGCCAGTCCATCCGCCTGAAGGGGCTCGGCCGCAGGCTCGGCCCCTGGAAGGGCGACCTGTACCTGCGCCTGACCATCGGATAGACTCGAGTCGTCGGATTACTGCATGAGCTCGAATGCAATGCGCCGATACAAGGTGATGTGCCTGACTCTGCTGGCAACGTTTCTCATTGCGTTTCCAGAAGCACAGGCAGCGCAGGCCCAGCGCGTGGGCGGACCCTGCTCATATGCGGACTTTCCGGGAAAAATCGCCGTCATCGCCGTCGAACCTGTTCCGCGTGCAGCCCCCGGCGCTCCCTCCCTGCCCTACCAGCCGTTCAGGGTGGTCTTCACCTTCACGCCCGACGCAGCGGTGAACCACGCGCTGTACACGCCCGCGAAGACACACGAACTGACCCTGTCCGGCGGCCAGGCCCCCGGACCGCAGTTCCTGAAGAAGTACGGCATCCGGCCCGGCGCGCAGTTCAAGACCGAAATGCATCTCATCCTCGGCGGAACCTGCTCGCCCGTGGTGTTCACCATCCACGGCATCGACGTGCACGACAGATTTGAGCTCAAGCCCCGCTGAAGCCCACTCATGGGCACTGCTCCGGAAAAATGACGGCAAGTCCCCGTTTCTTTCCGGAAATCCTCGACATGACGGTCCTTACGCGATAGAACGATGGCATTTCCTGAATACTAATGCGCCCAGTGATGCGGAGATCATCCGCCTTCCGGGCCTGGAGGGAACACATGCGCAAGGAACATCTTTCAGACGCCCTGTCAGCTGAAATGCGAGAGATTCTGGCCCACGCGCAGGACCTGGTGGAAGCTACGGCCGGAGATGTTGACGACAGAATCCGCAAAGCCCGTGCAGAACTGCAGAAACGCCTGCACTCGGCCAGGGACAAGTACGACGACCTGGAAAGCCTGATCCAGGAAAAGGCCAAGGTCGCGGACGCCATGGTGCGCGACAAACCCTATCAGGCCATGGGCGGAACCTTCCTGGCAGGCTTGCTGCTCGGATGGTTCATGACCAGGAAATGACGTGTCCGGCTTATCCTCATTCGTGAGCGAAATGCTCGGCGTTGCGGGCAGGCTGGGCCACACGGGAGCAGGGATGATCGGCGACCGGCTGGAACTTGCCGCCCTGGAACTGCGCGAAGCCAAAATACACTTCATCCAGGTCGTGATTCTGGCCTGCATGGGCACGGCCCTGTGCCTCTTCGGCCTGGCTCTGCTGATCGTGGCTTCGACGCTCGCCCTGCCGCCTGAATGGAGGCTTCACTGGCTGGTGGCCATGGCCGGGATCAGTCTGCTGGTCGGGCTGCTCGCCTTTCTCTCCCTGCGGCGGCGCATCTCCCGGCGTCCCCTGGCTTTTGCCCAGACCCTGGCCGAACTGGAGAAAGACAAAGCATGTTTCTAGACAGCGAGCTTCGCGACATCCAGGTTGCCAAGGATGCCCTGACCAAACGATGCGCCATGCATCGCATGATGCTCCAGTTGGACGCCTTGTCGGTGCGCACGAAGGCGGGCGGGGTAGTTTCCGGGTTGAAGGCGGGCCTGGCCATGGCGGAGCTGGTCAAGGACTTCCTCTCGAGCCGCACAGACCGGCGCTGAGACCATGCGGCCGGGCCGCCTCAGATCATCCCGTCAAGGAACAGGTGGGAATAATACCCCAGTACGGCCGCCAGATAATAGGGCATGAGCGGCTGCCAGGTCATGCCCATGAGCATGATCGGCGCGATAAGGATGGGGCTCGGGATGACCAGCCCCGCCCACCAGGTGTGCGTCCAGCCGCGATGCGACCCCACGGCGGGCAGTATGGCGCAGAACCCGAGCAGCGCCGCGTAGCGGTACTCCCCCTTGAGTATGAGCACCGCGTCCGCGATGACTGCGGCACCGTAATAGAGATGGCGTCCCTTGGAGTTGGTGTCCACGTCGGGAAAAAGCGCCCCGAGCACGCCAAGCACCACCAGCATGGCCGTGACCTTGGGCTCGGGCCTGTACACTCCCAGCCACCATGCTCCCCCGAGTACGATTCCCGTGGCGGCGAGCGATCCGGCGATATGACCTTTGAATCCGGGCATGGGTCTTGGTAGCATCAGGCCGGTCAGGCTGGCAAGCCGGCCTGGACGCATCCCGACTCCAAAAGTCGAAATAAGAATCGCCGAGCAGGCCCGAGCATCGCAATAAAAACGGGACAGGGTCATGCGACCCCGTCCCGGCTTGCATCTCAGCATGAATCAGCGAGGCTGCGCTAGAACATGTCCTTTTCGCACTCGCTGATGGTCTGGTCGATCACCTGCTGCAACTTGGCCGGTAGCCCCATGATGTCCACGTTCAGGAAGCCGCGCACGATGGTGGAGGTGGCTTCCTCCTCGTCCAGGCCCCTGGCCATGAGGTACTCGATCTCTTCCTGGGCGATCTTGCCCACCGCCGCCTCGTGGGAAAGTTCCACGCCGTCCACGGTGGCTTCCAGTTCCGGGATGGCGTGGATGACGCCGCCGCCCAGGATAAGCCCCTTGCACTCCAGGTGGCCGCGCGCAGGCACGCTGTTGCCCGCGATGTGGCCCCTGGCGATGATGTGGCCGCCGGTGGTGATGGTGCGCGCGATCATCTCGCCCTTGGTGTCCGGCGCGTTCAGAAGGATGCGGCTGCCGGTATCCAGGTAGGAGCCCGCCGGGGCCACCATGACCGAGTTGAACCGGGCCACCGCGCCTTTGCCGGAAAGCGTGATGGTGGGGTACATCTGGAGGTCGCGCACGGGTTTCAGGAGCACGTAGTTGTTGAGGTACACGCCGCCCTCCTCCACCACGCCCGCCGAACGGGGCCGCACCACGGTGTTCTCGGCCCAGTTGTGGATCATGGTGAAGGTGAGCTTGGCGTTCTTCTTCACGTAGAACTCGGAGATGCCCATGTGGGCCGCGCCCTTGGAGTCGTGCGCCACGGAGCAGCCGGTGATGATGTGCAGCTCCGAGTCCTCCTCCACCACGACGATGTTGTGCACGGCCTGGCCGGTCATGTCGCCCTTGATGAACAGGCAGGACTGCACCGGCTCGCTGATCTTCGCGCCCTTCTCGGTGCGGATGAAATAGCCGCCGTGCAGGTTGTCGTGCGCGGCGCGGGTGAACTCGTCCTTGTCCTTGTCGATCAGCTTCCACATGTATTCGGTCAGGCCGTCGTACTTGGCCATGGCCGCCTTGATGTCCATGATCTCAACGCCGGCACGGCGGGATTTGCAGTGCACCGCACCGTGGTCCATGTGCATGTAGGTGCCGCTGACCGCTTCGGCGGAGACGTCCACACCTGCCATGAGCAGCTGGTGCTTGTCCGCGTCGCTCAGGGTGTTCAGGTCGGCGATCTGGCCGGGGGCCGGTGCGTTGAAGTCGAATTCTTTCAGATTGATGGGCTTCATTGGGGCACTCCGTTTAGGCCAGGCAGCGCAGGCATTCCTGGTACCCGAAGCGGGTGATGTGATCCAGGATGTCGCGGGGGTTGGATTCGCAGCACAGCTTGCCTTCGTACATCACCTGGCCGCGGTCGGCGTTGATGTACTCCAGGATGTAGCCGGTGTGGGTGATGATGAGCCCGGCCACGTGGCGGCCGCACTTGGCCATGCGCAGGCTGCGCTCGGTGCCCATGGCGCACTCGCCGCCCAAGAGCTCGCGCACGGTGTGGCCGATGAGCTTCATGTTCTCCAGGTCCACGCCGGATTCCGGTTCGTCGAAGAGAACCATGTGCGGCTGCTGACTCATGAGCTGCAGGAGTTCCGATCGCTTGATCTCGCCGCCTGAGAACCCGGCGTTCACGTCGCGCTCCAGGAAGTCGGTCATGTTGACGCGCTTGGCCATGGCGTCCACGGCCACGGGCCTGCCCTGGGCGGCCATGGAGACCAGATGCCTGAGCTTCAGGCCGTGGATGGTGGGCGGACGCTGGAAGGACATGCCGATGCCGAGCTTCGCGCGCTCGTAGATGGGCGCGTGGGTGATGTCGTGCCCGCGAAACAGGATGCGGCCCTTGGTGATGGTATAGTTGCCGAAGCCCATCAGGGTCATGAGCAGGGTGGTCT
This sequence comes from Acidobacteriota bacterium, assembly GCA_046566965.1. Lineage (GTDB taxonomy): Bacteria > Desulfobacterota > Desulfovibrionia > Desulfovibrionales > Desulfovibrionaceae > Fundidesulfovibrio. Next base: position 95,131 of record JBKICU010000029.1, read on the forward strand.
TGCCGGAGCCGTTGGGGCCGAACAGGATGAAGGTTTCGTTTTCCTTGATCTCCAGGTCGATGCCCTTGAGCACTTCCCTCTCGCCGATGGTCACGTGCAGATTTTCTATGATGAGCATTGAAGCCTCGTGTTTGGGTCGGGACAAACGCAAAAACCGCTGAAAAAATGGATGGGTAAGTCAGATGCGCGCCGTTGTCCAGCGCGGACGGGTCAGCGGCGTTCGTAGCTCCTGTTCTCGGGCATGTAACAGTAGCGGCAGTCGAGTTTGCCGAAAAAACGCACCAGCAGCATGCCGAAGGCGAAGCCGCCCGCGTGCGCCCACCAGGCCACGGATTGGCCGTCCGCAAGCGGCGAAGCGGCCATGAGCCCGGACGACACCTGAATGAGGAACCACAGCCCCAGAAACACCACGGCCGGGACCTCCACGATCCAGGGGATGAACAGGATGGGAATCAGCACGATGACCCGCGCCTGGGGGAACAGGCGGAAATAGGCCCCCATCACCCCGGCGACGGCTCCGGACGCCCCCACCACCGGCATGGTGGAAGATGTGTTGAAGAGCACGTGCAGAACCAGCGCCGCCACACCCGAGAGCAGATAGAAGGCCAGGAAGCGCCAGTGCCCCAGCGCGTCCTCCACGTTGTCCGCGAAAACCCAGAGCACCCACATGTTCAAAAGGAAATGCAGCCAGCCGCCGTGCAGAAACATGTACGTGCCCGCGCTGAGCCACCCGTCCGGGGGATACCCCATCATGGCGGCCCATTCGGGGTCCATGATGCGCATGGGAACTGCCCCGTAGAAGTGCAGGAACATGCTCAGCATCTTCTCCGGCATGGCCTGCTCGAAGAGGAACACCGCCAGGTTCAGGATGAAGAGCGCGATCACCACCACGGGCCGCCTGATGCGGGGGATATTGTCCTTCAAGGGTATCACGGATGCCTCACGCGTAATCCCGGGCGCGCATCCAGGCCAGAAGTTTACCGATCTCGTCCGCGCGTTCGCGGCGCAGCCTGGTCAGCAGTTCGTCCACGCCCGCTCGGGTCTGGTCGATGGAGCCGGAATTGTCCACAATGTGGCGGCACGCGCCGAGCTTCTTGTCCTCGGGCCACTGCCAGGAGTCGAACAGGGCGATGGTGGAATCGTCCCAGCCGCGCTTTTCAGCAAGCCGCTTATGCCGAAGCTCGCCTGGGCAGGAGACCCCCACGGCCAGATCCACCACGCCAGCGCCCAGCCATCCGGCTTCCAGGAGCATGGGGATCTCCGCGAAGGCCGCGCGCGCTTCGCTCTGAGCCTCCCAGAAGGCTTTCAGCTTGTGCAGCACCATGGGATAGAGAACGTCCATGAGTTCCCGTCGGAAGCTCTCGGACGCGCGCATGGCTTCCAGCAGGGCCGCCTTGTTCACGGGGGACTCGGCGTCGGGCACGAAACGCTCGCCGTAGCGCGAGCGCAGCATGTGCCAGCAGTCCGCGCCGGGCTGGTAGAGTTCCGCCACGCAGCGGTCCGCGCTCCAGGTGGCCCATTTGCGCTGGGCCAGGGCGTCCAGCACGGTGCTCTTGCCGCTTCCCGGCAGGCCCAATATGCCAATGCGCTGAAGCTTGCGGCTCAGGTGCAGGGGGATGCGCCAGAAATCGCGCGGAGGCTTGCAGGTGAAATCCATCGTCTCGCCGGAAACGGGATGGGTGAAGCTCAGCTTCCAGGCGTGCAGCATCTGGCGCGATGCAAGTTTCAGGAGCATGGGGTCCTCGCGCCGGAGCATGTTCACCTTGTGCGGCCCGTAGAGCGCGTCGCCCAGGAGCGGATGCCCCACATGGGCCATGTGCACCCGAATCTGGTGGGTGCGCCCGGTGGCGATGTCCACTTCGGCCAGGCTCACGCGCTTGTCCGGCGAGGTCCAGACGATACGGTAGCTGCTCACGGCCTCGCGCCCGCTCGGAACAACGCCCATGCGGGTCTTGTGGCCGGAGTCGCGTCCCACGGGTACGTCGATGACGGCCTCGTCCTTGGCAGGGCGGCCGTGCAGGAGAGCCAGATAGGTTTTCTTCACCTCGCGCTCGGCAAAGGCCGCCGAGAGTTTGAGGCGCACGGGTTCGTTCAGGGCCACGGCCAGAAGGCCCGAGGTGTCCTTGTCGATTCGGTGCACGATGCCGGGACGCTCGCCGTCGATGCTTTTCAGCTGCGGGAAATGGTGGAGCAAACGGTTGACCAGCGTGCCCTCCGGACAGCTGGGCGCGGGATGCACCGTCAGGCCGAAGGGCTTGTCCAGAACGGCCAGGTCCTCGTCTTGATACAGAACGACCAGGCCGCCCTCCTCCGCCTCGGGTGCGGCGCACCCTTCGGGCATGGTCAGTTCGAGGGTCTCGCCCCCGCGAAGCTTGTGGGATGGTTTGAGGACCACGGCGGAGTCCACCGTGGCGTGTCCGGCCTTGATCCATTCCTGGATCCTGGCACGGGTGATCGACTGCTGCGAAAGGGTCTCTGCCCAGAACTGGTCGAGACGGCCAGGGGCTGCGGCTATGGCCGTGGTGTGTGACATGGGCTGTGGATGCATGGAAAATGTTGGCGGGTCAACGCGGATAATGGCACAAACCCGAAAAAACAGGCCCCGGACCGGGCCGTTCCGGAGAATATTCCCATGAAAGCAGTGCGCATTTCAGACGGCTCCCTGCGCCTGGCCGACGCCCCCATGCCATGCCCAGGGCCGCACGAAGCCCTGATCCGCGTGCTGACGGCGGGCATCTGCAACACCGATCTGGAACTCTTAAAGGGATACATGAACTTTTCCGGCATCCCCGGACATGAGTTCGTGGGGCTGGTGGAATCCGCACCGTCTCGCCCGGAACTTGCGGGCAAACGCGTGGTGGGCGACATCAACATCGGCTCCGCTCCCGGCGACCATCGCCACGCCTTGGACCGGACCGTGCTCGGCATCCTGGGCAAGGACGGGGCCTTCGCCCAGTACCTCACCCTGCCAGTCTGGAACTGCCATATCGTTCCGGACAACCTGGACGACCTGGCGGCAGTTTTCGCCGAGCCTCTGGCCGCGGCCCTGGAAGTCGGCCAGCAGGTGCACATCCGCGCCGCAGACCGGGTGGCGGTGCTTGGCGACGGCAAGCTGGGGGTGCTCATCGCGCTTGCACTTCGGCACCTGTGCCCGGGCGTCGTACTTGTGGGCAAACACCCGGACAAGCTGGGCATCGCCGCTGCCCAAGGCGTGCGCACGACTTTAGCCGGTGAGCTCTCCGGTCCTTTCGACATCGTGGTCGAAGCCACGGGCAGGCGGGAGGGCATCACCTCGGCCATGGGGCTTGTGCGGGACGAGGGGACCATCGTGCTGAAATCCACCACGGAGGCGGCGTCCTGCCTGGACATCTCGCGCATCGTGGTGCGCGAGATCACCCTGGTGGGCTCACGCTGCGGGGACACGGCCCTGGCGCTGGACCACTTGGCCCATGGCTTGGTCGATCCATCCGGATTGGTGGAAGCCGTCCTGCCCTTCGAAGACGTGGAGGAAGCGTTCAGGCTGGCAGCGCGCCCTGGAGCGCGCAAGGTGCTGGTGCGGATGGGTTGAAGCGCCTCATTGCGCTGCACGCGAAGCCTTCAGCCCGGCAAGAATCTACAGCGTACCCGCCAGAACCCGCGAAGCCCACTGAGGGTCCAGGGGGATCATCCCCCTGGCGGGTGCAGGGCGGAGCCCGCCGGGGTGCAGGGGCAGCGCCCCTGCCGGGTCCAGGGCGGAGCCCTGGTGAAGTTTAGACGCCTGGACGCGCCAGAAGCGCCACGCCACGGATGAGGTTGCCGCTGCGCGTGGGCGACGGCCCTTCCACCACTTCGGCAATATCCCCGCCCGCCTGGGAGATCAAACCGGACAGCTCATCCAAGGTGTAATGCCTGGCCCAATAGAGCAGAGTGTCGCCCTCGCGCACCGGGAACACGCCATGCCGCCCGGTGAGCCTGAGCCCTTCTTCGTAGCGCGCGCTGTAAACCGGATTCTCCCAGGTCTGAAGAAAGTCCTGGATGCCCACCACACCCCGGCTCACCCTGAAGGCCTCGCGCAACACGTCCGCCAGTTCGCCTTCATCCACCAGCACGGTCAGCACGGCCCGCAGGAGCACCATGTCGAACACCCTGTCGCCAAACGGCAGACGGCCGCCCTCCCCGGCGACCACAAGACGGCGACTGCTGGCGCGGGCCAGACTGACCCGATTCACATCCACTCCCACATAGCGCACGCCGCAGCGCTCCACCTCGCAGCCGATCCAGGCCTCGCCGCAGCCGACGTCCAAAACGCGCATTCCCGGGCGCAACGCGCCAAGGAAGAACTCCGGCATGGGCAGGCTGGAGGGAACCGCGTCGGCGCTTCGCCAGTCGAGCGCGGGAGTTGGAGTTGAGAACGTCACGGCAGGAACCGGTTCACGGGTTGCATGGCCTTGCCGAAGCATCCAGGCATGCACGGCATTGTCCGGCAGGACAATCCAGCGGCCATGAGAGCGCGTTCCGAAGTGGCGTCTGTGAATCGAACTTTCGTTGTCTTCATGATCATGCCCCTGAAATCGGACATCCCGCAGTGTACCAGACGGAACTCACAGGCCGACACGCACGAACCCGCGAGGCCGGTCAGGCTGGTAGCCTCACCGGCCTCGCGGGCGCGAAGCGGAATGATATCCCAAGGTGTCGATGCAGGGCGGAGCTAGTTTTTCTCCACCTTGCCCCAGTCCTTGAGGAAGGTCTCGAGGCCGATATCCGTGAGAGGATGCTTGACCAGATCCTTCAGCACGGCAAAGGGCACGGTGCACACGCCTGCGCCCATGAGAGCCGCGCGCACGATGTGCGTGGGGTTTCTGATGCTGGCCACGAGCACTTCGGTTTGGAGGCTGTAGTTCTGGAAGATGGTCACGATCTCTTCCACCACGGACATGCCGTCGCCGCCGATCGCGTCGATGCGGCCCACGAAAGGACTGACGAATGTCGCACCCGCCTTGGCGGCCATGAGAGCCTGAAGCGGCTGGAAAATCAGGGTGACGTTCACGTCGATGTTCTGGGCCTTCAGCTGGCGCACGGCCTTCAGGCCTTCCAGCAGCATAGGGATCTTGACCACCACGTTGGGTCCGAACTTCACCAGCTCCTTGGCTTCCTTGAGCATTTCCTCGGCGGTGGTGCCCACCACTTCCAGGCTCACCGGACCGTCGACCTCTTTGCAGATGGCCTCGGCGATCTTGTGCCAGTCACCCTTTTCCTTGGAGAACAGGGTGGGGTTGGTGGTCACGCCGTCGAGCATGCCCATGTCCTTGGCAGCCTTGATCTCATCCAGGCTTGCGCTGTCGAGGAAGAATTTCATGCGTTACCCCTCTTTCGTTTTCGAGGACTCAAGTTGTTTGAGGTACTTATCGCGGCATTCGTAACTGCAGAAGTGCAGAGTCCTGTCGCCTTCCCGAAGCCGCACGGAGTTGTCCGGGGAAACATAGGAACCGCAGGCCGGGTCCTTCACCATCTCGCCCTTGGCGATGAGGGTTTCCTGTTCCTTTTTGGCTGCTTCCTTGCGACGCTTCATGTCGCCGGCGAACATCTTCCAGAGAATGAACGCGGCAACGGCGAAGATGACAAATTTCCACATGATGCGCTCGGTCCTTTTTAACTGACGTTCAGAATATCATAGTATCGGACGCTGAAAAAGACAAACCTTCGAAAATTTCCGGGGAAACTTCCTCCGGCGCGATTTCCGCAAGGGGCAAGAGCACGAAGGCCCTGAGCGCCATGCGGGGATGGGGCAGGGTCAGGCGCGGCGTCGAACGGATTTGCCTTCCGAAAGTGAGCAGGTCGATGTCGATGATCCGCGGCCCCCAGCGTTTCTCCATGATCCGGTTGCGCCCAAGCTCAGCCTCGAGGGCCATGAGCGCCTCGAACAGAACCTCGGGCGCGATGTCCGGCGCGCACTCCAGACGGGCGGCCATGTTTGCGTACCAGGGCGTCGCCGGACGGATGGGAACAGGCCCGGCCGCTGCGGTTTCCCTTGATGTCTGTCCGGCTGACGGATCGAGTTGCCTGGTTTCCGGATGCCGCGTTTGGGGCTTTCGCAAGCCACTCTCCCGCTCGTCACGCACCGAATCCCCCTGGCTTTCCGCTCCAGAACGCATAAACTTCCCCGCCTGGACCGCAGGGCGCAGCACTTCCGGCCAGGGATACTCCAGGCGGGCCAACTCGTGGGGCGCACTGTGATAGATGCGCGAGCGGGCCGCCAGCCGCACGCCGGGAAGAATCCCGTGCATGCGGCCGGCGGCCCGGTGCAGCGTGGCCGAAGGTTCGCCCAGGTTTGAACCCAGAGCGACCAGGGCCGTATGTTCAGTGCGCCGAATTATGTCCATCCCCCTATCGCCGGGGTCCGGGGGGAGAGCCTCCCCCCGGCGGGTGCAGGGCAGCGCCCTGCCGGGGTTTGGGGCGGAGCCCCGACACGCCTTACATCTTCGCCAGGCGCGACAGGGCTTCCTCGATCTTTTCCTTGCCCACGGTCATGGCGATGCGGAAGTAGCCCTCGCCCGCCTCGGGAGAGCCGAAACCGTTGCCGGGGGTGACCACCACGCCGGTCTCCTGGAGCACCTTGGTCACGAAGGCCTTGCTTTCGTAGCCCTGAGGAACCTTGCACCAGAAGTAGAAGGTGGCTTCAGGCAGGCGGAAGTCGATGCCGATCTTCTTCAGGCCCGCCGCCAGGGTGTCGCGGCGCTCCTTGTAGACGGCGCGGAACTTCTCGGCGTAGGCGTCGCCCTTTTCAAGAGCCGCGATGCCCGCTTCCTGCACGGCCTGGAAGATGCCGGAATCCACGTTCTCCTTGATCTTGCCCAGGCCCTTGACCAGATCGGCGTTGCCCACGGCCATGCCGATGCGCCAGCCGGTCATGTTGTAGGTCTTGGACAGGGAGTGGAACTCGATGGCCACGTCCTTGGCGCCGGGGATCTCGAACACGGAGATGGGCTTGGCGGCCTCGTTGTAGTACATCTCGGTGTAGGCGGCGTCTGCCACAAGAATGGTGTTGGTCTCGCGGCACTTCTTCACCAGCTTCTCGTAGAAGCTCTTGGGGGCGCAGGCCGAGGTGGGGTTGTTGGGGAAGTTGGTGAAGATCATCCTGGCCTTGTCCCATTCGGCGTCGGTGACGCTGTCCAGGTCGGGCAGGAAGTCGTTGGCGTCGGTCATGGGCAGGAACTTGGTGGTTCCGCCCGCGAAGCCGGTGGCCACGTTGTACACGGGATAGTTGGGGGTGCACACCAGCACCAGGTCGCCGGGGTTCACGTAGGCCAGGGGGAAGTGCGCGATGCCTTCCTTGGAGCCGATCAGGCTCACGACCTCGTTGTCGGGGTCAAGATCGACGCCGAAGCGGCCCTTGTACCAGGTGGAGACGGCGGAACGGAAGGTGCGCAGGCCCACGTAGGACGGGTACTGGTGGTTCTCGGGCTTCTTGGCGGAGGCGTACAGGGCGTCCACGATGAAGTCGGGGGTGGGCATGTCGGGATCGCCGATGCCGAGGCTGATGATGTCCACGCCGCGGGCCTTCACCTCGTTTTTGACGCGGTCGATCTCGGCGAAAAGATACGGGGGCAGTGCGGCCAGGCGATCGGCCATCTTGAACTGAGGCATGGTACGCTCCTTGGGGCGATTGCGCGCGGGCGCAAGAAATGGAATAAAGAAGCCCCGGTCATAAAAAGAGGCCCCAGCAGTGTCAATAAAAACCAAGCCGTTGCGCACGCCGTCCAAGGCCCCCAAAACTGAGCGCACACCGCGCTCCGAACAGCAATCGACGGCTCCGCCGCCCCTGCACCCGTGGGCCGACGCCTGGCTCGAGCACCTTCTGGTAATAAAAGGCCTCTCCGAAAACAGCCTGGCGGCCTATGCCCAGGACATGCAGCATTTCCAGATTTTTCTTTCGGAGCGCTCCTCTTCGGTGGAGGACGTGTCCGACCAGACCATTTTTCTCTATCTCATGTCCCTGCGCCAGAAGGGCCTGACCAGCCGGTCGCTGGCCAGGCACCTCTCAAGCATGCGCGGCTTCTTCGCCCACGCCGTGGCCGAGGGATGGCTGGACCTGAGCCCGGCAGCGCTGATCGAAGCCCCCAAGCTTCCCCGCACCCTGCCGGACGTCCTGAGCCGCGACGAAATGGAAAACCTGCTGGCGCGCCCGGACCTGGAAACCAGCCTCGGATTCCGCGACCGGGCCATGCTGGAGCTTCTCTACGCGGCGGGCCTTCGCGTCACGGAGCTCATAAGCCTCACGCCGCTCGATTTCGACGCCCAGGCCGGCGTGCTGCGCGTGTTCGGGAAAGGCGACAAGGAGCGTCTGGTGCCCATCCATGCGCTGGCCCAGGACCTCTTGTCGCGCTACATCCAGGCGGTTCGTCCGGCCTTCAAGCCCGTGACGGACCTGGTGTTCCTGAACCGCTCCGGCAAGGGCCTCACCCGCCAGGGAGTATGGAAGCTCATCAAGCGCTACGCCCTGGACGCCGGCATCACCAAGGACATCTCCCCCCACAGCCTGCGCCATTCCTTCGCCACGCACCTGCTTGAGGGCGGCGCGGACCTGCGCACCGTGCAATTGCTGCTTGGCCACGCCGACATCTCGGCCACGGAAATCTACACCCACGTCCAGGCGGACCGGCTGACCGCCATCCACCGCAGCCATCATCCCCGCTCCAGATCAACAAGGAAGGATTCATGATTTCCAAGCCTCACAAGGGCTTGTCCGCTCCCACGGTCATCACCGCCCACATGAACGCGGATTTCGACGCCCTGGCGGCCATGATCGCCGCCAGCAAACTCTACCCGGGAGCCGTGCTCATCTTCCCGGGCAGCCAGGAAAAGAACATCCGCAACTTCTTCATCCAGAGCGCCACGTATCTCTTCAATTTCAAGGCCTTCAAGGATATCGATCCCGATTCCGTGGAGACGCTGGTCATGGTGGACACGCGCCAGAAATCGCGCGTGCCGCACGTGGCCCCGCTGCTGGAACGCCCGAACGTGGCCGTGCACCTCTACGACCACCACCCAGACAGCGAGGAGGACGTCCCGGCCCAGGTGAGCGTGGTCAGAACCTGGGGCTCCACCACCACCATCCTGGCCCACATGATCCGCGAGCGCGGCCTGACCCTCACCCCGGACGAGGCCACCTTCCTGGGGCTCGGCATCTACGAGGATACCGGCTCCTTCACCTTCTCCTCCACCGTGGAGGAGGACTTCACGGCGGCGGCATGGCTCAAAGGCCAAGGCATGGACCTGCCCACACTGTCCGAGCTTCTGACGCGCGAGCTGTCCTCCGAGCAGATCACCATCATGAGCGGACTCATCGAATCCGCCGTCACCTACGACTTCAACGGCGTGGAAGTGGTGATCACCCAGACCGAACTGGACGCCTACGTGGGGGATTTCGCCCTGCTGGCCCACAAGCTGATGGACATGGAAAACATCCGGGTGCTCTTCGCCCTGGCCCTGATGAAGGACCGGGTGCATCTGGTGGCGCGCTCGCGCACCACGGACGTGGACGTGGGACGCATCTGCGCCTCGCTCGGCGGCGGCGGCCACTCCTACGCGGCCTCGGCCTCCATCAAGGACAAGACCCTCCCCCAGGCCAAGGAGGAACTCCTGGCCCTGCTCTCCTCCCAGGTCAACCCGCAGATCCTGGCCGAGAGCCTCATGAGCCGCCCTGCCCAGGTCATCGAGGACAATCGCCCCCTTTCGGACGCGCAGGAACTCATGTCGCGCTTCGGGTTGAAGGCCGTGCCGGTGATAAGCTCCGAGAACCGGTCCTGCCTGGGCATCCTGGAGCACGACATCGTGGACAAGGCCATCAAGCACGGCCTCGCCACTGCCGACGCCAGCGACTACATGATGCACGGCGCGCAGACCATCACCCCCAAAACCGACCTGTATCACATCATGGAGATCGTGCTGGGGCAGCGCCAGCGCCAGGTGCCGGTGGTCGAAAACGGCGAGGTGACGGGCGTGATCACGCGCACGGACCTCATCAACACCCTGATCCGCGAACCGGCACGCATCCCGGAGTCCGTTGGAGCTGAGCGCAAGTCCGAACGCAGCGTGGCCGGGCACCTGCGCGACCGCCTGCCGGACAAGCTCTACGCCTTGCTCAAGCGCGCAGGCTCGCTGGCCAGGGCCATGGGTTACGAAGCCTACGTGGTGGGCGGCTTCGTACGCGACCTGATGCTCGGCAGGCCCAACCTGGATATGGATCTGGTGGTGGAAGGCGACGGCATCATCTTCGCCGAGGCCCTGGCCCGCGAAATGGGCGGACGGGTGAAATCGCACCGCAAGTTCAAGACCGCCGTGGTCATCCTTCCCGACGAAACCCGCGTGGACGTGGCCACTGCGCGCCTGGAATACTACGAGTATCCGGCCGCGCTGCCCACGGTGGAACTCTCCTCCATCAAGATGGACCTGTACCGACGCGATTTCACCGTGAACGCCCTGGCCGTGCACATCTCGCCGGAGAGTTTCGGCAAGCTGGTGGACTTCTTCGGCGCGCAGCGAGACATCAAGGAGAAGGTCATCCGGGTGCTGCACTCCTTGTCCTTCGTGGAGGACCCCACCCGCATCCTGCGCGCCATCCGATTCGAGCAGCGGTTCCATTTCCGCATCGGTGCGCAGACCGAGCGGCTTATCCGGAACGCAATCACCAACCGCTTCGTGCACAAACTCTCAGGCCCGCGCGTGTTCCACGAAATCCGGCACATTCTGGAAGACGACAACCCCCTGGCCTGCATCCGGCGCATGGACGAGTACGGCCTGCTGGCCGCCATCCATCCGCTCCTGGCATTGGACCCGCGAAAGGACGAGGTGCTGGCCGAGGCCGACCGGGTCATCACCTGGTACAGGCTCCTGTATGTGGAGCCCAAACCGGAAATCTGGCGTATCTTCTTCCTGGGGCTGTGCGCGGGCATGGAAGACGAGGAAGTGCGGGGCGTCACGAAGCGCTTGAGCTTCTCCTCCAAGCTTGAGCACGAATTCCTGGTGCTGCGCCACTCCATCCGCGACACAGCGCAATCCATCTACGAATGGGAATACCGCAAGGGACTCTACAGCGAGCTGTACTTCCTCTTGAAGGACCTGCCCCTGGAAGGAGTGCTGTACCTCATGGCCAGGAACCCCAAGGAGGCAGTGCAGCGTTCCATCTCGTTGTATCTGACCACACTTCGCATGCAACATATCGAGATCGGCGGCGACGACCTGAAGCATATGGGCGTGCCGCCGGGGCCACGCTACAGCGAGATTCTCACGACGGTCACTGCCGCGATGCTGGACGGCAAGGCCAGCTGTCGCGCCGAGCAGCTGGACCTGGCCAGACGGCTGGCCGAGGGTGACGTCGGGCTGGAGTGGATGCCGGAAACGCTTCCCTAGCGCCATCCGACGAGGAATTGCGGCCTCGCCGACTCTTGCGCCAAGGCAAGCCATCGAACACAGACCAACAGGAGTCCCTCCTGTTGGCATCCCAGATGGAGCCGATGTCCTGCGCAACGAAAAAGAGCCACCGCACTTCATCCCAAACAGGAAGGCCGGAAGCGCGTGCTGCGCTTCCGGCCTTCCTGTTTGCGATTCAACCGAGAAGTATCTTCGCTCTACGCGAAGCGGTGAGGGTGTGCAGAGGGCGTAGCCCTTTGCCCGCCGGAGGCATATCCGTCCGGCTGACATCAGCCCACTCCTACTTCCGGCTGCCGAATTTCTCCAAGACCACCACGTTGTTGTGCGTGTCCACAATGCGCACGAAGTAACCGACCTCGGGCGCGTACCACATCTGGTAAAAGCCGCTCCAGCCGGTGTCGTTCTTCTTGTTCACGCGGATCCTGAAGGCCTTGAACGTTCCGGCGGGAACGGTGATCTCCTCGGCCGCCTCCACGGTCACGGTGTTGGTGTAGGTCTGCGCTCCCTTCCTGGTGCCGGTGGACTGGGTGAAGGTCCTGGTTTCGCCCACGGAGAGCGGAAAGAACACGTAGGCGTCCTTGCCGCTGGCGACGCTGTACTGAAGCAGACTTCCGTTGGATTCCCGCACGGAGAAATCCTTGTCCAGCCGGAGGATCTTGGCGGGGTCGCCGTCTCCGAGGAGCACGATTTCCTCGCCCACGGACTTCACCTCCATGCGGCTGGCCAGGGCGAAGGCGCTGCGGCTCTTGCTGGAGAACTCCCAGAAGTCGCCGGGCTTCCACTGGGGCGCCTGGGCCGTGGGAAGCGAGGTCAGCGGCGCGGTCTTGGCGCATGCGCCAAGCAAGGCCATGGCCAGAACCGCCAGGATCGCCATCAGCGCGCGCGGAGCAAGGCGCATCCGCACACCCGAAGCCTCTCCACAGTGCGGGCTAATCATCCGCCGCCGCCTTCTTTTCCTTGGCCAGTTCGTCCTCGGACATGCTCCACCAGGGCATGCCGTCGCGGGTGCGGCGCACCTTGAGGGACATGGTCTCGTCCTTTTTGATCTTGGACGCGATGACTACTTCCTTGCCGCCGATGGTGGCCCACACGCCGGTCACCTTGACGGAGTCGCCCTTTTTCAGTCCGATGGAGGCCAGATCCACGAATTCCTTGGGGCCCAGATGCACGGTCTCGACCTTGTTGTCCTTCTTGTCGCGCACGACTATGCCCACGCCTTTGGCCATTCCGGGCATGGGGGTGATGTCGATGATGTCCTCGACGCGCCCCTTGAAGGAGTCGGCTTCCTTGGAGTCGTAGAACTTGTCGTAGGCGCCGCCCTTTTCCCAGCCGGTCACATCCGGTTTACCCTGTGCCGCGAAGGCCACAGCGCTCAGACACAAGGCGAAACACGCGAACAGGTTCAGTATACGAAAGAATCGATTCATGGTCCCTCCGGGGAACGGATTATTCGACGCTCAGGAAATATAACGCCCGGGGCAGCCTGTAAAGTGGGGAATGGCAAAAAGAAACGCCCGGACGATGCCGGGCGTTCCAGGTATGAACCGGTGCGGCCGGAAGCCGACGGAATCTAGCAGGCGAACTGGCCGTTCTCGTAGATGACCAGCGATCCGCCGCCCACGAGCTTGGCCGTGACGCGCTTGTTCTCGGTGTTGACCAGGTCCCAGTGCAGGGCGGAGTCATTGAATCCGAGTTCGGCCTTGTTGGCCTCGGTCAACTGGGCCGGGTCGCCATCGAAGGTGTCGGAGTAGGAGCTGCCAAGCGCCACGTGGCAGTTACCGTACTCGCCGCCGTAGTTCTCGTCGAAGAGGGTGTTGGCCATGAACTTGCTGATCTTGGAGAAGCGGCGGTCGGTGAGCGAGAACTCGCCCAGCTTGTTGGAACCGTTGTCCATGGCCACCTGCTTCTTCACGAACTCCTCGCCCTCCTCGGCCGACACGGACACCACCTCGCCCTTTTTGAATTCCAGGCGGACACCCCGCACCAGATTGCCGCAGCGGTAGGACGGCTGGTCGGCGTAGTAGACGCCCTCCGTGCCGCGCCAGTCCGGCGAGAGGAACAGCTCGAAGCTCGGGATGTTGTGCCCGGAGATGCCCTTGAAGCGCCGATGCTGGCCCGGTGTGACGATGAGATCCACGTTTGCTGACTCCACATGGAAGGATTCCACCTTCAGGGCGTTCAGCCAGGCCTTGATGCCGGTGGCCTCGTCGAAGATGCGTTGCCACTCCTTGACGGGATCGGCGGCGCGAAGATGGCAGGCGTTTATCACCTGTTCCGCGAAATCCTTTTTGGAAAGCCCTGCGCATTTGGCGTATTCATCGGTGGGGTATACGCACAGGGTCCAACCGAAGAGTCCGGCTTCCTCGCGCTTGACCAGGATGTCGCGGTAGGGCTTGCGGGCGATGGCGGTCTGGGCGATGCGCTTGGGGTCCACGCAGGAGAGGTGCGTCAGGCATTCCGGAGCCAGCACGTAGATGGCTCCGTGCAGGTTCTCGTAGAGTTCCCTGGTTCCCGGCGCGATGAAGGAGAGCTGGCTCTCGGCAGCCTTTTGGTAGAAGTCCAGCTCCATGCGGGATGTGAAGGCCAGACGCGGCACCACGTTGATTCCCCGGTCCATGAGCTTGGAAAAAAGCGCCTCGGTGAGCTTGAGTCCGGCCAGGTCGCACTGGATGAGCACTGTGTCGCCCGGCTCATAGGGAGTGATGCGGGAGGTGTCCAGGCCCCAGAGCAGAACATCGGCATATTTATCGAGCTGTTTTGCGGTCAACACTGTTGGCAGGCTCCCGGGTGTTTTGGTTTGGGAAACGTGCATGCCGTTTGCCCAAAACATGTCCTCTTGTAAAGCCGGGAGGCCGTGTCCCCCGGCTGAAAAACCTGCGGAAAACACGAAAAAAAGCTGCCAGGACCGATGCGGCACGGAAAAACAGGCTGGCGAGTCGACTGTCCGCAATGCCCTGGACGAAGAGACCAGGCCCGTTTTGCGCCATACGGGCCTCCGTGTCTTGAAGAAGAGGACGAAATAAGCTATAGGGCACTGCTTCATACACATCAAGGAGACAGCATATGCCCAAGGAAGACGCCATCGAGGTGGACGGCACCGTCCAGGAAGCCCTCCCGAACGCCATGTTCCGCGTGGAACTGGAGAACGGGCACGAGGTGCTGGCGCACATTTCCGGCAAGATGCGCAAATTCTACATCCGCATTCTTCCCGGCGACAAGGTCAAGGTGGAGCTCTCCCCTTACGATCTGTCGCGCGGACGCATCACCTACCGCATGAAATAAGCCCTCCTCCCGGAGGGCTTTCCCCATATCTTCGACGTGCGGCCCTGGTTCGCGGCCATGCCTTCCGGCATGGCCGCGACCGTTCGCCGTTCCTACATCTGAGAAATAATCTCCATGAGATCCTTGTTCACTTCGAGCAGCCTGTCGCGCAATTCCACCTGATCCACCCAGGGCTTGCTGCCCGCCTTGTCCAGGCGCTGCTTGAGCATCCCGAACTTGGTCTCGGTGTCGGACAGGAGGAAGTTCCAATCCACGCGGGGCATGGCCCGGTCCGTGTCCAGGGTGATGGAGGTGAGGACTCCGGGCTTCAAGACGCTCTCCTGCAGGTACTCGGGAGCGTACACGGTAAAGCCGAAGCGCGACCTGATAAGCTCGGCCAGAGTGTTGATGGCCCCGTTCTCGCCGTGGATCAGGAACACTTCCATGCCGTTCTTCTTGAAGTGGCGCAGCCATTCCAGAATCTGGCTCTGCCCGGCGTGGGCCGAGAAGCCGCCGATGGTCCAGACCTTGGCGGCCACCTGCACATCCTCGCCCAGGATGCGAATGGATTTCGCGCCATCAACGATCTTGCGACCGGGCGTACCCTGGCCCTGATAGCCAACGAACACCACGCTCGCGCCCTTTCGCCAGAGGTTGTGGCGCAAGTGGTGCTTCACGCGGCCCGCGTTGCACATGCCGCTGGCAGAGATGATGATGCCAGGCCCCTGTGAACTGTTGATGGCGCGCGATTCGTCCGCCGTGAGCGTGAAGCGCAGGTTGGGCAGACTGAAGGGATCGTCCCCGGTGTTCAGAAGCTTGCTGATGTCTGCATCCATGTACTCCGGGTGCTGGCGGAAGACTTCCGTGGCGCGGATGGCCAGAGGGCTGTCCACATACACGGGCATGTCCTTGGGAAGACGTCCGGCCTTGGAGAGCTTGTGCAGCGAGTACAGCACCTCCTGGGTACGCTCCACCGCGAAGGCCGGGATGATGACCTTTTCGCCGTGGGCGTAGGAATAGGAGATGGCCTCGGCCAGTTCATCCAGGCTCGAGCCCTCGTCCTTGTGGTCGCGGTCGCCGTAGGTGGACTCCAGGAAGAGGTAGTTGGCCTCCTCCGCGAAGGTGGGGTCCTTTATGAGCAGCTGGTCCGGACGGCCCAGGTCGCCGGAGAAGATCAGCTTGTTGGTGGTGCCGTTTTCGGTGATCCACAGCTCAATGAAGGCCGATCCCAGAATGTGTCCGGCGTCGCGGTAAACCACCTTGACGCCTGGTGCCGGTTCGAAAGGCTCGTTGTACGCGACGACCTTCATCATGGGCATCACGGCTGTGGCGTCTGCCTGGGTGTAGAGCGGCTCCACTGGCTTGCCGCCCCGGCGGGCGTTCTTGCGGTTGGCCCATTCGGCTTCCATTTCCTGGATATGGGCGCTGTCCTGCAGCATAAGCCACAAAAGGTCCTTGGTGGGAGCGGTGCAGTAGACCTTGCCGGAAAAACCGTGGCTGGCCATGCGCGGCAGCAGGCCGGAGTGGTCCATGTGGGCGTGGGTGATGAGAAAGAAATCTATCTTTGATGGCTGGTAGACGGTGTAATCGATGTTTCGGGCCTCGATTTCGCGGTTGCCTTGATGCAGGCCGCAGTCCACTGCGAAACGGGTGCCCCCGGTTTCCAGGATGTAGCAGGAACCGGTGACGGTCTTGGCCGCTCCCAGGAATTTGATCTTCATTCAGGCTCCTCGGCACGTTGCGGTTGGGTGGATACTCACCGCCCTTTCCGTTACACGGTTGCCACGGAAATTCCAAGGAGGGATGGAGTGATGCTGATCATTGACGCGGTCGAATCCCATCGGCTCGATGACGTGCACGAGTTGTTTCGGGAGTACGCCGCCACCCTGGGCATCTCCCTGTGTTTTCAAAACTTCGACGAGGAACTGGCGGGGTTGCCCGGCAGGTATGCAGCTCCCGGCGGAGCCATCCTGCTGGCGTTGGTGGACGGGATGCCCGCTGGCTGTGTGGCGCTGCGGCCGCTTGGCGAACCGGGCCTGTGCGAGATGAAGCGCCTCTACGTGCGCGAACGCTACCGGGAGCTGCGCCTTGGACGCGCCCTGGCAGAAGCGATCATCGAAAAGGCGCGCGGGATCGGCTACCGGGCCATGCGGCTGGACACCCTGCCCTCCATGGGGCGCGCCATCGGGCTGTACGAGAAGCTGGGATTTAAAGACATCTCTCCCTACTGCGAGAATCCGCACGAGGGTGTCAGGTATCTGGAGCTGAAGCTGGGATAGTACGCGGCGGAGGTTGGCAGGCCGCATTGAACGTCAATTCTTGCACCTGTTCTACAAACTCTCTGGCAAGGCGCTGGCAGCCAGCGAGGAATTTTCACCAGGCTGCTACTCGCTGCCGAACAGGGCGCGCTGGAAGTCCTTGAGCGTGGCCGTGCCGCGCCCCTCGGCCAGGGGATGGAAGATCGGCTTGTAGCCAAGGCGCTTGGCCTGTTTGAGGCGCGCGTCCTGCCCGGATACCGGACGCACCCTGCCCGACAGGTCCACCTCTCCCCAGAACACGGCGCGCGGCGGCAACGGACGGTCGTAATACGAGGACAGCACCGCGGCCACCAGCCCCAGGTCCAGCCCTGGGTCGGTCAGCTTGAGGCCTCCGCCGGTCTTGGCGTAGATGTCCGATTGCCCGAGTTGCAGGCCCAGGCGCTTTTCCAGCACCGCCAGCAGCAGGTTCAGCCGATTGAGATCGAGGCCCAGAGCCGTTCTTCGAGGCATGCTGAGATACGACCGGCTCACCAGGGCCTGCACCTCCACCGCGAAGGGGCGCTTGCCCTCCAGGGCCAGGACCACGGCGGAACCGCTGGCGGTCTCGTCGCGCTCGCCCAGAAAATAGGTGGACGGGTCGGGCACGGGGGCCAGGCCGTCGCCGAGCATCTCCAGGACCATGAGCTCGTCTGTGGGGCCGAAGCGGTTCTTGAACACCCGCAAGAGACGGTAGAAGTGCTGCCGGTCGCCCTCCAGATAGAGCACGGTGTCCACCATGTGCTCCAGGATCTTCGGCCCGGCGATGAGCCCCTCCTTGGTGACGTGCCCAACCAGAATGAGCGTGGCCCGGCTCTTCTTGACGGCCTCCACCAGTTCGGCCGCCACGGCGCGCACCTGGGCCTGGCTGCCCGGCACGCCGTCGGCCAGTGACGAGGCCATGGTCTGCACCGAGTCCACCACCACGAGCGTGGGCGCTTCGGGGCGGCCCAGAATTTCCACGGCGTCTGCCACGTTGGTGGTGCAGGACGCCAGCAGGCCCTCGCTGACAAGCCCGAGCCTGCGAGCGCGCGCAGCCAGCTGCCCCAGGGATTCCTCACCGGAGACGTACACGGCTTGGCGGCCTGCAGCGGCGAGCTGCCCGGCCAGTTGCAGAAGAAGGGTCGATTTGCCGATGCCCGGTTCGCCGCCCAGAAGGATCGCGCCGCCCGGCTGGAGGCCCTGGCCGAGGACCCGGTCCAGGTCGGGGATGCCGCTTGGCGCGGCCGGGGCGTGCTCCGGCGTGAATACGGCCAGGGAGACCGGACCGGAGGACAGGCCCAGGGGAGCCCCCATGCGGGGCTGCTGCTTGGGAGCCGCCTGCTCGACGAGGCTGTTCCACTCGCCGCACCCCTCGCACTGGCCGCGCCAGCGGGGGCTGGTCTGGCCGCAGGAGGAGCAGGCGTAGACGATGCGCGCCTTGGCCACTCGCTACTTCTTGGCGGCAGGCTGTTGCGGCTGGGCCGTCATCACTTCCCTGAACCCCTTGAGCTTCAGGGAGTAGTTGGCCACTGTAGGCGGGAAACCCTGGAAGGCCACCATGAAGGGGACCTCTTCGCCGGGCTTCACGTTGCTGTTGTTGAGGAGAATTTCCTGCTTGGAGTTCAACCTGCTATCCAGCGCTTCCTTGTCCATGGTGCGCAGATCGAAGAAGCTGGCCTTGGGTCCGGCCATGAAGACCTTGGTTTCCAGTGCAACTTCCTTGGCGTCAAGCAAGGTGACCTCAATGCTTATCTCGCCCACGGCCACGGGGGAGCGGTTCACCAGCTTGCCCTCGATAACCAGCACCTTGCCGAGTTTCTCGTTGTCCACCACATGGTTGGTGAAGGATTCGAACTGAAGCTGCGCGGAGTAATCCGGACCCTGCTCCTTTTGGGGCTGACCCGGAGTCGCTTGCGAATTCTCCATGACAGAAGCGCCCTCGCCCTGCCCTCCCGCACCTGGGGCAGGCGTCTGCACGGCGGGTTCGGTTTTGGCGAAGGGCCAGAAATCGAAGAAATAGGCTGCGGCTCCGCCGATGCCAAGCAGAAGCGCGAAGCCGAGGACTGCGGCCAGGATTATCTTACTGGCCTTGCTGTTCTGGTCTTTCTTGGCGGGCTTGCCGAAATCGATGGAGGCGAATTCACTGGAGGAAACGCTCGCATCGTCGAAGGGGTCCTTCTTGCGGGCTTCGTCGAGCTGGCTTTCGAAACTGCCGAAGGCATCTTCTCCTTCTGCCTGCACGGGCCAGATGGGAGAAGCCCCGGACTCGCCGAAGCCCGGAAAATCGTCTTCGGCGGGTGCTTCCACATGGAATTCATGGCGGCAGACGCTGCACCGAACATCGGCTCCCTCGGATCCGACTTTGTCGTCCGGGAGATTGTACTTCGTATGGCAGTTCGGGCATTCGACTTTCATAGGGTCAGGAACCTTCCTGCTGGATCAGTTCATAGACGCCAGGCAGACATCGGTAGTCTTCTGCAAAGTCCAGACCGTAGCCCACCAAGAATCCCTTTGCCAGCCTGAATCCTGAAAAGTCAACAGTTACTTGCGCAGTGCGCCTCTCCTCTTTGTCGATCAGGGAGCACAACTTGACCGAGGCAGCTCCCCGCGCGGCCAGATGCTTCAGCAGCATGGCCATGGAGTGGCCGGTGTCCACGATATCTTCCACAACGAGTATGTGCTTGCCCTCGCAGGACGTCTCGACATCTTCCAGGAACGACAGCTCACCGGGGGAATTGCTGGCGCCGTAACTGGCAAGCCGCACGAAATCCACATGGGCGGGCACCGTGATATGGCGCACCAAGTCGGCCAGGAACATGAACGCGCCCTTGAGGACGCCAACGACCAGAAGGTCCTTTCCTTCGTATTCCTGCGAAATGGCAGCGCCAAGCTCGGTGATCCTGGCTGCGATAGTCTCGCTGGTGATGACAGGCACAAGATTCGAATACACGTCTACATCTCCATGACCATGGCTATCTCGTCGCATTCTGGGAACTTGGGGCAATGGATGCAGTCCGCCCAGACCTTCTGGGGCAGCTTTTCCTTGGTCACTTCCTCGAAGCCGAGCTTGGCGAAAAAATCCCTTTGATAAGTGAGGGTGAACACCTTGTACACGCCAAGGGTCACGGCCTCGGAAACGCAGGCCTCCACGAGCCTGCGCCCCCAACCCATCTTCTGCAGGTCCGGGTGGACCACCAGGGAGCGGATTTCGGCAAGACCCTCCCAGCAGATGGACAGGGCGCAGCAGCCCTTCACGTCCTTGCCGTCGGGCGAGGTCAGCACGAAGAAATCGCGCAGATGCGAATAGAGCTGGTTGTAGGAGCGCGGGAGCAGAAGCTCGCCCTTGGCGCACTCCATGAGCAGGCCGTGGATGGTCTTCACGTCCTGAATGCGCGCCTTTCGCAGGAAATATTCTGACATTCGCTTCAGGCTCCGATGAGTTTCTTGATCATCTTTTCCAGATCATCGCCGGCCATATACCCCTCCTGGGAGTGGACCACTTCGCCCTTGGGCGAATAGACCACCGTGCGCGGTATGGCCCGGATTGAGAACGCCTGGGACACGTCGGGCTTGGCGCGCATCACCGGATAGTTGAATCCGGCCCTGGATTTGTACATGGCGTACATGGAATGCTCCTGGTCCACGCTGACGCCCAGAATGACCAGCTTGTCCTCCGGGAAGCGTTTGCGCAGTTCGATCAACTCGGGGATTTCCTGACGGCAGGGGCCGCACCAGGACGCCCAGAAATTGATGACCACCACTTTGCCGCGGGACTGGCTCACAGTCTTGATGATGTCCTGCCCGGACACGGGAGCGTCGCCCGCCGCCTGGGCCATGGCCACGCCGACAGATGCAAGGGAAACGACAAACGCCAGGATTAACGTGCGAAAGAGCTTCATGAAGTAGGCCATGCTTTTTTTAAGTTGAGAACTCACTTCGTAATGATAACGCGGAAGAGGCTAGGCGTCCATGAGACGTTGCGCCAGACGCACGGCTTCCACCGCGTCGGCCGCGTGGCCGTCCGCTCCTATGGACTGGGCGTACGCCTGCGTGACCACAGCTCCCCCCACAATGACTTTCTGGGTCATGCCGCGGGCCTTGAGGAGCTTCACCGTTTCTTCCATGCGCACCATGGTTGTGGTCATAAGGGCGGACAGGCCGATAAGCCCCGCGCCGCATTCCTGCGCCGTGTCCACGATGCGTTCGGCCGTCACGTCCTTGCCCAGGTCCACCACCTCGAAACCGTGGTTTTCCAGCATGAGGCCGACGATATTCTTGCCGATGTCGTGGATGTCCCCCTCGACGGTTGCCAACACGATCTTGGGGCGGGACACGCCCCCGGACTGAGCCTCCAGCAACGGCTTCAGGCGCTCGAACCCGGCCTGCATGGCCTCGGCCGAAAGCAAGAGCTGCGGCAGGAAGTACTCCTTGCGCTCGTAGAGCACGCCCACGTCCATGATGCCCGGCACCAGATTCTCGCCCAGGATGGCGGCGGGAGCTTCCTGGCGCTCCAGGGCCTCTTCCACCATGGCCAGTACAGCTTCCTTGCGCCCGGCCACCACGGCCTCGCGCAGGGTGGTCACGATCTTTTCCTGGGCCTGGCGCGAGCCGCCGCCCGAGCCTCCGCCGTATTTCCAGTCGGCGCAGGAGGCGATGAAGCGCCCTGCCTGGGGATCGCGCGCCAGCAGAACCTCGGCGGCCAGCCCCACCTCGCGGGGCAGCGGCGTGGACGGGTTGGAGATGTGGGCGGTCATGCCCGCTCCCAGGCACATGGCCAGGAAGGTGGCGTTCAAGAGCTCGCGTGCGGGCAGCCCGAAGGATATGTTGGAAAGCCCCAGGGTGGTAGGCAGTCCCAGCACCGTTGAGCAGTACCGGATGGTCTCCAGGCAGTGGCGGGCCGCCTCGGGCTTGGAGGACACGGTCAGCGCCAGGCAGTCCACCATGATGAGGCGCCGGGGAATGCCCAGGGCGTCGGATTTCTCCAGCAGAGCCTCGATGGACGCGATGCGCTCCGCCGCCGTGACCGGCAGCTTCTTGCCAGCCAGGGGCAGCAGGATGAACGGCGCGCCATGCAGCTTGCACAGGGGGCCAAGCTCGTCCATGCGTCCGGGCTCGCCGCTGATGGAGTTGACCAGTGCGGAGCCGGGAACCGCCCACAGGGCTTCGGACAAGGCATTGGGCAGCGTGGAATCCAGGCACAGGGGAGCCAGGAAGCGCGCGGTGAGCTGCTTGACCAGGGCCGGAAGAAGCACGTCCTCCTGCACCATGGGTGCACCCACGTTCACGTCCAGCACCTGGGCTCCGGCCTGGAGCTGCTCCTCGGCGAAGCGCAGGGCCTCGCCGAACTGTCCGGCCTGAAGCTCGGCCGTCAGCACCTTCTTGCCGGTGGGATTGATGCGCTCGCCGATGCACACGGAAGGCAGGCCAACACCGAAGCACACCGAGCGCGAGCGCGAGGTGACAACCAGGGGGCGTCCCTGGGCGGGCTCGGGCCTGGTCCAGGTCCTTCCGGAAGCGATTTTGGACAGGGCCTGGATGTGGGCTGGCGTAGTGCCGCAGCAGCCTGACACGCACTTGGCCCCGATCTCCAGAAAGGGAACCATGTTGGCGGCGAAGTCTTCCGGACCCATGGGGTAGACGGTGACGCCGTTCTCCAGCCTGGGCAGGCCCGCATTTGGCTTGATGAAGAAGGGCACGTCGAGGCGCGGCAGGAAGTCCCTGGCCACGTCCAGCATCTGCTCAGGCCCCAGGCCGCAGTTCACGCCGATCAGCTCCACCCCGAGGTTCTGCATGGTGTCGGCGAAAGTGGCCGACGGGGTGCCCGTGAGCGAGCCGCCCGGCTCGAAGGTCATGAGGATGGCCACGGGCAGGTCGCACACCTGGCGCGCCGCCAGGACCACCGCCTTGGCCTCGGCCAGGTCGAAATGGGTCTCGGCGATGATCAGGTCCACGCCGCCCTCGGCCAGGCCTTCGATCTGCCGGGCGAAGGCGGCCACCATCTCGCGCATGGTGAGCGTGCCCAGCGGCTCCACGAAGTGCCCCGTAGGGCCGACGCTGCCCGCCACGAAGTTGTTCCCGCCGGCAGCCTGCCTGGCCACGCGGGCCATCTCGGCGCTGACGCGGCGCACGTCCGTGCCGGAGGGCAGCTTGAAGTGCGTGCCGCCGAAGGTGTTGGTGGTCACCACCCTGGCTCCGGCGCGCAGATAGTCCTCGTGCACGGCCCGGACCATGCCCGGATTCTCAAGACCCCACAGCTCGGGTGATGCGCCGGGAGGAAGGCCCCTGCCTTGCAGAAGCGTGCCCATGGCGCCGTCGAAAACTATGATGGAACTGTCGGAAAGTGCTTTGCGAAAATCCGCCACAGTGACTCCTCCTTGCTGGAAAGCCTCTGGGTCGTACTGAAAATCGTTGAATCCGGCAAATGAAAAGCGTATGAGGGAATGCTTAAGACGTTTTATCGTCAAATGGACAGTCATCATGAGCACCCACGAGGATTCGACCGAGGAGAAAATCCTCCCCGCCAAGGACGACGACACCGGCCTCGATGAGACCGGCGCGGACGAAACGGCGGAGCAGGATCCCGACGAAGAAGCCGAAGAATTGGAAGAGGTTCTGGCCGAAACGCCGGAGTTCGAGTTCACCAATCTTCCCGCCGCCAAGATACCGAGCGTGCCCGCCTCCGGGCGCGACAACCTGAACGTCTACCTGCGCGAGATCAGCAAGTTCCCCCTGCTGAACCCCGACGAGGAGTTCGAACTGGCCCGGCTGGTGCGCGACAAGGGCGACCAGAAAGCCGCCTTCCGGCTGGTCACCTCGCATCTGCGCCTGGTGGTCAAGATCGCCATGGATTTCCAGCGGCGCTGGGCGCAGAACGTGGCCGACCTCATCCAGGAAGGCAATGTGGGACTCATGCGCGCGGTGAAGAAGTACGATCCCGAAAAAGGGATAAAATTCTCCTACTATGCCGCCTACTGGATCAAGGCCTACATCCTGAAATACATCATGGACAACTGGCGTCTGGTGCGCATCGGCACCACCCAGGCCCAGCGCACCCTGTTCTACAACCTGAACAAGGAACGCCAGCGCCTCACGTCCCTGGGCTTCGATCCGTCCGTGTCCAACATTTCCAAGAATCTGCGGGTTTCGGAAAACGACGTTCTGGAAATGGACCAGCGCATGGCGCGAAACGACCTTTCCCTGGACATAACCCTGGGAGACGACTCCACCTCCACGCGCCTGGACTACCTGCCGGCGCTCACCCCTGGCATCGAGGACCTCCTGGCCAAGAGCGAGATCGCGGGGCTGGTGGACAAACACCTCCAGACCATCATGCCGGATCTCTCCGACAAGGAACGCGACCTCCTGGAACAGCGCATCCTGTCGGATTCACCGGTCACGCTGCGGGAAATCGGGACGAAATACGGCATCACCCGCGAACGGGTCCGCCAGATCGAAACCCGTCTGCTCGAAAAGATCCGCGACCACTTCGTGAAGCGCATCGGCGACTTCTCGGCCGAGTGGATTCGCAAAGAAGAGTAAAAGCGACATGCTCATCATAGCCCGCTCCCTGCTGCTGGCCCTGGCCGTCGCCCTGGCCTTGTCCGCCTGCGCCCCGAAAAAGAAGTCCCCGCCCCCCGACGCCAGCGCCAGGGGACTCACTCCCGGTGCGGCCGCGGACTATTATTTCCTGCTCTACCAGGAGCTCTCCCGCCAGGGACAGCCCGCCCAGGCCGTGCCCGTGGTGGAGAAGCTCATCGAACTTGCCCCTTCGCCTGAACTGTACCGCGACCTCGCCAACCTGCACTGGGGACTGGGCGATCCGGAAAAGACCAGGAACGTGTTGCAGGAAGGCCTCGCCAGGTATCCGGACGAAAAGGTCCTCCACTTCTACATGGCCAATTCCTACCTGTTGCAGCGCCGCTTCGAGGAAGCCTCGGACGTCCTGCGCGGGTACCTGGCCAATCATCCCAAGGACCAGACCGCCAGCCAGGAGCTCGGCGCTGTGCTCGTGGAAGCCGGTCGCTTCCAGGAAGCACTGGATCTTCTCGGTTCGGTTGCCAAGAACAGGCGCACCCCGGCCATGGCCTACTACGAAGCCAAGGCCTATGCGGGCCTCGGCAAGCGCAAGCAGGCCCTGGACAAGCTTCGCCAGTCACTGCACGAGGACCCCAATCTGCTGGCGGCATGGTCCGAGCTTGCCTATCTGCATGAACAGGCCAACGAATACCGCCAGGCCGAGGAGGCTTACACCCGCATCCTGGACCTGGGCGAAGACGGCCCCGAGATATGGATCCGGATGATCCGTCTGGCACTCAAACAAAAGAACGAAGCCAAAGCCCTTATGTTCATGGAGAAAGGCCCCAAAGACCGGACCTTTCTCTTCGAGGCCATGGGACTCTTCATCGACGAGGGGTATCAGGACGGCGCGGTCAAGGTGTTGGAGCGCATGGCCCAGGATCAACCCAACAACGCCGACGTGATCTTCATCCAGGCCATGATGGCCGTGGAAAAGGAAAACAACCTGGACAGGGCCTTCGACCTGCTCTCCAGGATTCCCAAAACCAACCCCCTGTACGACAAGAGCCTCGTCACCCGGATCCAACTGGCCCTGGACACCAACCAGTTCGAGCGCGCCGCCCCCCTGGTGGCCGAAGGCAAGGCCGCCTTTCCCGACCGCATCGAATTCTGGTTCCTGGAAGGCGTGTTCCACGACAAGCAGGGCGCTCCGGACAAGGCCGCGCAGGTGTATGCGGAAGTCCTGCGCAAATGGCCTGACAACGTCGAGGGCCTCTATCGTTACGGCGTGGCCCAGGAACGGATAAAAAACCGCGCCGAGGCCATGCGCGTCATGGAACTTATTCTGGCCAAGGACCCGGCCAACGCCGACGCCCTGAACTTCGTGGGCTACGCCCTGGCCGAGGACGGGCGCGACCTGGACCGCGCGGTTGAACTCATAACGCGCGCCCTCAAGGCCAACCCCGACAGCCCCTATTATCTCGATTCCCTGGCCTGGGCGCACTTCAAACGCGGCGAAGTCGCGTTGGCCTGGGAGGAAATCCAGCGGGCCGTCACCAAGCCCGTGGAAGACCCCACCATCTGGGAACACTACGGCGACATCGCCAAGGCCCTGGGCCACAGGAAGGAAGCCGTGAAAGGCTACCGCAAGGCCTTGGAGATGAATCATCCCAACCAGCAGGACTTGAACCGCAGGCTGGACGAGCTGAAATGATTTCCGGAAGCGCCGGGATGAACCTCGCCACGACGTTGCGCGCCGGGCTTTTCGTCCTGCTCCTGTTTTCGCTCCCGCTTGCGGGCTGCGCGCGCAAGACCGGCGTTCCCGGAGCGCCCGACGCAGCGCAGGCCCAGGCCCTGTGGGCGGCGTTCGCCTCGGAGCCCGGCGAGAAACCCGCTGCATTCTCCATGTCCGCGAGCCTGAACATCCAGAGCCCGCAACGGTCCGCACGCCTTCTGGTGAAATTCTGGGGGAACCTGGAATTGCCGCTGCGCCTGGATCTGGCGACCGGCATGGGGCAGTCTTTCTCCATGTGGCGTGAGGATTCCCTGGGCTGGCTGGCGGTCTACCCGCTGTCCAACCAGGCCTTCACCCACCCGGACACCAGGGCGGGACTTTCGCGCCTGGGCATGCCCTTCCCGTTCACCCTCAAGGAACTGGCTTCCATCTCCTCAGGGCGCTTCGGCCTTATTCTCCCATCCGGCTATAAAAACGTGAAAAGGACTTCCAAAGGGTACGAATACTCCCTGCCCGCCTCCTCCGCAGTGGGCTCCGTCACGCTTGACTTCGAGGGTAAACCCATTCATCTCACCGGCCGGGGCGTGGAGCCCTGGATCGTGGAACTGGGCGATTTCGCCGCTCCCGAAGCCGGTCGTCCTCCCCTGGCGCATCGTCTCACCCTGACCACGCCGGGAGGCCTCCAGGTTATCATGCGGACCAGGAAGATCGAGCTTTTCGCCGCCCCCATGGACCTCTCCACTTTGGAGCTTCCTCTTCCGCCGCAGGCCAGGCATATTCCTCTGAACAGGGGGGGAGACGTGCGCGCCCCGGAGCTTCCCTAGCGTTGCGGTTTTGATGAACATCACCATGTTTGTCGAAAACAAGGTATATGGTTCTCCGGGTTCAGGTCAGTATGGATGAACGTATTTCGAGAATGCCGCGCGAGGGCATCCGCGGCGCGCTCGCGCGGGCAACGGGAACTTCCTGATGCCGGCTTCGTTTCACGCAGCAACCAGCAACATCAAAACCGGGACACAGCCATGAGCACCCCCGTCATATTCGGTTCCGACCACGCCGGATTCGTTCTCAAGGAACAACTCAAGACCTTCGTAGCCAAAATGGGCCACGAGGTGGTGGACGTAGGCACGGACACCCAGTCCAGTTGCGACTACCCCCTCTTCGCCTTCAAGTTGTGCGATCTTGTTCTCGAAAAAAACTGTCTTGGCGTTTTGATCTGTGGTACGGGGCTTGGCATGTCCATGGCAGCCAACCGGCGTCCGGGCATCCGGGCGGCCCTGTGTTCCAACGAGTACATGGCGCGCATGACCCGTCTGCACAACAACGCCAACGTCCTCTGCCTGGGCGAACGCTGGGTGGGGCCGGGACTGGGCGAATCCATCGCCGAGACTTTCCTGAAAACTCAGTTCGAGGGCGGACGCCACCAGCGCCGCATAGAACTCTTCGACACCATCTAAGGGGAACAGAAATGTCCGCGAACAACGAGATGGACCGCAAAGCAGTTGCCGTCATCAGGGGCCTCATCATGGACACCACCCGCAAGGCCAACTCAGGCCATCCGGGCGGGCCGATGTCTTCCGCCGACGTCGCCTATGTCCTTTTCAAGGAGTTCCTGCGCCACTCCCCCGACGACCACACCTGGTTCAACCGCGACCGCTTCGTGCTTTCCGCAGGGCACGAGTCCGCCCTGCTCTACAGCCTGTTGACCTTCCAGGGCCTCCTGAACCTGGACGACCTCAAGAACTTCCGTCAGTGGAAGTCCCGCACGCCCGGCCACCCGGAGGTACACCTCACCCCCGGCGTCGAAGCCACCACCGGCCCCCTGGGCCAGGGTTTCGCCATGTCCGTGGGTATGGCGGTGGCCGAATGCATGCTGCGCGCCCGTCTGGGTGCGGACATCTGCGACCATTACACCTACGTGCTGGCCTCCGACGGCGACTTCCAGGAACCCATCTGCCTGGGCGCGGCCTCCCTGGCCGGACACTGGGGGCTTGGCAAGCTCATCGCCTTCTACGACTCCAACCAGATCCAGCTCTCCGGTCCTACCAAGCGCAGCGACTGCACCAACCACAAAATGGTGTTCGAGGGCTTCTGCTGGCACGTGATCGAGATCGACGGCCATGACCACGAGGCCATCCGGGGGGCCATCCGCGAAGCCCAGGCCGAGACCGCACGTCCCACACTGATCATCTGCCACACCGTCATTGCCAAAGGTGCGGCAACCAGCGAGGGAGACTTCGAGACTCACGGCGCGCCCCTGTCCGCCGAGGAGATCGCAGCCACCAAGACCAAGTGCGGCCTGAACCCCAACGAGTGCTTCAGTCTGCCCCAGGATACCGTGGAACATTTCAGGACCCGTTATCCCGAGTTGCGCTCCATGGCGGCCGAATGGAACCGCACCCTGGAGACCAAGCTGGACAAGGACCCGGCTTTCCTGGATCTGTGGCGCGTGATGAAGCGCTCGCCCGGCAACCGCTCCTTCAAGTGGCCTGCCTTCGAATCCGGTTCCAAGATCGCCACCCGCTCCGCCTGGGGCAAGTGCCTTGAATCGCTGATCGATCAGCTTCCCATCCTGGTTGGCGGCTCGGCGGACCTCGATCCTTCCAACATGACCGTCAAATTCCGCGAGACGGTGGACAACTTCAGCATCCGGAACCCCCTGGGACGCAACCTGGCCTTCGGCGTGCGCGAGTTCCCCATGGGCGCCATCGTGAACGGCATCGCCCTGCATGGCGGGCTGATTCCCTTCGGAGCCACGTTCCTCATGTTCTCCGACTACGAGCGCAACGCCTTGCGCATGTCCGCCCTGCAGGAACTGCCCGCGCTGCACATCTTCACCCACGATTCGTTCCACCTGGGCGAGGACGGCCCCACCCACCAGCCCATCGAGCACGTCAGCGCCCTGCGACTCATCCCCAACATGCTGGTGATGCGCCCTGCCGACGCCAACGAAACGGCGCTGTGCCTGGAAACCGCCCTGCATCAGACCAGCAGGCCCACCTGCCTGATGCTCACCCGCCAGAACCTGCCGGTCATGGACCCTGCCGTGTACCCGGCCGTGGTGGACGGGGCCAAAAAGGGCGGCTACGTGCTGCGCGACGCCCCGGGCGGCAAGCCGGACCTGATCATTCTGGTCTCCGGCTCCGAGGTCCCCATGGCCCTGGCCGCGGCCGAGGCCCTGACCGAGCGCAAGGTGCGAGTGGTGAACATGCCCTGCATGGAGCTCTTCGACGAGCAGCCCCAGCTCTACAAGGACGAGGTTCTTCCGGCCGAGTGCTCCTGCCGCGTGGCCGTGGAAGCGGGCCGCCCCGAGCTGTGGTACAAGTACGTTGGCTGCGGCAGCCTGGTGCTGGGGCTCACCCACTTCGGCGACTCCGCCCCCGCAGAGGTGCTGGCCAAGGAATACGGCTTCACCCCCGAGAACCTGATCGCCCAGATCCGCGCCCGGCTGGCCTAGCGCACCTGGGCTGATTGCCCGAATGGGCTTGTGCGGCTTGAACGGCCGGAGCTGAACCCCGGTCCGTCGTCCGGTGACGGCCTGGGCCGCCCCTGCCGGAACCATCGAGACATCGAGTCCCCGCCTCCCAGGGAGGCGGGGACTCTTTTGTACGCACCCGTTGCCCCCTGCATCACCGGAGTGAATCAATCCGCCCGTTTATGGTTTTGAATGCATCCATAGAAAACACCCGAATGCCGACGCCGCGATTCCTGCATGCACTGCTTGGCTCGCGGCGCTTGAAACGTTCGCACGGGAGAATCTTCCGCCAGAACGTGCAGCATCGTCATTGATGGCGTCGACCATCCAGGTACGCGGAAATCAACTTGAAATGAATCCGCTTCCCGTGATCACTTACCCGTCTCAGCAGTTAAAAAAATTTAATCCTCGTTTTTTACCTTGACTCTTTTGAAAATGCATTTACCTTCTTTGGGCAAACGGCATCGATCTTGTTGAGTGTTGGGTCAAGCGTGTGCTTCGCTCCAATTTGATAAGAATGAATGCCAAATACATTTTGGAGTTTACGCACATGGCCAAGAAACTTTACGTCGGCAACCTTCCCTTCTCCGCTTCCGAAGACGATGTCCGCGATTACTTCGCCCCCTACGGCGAGGTGATCTCCGTTGCCCTGATCACCGATCGCGAGACCGGTCGCCTTCGTGGCTTCGGATTCGTCGAGATGAACGATGAAGGTGCCCTTGCCGCCGTTGAAGCCCTGGACGGCCAGAGCTTCCAGGGTCGCAACCTGAAGATCAACGAAGCTCAGGAGCGTCCCCGCCGCCAGTACAATGACAACCCCCGCTCCGGTGGCGGCGGCCGTCGTCCCTGGTAATTCGGGCAGACTGAACATTCCAAGCCCCATCCCCAAAGGGATGGGGCTTTTTTTTTCCACTGCTACCAGCCGGAGGTGATTACATGGCCAAAGAAGACGGCATCGAAATAGCCGGCGTGGTTCAGGAAGCCCTTCCCGGAACTGTGTTCGAGGTCAAGCTGGAGACCGGGCAGACTGTTCTGGCCTATCTCTGCGGCAAAATGCGCAAGTTCCGCATCAAGATTCTTCCTGGAGACTCGGTCAAAGTGATGATGTCTCCCTACGACCTGACGAAAGGCCGCATCACTTTCCGCGCGAAATAGTTCGCACGCGGCGGCCCGATACGCCGACGCATGGGCCGTATGCATTGAGGGCGGGCTTCCCCACAGGAGGCCCGCCCTCAATCTTTACGGCGCGCGGGATTTTCACTACCGTGCTGCCCCATCAACACTCTGGAGGAAACATGGAAGCACCCGACCGCAACCTCGCCCTGGACCTTGTCCGCGTTACTGAAGCAGCCGCCCTTGCCAGCGCAAGATGGCTCGGCAAAGGCGACAAGAACGCCGGGGACGGGGCCGCCGTGGACGCCATGCGGCTGTGCTTTGACTCGATCAACATCCAGGGCGTCATCGTCATCGGCGAAGGCGAAAAGGATGAGGCCCCCATGCTCTTCAACGGTGAAGCCGTCGGTTCCGGCACCGGCCCGGCCATGGACGTGGCCGTTGACCCGGTGGAAGGCACACGGCTCCTGGCTTATGGCCGCCCCAACGCCATCTCCGTGGTAGGCTGCGCGCCAAAAGGATCCATGTTCGATCCCGGCCCCAGCTTCTACATGCAGAAGCTGGTCGTGCCCTCCCAGGCCAAGGACGCCGTGGACCTGGACGCCCCGGTGCAGGACAACCTCATGGGAATCGCCAAGGCCCTGGACAAGGACGTGGACGACCTGGTGGTGTTCGTTCTCGACAAGCCCCGCCATGCCAGGCTAATCGCGGACATCCGGGCCGCCGGGGCGCGCATCCAGCTGCACACCGATGGCGACGTGGCCGGCTCGCTCATGGCCCTCGACCCCAAGGACATGGTGGACGTGATGATGGGCACGGGCGGCACTCCCGAGGGCGTTCTTTCGGCCTGCGCCATCCGCGCCGTGGGCGGGCAGATGCTGGCTAGGCTCGATCCCCAGTCGGACGAGGAGCGCGCAAACCTGCTTGACGCCGGTTTCGACCTGAAGCGCGTGCTCACCGCCGAAGAACTCGTCTCCAGCAGCGACACCTTTTTCGCGGCCACGGGCATCTCCGGCGGAAAATGGCTCGAGGGCGTGAGCTTCTCGGGCCACGGCGCGGTGACGCACTCGCTGGTCCTGCGCGGCAAGACCGGCACGGTCCGGCGCATCGAGTCCCACCACACCTGGAACAAACTCATGGCCTTCAGCTCGGTCAAGTACGACTAACGGGCAGGCACG
Organism: Acidobacteriota bacterium; assembly: GCA_046566965.1. Taxonomy (GTDB): domain Bacteria; phylum Desulfobacterota; class Desulfovibrionia; order Desulfovibrionales; family Desulfovibrionaceae; genus Fundidesulfovibrio. The sequence continues at coordinate 127,093 of JBKICU010000029.1, forward strand.
TTCAGCGCATATCAGAACAAAGGGCAGGTTCCGTGGAACCTGCCCTTTGCATTCGTGTGGATTCACGCTTGGTCAGCGTTTTCGGGGCTTGCCTTTGCCGGTGTGCTGCCCCGACGCCTTGGATTCCTGCCCCACGGGCGACGCCTCGATCACTTCCAGCACGTTGCCCGGCTTCACCAGCCCCGTAACGCTCAGGTGCGTGCTCACCATGTTTCTGGGATGGAAGCAGAGGTCGTCCAGGCAGCCGAAGATGGAGCCGTCGTCAGCGCGGAAGCGGGCGCAGTAGTAGAAGGGATCGGTCCCGCCTTCCACGTCGGAGCTGGACCCGCTGCGCACGCACCCCTCGAAGCGACCGGTCAGAGTGACCTGCTGCACGCCCGGGTCGTATCCCATGAAGGATATGCGGGTAAGGTACGGCACGGTGGACACTCCCCCCGGATACACGGAGGCCACGGCCAGCCGCAGGGTCTGGCCCTTGCCCGAAAATGGCAGCGTCTGTGGTTTGTCCGTGTCCCTGAGGGTGATGCTGTGCGTTGTGCCGTCCTTGAAATTCAGGACGGCGTTCTTGATGCGCCCGTACTGGCGGTACGCCCCGGCTTCGGCCCAGCCGTTCACCACGTTCACTCCCGTGATGACCACGGGCCTGCCGAAATCGAATTCGATCCACTCCCCGAGCGCTACGCCCGCCGTATTGGTCTGGCTGACCAGCCGGGCCAGGTTCTCCCCGGATTCCGGGCTGCCGGACGCGTCGATCTGGAAGGACAGGGGCAGGGAAACCTGGGTTTTCTGAGCCCAGGCCGGGCAGGCCGAAAAGAGCATGAAAAAGAGCAGAAGTGCGGGCATGGTATGATGTATTCTCAATAGAGGTTGGCCATTTCCTGCGAGTGGTACAGGAACTCCACACGGCGGTTGATGGCGCGGTTCTGGTCGGAAGTGTTGGGGGCTATGGGGTTGCTGTCCGCGTAGGCGGCAGCCTTTACCCTGGTGGAGGGAATCCCCCCCTTTTCCACAATGTAGCGCACGCAAGAAGCCGCCCGCAGCGCGGAAAGCTCGAACTTGGTCATGCTGGCGTTGCTTCCGGCCTCCACGTCGTCGGTGTGGCCGCGCACCACCAGGTCCACCTTGATCTTCTTCATCACTGCGACCACGTCGTCCAGCAGTTTGAGGGCTTCCGGCTTGAGCTGCGGCGAGCCTGGCTGGAACATGACCGCGTTGTTGACATGCAGCAAGACCCCGACCTTGTCCGAGCTCACGCCGGAGTTCTTCTTCAGGTTGGGGTTATTCTCCATGAGCTGCTTGATCATCAGGGCGACCTCGTATTGGAGCTTCTCCTCCTGGGAGAGCTTGAACTGGGGCGTGCCCTGCTGCACATCCTTGGCGATGTAGGTGGGCAGCACCACGGTCTCCTGCGGCCGGTCGCGCTTGGGCAGGTCCTGGTCCTGGAAGAAGGTGGATATCTGTTCCTTCTGCTGCGGTTTCAGGGCCATGGTCAGCCAAAGCAACAGGAAAAGCGCCATCATGGCCGTGACGAAGTCCGCGTAGGCAACCTTCCAGCTTCCGCCGTGGGCTCCTGCGTGCGCTTCGTCCTCTTTCTTGACGATGATCGGCGCCGGTTTGTTCTTTGACATGAAATCATCCGGAGCGGAGCACTCCCGCTCTTATAGTCTCCTGTAAGTCGTACCGGCCGGGATATCAACCACGGGTTGCGCTCCCGGCGAAGCCCAGGCGGCTCTTTGCGCCGCCGCCCCTCTACGCCATGAAGAACCTGACGTTGGCGTACATGAGCCCCGAAAGGCCAGCCACGGCCAGCAGGCAGGCCGCGACACAATGAAGCTTCAGTCGAAGCGGATTCTGGCTTCTGATGACCAGCGCCCAAAGCGTGCAGGCCATGAGCAGGCAGAGCAGCGCCACGCCCTCCCCCCAGAAGAAGAACGGACGCACAGGCAGGTCCCGGACCAGGGGCCAGATGCGGGCGAACAGGCCTGCCAGGGCGGCCAGGACGGCCAACGTGGAGAAAAGAGCCCATTTGCTGGCCAGCTTCAGGGCGAAGTTGTAGTAGTCGCGACCGAAATCGTCCTTGTCGCGGCGATAGATCAGATACAGCGTGGAGTATGCTCCAGCCAGGGTCAGACTCAGCGGCAGGGACAGACCCAGCAGCAGCCAGGATGCGGATTCCATGGGAGGCAGGAAAAAGGAGGGATCGGCTCCGGGTTCTGACGCGCTCAGAACGAAGTGGCGCAGAAAGGAAAGGAACAGGTACCCGAAGGCCCAGCCCGCCGCAGTGGAAGCACAGCCGATGACCGCGTGCGCCAGGCGCTTTTCCTTCAGGGCCTGCCACGCTGCGCGGTAAACCAGGGCCAACCCCGCAGCCAGAACCAGGGCCAAAGCCAAAGGCACCACAGGCAGGGGCCAGCCCAGCCAGAACGAGGCAACCGCAGGAAAGCTTTTCTGAACCAGAGCCGCGCCCCCGGCAATACCCACGGCGGCCACCAGGCCGCAAAGCAGGCACAGGGTGGCGGTCTGCTGGCCGTATTTGTCGCGGAAAACTTTCACCCGCTTGGGAGGGTTGACCAGAAGAACGGCGCTGGTAACAGGCAGCCCGGCAGCGGCCAGGGCCAGGGACAGTGGCAGGCAGACGAGGGCCGTGAAGGCCGCGAAGAGATAATGCTCGTTCACGCTGAACCGGACTCCTTGTATGGCGTGGGCCGCACAAGACGCGGCGCGGCTTTTTTGCCCCAATTTCTTGAAGGATGCAATGAACATGCGCATGTTGGTCCGACTGGAATCGACTTTACTGTTTCCTTGGGCCACAGCCACTTGCAATCATGGCAACACTCAATTATCGTTTGGGAAACTATCGGAGGATGCGGTGAAACGATTCGGCCTGACCGCCCTGAGCCTGGCGCTCGCCATTTCCGGCTGTGCCCAGAACAAGGGCAAGGACGCCCAGACATCCCGGCTGGACAACCTGGAAGCAGGCTTCTCCCGTTTTCAGGAGCAGCAGCGCGCCAGGGACGCCGACATCGATGCCAAGCTGCGCGACATAGCCTCCCGCCTGGACCGCCTGAATTCCGGACAGCCGCCCGCACAGCCAGGGCAGGGCAAAGCGCTCAAAGCCGCTCCGGCAAGCGCTACGCGTCCCGGCAGACAGCCCATCGTGGCCGGGCAGATCATCCCCCTCGCCCCGCAGAACGGCATAGCGCCCCAGCCCGTCCCGGCTCCTGCGCAGCCGCCGCGCCAGCCGGCAAGCCAGCCTGCCGCGCAACCTCTGCCCCCGGCAAGACCCGCCCAACCGATGCCCCCCCCTGCCCCGCAGCAAACCGCACAGGCATCGCCCGGTTCCCAGGCTCTGCCCGGCTCGCCGGTCCAACAGGCGGCGCCCGCTCCCCAGCCCGCAGCAACGCCTTTGAGGCCGCACGTGGTCACGGTGAACGACATCCCCCGGCCGGGCCAGCCCCTGGCGATGTCCCCGGCCCCGCAGGCTCAGCAGCCCAAGCAACCCGTCCCACTGGACACCGTTCGCTCCGGCAAGGGCAAACCTGCCCGGCAGGTGAGCGCGCCGGCTGTTTCCGGGACCCTGCCTTCCGCACCGGCCGCACCGGCTCCCCAGCCCCTCCCGGCGGCGGCACCGCCTGCCCCGCTCCCTCCGGCAGTGCCCGGGGCGTCCGGCGGCCCGGTGGCCCAGCCTCCTGCGGCGGACATCCAGGAACAGCTCCTGTACACCGAAGCCCTGCGCTCGGTCTCGGCCAACCGCAACGACGAAGGCCGCAAGAAATTCAACGACTTTCTGGCCAGGTATCCCTCCTCCAGCAAGACCCCTGAAGTCCTGTTCTGGATCGGCGAAAGCTACATGGGCGACAAGAGCTACAACCAGGCCGTGATGTCCTTCAAGGAAGTGACCACCCGCTTCCCCAAGGATCCCAAGGCGGGCGAATCGCTTTTCCGCATCGCAGACGCCTACGAGCGCCTGGGGGACAAATCCAACGCCGTGTTCCACCTGAAGCTTCTGGTGGACGAACATCCCAATTCGGAGTTCGTCGGCAAGGCCAAACAGAAATTGAAGCAGCTGGGCCAGTAGAATCAGTGTCCGAGCACGCTCGCCAGGATTTTTGGGCCAGCCTGTGCATCAAGCACGCGCCCGGTCTCGGCCCCCGCACGGCCAAGCGCCTTCTGGAACGCTTCGGCAGCGCCGCCAAGGCTGTTGAGCGGGCCAGATCCTGGCTGGACATGGGACTGGTGACCAGCCAGCAGCTCCAGTCCTTCCTGGCCGAATCCTGGCGCTCCAGCGCCGAGCAGGAACTGGCCAAGGCCGAGGACAAGGACATCGCCGTCCTGACCTGGGCCGATCCGCGCTACCCGCAACGCCTGCGCGAAATCCCCGATCCTCCCGTTTTTCTCTATTCGGTCGGCGACCTCGGGCTGCTGGACAACCCCGGAGTCGGCATGGTCGGCTCCCGCGAATGTTCGCGCTACGGCATCGAACTGGCTCACCGCATCGCCATGGACCTCTCGGATACCGGGGTCACGGTCATTTCAGGGCTGGCCTACGGCATCGACCGCGAGGCCCATCTGGGCGGCCTCAAGGGCCCTGGAAGCTCCATCGCGGTCATGGGGACCGGGCCGGACCTCATCTATCCTGCCTCCAACCGGGACATCTGGCGCGAACTGGCCGAAAAGGGCCTCATCCTCTCCGAATTTCCGCCCGGAACCAAGCCGCTCTCCGGCAACTTTCCCCTGCGAAACCGCATCATCAGCGGATTGTCCCTCGGAGTGCTCGTGGTCGAAGCCACCACCAAGTCCGGCAGCCTCATCACCGCGCGACTCGCCATGGAGCAGGGGCGCGAGGTGTTCGCCGTGCCCGGTCCGGTGTCGCTGAAAAGCTACCGGGGCTGCCACGAGATCATCAACAAGGGCGCGAAGCTGGTCCACGGGGCCGAAGATATCCTCCTGGAGCTCAAGCCCCAACTGGAAGCCTTCCTGGCCCAGGGGCGCGCTCCCAAATCCGCCCCTTCCCCCCGCCCCGAGTTCGAACAGGCCCGTCTGCTGCCAGACAAACCCGTTGCCACGCCTCCTAAACGCACAGGGGCCGCCACGCCTCCCGCGCGCAAAACCAAGCGCTCAGCCGCTCCCGATCCGTGGCGCGGCCTTGAGCCATCCGATGCCGCCGCGGCAGGCATGCCGGGAAATGCGGCCGCAGACACGGCCGGGCCTCCAGTCCGCAAGACTCGCGCCGCCTCCGACAAACCGGCGGGCGAAGCGGCCTCCGACGTCAGCGCGCCTCATGCGTCCCTTGCGCCGGAAGCCACGTCCCCCTTCGAGGACGACGTGTCCGGCCACCTGGCCGCCATGGGCGCCACCCACATCGACTCGCTGTGCCGCATCTTCGGCAAGGACGCCTCGGAAATGAGCCGTACGCTCGTGGTTCTGGAGCTGAAAGGGGTTGTGCGAAGATTGCCCGGCGGATACTATCTGTCGGCTTAATCCAGACAAGGAGCCCCCAGGGCATGCAGAAAATACCCCTCAATCTGGCCAAACCCGGCTTCGTGCTGGCCAAGCCGGTGGCCCGCGCCGACGGCATGGTCGTGGCCCCGCAGGGCGCGGAGCTGACCGAATCCCTGCTGGACAAGTTCGACATGATGGGCGTGGAACACGTGGTCGTGGAGGGCGAGCCCATCCAGACCGACGGCGTCTCCTCGGGCACCAACTATGACACGCGCCTGCAGCGGCTTGACCACCTCTTCCGCCATCACGCGCAGGACCCCTGGATGAACCAGGTGAAGGCGCTCTTCACCCATTATTTCAAGATGAAGATCGCCTCCAAGGCGGGCTAGGAGCACCATCCGATGTCCGAGGACCTGAAACTCGAACGCAAGGACCAGATCCTGGCGGTCAAGGACCTGCCCACGCTCCCCAAGGTGCTGGACGAGGTCTCGCGCCTGGTCAAGGACCCCGACTCCTCCACGGAGCAGATGGCCAAACTCATCGCCATGGACCAGGTGCTTTCGGCCAAGGTCCTCAAGATGGTCAACTCGCCCATATACGGCTTCCCAGGACGCATAAGCTCCATCCACCACGCGCTGGTGCTGCTGGGGTTCAACGTGCTGCGCGGCGTCATCGTCTCCACTTCGGTCATGGACATCATGAACCAGAACATGGTCGGCCTGTGGGAGCACTCCGTGGGCTGCGCCCTGGCCAGTTCCACCATCGCCCGCCACGTGGGCCTGAAGGATGTGGAGGACGTGTCCGTGGCCGGACTCCTGCACGACCTGGGCAAGGTGGTCACCGCCATCCAGCTTCCGGAGCTCAAAACCGGCGTGGAAGCCATGGTCAAAACCCGGGACATGACCTACCTGGACGCGGAAAAGGCCCTCATGGGCTTCGGGCACGACCGCGTGAATGCCTGGATAGCCGACCACTGGAAGCTGCCCCCCAGCATCAAGGAAGGCATGAGCTACCATCACAAGCCGCAACTGGCTCGGCTCTACCCTGAGGCGGCCTGCTGCGTGCATCTGGGCGACTTCATGGTGCGCGTGTTCGAGTACGGTTCCGGCGGCGACGACAACGTGCTATACCTGGAACCGGACGCCCTCAAGAAACTCAAGTTGAAGCCAGCCGACCTGGAAACCATCCTGGACCAGCTCTCCGAGCAGTTCATGGAAATCGCCGACCTGAGCTTCGTGTAAGCCATGACCACCCAGGACGCCTGCCGCCTGCCACGTACCCAGAAAGTGTACCTGCTCTCGGCCAATCAGGAGCTCAAGGACACTCTGGTCGGCCTGTGGGACCAGAACCAGCTGGAAATCGTCCATTTCGACCGGGGGCGCGGGGCCATTGAGGTGCTGTTCAACGAGCTGCCCGACCTGCTCATCGTGGACCACGACCTGCCGGACATGGCGGGCCTGGACGTGGTGCAACTGGTCAAGAGCGAGAACGTCTACCGCCAGCTCCCGGTGATCCTGGCCATCCGCGAAGAGACGCTGCTCGCCCAGGCGGACTGGTGCGGCGCGGAAGTGGACGACCTGATCGTGATTCCGTCCACGCCGGCAAGGCTCAAGGCGCGCCTCTTCCTGACCATCACACGCGCTTCGCGCGCATTCGACGCCAACCCGCTCTCCAAGCTGCCGGGCAACACCTCCATCATCCAGCGCATCCAGGAGATGATCGACCGTCGGGAGGACTTCGCCCTGGCCTACGCCGACCTGGACTACTTCAAAAGCTTCAACGACAAGTACGGCTTCTCGCGCGGCGACGAGGTGCTCATGATGAGCGCGCGCATCATCGTGAACACCATCCGGGGCTTCACCGGGGTGCGCTCCTTCGTGGGGCACGTGGGTGGAGACGACTTCGTGTTCATCCTGCCCCCCGACAAGGTGGAACTGGCCTGCCAGCGCATCGTGGAAAACTTCGACTCCATCGTGCCCCATTTCTATGACGAAGAGGACCGCGCCAAAGGCTACATCCAATCCACAGACCGAGAAGGCAACATGCGAACCTTCCCGCTCATGGCCATTTCCATCGCCGTGGTGCTGAACGTCGGCGGACGCCTCAAGCACTACGGCGAGGCCTCACAGATCGCCATGACGCTAAAGAAGAAGGCCAAGGAGAACCCAAAAAGCTCCTATGTCCTCGACCAGCGCCTCTCCTCCTGAAGAGCCCCGGCGGCTCCCTGACAATGCCCAGGGCTTTCTGGCCTGGCTGGCCGTGGAAAAGGGCTACGCTCAGGCCACCCTCGCAGCCTACGAGTCGGACCTGCAATACTTCGAGCAGCACTTGAAGAAACGCGGCCGGTCGCTCGCTTCCCCGCGCGAAATAACCCGCCTGGATATCCAGGGATTTCTGGCCGAGCAGCACCGCGCCAAACAGGCCAAGACCTCCATGTCGCGCAGGCTGTCCTGTCTGCGAGGCTTCTTCAAGCACCTCATCCGCCGGGGCGTCATCGCCAAAAGCCCCACTGAAGGGCTCTCCAACCCCAAGCTCTCCAAGCCGCATCCCAAGAGCCTCAACGTGGATCAGGCCTTCGCCCTGCTGGACTCCCCGGCCAGCCAGCCGGGAGATCCGGAAGCGCTGCGCGACGAGGCCCTGGCCGAACTGCTCTACGGCTCGGGCCTGCGCGTGAGCGAGGCCCTGGGCCTGACGCTGAACGACGTGGATCTCTCGGCGCGCATCGCGCGCGTAACCGGCAAAGGCAGCAAGGAGCGCCTCGCCCCGCTCTCCGACACCGCCGCCGACGCTTTGAAAGCCTATCTGGCCATACGGCACGCCTTCTCACCCGAACCGGCCGAGCAGGCCATATTCCTGGGCCAGCGCGGCAAGCCTCTGCAACGCCGCCAAGCCAACCGCATTCTGGAGAGTCTAAGCGCCAAAGCCGGTCTGCCCACGGCCATCAGCCCGCACGTGCTGCGGCACAGCTTCGCCAGCCACATGCTGCAATCCGGCGCGGACATGCGCGCCGTGCAGGAGCTGCTCGGGCACTCGCGGCTCTCCACCACGCAGCGCTACACGCACCTGAATCTGGCGCAGCTCACCCGGAGCTACGACAAGGCGCACCCGAGGTCGAAAGGGATGAACAAAGAGAAGGATGAAGAGTAAGAGAGATATCGGGCTCCGCCCGAACCCGCCAGGGCTCCGCCCTGGACCCGCTGGGGGAGAGGCCTCCCCCAGACCCGGCTTTCCGCTTCGCGTCGTGGGCAGGCGGGATTTGGCGGTGTACGTGGGTAACCGCCCGGAACTCATCTCTTTCCCATGTGCGGCTGAACGCGAGCACATGAAGAAGGCGACAGCAGCCGACGGCCTGCGTCGCCGCAAGTGAAAGACCCTGCAAAGCACTTCTTTCGTCAGGGATAGACGATCTGCACCGGCACGACCGATTTTTCAAGCACCTGCCTGGCCACCGTGCCGAGTCCCGTGGCTTCGCCCGGCTCCTTGTCCAGGCTTCGCCCCCGGCTGGTCATCACTATCACATCAGCCTTTTCCTCCCTGGCCGCCTTGAGAATTTCCGCGTCGGCCTCGCCCTGCACCAGCCTTACTTTCAGGTTGGGACAACCATGCAAGGTT